>CAMJMQ010000023.1 GCA_946407065.1 uncultured Clostridia bacterium | reverse complement strand
ACTTCGTGACGTCTCCCCAACGGGGAGCACCCCTCCCCTACAGATAAACGCATCAACGGATTTGTAGGGGAGTGGCTTGCTGCTCCCGCGGCAGGGGGTTGGATCATGAAGTACGTCGGGTGAGGAGATGTGCGCTTTGTAGGGTACGGCGCTTGTCGACGTACCACGGGGCTGAAACGTGTGTTTTCTATCTCACGTTTTCGATCATGGTAACGCCCGGCATTCTCGGTACGTCATAAATGCCGTACCCTACGGAAGAATCGATTTGCTTCGCGGTAGGTGGCGTTGGACGGAATGGTTTTCGGGAGGAGCATTCCTCGGCGGAGACGCCTCCCCCACTGTCACTTCGTGACGTCTCCCCAACGGGGAGCACCCCTCCCCTACAGATAAACGCATCAGCGGATTTGTAGGGGAGCGCCTTGGTGCTCCCGCGGCAGGGGGTTGGATAAAATGGATGTTCGTTGAGAATATGTGCGTTTTGTAGGGTACGGCGCTCGTCGACGTACCGCAATAGGGCGTTGGATCACACACCGCGTCGGTTGAGGAGATGTATGTTTCCGTAGGGACGATCATCGATCGTCCACGGGGCTGAAACGTGTGTTTTCTATCTCGCGTTTGCGATAACGGAACCGCGCGGCATTCTCGGTACGTCATAAATGCCGTACCCTACGGAGAGATTGATCTGCTTCGCGTTTGGACGGCATGTATCGGATAGGTTTCAGGACGTCGAGGCGCCGTCCCCTACAGTAGACGTTGCAGTGAATTTGTAGGGGTCGGCGCCCTCGACGACCCGCGGTAGGGCGTTTCATTTGCTTCGCGGATGGGTGGGATTTGTCGGAGGGTTTCGGCGGGAGCAAGCCCCCGCCCTACGATAGACGTTGCGGTGAATTTGTAGGGGTCGGCGCCCTCGACGACCCGCGGTAGGGCGTTTCATTTGCTTCGCGTTATAATATCATCTTGACATACGTTTCGGGAGGAGCATTCCTCGGCGGAGACGCCTCCCCCACTGTCACTTCGTGACGTCTCCCCAACGGGGAGCACCCCTCCCCTACAATAGACGCTGCATCGTTTGGTAACTCCTCACTCCTAACTCCTCACTCCTAACTAAAATCGTCGTACCCTACGGAGGAATTGATCTGCTTCGCGTTTGGACGGCATGTATCGGATAGGTTTCGGGTCGTCGAGGCGCCGACCCCTACAGTAAACATTTCAACAGATTTGGACAATTCCTCAAAGCCCCCGCCTTACGGAGGGTTGGATAAAGAAAAAAGCGGCAATCACGAGGACTGTCGCCTTTTTCAATATATTTAATGAAAGATGGATTATTTTGCGTATTCGATGACCGGCGCGATCTCGACTGCGGGGATCAGCTGATCCTGACCCCAGGTGAAATCGTTCACGCTGGTGAGGTACTCATCCTCATAGATGCCCTTACCGGAGTTGTTCATCACGAGTACGTCGGCGGTGTCGATCTGCTCGTCACCGTTGAACGCCTTGCAGGTGATGGTGGAGCCAAGCGGCAGGTTGACGGACAGGCTCTCGAGAGGTGTGTTGACGACCTTGTCGATGCCGGTCTTCTTGTTGTAATCCTGACCTTCGAAATGGAATCTGTAAGCCATGAAGAAGTTGTTGACGTCGGTCTCGAGGTGTGTATCGGAAGCGTCGATGTTGACGATGATCTTCTTGCCTACGTTATCGATGATATCGATACCCTTGACGGTGTATCTGTCGGGATCTTCCTTGGCAGCCTTTGCGAGCTCGTTGAACTCATCCCGATGAACGACTTCCATTCTGTAAACTACAGTACCGGTCAGGCCGTTATCAGCGCCGTCGTATTGACCGCTCTCCCAGTTGACGGAGCACATCTGGAACGCATACTCCTTGCCGACGATGACTTCCTTCATCTCGCCGCCGTAGTAAATGGTGCCGTCTTCAAAAGCGACAGCCATCTTCAAAGGCGCGTCGATTCTGATGTTCGCCTTCTCACCCTCTTCAGCGGGCTGTGCGGGCTCGGTGGGATCAGCGGGATCAGCGGGCTGATCCTGCTTTGCCGCAAAGTCAAAATGGCTGAAGTTACCGGTGATGGTCATGATGATGCTCTCGTCCTTGAGCGCAACATTAACGGAAGCCTTGGAACCGTTGGTGTTGGGAGTCGCGGCAGTGCCGAAGCCCTTCATAACCGCAAAAATGTCGGTGCCGCCTGTCAGCGAGCTGTCGGCAGCCTTTGCCTGCGCAATGATCTCGTCATCGCTGCGGGTATCGTCGGCGGGAGCCCAGATGAGAGCACCGGTCGCCTGCTTGACCCAAGCGATAGACGCGTTGGTGATGTCACGGGTGGTGACCAAGACCTTTTCCTTCGCCATCATCTCCGGAGCCGCCTTTTCAGCCACTTCCGCTTCGGCAGCGTAAGCGCCGACGGCAGGGATCGCCGAGAAGACCATGATGATCGCGAGGAGCATAACCAGCATTCTTTTCATAATCGTACCTCCTTGTACATCGGTCGCACAGGCATAAAAAAGCAGCCCGTGCAAAATCTTGTGGATTCGCAGCCGGACTGTCATGACAAAACGCGGTAGACTCCTGAGCTTTCCGTCCCTGCGTTTCCGCAGGTTTGGCAATGGTTTCTGTATGATACCGAGCAATAAGCGCTGACACAGGAGCGCGGAGGATCCCGCGTCACATGTAAGGATCTTTCACTGCTCAGCAAATTTTCACGGGCAAAGAAAAGAGCCCGCGCAAATTCCGAAGTTTGCGGCCGGACTGTCATTACAAAAACGTATTAGACTCCAGAGCTTTCCGTCCCTGTGTTTCCACAGGTTTGGCAAGTATTTCAATACATATATATGAATTACACTGCTATTATATTCATTTTTGCGGGTTTTGTCAATAGATTTTATGGTATTATCGGAGCAAATCCAAGGGGGGTGACAGATCGTCACCCCCTATCCCCTGTTCAGATAATAGGCGGCTTTGGCGGCGTACATCGCCTGATCCGCCTTTTTGACGAGTTCCTCGACGGTATAGTCATGATAATCCTCGGCGCGGACGTATCCGGGCGCGATGCTCAGCGTGAGCGCGGCTTGCGCTCTGACCAGCGCTTTGTTTCCTCTTCCAGACGGTCGAGGAGCTCCTGCGCCTCTTCCCTGCTCATATGGGTCATCACAACGAATTCATCGCCGCCTGTCCTGTAGCATCGACCGGCGTCGGAGACGACCCTCTCGATACAGCGGGCGGCACCGATGATCAGCTCATCCCCCGCGTCATGCCCGATGGTGTCGTTGACCGTCTTGAGTCCGTTGATATCAAAGACAAAGACGGTAAAGTCATCGGGCAGGGCGGTCATTTGGCTGTAGCGCTCGATATCCTTGGTGTAGGCATAGCGGCTGAATACGCCGGACAGCACATCCTCCATCAGCTGATTACGCTGTTTCTTGAGCTGTTCATCCGCCTCCATCTTGTAAAATTCCGCGTAGTGGATAAACATCAGCGCCACACCGATGGTCATGGCAATATAGGCTGTTCTGTATTCCGCGCCGAGGATCTCCTGCAAGCCGATGCCAATGAGCAGCAGCACGAATACGGAGATCAGGGACGTTCTGTTTTGTTTGCGGTAGGACAGGCTGAAGAGCAAAAACTCAATCGCCGTCAGTACGATCACGATCAGATAGATTGCGACATAAACCCCGTATAAAGGGCCGTGTGAATAGCGATGCTGATCATCGACGACGACCATCCAGCCGTTGAAGCAGCCGATGATCTGGAAAACCGCGTTACACACGAGGACGATCATCAGTGCCTTGTACCAGCGGTTGCGCAGCTTCATTTGCGCGACGACCGCTCCGCCCGCCATGGGCGTGAGGATATAATCACAGCATTTGACCGTCAGCAGCAGCCACACGGGGATATCCTTGTTCCCGCTGAACTGGACCCCGAGCCATTCCGCCAAGGCGGACAACGCGATGATCCCGTAGGTCAGGTAAAAGCGGTGCTTATCCTTTTTGGGGATCCAGCTGTTTTCGTGTACCAACACACACAGAACGCCCATCGCCATCCAGCAGAGCGCGATCAATACAGTATAAAAGCTAACCATACCGTGATCACTCCCTCCGGATGGCGCTTGTCTAAAAGGTTTCTGTTTCAAATTACCCCTTTCATTATTTCGCATCATCGCCGATTTTGCAAGGGGAAGTACCAGAAAGTCACCCCCTGTTTTGCCATACGACCTTGCGTTTATCCGATAAATTATGTAAACTATAGATAGGCCATAGATTCATCATTGATCGGGAGCTATCCAGCATGAGCAAGCTTTTTGCAGAAACCTTGAAAAAAATCAGAACGGAAAAAGGACTCTCTCAGCGCGAGTTGGCAGAGCGGCTGTTTGTCACCCGCACCTCAGTCAACCGCTGGGAGAACGGTTCCCGCCTGCCGGACGCCGCCATGCTTCTGCGGCTCTCCAAGGCGCTGGGCGTCGATATCAATATCCTGTTTAACGCCGCGGCGGAGAGTGACACCCCGCCCCGCGTCATCATGGTGGACGATAACAGGATCATCCTCAACGGCGGTATGCCGATCCTCGAGGAGGTCATGCCGCATGCCACGGTGACGGGATTTACCAAGCCGATGGAGGCGATCGAATACGCCAAAAAGGAGCGTGTCGCACTCGCGTTTCTGGATATCGAGATGGGCAGCATCAGCGGACTGGACGTCTGCCGCGATCTGCTCGGGATCAATCCCCGCACCAATGTGGTGTTCCTGACGGCGTATCCTTCCTATGCCATTGACGCGTGGGAGACCGGCGCGAGCGGTTTTATGCTCAAGCCGATCACCGCCGAGGGTGTGCGTGAACAGCTCAAAAAGCTGCGCTATCCGTTTCCGTCGGGAGGGGTGGACGCATGAATACGACAATCATCATCGGATACTGCGCGGGCAGCGCGATGCTGGCGTTGATGCTGATAGCGCTCGTATACGCGATCGTCGTGCCTACGCCCGACCGATGGAGCAAGAACTATTTTATCACCTTCTTTTCGCTTTTGACGGTGTGTGTATGCTCCTGCTTTGTCTCCACGTTCTTTTACGGAAAGCCCGGCTTTGCGCAGGTGGAAAAGATCTCCTGCTATATCGAGTCCCTGTTGATATCCGTTTTGATGCCGATACCGACGTTCCTGCTGTTGCACAGCTGTAAAGAAAAGCTCTTAGACAGTAAGTTGCTGCGTGCGGTCATCACCCTGTGGGGCGTCTATGTCGTCGTGCTGGGGATCGGCATGTTCACGGATTTCTTCTTTGTCGTAACCGAGGAGAATACATTTATTCGTACCAAATGGTTTCCGTTGATCGTGATCCTGCTGGCGCTCATCATGCTCGTGAATATTGTGGGCTTGATCCGCCGCCGCAAGAAGCTGTCAAAGCGTTATTTCGTTGCTTTTCTGATCTATCTGCTGCCGATGACGGTCTTCATCATCATCCATGCATACGTCGATATCGAGCTGACCCTGTTCCTAGGGGTAGGCATCTGCGCGCTGTCGATGTACTCCCTGATCGTATCGGATCACATCCAGCGCGTCTTTCATCAACAGCGCGAGATCGCCGAACAGGAGCGTGAGATCGCCCGTCAGCGCGCCGGCGTTATGGTGCTGCAAATGCGCCCGCATTTCATCTATAACACGATGATGAGCATCTACTACCTGTGTAAGCAGGATGCGGACAAGGCACAGCAGGTCACGCTGGACTTCACCACCTACCTGCGTAAGAACTTTACCGCGATCGCCGGCGAGGAGCTGGTGCCGTTCAAGGATGAGCTCAAGCACACCCGCGCGTATCTCGCCGTGGAACAGGCACAGCACGAGGACATGCTCTATGTCGAGTATGACACGCCGCATGTCAACTTCAGTGTACCGCCGCTGACGTTGCAGCCGCTGGTGGAAAACGCCGTCAAGCATTGTTTGGATCCGAACGGCGACCCTCTGCGCATCTATGTGAGAACACAGCAAACAGATACGGACAGCGAGATCATCGTGGAAAACAACGGTCTTGACTATCAGCCCGCCGATGACAACGAGCCGCATATTGCCCTCTCGAACATTCGACAGCGGTTGAAGATGATGTGTAAGGGCGAAATGACCATCGCACCCCGCGAGGGCGGCGGCACGGTCGTAAAAGTGAGTATTCCGCAACAATCGCGTGCATAGCAATATTTTTCTCGCAAACAGCCGGTGGATCGACAAACCGATCCGCCGGCTGTTTGTTTTATCAACAGAATACGGCGCGATCTTCGCCTTTCCCCCTTGCGAAACAACGCGATCCGTGATATGCTGTATTTTAAATGATTAAGTTAAGAAGAAGGGGTGAAAACTTGCAGAAGATTGCGCTGATACCGGCTTACTGTCCCGAAAACAGGATGACGGAAATGATCCGGAAATTGGATACGCTCGGCTTTGCGGTCGTTGTCATCGACGACGGCAGCGGCTCGGCATACGACGATATCTTCACGGCAGCACGGCAGTATGCGACTGTGAAGCGCTATGCGCCGAACCGCGGTAAGGGTGAGGCGCTCAAATACGGGATGCGGTATATCGAAGAACAGTTCAAAGCACCGTACATCGTAGTCACTGCCGACGCGGACGGTCAGCACCGGGTCGAGGACATCGTCAAGGTCAGCGATACCGCGTCAGAGCACCCCGACAGCCTGATCCTCGGCAAGCGGCTCCTCGACCGCTCCTCCCCTATCAAAAGCCGTATCGGAAACGGAATCACCCGCGTGCTGTACCGAATGACCACCGGCAGGAGGATCTATGAGACCCAGACCGGGCTGCGCGCGTTTTCCGACATGCTCTTCCCCCGCTTTCTTACTTTGCCCGGTCACCGCTACGAGTATGAGATCGACATGATCCTCGACGCGGCAGACGCCGACATCATCGAGGTCGATATACAGACCGTGTACTTTGACAACAACGCGGCAAGCCATTTTCGGCCGCTGCAGGACACCGTGTCACTGAACAAGGAATTTTTCCGCTACAAGCTCCCCTCGATCAACGCGGGGTTGGCAGGGCTGCTGCTGTTTGTATTGATCGTCAATTTCGGCGGCGCATGGATGGCGGCGTGCGTACTCTCGCGGCTGTTCACCATTCTGTTAAAGTTCGGGCTGAACAAGGTCGTACCGTTTGCGGAGAAGCCCCCTGTCGGACGATACCTCGTCACCTCGGGGATCGTTTTGCTGTGTGACATCGGTTTGATGGCGGGATTGATGGCAGTCGGAATGAATGTGTACGCCGCAAAGCTCGTGTCGGGGATCGCGATGATCCTCGTCAGCATGATCATCCGGACGGTGTTCATGCGGATCAAGTTCGGGTGAGGACACGTGTGTCCTAGTTTCTCCCCTACAAGAGGCGTTACAGTGGATTTGTAGGGGAGCGGCTTTGAGGAGTTGTCCAAATCTATGATTTGGTTCACAACTCCCATGCAACAGCGCTCCAAGAGCGGATTCATCCGCGATTGGCTAAGCGCCACTGTGGTGCTCCCGCGGTAGGGGGTTAGATTTGCTCTGCGTCGGGTGAAGAGATGTGCGTTTTGTAGGGTACGGCGCTTGTCGACGTACCACGGGGCTGAAACGTGTGTTTTCTATCTCGCGTTTTCGATAACGGAAACGCCCGTCATTCTGCGGATGACCAATGTGATCTCCCCTAAGGGGAGGTGTCGCATAGCGACAGAGGGGTGCCGTCTCCGGCTGAGGAACATCCATACGGAGGAATTGATTTGCTTCGCATTATAACGTCATCTTGACAGACGTTTCGGGAGGAGCATTCCTCGGCGGAGACGCCTCCCCCACTGTCACTTCGTGACGTCTCCCCAACGGGGAGCACCCCTCCCCTACGATAGACGTTACAGTGGATTTGTAGGGGTTTTCTTCCCAATGGCAATGATAAAAAGCCGTAACGATTTCAGTCGTTACGGCTTTTGTTATCAGTTGAGATTGCCACACCGCGGGATGAACGCCCGCGCCTCGCAATGACGATAGATCCGGTTGAGAACGTCGGCAGCAATTCCTCGCCGTACGATCCTTATCCATCATTATTTATATGCTGCTGTTTCGATCTGAATCGCGTCGTCCTTGTCGCGGTAGGTCATATAGACCGTGTCGCCGACATAGGCGCAGCGTTCGATCGAAGTGTGTTCCGTTTCGTGGTGATCGACCTCTTTAAGTCTGCCTTTTTCGACCTTGAAGTCGAGCATGCCGCCGCGGTTGTCTTCACTCTCCACATACTCACCCTTTTCGGTGTCGATCTCACCCCAATACTCCTCGTTGAGCGGGATGACATAATCGCCCCGGTCGGGGTTGTAGACCAGTGCCTTGGGGTTGGTCTGCACGGCGGAGCTGCAATTCTCATACACCATCGCGTCGATAATCATGGGATTGGAGGGATCGGTCACGTCGAACAGCACGAGCTTGAAGCCGTCCTTGACGGCGTCCTCCGACATCAGGTCGCCGACGCCCAGGCTCTCATAGCCCAATCCGAGAAGGGTGTGGTCGTCGACGGGCACAAGCATGCCGGAAAAGCCGCTGATCTCTGCCGCGCCCATGACCTTGGGCTGCTCGGGAGTGCTCAGATCGATCGTAAAGAGCGGGCTGACTATATCGTAAGCGACGACATACGCGGTATTGCCGACATAGCGGATCGCCGCGAGGTACTGATCCGGCGCGAAGTTATGCAGCGAGCCGATCGTAGTCAGCTCGTGATCGAGCACGTACAGATTACCGGCATCGTTGTCACCGTTTGATAACGTTGTCGCGACACGCAGGTTGCCGTCGTATTCATCGAGGGAATACGAACTGTCGATCACGCCGTCGAGGTTGGTATAGGCGACGAAGTTGAAGCCGTCCTTCAGCCCGACCTTGAGGATCTGGGATTTTTGCGCGACCTCGGAATTGAATAAACCGAAGAGGAAGGATTGCTTTTTCTTCTCGCCGTAATCGGCATAGATATACATGCTCTCCTGATTGCAATAGACGTCCTTGACTTCGCCGAGGATCGCCTTTGACTCAGCCTGCGCCTTGGCGTCACGGGTATTGACGGCGCTGAGCACGATGAAGCGCTCCGATTTGTTGTCCTGCAGGGTAAAGATGCTGTCGGCGGGCAGCTCATCGGGGGATTCTCCCCTGCCGCAGATGGGCAGGCTCGTACTGTCGAAGGGTGTGTAGGAGCTGACCAGATAGAGCGTGTCGTCGATCATGCGGGTCGATTTGCTTTTACCGCTCTGGTTAAAGGTATCGAGCAGGGTGATATGGTCCATGTCGCTGACGTCATAGATCTTTGTGACGGTTCTTGTGGCGGTACTGCCGTTGCGCGGCGTAGAGTCGGAGCCGATGACGATCAGGCGGTTATCCTTGATATAGATATCGTTGATGCTGCGGTAGGCGGCGTAATAATCCCACCGTTCGGTCTCATCCTTTTTTGCGGCGGAATCCGGTGTGGCGACGGGGTCTTCTTCAAATACATCGATACGGACCGCCTTTTCGGTATCCTTACCATTCGCCTTGAAGATCTCGACGACGTCACGGTCGGTATAGTCGCTGTCGATGCAATAGATGTACTTGCCGTCGGTCTTGACGGTATCCGCTTCGTCAACGCCCGCGACCTGCTTGAAGGTATCGCTGAAGGCTTCGAGGAGTTCTTCGCCGACGCCCGCGATATTGGGCAGAGCGGCTTCGACCTCTTCGGAGAGTCCGGCGTCAGCGGCATATTGACCCACGGTGTCGTCATACACCTTCTGCACCTCCTGATTGTTCTGCTTCTGGAGGCGGGTGAGCTCCTCGGTCACCTGGTCGCGCGTCTCAAACTGTCTGAGCTTGAGATTGCCGGGCAGGTCGACCGCTTTGAGCTGATTGGCGTTGGCGATCACGCCGATGATAATGCCGACGATGAGCGCGACGATCAAGACGGCTGCCGCCGTGATGATCAGCGGCTTGGTTTTTGATTTCGATTGACCGGCATCCGCATCCGTGGATGTTTGTTCTGTGGATACGCCGTCCGTAGGTGCGGATTTTTCGGAAGCACTCTCTTTAGGAGATTCATCCGTATCCGTGGATACAGCGCCCGCAGGTGTTTGTTCTGTAGGTACTTCCTCAGCGGGAGCGTCTTTCTCCGGCGCGGGATCCGCGGGCACTTCCGGTGCAGGCGCGACATCCTCGGGCGCCTTTTCGGCGGGTGCCGATTCCTCGGCCTTTGATTCGACAGGCGCTTTCTCCTTGGCGGCCTTGTCCGTATCCTGCGGCGGTTGATGTTTGTTTGTCAGTACATCCTTGATGAACTCAAAATCTTTTTTCATTCAGATCACCCCAAAGCTTTGAAAATCATGCCGTTTGGCGCGGCATTTGATTGGATCAATTCCAGTATACCATATCATTGTAAATATTGCACGCAATTTTTAAATATAAATTACGGTTTTTTTGAAATATCGACAAATTGTGCCTATGGGATGGGGTATAATGGATAAAAGGGATAGGGTGACAGGAATAATCCGAACCTGCTGAAAATGGCAATATTTCGGCAATTTTCGGCTTATCGATCTTGGCAGGCGCCAGCCTGCCTGCACTTTCTGCACCGAAACTTGCTCGAAATCTTGCTCATTTTCAGTCCTTCGGAGTTTTGACGGAGCAGATTTTTGTCTGACCGCGGCAAAACCACAGCGAACCCTGACGGGTTCGCGAGGATTTTAACAATGGGCAGGCGGAAATATGCCCGTCAAAACCACGGTTCGGATTATTCCTGTCACCCTACAGTTACCGACTCTTTGCTGAGACCGTTTTCGGGACAAGCTGTCCCCTCAGCCGACCGATTTGACTGATACGGCAGATCGCCCGCCCCCGGAGGGAAAGGCTGTACAAACGCGCCTTCCTACGACATTTCAATATATGGAGGATCAATATGACGATCAGGGAACTCATCATCAACAAGACCGACATGAAACAGCTTGACATATCATGGCGGCTGAGCGACGGCGCGCAATCCTCCTATGAGCTGTTCCTGATACAGGGCGGCTCGGTCGTAGAGAGGGTCAAGCGATCCTCCGACACGACGCGGTGCTCACTGTGTACGACGATCGACCCGATGAAGGAATACGGCGTGCTGCTGACGGTGAAAAGCGGCAGACTGCTCTCGACGGCGAGGGCGGGGTTCTATGCCGCTGAGGACAAGCCGATCTCACAATATGTGTCGTATCACAAACACGGATAACAAAAATGCCACCTGCTACAGCTCATGCTGCGGCGGGTGGCGTTCATTATGTATCCTCCAGATCGATCACGCAGGATTCGTAGGCGTTGATCACAGTGGTGTTGCCGTGCTGACATTTTTGCGGGATGCGATGGTTGTAGGACAGGTGCACATGGCCGTGAGTGAACAGACGCGGCTGATATTTATCGAGCAAGGTGTTGAAGCACTCAAAGCCCCTGTGCGGGATCGTCTCAAGGTCGTTGAGATGGCGCGCGGGCGCATGGGTGAGCAGCACGTCAAAGCCGCCGTGTAGCCAAAGGGACAGCCACCGCCTGCGGATGCGGCGCTTCATCTGCTTTTCGGTGAACATGTATTTTCCGTCGCGGTACTTGTAGGAGCCGCTGAGTCCGAGGATGCGCAATCCGCCCGCTACCACGATCTTATCGTCCGCGCAGATACAGCCGGTGGGCAGGCGCTTGTGCTTTTCGTCGTGATTGCCGTGGACAAACACGAGCGGACAATCCGCCATGGTCACGAGAAATTCAAGGTACTCTACGCTTAAGTCGCCGCAGGCGAGGATCAGGTCATAGCCGTCGAGCTTGCCCGGGCGGTAATAGTCGTAGAGCGATTTTGACTCCTCATCCGCGACCGCTAAGATCCTCATTGCTCATCACCAGCTTTCTCAGCGCCTTGTGCGTCATCACCGACCTTTTCATCCGTGTTTTTATCGTCTGCCGTTTTCTCGTCGGAGGGCTTCTTCTCAGCCTCCTTGACGATATCGTTCTGCGATTTATCGATGCCGGCGGTATCGACCGTCGCCTTGCCCATGGGGCTTAATTCATCGTACTTCGGGATCTCGCCGATGACGTTATCCACCAGATAATCCATGTTGATGATCTGCTCGAGGGTAAGGGACTTTTGATCTTCCCCGATCACCTCGCCCGATTGGGTCGTGAGCGGGGTCAAAAACGGAATACAGATATTCTGGCGGATGCTCTCCTTGAGGAAGTCGACCAGCTTGCGGGAGGGTGCTTTCAGCGTTTCACTGCACCACACATCGACCACGCCGGTCGCCATGCCCCAATAGTAGTTGAGCGCCTTATCGGTCTTGTTGTACTCCGCCTGCAAGGATTTATCAAAAATACGGTTGAGGATCTCTTCGTAGTATTTGCCCCAGCACCAAACGGAATCCACCAGCACCTCACGGTGATCATCCACAACACAGGACAGACCGTAGGTGTCGCGGTCATCCTCGAGGAACTTAGCGGTATCCTGCGAGGAGATGAAGTGGATATCCTGCTCGGCGAGCGCTTTTGCCGCGCCGTCGGCACCCTTGACGGATGACCATTCAAGGTAGACACGCGCGTGCGGATTGGTGAGCTGCGCGCCGATGGCAAAGGCGTTGATGCCCGCGATCTGGCCGTAGATCGGGTAGTCGCAGACATAGCCGAGCTTGCCGCTGTGAGAGAGCGAGCCCGCGACCGCGCCGAGGATGAACTTTGCCTCATACATGCGCGCGTAGTAGGTCGCGATATAGCGGGAGCCGAGGTTGAGTGAGCAGTTCATAATGATAACGTCAGGGTGCTCGACCGCCGCCTTGACACTCGCGCGGATCAGGCGCGGCGAGGTAGTGAAGATGACCTCACAGCCGTCATCGATCGCCTGTGCGATGGTGTCGTAGGGATCGCCATCGAGCGCGTTGGGATAGGTGACGGTATCGATCTTGTCCTCAAAGATCTTCTGGACGTAGATGCGACCCTCCTCGTGCTCATGCACCCAACCGGATTTAGCGGGTGTGCCGTCATAGACAAAGGCAACCTGAAGCGCGTGCGGAGAGAGCGTCTGAGAGAGTACGCGCGATATCAGTCCCTGATGCTGGGATTTTTCCTCGGGCGGCTCGGTCTTGAGCTCGATTTGCTCATCGGAAGCCTTGAGCTTGACGTCCTCCCACATCTTGCCGAGGTTCTTCTTGATCTCATCGGCATCGGAGGCGATCAGCTCGTCATAGCCGTAGATCTTGAGATAACTGAGCATCGCGTCGCCGCAGGTGGTCGGGAGCTTTTCGCCGCCGCTGGCGGTATACGCCTTGTCGAATTTATGATACGCTGCCGCAAAGGTGCGCTGTTCGTCGATCGTCCACTTCTCGTCGACCTCCTTACCCAAAACGGTCTGCAGTTCGGTATAGCTGCCCCGCTTGGAAAACTCGATGAAGTTGACCTTGCTGTACTGATAGAACGCAACGAACTCGTAGTAAAGCTCGATCTCATCACTGCCGTCACGCTCGGGCAGGATACGGGTAACGACGCCCTCGATGGTATCCGCGCCGAAGAATTTGAGCACGCTGACACGCTTGTTGCCCTCAAGGACATAGAAGCGGTTTTTATATTCATACGCCTTGATCGGGTCGTGGATACCCTCGGTGATGTGCGCCTCGCACAGATGCTTCCACTTGGTGGCGAACTCGCTGTCCTCTTCGAGGATCGGCATGAAGTTCGCCGCAAAAGCGGAGGAGCGTCCGCCGGTTTTAGTGCCGACGATCTGCTTGATCGGGATGGGCACCAGACCGAGGTTGACGACCGTGGTGGGCTTGTCCTCGGGAAGAAGATCATCCAGCACGGGCAGTGAGGGAGATTCGCCGTTCGCCTTGCGGCTCTGGGCTTCCTTTTGGCCCAGCTTCAACGCGTCTTTGTAATTGACATCTGACATACGGATCATCCTTTCATGTAAGGATTTGGGGTGAGGGGCGTTGGTGATAATGAGTTGGTTTCGGTGTAATACTAAGTAGCAATAAAAAGCTTTAAAAAGATATTAGCGGAGAATTTCGCAGAACAAGGCGGAGGGCGCAGGCAGGCTTGAGGTGTTGTCCAAATCTTTGATTTGGCTAACAACACCCATGCAACAACACTCCAAGAGCGAAGCGATTGGCTTAGTGTCACTGCTGGCGCCTGTCAACTCTTGGGGTCCCCACAACGCCCCGCGTTATGGGGAGAGGAGGAGCCGCATTGCGAGCACGAGAGCGGTCACACCTGACCGCTCTAAGCGAGTACAGCGAACGACGACGACAACGCAGTTATGCGAAATTCTCCGCAATAGATATTAAAGTGTTTTATTGCTACTTAGTATAAAGCGATCCCGCTCATCCTACGTTCAGTATAATACATTTGCGGCGTGTTGTCTATTGTTACTCTATGGGATTTCAGAAAAATTATACGGCGTTTTTTGTGCAAAAATGAGGTGGTCGGACACGCGTGTCCAATGGTCATTCCTACGGAAACAGGCATTTGCTTTGCGCTTGGGTGAGTGCGTGACCAAACGTGCGGTACGTCGCAAGCGCCGTACCCTACGGAGGGAATGCTATGCTTCGCATTTGGATGACGTTTGACGGAAAGGTGACGGGAGGAGAGCGAGCCCCTCCCCTACGCAGCAGCACTCCAAGCATTGAATGATCGGGGTGCTGTTTATTATTCATTATTCAGTTTTCAGTCTTCAATTTTCAGTTTGTCTTACAAATGAGATAGTCGGTACATCGGACACGCGTGTCAAGCCCCCGCCCTACGATTTTTACTGCAACAATAAAGGCGCAGGGTTCCTGCGCCTTTTGTTGATTCAGATTGTTATGTTGATATGCATCACAAAGCCTTGCAACGAAATCAAATAACGGTTTTGAGATAATCCGTGATCTCTTTTTCGGTCGCCATAGCCATGACCTTTTCGGCGACCTTGTCTGCCTCGTCCTTCGTCCAGTTGGCGATGCACTTGCGCACCTTGAGGACGGACACAGCGGAGACGGAGAATTCGGTCAAGCCGAAGCTGATCAGCAGCGGTACCATCATCGGGTTGGCGGCAGCCTCGCCGCACATGCCGACAGGGATACCGGCTTTCACGCCGTTTTCGATAATACTCTTGATCAAACGTAATACCGAGGGCTGGAACGGAGAATAGAGGTAGCCGACGTCGGAGTTGCCGCGGTCACACGCCATGGTGTAACCGGTCAGGTCGTTGGTGCCGATGGAGAAGAAGTCCGCTTCCTTCGCCAAGAGATCGGCGATCACGCCGGAGGCGGAGGTCTCGGTCATCACGCCGACGGGGATATTCTCGTTGAATTCGATGCCGGAAGCACGCAGGTCGGATTTTGCTTCTTCCACCAGCGCCTTGCCCTCGCGCAGCTCCTCAACAGCGGTGATCAGCGGGAACATGATGCGGACGTCGCCGAACGCGGACGCGCGCAGGATCGCCTTGATCTGCGACTTGAACATATCGCGGTGCTTCAGGCAATAACGGATCGCGCGGAAGCCCATGAAGGGGTTCTCTTCTTTTTCGAGACCCAGATACGGGATCTCTTTATCGCCGCCGATATCCAGTGTGCGGATGATGAGGGGCTTGCCCTTGAGCACGACGGCGGCTGTCTTGTATGCGTCAAACTGCTCGTCCTCGGTAGGCAGAGCGGTACGATCCATGAACAGGAATTCGGTACGGAAGAGTCCGACGCCCTCGCCGTCCTTTTCCATCGCCTTGGCGGCGTCCTTGGGGGTGCCGATATTGCAGCACAGCTCATATTCTTCGCCCGACGCGGATACGGTGGGCTTGCCGCGATAGAGCTCGAGCTCACGCTTCTCTCTGAGGAAGGTATCGCGCTTGGCGACATACTCGTCCAAGGTATCCTGAGCGGGAGCGGTGACGACGTCGCCGGTAAAGCCGTCGACGATGATCTGCTCGCCGGAGCTGAGCTGGCTGAGCGCGTTCGGTACGCTGAGCACGGCGGGGATCTCCATCGCGCGCGCTAAGATTGCGGAATGAGAGGTCTGGGAGCCGGTCTCAGCGATGATACCGACGATGTTCTCCTTCTTGATGCCGGCGGTCATCGAGGGGGTCAGCTCGCGAACGACCAGCACGGTGCCCTCGGGCGCGTCGCTGATCTTGACCTCCTGCACGCCGAGGAGGATCGCGAGCAGGCTGTCGCGGATATCCTTGACGTCGGCGGCACGCTGCATGGTCAGATCGTCACCCGTCGCCGTGAACATATCGATGAACATCTGGCAGATCTGCTCGACTGCCGCCTCAGCGCACTGGTGCGCCTTGATCAGGTTCTCGATCTCGCCCTTCATAAAGGGATCGGCGATGATCGCGATATGACCCTCTAAGATCTCGGCTTCCTTATCGCCGGTGGATTTGCGGACGGCGTCAGCCTGTTCGAGGGTGTTCTTGGTAAACTGATCGATCGCGTCATGGAAACGCGCGATCTCAGCGTCTACGTCGGCTATTTCACGAGGCGTATAATCCAGCTTCTGGTCGAGTATCAGCATCACTCTGCCGATACCGTAGCCATCGGAAACGCCTAATCCTTTCATCATCATAATCACCTCTTTATTATAATTGGTTGAGATTGGACGCGTGCGTCTTTTTCTCGCAATGACAAGTTTAAATAAATATTGCGAGGCGCATGCATCCATCCGATCAACGATTGAAATTATGACGGAAAAAGACGCGCGCGTCCTCGCAATGACAAATAATTCAAATCTTATTCGCCGAAGCCGCTCTCGATCATCTCGACTGCTTCAGCCAGTGCTGCGTCTTCATCAGCGCCGTTGCAGATAACTTCGACTTCGTTGCCGCACTTGATGCAGGCAGCGATGATATTCATCAGGCTCTTCGCGTTGACGTCTTTACCGTTGACTCTGAGCGTTACGTCGCACGGATGCTTCATCATCGCGGCGGCAAATACATTGGCGGGGCGCATATGGAAGCCCTGCGCGTTGACGATTGTGACTTTTTTCGATACCATAATTGTTCTCCTTTATGGGTCAGGCATACAGAGGGGTCGCCCCCTCCGTATACCGATAGTTGCAATTGATTATTCTTCTACGGGTTTCTTGAGGATGGAGAGGAGCAGACCGCCTGCTACCGCACCGATGACCAGAGCGAGGAAGTACATGAGGGGCTTGCCGATGGTGGGCAGTACGAAGATACCGCCGTGAGGAGCCATCAGGGTGCAGCCGAACAGAGCGGACAGCGCGCCTGCGACAGCGGAACCAACGATGCAAGCGGGGATGACCGGCCACGGATGACCCGCAGCGTAAGGGATCGCGCCCTCGGTGATGAAGCTAAGACCCATGATGTAGTTGACGGGGCCGTTCTTTCTCTCTTCAGCAGTCCATTTCTTCTTGAAGAAGGTGGTGGACAGCGCGATCGCGATCGGGGGAACCATACCGCCGATCATAACGGCAGCCATGATCATGAAGGGGCCTTCGTTGGTGCCGATCGCACCGGAAGCCAGCAGACCGGTAGCGGTGACGTAAGCAGCCTTGTTGAAGGGGCCGCCCATGTCGATCGCCATCATACCGGCGAGCAGCGCGCATACGGGAACGATGAGCGCGGGATTCTGAGCCATAGCGGATACGCCCTCAGTCAGCTTGCCGTTGAGCCAGCCGACGATCGGGTTGACGGCGCACATCATGACGCCGACGATACCCAGACCCGCAAGCGGATAGATCAGTACGGGCTTGATACCTTCCAGCGCACGCGGCAGATGGTCGCAAGCCTTTTCGATCATCTTCATCAGCCAGCCTGCGAGGAAGCCTGCGAGCAGAGCGCCGAGGAAGCCGGATACAGCGGTGCCGTCGCCGCCGGGAGCAGCGAAGGTGGAACCGGTAGCCGCCAGCGAACCGCCGACGAAACCGACGAGCAGACCGGGACGGTCAGCGATGGACTTTCCGATAAAGCCCGCGAGGATCGGGAGCATGAAGCCGAACGCTACGCCGCCGATGGTCTTGAACCAAGCCGCCACGGGAGTAGCCGAACCGAAGTTGCCGTCCTGCGGAGCGCCGGAGAGCGCGTCGATCAGGAACGCGATCGCGATAAAGATACCGCCCGCGACAACGAACGGAAGCATATGGGAAACACCGTTCATCAGGTGCTTATAGAGTTTTCTGCCGAAGCTCTCATCGCCGACGGAGGAGGAACCGCCCTCAGCCTTTTTGTCGCTGTGGAATACGGGAACTTCCTTGTTGACGATCTTGTTGATCAGTTCCTGCGGCTTATGGATGCCGTCAGCAACCTTGGTGGAATAGACGGGCTTGCCGTCAAAGCGAGCGGTCTCAACGCTCTTGTCAGCCGCGATGATGATACCGTCGCAGTTGGCGATCTCATCAGCGGTCAGCACATTCTTCGCGCCGCCGGAGCCGTTGGTCTCGACCTTGATGGAGATACCCATCTCGTCGCCTGCCTTCTGCAGGGCTTCCGCCGCCATATAGGTATGCGCGATACCGGTGGGGCATGCGGTGACGGCGAGGACCTGATAGCCGTCTTTCTTTGCCGCCGCGGGAGCAGCCGCCTCCTCGGGGAACTGAGCCGCTTCCTGCTTGTCGATGATATCGAGGAACTCCTTGGGAGATTTTGCCGCCTTGAGCTTAGCGGTGAAATCCTCGTGCATCAGCATCTGCATGAGTCGGGCGAGCACCTCCAGGTGAACATCACCGTCCATGGTAGCCGCGATCATGAAGATCAGCTTACAGGGAGCGCCGTCGGGGGACTCATAATCGACGCCGTCCGGGACGGTGATCGCCGCCAGAGCCGGAGCCTTGACAGCCTCGCTCTTCGCGTGAGGGATCGCTACCTCCATACCGATGGCGGTGGTGCCCATCTGTTCACGCTTAAGAATACCTTCCTTGTACGCGGCGGCGTCCTTTAAGTTGCCGCTCTTTTCGTGCAGAGCAACCAGCGTGTCGATCGCCGCGCTTTTTGATGAAACCTTCGCGCCCAGCTGGATCGCGTCAGCTTTCAACAAATCTGTGATTCGCATAAAAACTCTCCTTTCATTTTATTTTGAGATTTATGTCGTTATCAGTGCCACTCAAAATTTCCGTGATGAATGACAATAATTACCTGAATTCGGTTGAGATTGCCACACCCTTTCGGGTTCGCAATGACAATCAATAGGTTGAGATTGGACGCGCGCGTCCCTTTCTCTTGATGACAATCAAGCAGTTGAGATTGCCACGGGCTGACACGCGTGTTGAGCCCTCGCAATGACGATTCATTTGAAGCAACCCTCCGCCCTTCGGGCACCTCCCTTAGGAAAGGGAGGCTTGGCGCTTCGCAATGACGATTGATAAAGATTTATTTGAGCTGGGCAAAGACCTCGTCGATCTTCGCTCTTGTTGCCAGACCCGGCAGGAACGACGTCGCGTTGCCGCAGGCGGAGCCGAGCTTGAGCGCGTAGCCGTAATCGCCTGTCTTAAGGTAGCCGGCGATGAAGCCTGCTACCATGCTGTCGCCCGCGCCGACGGTGTTGATGACCGGCTGCTTTAATACGCCACAGGTATGTGTCGCGCCTGTCTCATCCAGCAGGAAAGCACCCTGGCGTCCGAGAGAAACGATAACGTTGCGCGCGCCCATCTCCTGGAGCTTGCCGGCGTACTTCTCGACGTCGGCGGCGGTCTCTACTTCCGCATGGAAGATCTCGGAGAGCTCCAAGCGGTTGGGCTTGATCAGGAAGGGGTGCTTGCTCAGCGAGTTGACCAGCAGCTGACGGGTCGCGTCAACGGCAATCATGATTTTTTTATCCTTGACGCGCTCGAGCATCCGCTCATAGATATCGTCGGGGCAGGTCTTGGGGATACTGCCTGCGAGGACTAAGGTATCGCCGTCCTTGATTTGGTCGAGCTTTTGCATCAGCTGTTCAAGGGCTGAGTCGGGGATGTCGGGGCCCTGACCGTTGATCTCGGTCTCGCCGCCCGCCTTGACCTTGATGTTGATACGAGTGAAACCCTCGTTCAGATGGATGAAATCGGTGTGGATGCGATCGTTACGCAAGCCTTTTTCGATCGCTTCACCGGTGAAACCCGCTAAGAATCCGAACGCGGTGCTGTCTAAATCCAGCTCAGCCAACACCTGGGACACGTTGATGCCCTTGCCGCCGAAATAGAACTCTTCGCTGTCGGTACGGTTGGTGGTGTTGGATCGCATGCTCGACAAACGCACGATATAGTCGATCGACGGACTGAGCGTTACGGTATAAATCATTTCTTTACCTCCTTGACGATGGTGATCTCACTGTATTTGTTATCCGGACAGGCATCGGTGATGATGCATCCGACTCTTAACGGAGCAAAGGTCACGGCGCACACCTTGCGGAATTTGGTGTGATCCGCGAGGACAAAGGTCATGTAGCTGTTGTGCACCGCCGCTTCCTTGAGGCGGGCTTCATCGATATCGGGGGTGGTGAAGCCGGCGTTGATATCAATACCGTTGGTGCCCATGAACGCTTTGGTAAAATTCATGCCTTCAAGGCTCTTGATGCCGTTAGTGCCGACGACAGCCTCGGTCAGCGGCTTGATCCTGCCGCCGATGATATAGGTCTCAAAGCCCTTATTGGTGAGCTTTTGGGCGTGGATGATGCCGTTGGTCACATAGGTCGCCTTGTTGTTTTCGATAAAGTCGATCAGCCGCGCGGTGGTGGTGCCGGCGTCGATGAACACAAAGTCGTCGTCATGGATCAGGGTCGCGGCATACTGCGCGATCGCCGTCTTCTCCTCCCCCATGGTGTTCATGCGGTTCGCGACGTCCGTTTCAAAGATACCGGAGCTGCGCGTCAAGGCGGTAGCGCCGCCGAAAACCTTATTGAGCTTGCCCATCTCGGCGAGCGCGTTGAGATCACGGCGGATCGTGGATTCGGAGATGTTCAGCTGTCGGGAAAGTTCCGCTACGGTGACCGCGTTGCGGTCGTCCAAAATCTGTAGGATCCTCTGATATCTTTCCTCGGTCAGCATCTGTCTCACCTCTCTGATTGAATTATACCACCAGCTCAATCAAAGTCAAGCAAATTCAATCATTTATTATCACGAAAACTACGATTTGTGACTTGTTCTAAAAGATGTTGAAATATTTTATATATAATGTACAAGCGGATTAACGGGCGTTTGCTCGAGTTTGCTCATTTTAGGTGGTAACGTGTCGTCATAAAGGGTGAAAGCGCCGCTTTGGGCTGACAGTGTGACGCTCCCCTTAAAAATAATAAAAGCATGACAACCATGAAGGGAGCGTTGTTGCGGTAATCTTTGAGCGCAATGACGCGGAGAAATCCTGCGGCGTTGTTGTCAATATCATACGCCGCGCCGTTTTTGCGATGATAAATTTTCTGACAGTTTTTGAAAAATCACAGATTTCAAGTGTTGCAAAGGGTCACTTTATATGATATTATATATTTTGTTTATGAATGAACAAATTTTAATCATTTTAGGAGGAATCATCTGATGACGATCACAAAAACACAGGAAGGCACCAAGCTCACGGTTGCCATCGAAGGAGAACTGAACACCAACACCGCTCCCGAACTGGAAAAGGAATTTGAGACCTGTCTTGACGGGATCACCTCGCTGGTGATCGACGCGCAAAATATGAACTACATCTCCAGCGCCGGTCTGCGCGCGCTGTTCGGCGCCGCCGAGGTCATGCAGGAAAACGGCGACATGTGTGTCATCAACGCGAACGATGAGGTCAAGAACATCTTTGAAGTAACAGGCTTTGTGGATATCATCGATGTAAAATGAAGCGCTTAGAGATACCTGCCGAAAAGGCAAGGCTGACCGAGGTGCTCGACTTTGTCCTTGGCTTCTCTGAGGAGCTCGGTTTTGGGAAAAAGGAGCTTTTTCAGTTGAAGGTCTGTACCGAAGAGATCTTTGTCAACGTCGCGAGCTACGCGTACGCGCCCGATACGGGCATGATCACCGTTACCGCGGACGGCAGCGCCGATCCGCTGTCGGTCACAGTGTCGTTCATCGACAGCGGTACACCCTTTGACCCTCTCTCAAAGCCCGATCCCGCAAAGGATCGTCCCTTCTCACAGGCGAAAAAGGGAGGACTCGGGATCTTTATCACCAAGAAGCTGATGGACGAGGTCAGCTACGCCTATCAGGACGGCAGCAATATCCTGACGATCAGGAAAACCATCCCATCAACGGAGAACGCCTATGAGTAATGCACCGAAGAAAAAAAGAAAAAAGCTGACGACAAAGGCGATCCTCGGCTTGATCTTTGTTCTTGCTTTCATCGTCGTTTTTGTCTGTATCGGTATCACATGGCGCTACGTGGATGATTTTGACGACAGCCACTACGGCACCGCCTTTACGCTGACCCACACGGCATCCGAGTATATCGACGGCGACAAGTTGGCCGCGTATTACGAGAACGGTGAGACGGATGAATACTATCGGCATGTGCAGGGCTTTCTGAAGCTGCTGCAATCGGAAGGCAAGCTGGATCGCATGTACGTTTTCATTCCGTCGGAGAATGACTTTGTCACCGTTTGGGACGCCGACAGCGAGATCGCGTTAGGCGTTCGTCAACCCTTTGAGGGCGAATTCAAGGAAAGCGCGACACGCTCCCTTTCCGGCGATTCCGAAAACAGCGTTTACTTCAGCGACCGTAACGCCAACAAGCTGGTCGTCACGGCGTTCGCGCCGATCAAGGACAAGAGCGGCAAAGCGGTCGCGCTGGTCGCCGCTGAGTTCAAGGGCGAGAGCGTCATATTCAAGATCGTGGAATTCAACCTTGCCACGCTGGGGATCGTCCTCGTATCCAGTATCATCCCGATCATTATCTTCTTCAATAAGACGAAGAAGGGTGTACTGATGCCGATCAAGCGGCTCAATACCGCCGCCAAGCAAATGGTGGGCGATCTGGAATCGGAGAAGGCGGTCTCACCGGATATCCATACCGGCGACGAGATCGAGGAGCTCTCCGATTCGTTTGAGCAAATGAACGTTGAGCTGCGCGATTATATCCGACAGCTCAACCTGGCGACCGCCGAAAAAGAACGGATCGGCGCGGAGCTGAATATGGCGAAGGAGATCCAGGCGGCGCAGCTGCCGAGCGATTTCCCCGCTTTCCCCGACAGAAAGGAATTTGACATCTACGCGTCGATGACGCCGGCAAAGGAGGTCGGCGGCGACTTCTATGATTTCTTCCTCGTCGATGACGATCATCTCGCGATGGTGATCGCCGACGTCTCGGGCAAGGGCATCCCGGCGTCGCTGTTCATGATGATCTCGAAGATCCTGCTCAAGAATCGCCTCAAGGCGGGCGACAGCCCCTCGGCGGCGCTCGAAAGGATCAACAACCAGCTGATCGAGAACAACATCAAGCCCAAGCAGTTCGTCACCGTGTGGATGGCGGTGCTGGAGCTTTCTACGGGTAAGGGAACGGCGGCAAACGCGGGTCATGAGCACCCTGTGCTCAAGCGTGCCGACGGTAGCTATGAGCTCGTCGAGTACCGGCACTCACCACCCGTATCGCTGGTCAGGAAGATGCGGTTCCGCGAGCATGATTTCGAAATGCGACCGGGGGACAGGCTGTTTGTCTATACGGACGGCGTCGCCGAAGCGATGAACACCGATCGCGAGCTGTTCGGCACCGAACGCCTATTGACGGTTTTGAACAGCGATCCCGACGCTTCGCCGCAGCAGGTGCTGGAGAACGTTACCGACGGTATCAACGGTTTTGTCGGAGAGGCCGAGCAGTTCGATGATATCACGATGCTCGGATTCGCCTACTACGGCTCTGACGACAACACCGATATCACATAACATTTCATACACAAAACTTCCGGGAGGATAGAGAAAATGGCAGAAAACAAACGATTCGCAAAAGCGTCATGGGCGATCATGGCGCAGCTGCTCAAGGTAGAGAACCTGGAGGAGGCGCTGTCGGGCAGCTTAGAGATCATCGTCAAAACGCTCAACAGTGAGGCGGGCGCGATCTGGCTCCTCGACCAAAAGACCGATCGCCTCTCACCCGTGTTCCATATCGGCCCCGCCGATATCTCCAACATCAGCGTAGAGAACGGTCTGGGCATCGAGGGTATCGTGACGCAGACGGGTAAATCGATGTTCGTCGAGGACGCCGCGTCGGATCCCCGCTTTGACGGCACTGTCTTTGACGACAACGATCTGGTCACCAAGACAATGATCTGTGTACCGCTCAACAACACCCATGATATCATCGGCTGTGTGCAGATCGTCAACAAGCTCGACGGTACCCTCTATGATGAAGAGGAGATGCAGTTGTGCGAGCGCATGGCTTCTCTCGCGGCGATCACGATCGATGAAAAAGGGCTGATCGTGGATCTGGAGGAGAAGAAAGAGCTCCTCGCGACCCTGCGCAACATCACCAAGGAATTCCAGACCGGCGACACCACACTCAAGGTCTTGAAGGGCATCAACCTCGATATCTACAAGAACGAATTCATCGTCGTGCTCGGTGAATCCGGCTGCGGTAAATCCACGATGATGAACATCGTCGGCGGCATGGACTTTTTGACGACAGGCGAGCTGACGATCGAGGGCAAGGATTTCTCCCATCCCTCCGACGACGAGCTGACCAAATACCGCCGCGACTACATCGGCTTTATCTTCCAGTCGTATAACCTGATGCCCAACCTGACGGCACTCGAGAACGTCGAATTCATCGCCGAGCTGGCGGAGGATCCGATGGACTCCAAGGAAGCGCTCGCCAAGGTCAACATGTCCCAGCGTGAGAACAACTACCCCGGACAGATGTCGGGCGGTCAGCAGCAGCGCGTTTCCATCGCCCGCGCGATCGTGAAAAGACCCAAGCTGATCCTTGCCGACGAGCCTACCGCGGCGCTGGACTACACCACCAGTATCGAGGTACTGCAGACCATCGAGGATATCGTCAAGACGCAAGGCACCACCGTCATGATGATCACGCATAACGTGGAGATCGCCAAGATGGCGGATCGTGTGGTCAAAGTACGTAACGGCAAGATCGCATCCATCAAGAAAAACATGCACCCGCTTCACGCCGAAGATCTGATCTGGTAAGGCGAGAAAGGGGTTCATCATGAAAAAAACACAGATTAAGGACGCAACGCGTAACGTCAAAAAGAATCTGCTCTCGTGGATCTCCGTTGTCTTTATCGCGGCAATGGCGGCGTCGTCCTATCTCGGCATCTGCTACTCCGCCGCTTCGATGCGGAACGCGGGTGACAACTTTTATCAAAAAACATCCTTCAGGGATTTTGAGATCACCTCGTCACTCCTCCTGACAAGCGACGATATCGACGCGCTCAAGGCGGATGAAGACGTCAAGGATGTCGAAGGCATCTATTTTGCGAACGCAAAGGTCAGCAACGGCGATGTGCACGAGAACATCAACATCGTCTCCGTCAGCGAGAGGATCAACGTCCCCGAGATCGCGGAGGGCAACCTGCCGCAAAAGGCGGATGAATGCGCGGTCGAGCAGACGATCGCGGAAAAGCTCGGCTATCAGATCGGAGATACCGTCACCACCGGTGATGACAGCGGTGACACGCCCAAGTTTATGAAGGGCAAGGAATACACCGTCACGGGTATCGTTCAGCATCCCGATCATCTCGCTAAGCCCGATTTCGCTCCCGGCAACCGCTACATTCTGGTCACGCCCGAGGCCTTTGACGATGAACAGCTTGACGGCTGCTTCATGAGAGCCGAGGTCGCCCTCAAATCCACCGAGGGCATGAGCCGTTTCAGCGACGAGTATAAAAAGAAAACCGACGCCGCGAAGGAACGCCTGAACGAGATCGCCGATGAGCGATCGGCGCTGCGTACCGCGGAGGTCAAGGATAAATATCAGAAAGAGATCGATGACGGTCAGAAAAAGCTCGACGAAGCGAAGGAAAAGCTGGACGACGGCAAAACCGCGCTTGACGAGGGCAAGGACAAGATCAGCGAGAACGAAGATAAGCTCAAGGACGCGAAAAGCCAGCTCGACAGCGGTAAGCAAACGCTGGATAGCTCCAAATCCAAGCTGGACAGCGCTCAGGGTACACTGAGCAGCTCCAGAGATAAGCTGGACGCGGCGGAGTATGAGCTGTATACCTCGGATCAAAAGCTGACTGCCGCAAAGACCGAGCTCGACGCCAACAAGCAAAAGCTCGACGCGGCAAAAGCCGAGCTCGACGCGAACAAGGAAAAGCTCGACGCCGCGGAAGAGGAGCTCAGCTACGCAAAGGAAGTGCTTGACGCCGCTGAACAGGCATTGGCAGAGGCGAAGAGCCTTTCCCCCGAAGAGATCGCTGAGCTCACCCCCGATGAGTTGGAGGTTTATGAAGCGATCGTGGCGGCAGCCGAAGAGCTCTATCAAGAGGGCTTGGCCGCGTATAACGAGGGCAAACAGCAGTTTGACGCCGGCAAGGCAAAATATGACAGCGCTCTGGCACAGTACAACAGCAGTAAGGCAAAGTACGACAGCGCCGTAGCGCAGTACGAAAACGGTATGGCGCAGTATCGTGCCGGTACAGAAGAGTATTACGCGGGTCTTTCGCAGTATGAGTCGGGTCTTGCGGAATACAACAGCGGCAAGGCGCAGTATGATCAAGGCGTCGCAACCTACAACTCGAACAAGCAAAAATATGACGACGGCGTCAAGGCGCTCGAGGAGGGCAAAACAACTCTTGCCGACAAAGAGGAAGAGTACAACGACGGCGTAAAAGAATATCAGAAGAATGTTGATAAGCTGGAGGACGCAAAAAAGGCGCTCGCCGAGCTCAAGGATTGCAGCTGGTTCGTCTTTGACGTAGGCTCTAACGGCGGCTATATGCATCTTTCGCTTTCGGCGAAGAGTATCTCCAACCTGAGCGTCACCTTCTCACTGTTCTTTGTCGTCATCGCGGCGCTCGTCATCTATACGACGATCAAGCGTATCGTGGATGAGCAGAGAAAGCTGGTCGGCGCGACAAAGGCGCTCGGCTTCTATAACAGCGAGATCTTAGGAAAGTATCTTGTCTTCGGTATCAGCGCGACCATCGTCGGCGCTTTGATCGGTATCGTCGCCGGATACTTTGTGATCCAGGGCGTGGTGCTCAAATCCTACAGCAATATGTATGTGATCGGAGCGATCCCGCCGGGCATTTTGGCGGCTACCTCTGTGATCGCGGTCGGTCTGGCGATCGTGCTTGCTATCGTGGCGGTCACGATCTCCTGCCTGAGCCTGATGCGATCCACCGCGATGGATCTGATGAGAGAAAAACAGCCCAAGGCGTGGAAGAGCTCCAAAAGCTCCAAGAGCGGCTCCAGCCTGTATTCAAGGCTGATCCTCCGCAATATGCGCTCTGATCTGGCGCGTGTCATCGTCACGACCGTCAGCGTCGCGGGATGCTGTGCGCTGTTGGTGATCGGCTTCACCCTGCGCGGCAGTGTCGGCAGCGTCGCCGACAAGCAGTACGGCGAGATCGTGAAATATGACGAGAGGCTGACCTTCAACCCCGGCACATCCGACAATGCCGACAAAGAGATCGAAGCGATCCTGGATGACGCCGGCGTAACATATGTCAAGGCACAATCAGGCTTGCGCGCGTTCAAAGCGGGCAGCGACGTAGAGTACACCGACCTGATCTGCGGCGATATGGAAGCGCTCTCCGATTTCTACAACTTTAAGACATGGAAGAAGGACACGGAGCTCCCGACCGACGCGGACGGCGTGTTCATCCAGTGCAGAACCACTGAGACCTCGGGTAAGAACGAGGGCGACAATATCATCATCTACGACGGCACCATGGCGCCGAACGAGGTAAGAGTAGCGGGCGTGTTCAACAACTATATGGGTCGCAACATGATCATGAATGAAGCGTCCTACGAACAATACTTTGGCGAAAAGCCCGAGATGAACACCTATTTCCTGTATTTGAACGGCGCCGATAAGGAGAAGCTGGTCGAAAAGCTCGATCAGGTCAAGGGCTATGAGAGCCTTACTCCCGCCGCTGATGAAAAGGGCAAGCTGGAGCTTGTGACCAACGTATTCAACAGGGTCGCGATCCTGCTGCTGGTGATAGCGGGTCTGATGGCGTATTTCATCCTCCTCAACATCACGAAGATGTACGTCAACCAGAAGACGCGCGAGCTGACGATCATGCGTATCAACGGCTTCACTGTCAAGGAGGTCAAACGCTATCTGAACACCGAAACGATCATCACCACGACGATCGGTATCCTGCTCGGTATCGGCGTAGGCGCTTTGATGGGCTATATCGTCATCAGGTTTATCGAAATGCCGCATGCCCAGTTTGTCAGAGATCCGTATTGGTTGGGATGGCTGATCAGCGCTGTGATAACGGCGGCGTTCTCTGCCGCAATCACCGCCTTCGGTACGAGAAAGGTAAAGGATCTTAAGCTGACCGACGCGACATAATCGACAGCGGACAAACCCATATGGGGCTGTCGCACTGAGGCAGTCCGACTTCCGATCAGTAAAGCTGATGGAAAGTGATACAAATCAACAGAGCCTTGGAGAAGGTTGCGCTTTCTCCAAGGCTCATTTTATGGGTGATTTGCGATATCTCACGGCGATCCTTTATTCATACTAAGTATCAATCATTCCTCGGCGTCTGCCGCGGGTACAAAAGCCGAACCGTTGATCGTCAGCACAGCTTCGGCTTCCATCCTAACCCTATATCCCCTGTTGATCGTCGGCTTTTCCGCGGTCAGGATGAAGGGAGCGATAAAAGAATCCCCGCAAGACTTGACATCGCAAAAACATTGGAGTACAATAAGAGGCAGTTGAAGTCGGTTGAGATTACCGCGGCACACAAATGTGCCTCGTAATGACAATCGAATGAATACGGAGGCTTAGCTCAGCTGGTGAGAGCGCCTGCTTCACACGCAGGAGGTCACTGGTTCAAGTCCAGCAGTCTCCACCATCAAAAAGACCTGTCACAAATGTGGCAGGTCTTTTTGTATTATTCAGTCTTCAGTTTTCAGTCTTCAGTTTTCAGTTCATCACATAAATGAGATATCACGAAAAGGCTTCGGGATGTCGCACAGTGGCGCTTAACCAATCGCGAACACAGGGTCCCCATAACTCCCCGAGTTATGGGGAGAGGAGGAGCCGCAATGCGAGGTCAAGGCATACCAACCGGATATGCCTACCGAGTAAAGCGCGCGACGACGATGGAGCGCTGTTGCATGGGAGTTGTTAGCCAAATCATAGATTTGGACAACTCCTCAAAGCGTCATCCCCTACAAAGAATTCATCTGCTTCGCAGTTGCACGTCATTGCAACCAAACGTGCGGTACGTCGCGAGCGCCGTACCCTACGCACAGGTTGATATGCTTCGCATATTAATGTTATTTTCACAGACGTTGCGGCGGGAGTGAACCCCCGCCCTACGCAACAGCCCCGATCATCGAGTGATCGGGGCTGTTTATTATTCATTCTTCAGTTTTCAGTCTTCAATTTTCAGTTCCCCGTTACCTCGGGTAAGCCCTTGAGCGCGAGGAGAAAGCTGACGACCGCCGCCAACGCACCGCCGGAGAGCACCATCAGCCAGTTTACCTCGTGGATGAACGCCGCCTGGGTGCCGATGACCGCGAGCGCGCCCTCGGCAAAAGTCTTTAACGCGCGGACGCCTGCCGCGATCCACCATTCCTTGGTAAATACACCGTTCATATCATCATTCCTTTCTGCCGCTCAATCCTGATCGTGGGCGGCCTTATTGATATGCTTGTCGAGTCGGGAGATCGCCTCGGTCACCCTGCCGTTACAGCCCTTTTGGTGCAGACCGTCCAGGCAGGCACGCAGGGCGTAGATGACAAGAGTATCCTCCTTCTTCACCTTGTCGAGCTCCCTTTGCTGCGCGTGCAGCTGCCGCTCAAGCGTATCGATACGGTCGAGCAGCTTACTGTACAGCTTAAAGCCGCCGAGGATGACGCCGAGGATCACCGATACGGCGCCGATCAGCTCAGCGGTTTTGATGATGTCGATCTGCATCCCGCACCGCCCCTCGGGCATAACGGTGCCCGATCATTGGATCTCACCTATGTTGTTCATATATTCAGCCCTTTCTGTCTATCCCTCTCCACCTATGACGAGATCATGCAAAAAGTTGCATAGATTTATGCAATCGGATGGGACGCGGTGATCAATTTATAAGGTTGAGGAACAGGCATTTGCTTCGCGTTTTGTGACATGGTACGGAAATGTTTCGGTACGTCATAAATGCCGTACCCTACAAAGGGGTTGATTTGCTTCGCGGTGGGTGACATTTGACGGCAAGGTCACGGGAGGAGCAAGCCCCTCCCCTACACAACAGCCCTGATCATCGGATGACCGGGGCTGTTGATTATTCACTATTCATTTTTCAGTCTTCATTTTTCAGTTTATCATACAAATGAGATACAGTGGAAGGGTCACGGGAGGGGCGTTCCTCGGCGGAGACGCCTCCCCCTCTGTCACTTCGTGACGTCTCCCCAACGGGGAGCACCCCTCCCCTACAGTAAACGTTGCAGAGGATTTATAGGGGAGCGGCTTGCTGCTCCCGCGGTAGGGCGTTGGGTTTGCTCCGCAAGCAGAAGCGTTTGTTTCCTATCTCACGCTTTCGATGGTAGGCCCGTCATACTCGGTACGTCATAAATGCCGTACCCTACAATGGGGTTGATTTGCTTCGCGGTGGATGACATTTGACGGCAAGGTCACGGGAGGAGCAAGCCCCTCCCCTACGCAACAGCCCCGATCATCGGATGACCGGGGCTGTTTATGATTCATTATTCATTATTCAATTTTCAGTTTTCAGTCTTCAGTTTACTTGACCACGATCGCCTGTCTGCCGAGCTGTTCAAAGCGGTGCTCGCTGATCCCTCTCTCAAAATGGGAGATGTCGCCCACGACGGAATCCGAGAAATAGTAGTCCTTTTGGTCATAGCCGCAAAGCACCAGACAGTGCTCGTGGAGCATCCATTTGAAGATCTCGCCCTCTTTGTACTTGGCGTTCTCGTCGACGTAGTTGACGCGCCACGCCTCCCACTCCTCGGGCTCGGTCATGTTGGTGGTCGCCCAGATCATCACGGGGATATCGTTGACGATGTATTCGTCGCACAGTCGGTCGAGGGTGTAATCCTCGAGGACATACGCCTTTTTGTCGGACTTGACGTCGGCAAGATAGCGGTTCATGCACTTCGCCATCGCGGGGGCGTAGATGCCGTAGCCCGCGTAGGCGGTGCCCGCAAAGCCCGAGTTCATATCGGGGCCGAGCTTGATGCCCGTCTCGGGATCCTCGGTCACATAATGACAGTCGAGGTACTTGTCGGCGAACTGAAACTCATTGATGTCATAGCCCAGCGATTGGAGCAGACTGGTGCAGGCATGGGTCTCACAGCCCGCCATCAGGGTATCCTGCAAGGTCGCCTTGACGCCCTGTATCTGATGCGGGACAATGGGCGTTTCGGTAGGCGTGGTCTCGGCAGGAGCAGCCTGCTTTTGCGCTGAGGAAACACCGCCCAGCACAGCCCCCAGCACCAGCAGGATGACGATGATGACCGATAGGGTGATGATTTGTATTTTTTGAGGAATTGATCGTATTGGCATTTTTCAGTCAACTCCGTTTTCTCTATCATGATTGCATTGTATCACATCGTATTGCGGCATAATTATCATTTAGAAAAAAATTAAAATTTTCTGTGAATCAGATGTGGCTTTTTTATTGACATCGGGTCGCGGTTAGGGTATTGTAGGTGTAGTGATTTTATTCAATATAAGGAGCTTGAAGATGAAAAGGATTTTAGCATTATTACTCGCCGTTTGTATGATCGGAGCGCTTGCCGCGTGTTCCTCCGACAAAAAGGTCGAGAAGAAAGAAGAGCCAAAAGCGAACGCCTATACCCTGTCCGACAACGTCAAGGACGGTTCGGTGATCGACGGCGTGATGACAGACATCAAGAACGATAATCCCATCCTCAAGCGCACCACACCCGAATGGATCGAAACCTGTGTGCTGTATGAGGTCAACATCCGCCAGTATACGGAGGAAGGCACCTTCGCGGCGTTTGAAAAGCACCTCGACCGACTCAAGGAAACAGGCATCAACACCCTGTGGCTCATGCCGATCCATCCGATCAGTGAGACCAAGCGCAAGGGCACGCTGGGCTCCTACTATTCCGTCACCGATTACAAGGGCGTCAACCCCGAATTCGGCACGATGGAGGACTTCAAGCACCTGATGAGTGCGGCTCACGACAAGGGCTTCAAGGTCATTCTGGACTGGGTCGCCAACCACACAGGCTGGGATAACGCGTGGATCACCGAGCACAAGGACTGGTACAAGACCAATAACAAGGGCGAGATCCAATCCCCCTTTGACTGGACGGATACCGCACAGCTCAATTACGATAATTTTGAGATGCGCGCCGAGATGATCAAGTGCATGCAGTTCTGGGTCGAGGAGATGGGCGTTGACGGCTTTCGATGCGACCATGCCTCCGGCGTGCCGGTATCGTTCTGGAATGCCGCCGTCTACAAACTCAAATCCGTTAACAGCGAGATATTGATGTTGGCGGAGGCAGGCGGCAATGATGTGATGACGCAATACGCGTTCGACTCCTGCTACAATGACAACCTCTACGGTCAGTCGAAGTCCGTCAAGGGCGGCGTAGCGGTATCGACGATACAACAGAGCATGAAGCCGAGCGATCTCTATGTCGAGGGGAGCTTTCCGATGAACTACCTCGATAACCACGACAAGAATTCCTATGAGGACACCATCGTCGGCAATTACGGCAAGACCTATGAGCCGCTGTTGGCGCTCTCCTTCCTCACGCCCGGTATGCCGATGATCTACACCGCAAACGAAGAGGGCTACGATCACATGATCGAGTTCTTTGAGAAGGACACGGTCAAATGGGATGACGAGCCGAAATACGCGCCGTTGATGGCGGCGCTGTCGAAGATCAAGACGGAGAATGCCGCGCTGAACGCCACCAATCGTGATTTCAACGTGCTGACAAAGGACGAGGATTACCTTTTCTCCTTCTCACGCAAAAAGGATAACAACACCGTGATCTACGTCGCGAATCTGTATGATAAGGCGCTGAGTAACGCGGCGGTGGATTTGGGCACAGATAACGCAAAATGCGTGCTTCATTATGACGGCGAAACGCTCGACACCAAGGAAACGACGATGTCGAACAGCGACTTTGCGAAGATGAGCTACAAGCCTTATGAATTCTACATCCTGACGGTCGACGCGGAGTAATCAATATGAAGAATCTGAAAAACAACATCCTGTTTTTGCTGTACACCGCCATTCTCGGCGCGATCGTGGGCGCGATCATCTGGGGATTTTTGCGGGTCATGAATCTGGGGATCACGCTGATCTGGGATACCATCCCCTCACAGCTCGAGTTCCCATATTACACCCTGTGCGTGTGCACGGTAGGCGGTCTGCTGATCGGACTGTATCAGCGCAAATTCGGCGACCGTCCCGAGGAGTTGCGCGCGGTGATGGGACAGGTCAAAGAGAAGGGACGTTATCCGTATCACAACATATTTTCGACATTGGGCGCGGCGATGTTCCCGCTGCTGATCGGCGCTTCTGTCGGTCCCGAGGCGGGGCTTTCGGGCGTGATCGCGGGGCTGTGCACCTGGGTCGGCGATAAGCTCAAGCGCTTTCGCGGTGAGGTCACGGAGCTGACCGCGATCGGACTGAGCGCGACCTTAGGCACGATCTTCCGCTCGCCGATGTTCGGCTTTGTCGAACCACTCGAATCGGACAGAGAGCCAACCCTGCCCAAGACATCCAAGACGGTGCTGTATATCGCGGCGATCCTGAGCTCCTTTGCGTCCTTCATGGTGCTGACCAAGGTGCTGGGCGGCAGTACCGGGATCGACAGGATCGACGGCGACCGCTTCTGGTTGCGCAACTACCTGTTTGTTCCGCTATTGATCGTCGTCGGCATCGCGGCGGGCTATCTGTATTTTCTCTTCAAAAAGCTGACCGCCGGACTGGGTGCGAGAATGAAACATCACGTTGTATTACGCGCCACCGTCGGCGGATTCCTGCTGGGCGCGACCGGCACCCTGCTGCCGCTGACCATGTTCTCGGGCGAGCACCAGATCAACGAGGTGATGGAGGATCCCGAGGGCGTCGGCGCGATCCTGCTGCTGGTGATCGGCGTGGTCAAGCTGTTGCTGACGAACCTGTGCATCGACACGGGGCTCAAGGGCGGACACTTCTTCCCCGTGATCTTCAGCGGTGTGAGCATCGGCTGCGGCATGAGCCTGCTGTTGGGCGCTGATGTCGTGCTGTGTACCGCGGTCGTGACGGCAACGCTGGTCGGCCACACGATGAAAAAGCCGTTGGCGACAGTGATGCTGTTGATGATCCTCTTCCCCCTGCGACTGATCCCCGCCATGCTGTTGGCAGCCGCCGCGGCAAAGTTCATCCCCACGCCGAAGGTGTTGATGCCGAAGGAGCCGACAGAGTAAGGTTATGAAAACCATAAAATATCCCGTATAGATAAACATTGCATAGGGTTGTAGGGTACGGCATTTATGACGTACCGCACGGCAGAAACTTTGTAATCCTATCTATGGTTTCGATAGCGGAAACGCCCGTCATCCTGCGGATGACCAATGTGATCTCCCCTAAGGGGAGGTGTCGCATAGCGACAGAGGGGTGCCGTCTCCGGCTGAGGAACATCCCTACGGAAAGATTGATTTGCTTCGCATTTGGGTGGCATTGACCGAAAACGTAGCGATACGTCAAACACGCGTGTTCAAGCGCCGTACCCTACGGAGCATTTGATTTGCTTCGCGATAGGCAACATTTAATGGAAGCGTTTCGGGAGGAGCACAGTGGCGCTTAACCAATCACGAACACAGGGTCCCCATAACTCTCCGAGTTATGGGGAGAGGAGGAGCCGCAATGCGAGGTCAAGGCATACCAACCGGATATGCCTACCGAGTAAAGCGAGCGACGACGATGGAGCGCTGTTGCATGGGAGTTGTTAGCCAAATCACAGATTTGGACAACTCCTCAAAGCCCCTCCCCTACACTGAACGATAGATTCTACTCTACCGAGATAATATAAAATCGGGCGGCTCATCGGGTCGCCCTTTTGTTGTGTTAAAATTGAAAAAAATGACAAATCCGAATCAGCTCTTGACATTTGTTTGAATTTGTAGTACATTTGTTCTATAAGAATTCGAACAGTTGCGAGATTGCCATAGCGCACCCACGCGCCTCGCAATAACGGTCGGAAGTAAGGAGGTCGCCGTGATACAGCATTACAGAAAAGTTTACGTCAAGGTGAACTCCGATTTTGACGCGACGGGCTACATGGTGCCGCGTACCATCACCTGGGCGGACGGCAGGACGTTTAAAATCGAAGCGGTCAGGGATTTTCGCCCCGCGTCCACGCTGAGCGGTCACCACGGCGGCGATTGCTATACGATCGTCATCCACGGCGAGGAACGGTACCTGTTTTTTGAGAAAACGAGCGGCATGTTCTCGTCACGCTTCGGACGGTGGTTTGTGGAACAGCCGATGGCAGGGTGATGGGTTTGCTTCGCGTGCAAATTTGATATAACGGAATGGTTCGGGATGTCGGACCCGCGTGTCGGCGTCATCCCCTACACAACAGCCCGATCATAGAGTGAACGGGTACTGTTTATGATTCATTATTCAGTTTTCAGTCTTCAATTTTCAGTTCATCTTGCGAATGAGATATAACGGAAAGGTTTCGGTACGTCGCAAGCGCCGTACCCTACGGAAAAATTGATCTGCTCCGCATTTGGGTGACATTGATTGGAAAAGTCTCGGGAGGAGCATTCCTCGGCGGAGACGCCTCCCCCACTGTCACTTCGTGACGTCTCCCCAACGGGGAGCACCCCTCCCCTACAGATAAACGCATCAGCGGATTTGTAGGGGAGCGCCTTGGTGCTCCCGCGGCAGGGGGTTGGATAAAATGGATGTTCGTTGAGAATATGTGCGTTTTGTAGGGTACGGCGCTTGAGGAGTTGTCCAAATCTGTGATTTGTCTAACAACTCCCATGCAACAGCGCTCCAAGAACAGGCAAAGCCTGTGATTGGCTAAGCGCCACTGCTTGTCGACGTACCGCAATAGGGCGTTGGATCACACACCGCGTCGGTTGAGGAGATGTATGTTTCCGTAGGGACGATCATCGATCGTCCGCGTGGTTGAAGCGTTGTATTCCTATCTCACATTTTCGTTAACAGAAACACCCGTCATTCTGCGGATGACCAATGTGATCTCCCCTAAGGGGAGGTGTCGCATAGCGACAGAGGGGTGCCGTCTCCGGCTGAGGAACATCCCTACAGAAACAGGGATTTGCTTTGCATATGGATGGCATGTTGCGGAAAAGCTCGGTACGTCGCAAGCGCCGTACCCTACGGAAAAATTGATCTGCTCCGCGTTTTGCAGAAATAATTATCATAAAAAAGGAGGGGAACAGCATGGAGCGCACATATATCGCGATCGATTTGAAGAGCTTTTACGCCAGTGTGGAATGTGTGGAGCGACAGCTGGATCCCCTCGCCACCAACCTGGTCGTCGCGGATTCCTCACGCACGGAAAAGACCATCTGTCTTGCCGTATCGCCCTCATTGAAGGCGCATAAGATCTCGGGTCGCGCCCGACTGTTTGAGGTCGTACAGCGCGTCAAAGAAGTGAACAGCGAACGCCTGAGCAGGGCGATCAAAAGCGGCAGGCTCCGTAAAAACGAGGACGGCAAGTATCGCTTTGTATCCTCCTCTTTCCATGCCCCCGCGCTCGAGAGCGACCCCTCGCTGGAGCTGTCCTATATCGTCGCGCCGCCGCGCATGAGGCTGTATGAGGAATACAGCACGCGGATCTTCTCCATCTATCTCAAACACATCGCGCCCGAGGACATCCAGGTCTACTCGATCGATGAGGTATTCATCGACGCGACCCACTACCTCGACCTGTACAAGATGACCGCGCATGAGCTGGCGATGACCATGATCCGCGAGGTGCTGTATACCACCGGCATCACCGCGACCGCGGGTATCGGCACCAACCTGTACCTCGCCAAGGTCGCGATGGATATCGTGGCAAAGCATGTGCCCGCGGACAAGGACGGCGTGCGGATCGCGGAGCTGAACGAGATGACATATCGCGAAAAGCTGTGGTGTCACCGACCGCTGACGGACTTTTGGCGGATCGGCAGGGGCTACAGCACCAAGCTCGAGGCATACGGCATGTTCACGATGGGCGATGTTGCGCGCTACTCCACGACGCAGGCGGGTGAAGACCTGCTGTACAAGCTGTTCGGCATCAACGCGGAGCTGTTGATCGACCATGCGTGGGGCTGGGAGCCGACGACGATCGCGGACGTCAAAGCATACCGCCCGAGCACCAAATCCCTCTCGTCGGGACAGGTGCTCAAGGAGCCGTATAACTGTGAAAAGGGACGGCTGATCGTGCGCGAGATGACGGAGCTGCTGGTGCTCGATCTGGTCAGAAAGCGGCTGGTCACCAAGCAGATGGTGCTGACCGTCAACTATGACCGCGAAAGCCTGTCGGTGCAGACACCGGGCAAAAGCATCAACGACACCGTGTATACCGTCCGCACGACGGGCAAGGTGTTCGAGGGCAAGGTCGGCAGGGATTACTACGGACGCGTCGCGCCCAAATACGCCCACGGAACGGGGAATCTGGAACAATACACCAGCTCGACGCGCAAGATCATGGAAGTGGTGACGGCGCTGTACGACAGGATCGTCGACCCCGATCTCCTGATCCGCAAGGTCAACATCGCCGCGTGTCAGCTCTTGAACGAGGACGAGATCACCGATACTTCCGAGCAGTTGAGCCTGTTCTCCGATTACGGTGAGGCAAAAGAGAAAAAAGCCGCCGAGCAAGCGGCGGACGAGAAGGAAAAGAAGCTCCAGAACACGATGCTCGATCTGCAGTATCGCTACGGCAAAAACGCCGTGCTCAAGGGGATGAACCTCAAAGAGGGCGCGACGACGATCGAGCGCAACGGTCAGGTAGGAGGACACAAGGCATGAAGCAGGAGGACGCAAAAATCATATACGCGGATATCTTCACGCTCCCCCATCATCAGAGCGCGACAAGAAAGCACATGAGCCGCTATGACCGCGCCGCGCAGTTTGCGCCGTTCAAGGCGCTGACGGGCTATGATGATATGATCGCCGAGGAAGCGCGCTACACGGACGGCAGGATCGAGCTGTCGGACAACGAGATCGCCATCATCAACGCGACGATCGGAGAGATACAGCGCCGACTCGAGGACGGCGATCACCCGAGGGTCACGGCGGTGTATTTCAAGCCCGATCCGTATAAGAAGGGCGGCAGTTATGAGACGATCAAGGGACGGCTCAAGAAGATCGACGCACTCGAGAAAACGCTGGTGTTCTACGGCAGTGAGGATATCGAGGATAAGCGCATACCGACCGTGAAGATCGAGCTCGACAGGGTCGTGCATGTATTGGTTGAGGGGTGATCGGCTGAGATTGCCACAGGGCTGACACGCGTGTCGAGCCCCTCGCAATGACTTTTTTGAAAAAGAAATACCGCCGGGCAGTTCCGTTGGGAGCCGCTCGGCGTTTGTTGTTTATTCGGTTGGGAACGATAGCAACCCTCCGGTGCGTCGCACCACCTCTCCTGTGTATGGATTCTGTAACCCAAATCACAGATTTGGACAGAATCTCACCTTAGGAAAGGGAGGCTTATGACGATTGATATCAATCATCGCGATGATCAAACACGCGCTTGGTCTTTTTCTCCGAACGCGGCAGGGTACCGACGGAAACGACCACCACCTTGGGGGTAACGCTGAGCTTGGACTTAAAGAGGTACTTGATGGTCTCGGCGGTCTTGTCAAAGCTGACGCGACCCTCCGCCTCGACCGTGAGCATAATGATGTCGCGGTTCTTTTCCTCGTCATGGGCGATATCGATCTTGTACTCACTCGATACACCGTCGACCGTGCCGAGCAGCTCCTCGACCTGGCTGGGGAACATATTCACGCCGTGCACCTTGAACATATCGTCCGATCTGCCCTTGATGACGTCCAGTCGGGGGTAGGTTCTGCCGCAGGAGCATTCACCGGGGATGATTCGCGAGAGATCATGAGTACGGAATCTCAGCAGCGGCGCGCCCTCTTTGACGAGGGTGGTGATGACGATCTCGCCCTCTACGCCGTCCTCGACATTCTCGCCTGTCTTAGGATCGATGATCTCGATGTAGAGGAAGTCGTCCCAGTAGTGCATGCCGGTCTGGTCGGCGCAGTTGACGCCGATACCGGGGCCGTAGATCTCGGTCAGGCCGTAGATATCATACAGCTCGATGCCGAGCTCATTCGCGATATACTCGCGCTTTTTATCGCTCCATCTCTCGGAGCCGATAACGCCCTTTTTGAGGCAGATATCCTTTTTAATGCCGCGCTTGTTGATCTCCTCGGCGAGCAGGAGCGCATAGCTGGAGGTCGCGCAGATGACGGTGGATTTCAGATCCTGCATCATCTGGAGCTGTTTTTCGGTATTGCCGGGACCCATCGGGATCGCCATCGCGCCGAGCTTTTCACAGCCCGCCTGAAAGCCGATACCCGCCGTCCACAGGCCGTAGCCGGGAGTGATCTGGATGCGGTCCTTTTTGGTGATGCCCGCGGTCTCATAACAGCGCGCGAACATGGTCGACCAGTCGTCCACGTCCTTGGCGGTATACGGAATGATGACCGGCTTGCCGGTTGTGCCCGAGGACGAATGGATGCGGACGATCTCGTCATCCGGAGCCGCCTGGATGCCTAACGGATAAGCGTTGCGGAGCTCCGCCTTATCGACAAAGGGGAGCTTTTTGAAATCCTCGACGGTCTTGATCTCGGTGATGCCCTGCTCCTTGTAGAGCTGCGCAAAATAGTTGTCGGATTTGAGGATCGCCTGCAGACGATCGTTGACCAATGCAAGTTGTTTTTCGGAAATTTGCATGATATACCTCCTATGATACGACGTTCATACCTGCCGTGAGAGCGGCAAGGTTCTTTTCGGTAAAGCGCTCGGGGACGATCTTGACGATGGTGTTGCGGACGGTCTCTTCTCTGAGCCCGAGCTCACCCGAGCCGAGCGCCGCGCCCAGCACCGCCACATTGAAGAACTTGGACGAGCCGAACGGTGCGCAGAGCTCGTCGGAATCGACGACGAGGCATCTGCATTTTGACTTAATAAAATCGATCTCGGCTTTTCCGTCATACTCCGCGCCGCCGTTTAAAGAAGTAGGCTTGACGGGGATACGGTTGACGATGACAAAGCCGTCCTTTTTGAGATATTTCAGATTTCTGACCGCCTCACTCGGCTCGAACGCGATCAACAGATCAGCGCCGCCGATGGGGATCAGCGGCGAGAAGGCGTTCTCTCCGATCCTGACGTGACTGGTGACGGGGCCGCCGCGCTGCGCCATGCCGATGGTCTCGGCGGAATGGGCGGTATAGCCCTCCTCCATCGCGGACGCCGCGATGATGCGCGAGGCGAGGACGGTACCCTGACCGCCGACGCCGCAGATCATGATATCCTTATTCATGAGAGACACCTCCGATCGCATCAACAGGACAGAGCTTAGCGCACAAGCCGCAGCCGGTGCAGAGATTTTCGTCGATCACGGCCTTGCCGTCGCTGACGGACAGCGCGGGACAGCCGATCTCCTTGATACAGCGCAGACAGCCGATGCACTTCTCGCTGTCAACGCAACACTTTTTATCAGGCTTGGTGATGGCGACACAGGGCGATTTGAAGATGATCGCCTTAACGCCCTTTAATTCGGCACATTCCCTGACCGCCTTGATCGAAGCGTCGAGATCGAGCGGATCGACCGTGATGACCTTCGTCACACCGACGGCAAGCAGGATCTTTTCGATACTGATCTTCTCGACAGGCGTTGCCATCATGTTCCTGCCGGTGCCGGGATGGGGCTGGTGACCCGTCATCGCGGTGGTGGAGTTATCCAGCACGCAGACGATCATGTCGGCGGCGTTGTAGACGGCGTTGACCACACCCGTGATGCCCGAGGCAAAGAAGGTGGAGTCGCCCGCAAAGGAGAACGCGACCGCGTCGAGATCCATGTGGTTAAAGCCCTGCGCCATCGTAATGCCCGCGCCCATGCACAGGCAGGTATCGACCATGTCGAGCGGCATGGCGTTGCCGAGGGTATAACAGCCGATATCGCCGCAGAAATATGCCTTTTTGCCCTTCATCGCGCGCTTGACCGCGTAGAACGAAGCGCGGTGCGGACAGCCCGCGCACAGGACAGGCGGCCGCATGGGCGGTTGGGGAGCGGCGGAAAGATCGACGCTGTCCTCTGCGTTATCCAGTCCCAGAAAACGACTGATAATGCGCTTGGCGCTGTCGGTGTCATTCTCACCGCTGTGGGGCACGTCGCCGGTCAATTTGCCGCGAACATTGATATCAAGATGATGCTTGCCGACGAGGCGGAGCAATGTCTCTTCGATATACGGACTGAGCTCTTCAAAGCAGAGCACTTCACTGACGCCGTCGAGCGCACCCAGCAAAAAGCGCTCGGGCGTGGGATACGGCGTGCCGACCTTGATCAGGCGCACGTCGGGATGGTCTTTGAGAAATTCGCTCGCGTAGGCGTAGCTCACGCCTGTGGCGACGACCGCCTTGGCGGAGCTGCCCGAAACGGTATTGAAGCGACAGTCGGAGAACGCCTCGCCGATTTTGACGTTACGCTCCTCGATCATCGCGTGATTTTGATAGGATAAACGCGGAAAGATGACCCACTTCTTCGAATCCTTGACAAATCCCTCATATTCCTTCGCTGTGAAGAAATCAGGCGCGTCGATGGACGCATAGGCATGGTCGACGCGGGTGGTGGGGCGCAGGATCACGGGCGTTTTGTAGGTTTCGGAGCATAAAAACGCCTCCTGCACCATGTCGAACGCCTCCTCGGGAGAAGAAGGATCGAACACGGGGATCCGCGCGAACTCGGCAAAGCGGCGGGTATCCTGCTCGGTCTGGGACGAGATGGGGCCGGGATCATCGGCCGATACCACGACCATGCCGCCCTTGACGCCGACATAGGCAAGGCTCATCAGCGGATCGGACGCGACATTCAGCCCGACCTGCTTCATCGTCACCATCGCGCGCGCGCCGCTGTATGCCGCCGCGGCGGCGACCTCCATGGCGGCTTTCTCATTGACCGACCATTCCAAATACGTGCCCTCGTGGGGGTATTTTGCAACCGTTTCGATGATCTCGGACGAGGGCGTACCGGGATAGCCGGAGACCAGATTCACTCCTGCGGACAACGCGCCTAACGCGATCGCGCCGTTGCCCATGACATATTTTTTACTCATTTCATCATCCTCTTACACGGATAGAGCCGTGTACCATTTTTTCGTACCGTTCTATCATAGCACAAAAATGAAAAGATATCTACCCCATCGGTGAAAAAGTTGTTGAAGAAGAGGTGTGCTTCGCGTTTGGGTGGTGTTTGTTGTAGGGTACGGCGCTTGAGGAGTTGTCCAAATCTGTGATTTGGCTAACAACTCCCATGCAACAGCGCTCCATCGTCGTCGCTCGCTTTACTCGGTAGGCATATCCGGTTGGTATGCCTTGACCTCGCATTGCGGCTCCTCCTCTCCCCATAACTCGGGGAGTTATGGGGACCCTGTGTTCGTGATTGGCTAAGCGCCACTGCTTGCCGACGTACCGCGGTAGAGCGTTGGATAGAGAACCATGTCGGTTGAGAAAATAAAGCGTTTCCGTAGGGACGAGCATTGCTCGTCCGCATGGTAGAAACGTTGTATTCCTATCTCATGTTTTCAATAGAAGAAACGCCCGTCATACTCGGTACGTCAAACACGCGTGTTCAAATGCCGTACCCTACGGAAAGTTTGATATGCTCCGCGGTTGGGTGACCTTGAACGGAAAGGTTTTCGGGAGGAGCAAGCCCCTCCCCTACA
>CAMJMQ010000022.1 GCA_946407065.1 uncultured Clostridia bacterium | reverse complement strand
TTACCACCAGCATTGACGGCGTGTTCGCGATCGGCGACGCGACCAACCGCGGCGCTTCTATCGCAATCGAGGCGATCGGTGAGGCCGACCGCTGCGCGAAAGCCGTTGACGCTTATTTAAACAATCAGAAAATGGACACGCGCGTCCCGTATATCTCCAAGCGTGAGGAGACGACCATTGACTATTCCGACCGTGAGAAACAGGCTCGCCTGAATCCAAAGGTTTTGGCTCCCGAGATCAGGAACAAAAACTTCGACGAGGTCAGCTTAGGCTTCACTGAGGAAGAGGCGCAGGCAGAAGCAAGCCGCTGCTTAGAATGTGGCTGTCGTGAGTATTATAAATGTAAGTTGCTCAACGTAGCACAGAGATACGACATCGACCCGAGCCGCTTCAAAGGCGAAATGCCGCAAAAGTACACCCACGACGAAAACGCGTTCATCGAGCGCAACACGGCGAAATGTATTTTATGTGGCTTATGCGTGCGCTCCTGCCGCGAGGTCATGGACATCCACGCTTTAGGCTTGATGGGCAGAGGCTTCACCACCGAACCCTCCCCCGCTTTCGCGCTCCCGCTCGATCAGACGAAGTGCAACAACTGCGGACTTTGCGTTCAGCTCTGTCCGACAGGCGCGTTGACCGAGAAAGCCAACCTCAAAAAGCAGGTGCCGCTCGACGAAGATTATACTGAGGAAACCATCGACATCAACGGAACACAAGCATCTGTTCTGGTGTCAAGATACGATGGTAAGATCCTGCGTGTCATTCCGAATGATGAGATCTCCCGCAACGCGGGACTCAGCCGCGGAGAACTCCTCAAAAAAATCGAACAATAAACGAGCAATAAACGATATATCCATCACAGAGCTGTCGCTTTACGCGGCGGCTCTTTTTTTGCCGAAACAGAATCATGATCATTCCATTTTGCTATTTTTCTTTCACGGCATTAACGCACTAAATTATTTGCAATCTCTGACCTATATCACTGCAAATCACACCATATCATTCTGTATAAAGTGACGAAATTGCTCTTTTGTATGATTTTTGAAGAAAAAATCTTGCAAAAATCCTCCGCTTGTAATATAATATTAACTGTGCAATTTTTCTTTTGGGTAATCCCGAGGGAATACAATTAAATAAAGGCACAAAATTAGGAGGTATATTTTATGTCTTATGTTGATGAAGTCATCGCAAAAGTAAAAGAAAAGAACGCTTCCGAGCCTGAATTCCTTCAGACCGTAGAAGAGGTTCTCAACTCCATCCGCCCCCTCGTTGACGCTAACGAGGAGAAGTATCGCAAGCTGGCTCTGCTCGAGCGCATCACCGAGCCCGAGAGACAGATCAAGTTCCGCGTACCGTGGGTAGACGATAACGGTCAGGTACAGGTCAACATCGGTTACCGTGTACAGTTCAACTCCGCTATCGGTCCGTACAAGGGCGGTCTGAGATTCCATCCGTCCGTATATATCGGTATCATCAAGTTCCTCGGCTTTGAGCAGATCTTCAAGAACAGCCTGACCGGTCTGCCGATCGGCGGCGGCAAGGGTGGTTCCGACTTTGATCCCAACGGCAAGTCCGACATGGAGATCATGCGCTTCTGCCAGAGCTTCATCACTGAGCTCTATCGTCACATCGGCCCCGAGACCGACGTTCCCGCAGGTGACATCGGCGTAGGCGGCAGAGAAGTCGGCTTCATGATGGGTCAGTACAAGCGCATCCGCAACCTGTATGACGGCACTCTCACCGGTAAGGGCACCATGAACGGCGGTCTTGCAGGTCGTGACGAGGCTACCGGCTACGGCGTTGTCTTCTATGCGCGTGAGATGCTCAAGCACTTCGGCGAGAGCCTCGAGGGCAAGAAGGTGGTTATCTCCGGCTTCGGTAACGTTGCCTGGGGTACCGCGAAGAAGCTCGAACAGCTCGGCGCTAAGGCGATCACCATTTCCGGTCCCGACGGCTACATCCTCGACGAGGACGGCGTCACCGGCGAGAAGATCGATTATCTCCTCGAGCTGCGTTCCTCCGGTAAGAACATCTGCGCTCCTTACGCAGACAAGTTCCCGGGTGCTAAGTTCTTCCCCGGCGAGAAACCCTGGGGCGTTAAGGCTGACCTCTACATCCCCTGCGCTACTCAGAACGAGATCCAGATCGACGAGGCAAAGACGATGGTAGCGAACGGCTGTAAGTTCCTCTGCGAGGCTGCTAACATGCCTACCACTAACGAGGCGATCGATTACTTCAAGGAGAACGGCGTTATCGTCGGTCCCTCCAAGGCTGCTAACGCAGGCGGCGTAGCTTGCTCCTGCATCGAGATGAGCCAGAACGCTGAGCATACCATCTTCACTGAGGAAGATGTATTCGAGAAGCTCGAGGCAATCATGGTCAACATCTTCAAGCAGAGTGTTGCGGCTTGCGAGAAGTACAACCTGGGTGACGACCTCATCGCGGGCGCCAACATCGCGGGCTTTGAGCGCGTAGCAAACGCTATGCTCATGCAGGGTATCGTCTAAGCAACGTGACGTTGCATCCCGTTCCGCCTATTGATCACGCAGACTTTCTCCGGCGTTCCATCAACGGCGTGCGGAAAAGACGATTTATCGCTATTCATAATCAACAGGGCTGTCACAGCAATGTGACAGCCCCTCTTTTATTCTTTGTTCTAAATTTCTTATACAGAAATTACACACCTGTAATTGACACGATCAATGCCGATATGGTAATATGATTAAGCAACCAAAATCTTTTATTGAAAGGGGTTTTATCATGAACGAAGAAAACAAGAACCTCACTCCCGATGCGGAAAACGAGCCTGACGAAACCGTCACCGAGCTCAATAACGCTGAGGAAAGCCCGAATGAGAATGAAACCAATCCCGTCGAAGAAGCACAAAAGCCGACTGACGACGATGTGCTGAACGAGATCAAGGAAGCGCTCGATAAGGCGGAGAAAAACGAGGATGAAAGAGATATCCTCACCGGAACATCCGCTTCCGACAATCGTTTTGAGCGTATCACGGAGGACGACTTCAAGGTACCGGATCACATAGCATCCGAGCCTGTTGAGCATTCCGATATCGAAAAGACAAAGGTCGTTGAGAGTGAACCGATCGAGAAACACTACGACAGAGTGGGCGTATCGAACAAGCGACCTCCCGCTGACAGGCGAGAGGACAAAACCGCGGATCAATCCAAAAAGCGCAGTCCGATGAAGATCGTCCTTTTCTTCATCGCGATCATCGCTGTCGCGGCCGCCGCATTCGCGCTGGTGCATTTTGTTATCGCGCCGAAGCTCTCAGGCAACAATAACAAGGACGCTGCTCAGACAAGCGCTGAAGCTGAGACCGTTGCTCCGACCGAATCCGTTTATGAAGCAAAGGCAGCCGATACACTGAGCACGATGTCACAGCGCGAAAAGATCTGTCAGCTCTTTGTCGTCACACCCGAGCTGTTGATGAACACCGATATCGTCACGATCGCGGACAACACCACCGCCGAATCCCTTGCAAATTACCCTGTGGGCGGCGTGATCCTGACACAGCAGAACACCATCGGCGACGACCAGACAAAGGCGCTGATCTCCGGCTTGCAGAACAACTCCAAGCTCCCGCTGTTCATCGCGCGAGATAATGACGCGATCATCACGGAGCAGACCTATGAGAGTCAGCAAAATGCCGATACCACCGCGGACGGCGCGTATAATACCGCCGTGGCAGCCGCACAGCAAATGAGCAATCTCGGATTCAATGTCGACTTCTCGCTGAGTGCGGATCTTTCTGACGTACGAGCGAGCAAATCCGACCTTACCGACGCTGAAGCCGGCAACCTGATCAGCTCGGCGGTCAAAGGCGACAGCGAAAACAAGGTGATCCCCGCGATCAAATACTTCCCCGGCACGCTGGACGCGAAGAACAGCACCGACGGCTCAGACGCCTTCCTCCACATCACCAAATCGGCGGGTGAGCTGGACGCGAGCACGGAGTTCACCGCGTTCCGTTCGGGCATCGAGGCAGGCGCGGGCATGATCATGGTCGATCACATCATGGTCGATCAGCTTGACAGCGAAAGACCCGCCACCCTGAGCGACAAGGTCGTTCCCCAGCTCCTGCGCGACAAGCTCAATTATCAGGGCGTAGCTGTCACCGGCAATATGTCCGCGGGCTACTTCACCAGAGAGTACAAATACAGCACGATCGTCAAAGGAATCTTTGCATCGGATATCGATCTGATCCTCAACCCCAACAGCATTCAGAGCTATGTTCAGGAGATCGAAGCACTGCTCGACAGCGGTGAGATCACCGAGGCGCAGCTCAACACCAAGGTCAAGCATATCCTCACGCTCAAGTATCAGAGCGGGATGATGGATGACGCTGCGACCGCAACTCAGGCGGCCGACGCAACAACGACGTCGACAGAAGCGGCGGGAGAAACAACCGTATCGACTGAAACGACTTCACCGACTGAATAAACAAAACAACCGACTCACTCCGAAAGGAGAGGGTCGGTTATTCTTATATTGCATTTCTGTTATAACTATGATATGATTTAATTACTCTTTATACATGGATCTCCTGCAAAATACTCTATTGTGAAAAGAGGTCAAAGAAATGATGAAACAAATTCTTGCTTGTATCTTTGCACTGATTCTGACAGTTAGCTACACCACTCCTGCGCAGGCTGCCGCACTCGAAAGTGCAGCTCCTCAGGGAGATCATCCGTCCTATTCCGTCGTATCCGCCGTGGTCAACAGAGAATATGACTTCGTAAAAGACTTTCACGACAGCTATCCGTATGACGAAGATTTTCGCACGTTAGGTATCTTTGAGCTGGACGATTATAACGGCGATGTCACCTTGACGCTCAAAAACAACAGCACGAATGAAACCTTCGTTTACGAAAAGAACGATCAGACCGAATGGAGCGTCAAGGCGTCCGTGGATCATCTGCTGTATGAAACCACACAGCTGGACGCTCAGGTGCATATTTACGATCTCGGCGGCGACTATGGCATCGAGGAAGTCGATATCCCTGTCACCATCACCGTTGTATCCTCTCAGTACAGCGCCGATGCCCAAAAATATCCCGGCTATGACGGCGCATACACCGCGATGTACGAGGGTGAGGATTTCACCGTGGAATACGACCCCTCCTCTCCCGATCACAAAGCGACGGTCAAGCTACTGAAATCGCCGTGGCTCTTCTCGCTCAGTATCTATAATGTTGAGACCAAAGAGGCAGAGGATCATGATACGGATAATTCCGTGTTCGAGTTTCCGACGGAAGCAGAGGTCACCGATTTTGACCCGTCGAGCGAATCTTTTTGGTTCTACCTGCCGTCAAAGCTCATCATGGAGGACGGCTATCCGTTTGCGTTCACGATGTCGGTTCATGGCTTTCTCAACAAAAAAGCGTCCGATGACAGCGCCGAAAAGCCCGCGGCACCCGACGCATCGACTGTGGACGGCTCCGCAAAGAACAGTGCGACTGCGGACAGTGCGGCAAACGACAGCGCGGCAACGCCCGATTCCGCCAAGACATCGAATAAAAATGACGGCGGAGTCAAGCAAAGCGGCGGTGCGGTCAAGACGGGCGACTCTGTCGAAACACTGATCCTTGCCGTAGTCATTTTGCTTACCGCGGTATTCATCGGTCTGTATAGCAGAAAGCGCGATCGCGCCCGCTGATCCCTTGGGATGATCGCCGATCATCCCGCTGTCAACCATCATTAAACCAAAAAAGCACTCCGATCGAAACGCGTTGTTCGGTCGGAGTGCTTTTTTTATCGTGCCTGATACCTACAATCGGAAAACAGTATCAGATAACAAAAGGACACTCACCAGAAAGCGAGTGTCCTTATAAGCAATCAAATTATTTCTTGGAATTGAAGATCGACATGATGTCATAGAAGGAATCATCATCGTCGGTGGAATCGACCTCGACCTTGGGAGCCGCGGGCTCGGGAGCCGCCAGCGGATCGGGAGCCGAAGCAACAGTAGACGGAGCGGTAGAAGCCGCTGTGGGAGAGGAGGTCGGGAACGCGCCGGAGTTATCATTGTTGCCGCCACAGCCGGTAGCGATAACGGTCACGCTGATCTCATCCTTCATATCCTCGTCAATGACAGCACCCCAGATGATGTTCGCGTCAGGAGCAGCCTTCTGCTGTACCATGGTGGAAGCAGCGTCGATATCGTCGAGGGTAATATCGGGGGAAGCGGTGATGTTGATGATCACACCGGTAGCGCCGTCAATGGAGGTCTCCAGCAGTGCGGAAGAGATCGCCATATCAGCCGCCACAACGCTCTTATCCTTCCCTGTCGCCTTACCGATACCCATGTGCGCATAACCTGCGTCACGCATGATAGCGGAGACATCGGCGAAGTCGAGGTTGACAAGACCGGGCACAACAATCAGATCAGAGATACTCTGTACGCCCTGACGGAGGACATCGTCCGCGATCAGGAACGCGTTCTGTAACGTGATAGTCTGGTCGGAAACATGCTTCAAGCGCTCATTGGGCACGATGATCAGGGAGTCAACGCATGCGGACAGCTCCGCGATACCCTGCTCAGCCTGTGCCATACGCTTCTTGCCTTCAAAAGCAAAGGGCTTGGTCACGACCGCTACGGTCAGGATACCCATATCCTTCGCGATATTCGCAACGATGGGAGCCGCGCCTGTACCGGTGCCGCCGCCCATACCTGCGGTGATAAATACCATATCTGTATCCTTCAAGAGCGCCGCGATCTCCTCGCGGTTCTCTTCGGCTGCAGCCTGTCCCACGCTGGGCATCGAGCCTGCGCCCTTGCCGCGGGTAGCCTTCTCGCCGATCTGGATCTTTTCCTGCGCCTGGGAATAACGCAGAACATGCTCGTCCGTATTGATAGCGATGAACTCTACGTTCTTGACATCCATTTTGATCATACGGTTAACAGCGTTGCCGCCGCCACCGCCGACGCCGATTACCTTGATAACCGGAAGACCGCTTGCCGGATTCTTTTCCACTTCAAAAGCCATTTTATATCCTCCTTGTCATATGTGTGAGGTCAATAAACGCTCACGCATATATACGCATTATATTTCTTCTATCATATTATAACTTACCATATATTGCAGATAAATTCAATCATTTTCTGAATATTTTTCAAAAAATTGATAAATTTTCACAGTGCATGGGGCAATTACACCCGACGGAATGTTACCATTCACCAGTATAGGCGCCGTAATCGCCGTAATAGCCATCCGCGGCATAGCCGCCGTAGCCGTCATCGGCGTAGGCATAGTAGCTGTAGTCGTCCTCGGGAACGTAATAATTTCCGCCGGAGTTGTCCGCGGTACCACCGGAAGAGCCGCCGGTATCGGCGCTCGGGGTAGTTGCCGCTTCCGTTGCCGCCTCGGAGGGATTCACCGTCGGCGTTGCCTCGTCAAAGTACGAGCGCTTGGTAGTGTTGCAGCGGGATACATCGAGCACACCCGCCGTCTTAACGGTCGTGGCGCTATCGATCTTGTCATTGATGATGATCATTGCGGTACGGATCTTGTAATCCAGATCCTCAGGGATACCGAGCTTGACCTTGATGCGATTCTCATAGGTGAAGGAGATATCCGCCATGTTGGTCGCGTCGATCTCGGTGATGCCCTGATAACCGTTGTCGGCAAAGGTCTGGGTGATACTCTCGATCATGTCGACGACCTTGTCGTCCTCGTAGCTGACATAATCACCGATCTCACCCGAGGTGAGGGTCGGCCCGATAAAGGTCGGCAGATCATACTGAGAGATATCCGTAACACGATCCAGAATACGGCCCTTGGTGCTGATGACCAGATATTCGGTCTGGTTCACCTTCACCAGATAACCCTCGACCGCCTCGACGACCGCGATACGGATCGTATCGGGGATTTTGAAGCTGACGGTCGATTCCTCTACATAAGGGAACGCCTTTTTGATGCGGTTTTCCGCGGCACGCTTGGGCGCCAAAAAGATGTTCTCGCCCTTTTTGATGCCGCAGGCGTCGATGATCTGTTCTTCCGTATATTTGGTGATACCGGAAACCTCATAAGCCTGTGTTTTGAATAAAACAGTCAAGGAAAGGATCACACCGACGATCAGTACCACCGCTATGATCGAAACATAGCTGATGATGCGGATGGCTCTGCGCTGTGCGGGCGACAGTGGCTTGCGCTGCTTCTCAGGCTTGGGCTTTTTGGCACTTTTTTTCTTTTTCGCGGGCTTTCGCTTTTTGCCCTTTCCCTTGCTGCCTTTGCGATTATTGCGGCGCGCTCGTTCATTGCGCTCATCGATGAGCTCCTGATCGCGCCTCTCATCGGTATAAAAGGAGTTGGTATCGTCCGAGAATTCGCCCAGCATATCGTCATCGCGGTAGGATTCCGACGGTCGCGTGCGACGATCCCGACGATCCCGACGATCCTCGTCATAACGACGGTCATAGGCATCTTCGCCATAGTTATCGTCGTAGCGTTCATCGTATCGATCATCATAGCGCTCATCGTAGCGATCATCATAGCGCTCATCGTAGCGATCGTTGTATAGATCGTCATAACGGTCATCGTATCTGTCGTCATATCCGTCATCGAACCGCTCGTCATAGCGATCATCGAGCCTCTCGTCTCTCGGCTCGGCGGATCGACGCGCGGGACGTCTTTTCGGCGCGTTGCGGGAATTCTTTTTCCCCTTTTTATTGCGTTTGAATGCCATGTGATACCCCTCCTTTCTTCCGTGTTTTTTACTGAATTTTTATTATAGCATAATGATGCCGTGATTTCAATCAAATGCAGAAAGAATCGTGAATCGGTTCCGGGTGGATGTAAAGCTTACAGCCCTTCACCATTCTCTCTTCAAATCTTCTTGACATCCGCGCCCAGGGACGAGAGCACCAGCTCAAAATCCTCATAGCCGCGTTCGAGATACTCGATACCGCTGATCTCACTCTGTCCTCTTGCGCATAAGGCGGCGACCACCAGCGCGGCGGCGCCCCTGAGATCCTGCGCGCGGACGTTGGCGGACAGCAGTCTTTTCACGCCGTCGACCACCGCGACCTTGCCCTCCACGCGGATATCCGCGCCGAAGCGGCACAGTTCGCTGACATGGCTGTATCGGCTGAGAAACATATTCTCAACAAAAACCGTCATCCCGTCGGCAACAGCCGTCATACTCATCACCGGCGCCTGCGCGTCGGTCGGAAAGCCGGGATACGGCATGGTGCGTATCAGCTTGGGGCTTTGCAGGCGGTAGGGCGCGCTGATACGGACGCCTTCACCGTCGTATTCAATCTCACAGCCGCTGTCCCGAAAGACCGGAAACACCGACTCGAGGTGGGACGGGACAACGCCCGTCATCAATATATCGGAACCCGTGACCGCGGCGGCTGACATCAAGGTCGCCGCGACAATGCGGTCGGGGATCATCGCATGTGTGGTCGGGCTGAGGCGATCCACACCGTCGATAAAGATGGTGCTCTCCCCTGCCCCGTGGATCTGTGCGCCGCAGGAATTGAGGAAATCCGCGAGATCGACGATCTCGGGCTCCCGCGCCGCGTTGCTGATGATCGTAGCGCCCTTGGCGGTGGCTGCCGCGATCATGATATTCTCGGTCGCGCCGACGGACGGAAGCGGCAATACGATATTCGCGCCGTGCAACACATCCTGTACACAGCAGTCGAGCTCGCCGTGATCCTCCGAGATCTCGACCCCCATCTCACGCAGGGCGTTCAGATGCAGGTCGATGGGTCTGGGGCCCAGCTCACATCCTCCGGGAAACGACATCCTCACCCGGTCGAACCGTGCGATCATCGCGCCGAGGAAGATGATCGACGAACGCATCCGGTGCATCAGCTCGGTGGGGATCTCACAGCGCGTCACGTTGTCGGTATCGACGATGACGGTATTTTCCTCACGCTGAGCCGTACAGCCTATGTAACGCAGAATCTTGAGCGACGCTTCCACATCGCTCAGGCGCGGACAGTTATGCAACACACATTCGCCGCGGCACAACAGCGTTGCCGCCAAGATCGGCAGGGAGCTGTTCTTAGAGCCCTGCAGCCGCACCTTTCCCGATAATACTCTGCCTCCGTCAACGACAAACACTGACACACCCAACACCCTTTCCAAAAGCTCTTGCCTTTTATTCTATGTTTCAGATGTGGGTTTTGTGACAGATTCAGTTAGGAGTTAGGAAGGAGGAGTTAGGAGTTGATGGCGGGCGTTGCCCGCACCCATTGATAGTTTTAATATCACACGTGCTATCAATTCAAAACGCGCCAGCGTTTCCCGAAACTCCTCACTCCTAACTCCTCACTCCTAACTATCAGCGAGGACTTCTTTCACCGTCTGATAGATCCTCTCGTTCGCGTCGGTGATCGCCATTTTCTGGGCATTTTGGCGGTATTCTTCGAGGACGGACTTGTCGGTGAGCATGCTGTCGACGGTCTCGATCAACAGCTCGCCCGAGAGGTCAGCCTGCTCGATCAGCTTTGCCGCCTTTTTGTTCACCATGGACATCGCGTTGTGGTACTGGTGATTCTCCGCAACGAACGGCGAGGGGATCAGCACCGCGGGTCTGCCCTTTGCCTGTACCTCGGAAAGGGTGATCGCACCCGCGCGTGATACCACCAGATCGCATGCCGCCAGGCATTCGTCCATATTGTCGATATACTGTCTGATATCGAGGTTATCGCACTGTGCGGGGTCAACGCCCATGGATTTGAGCAGGTCGGGCATCCAGGTGCCCTGCTGTCCGTAGGCGTGGATATGATGATATTTTTTGTCCTTTGCAGAACGCGCAATCAGCTCCGCCATGGAGCGGTTGATACACTCCGCTCCCAAGGAACCGCCGAAGGAGAGGATGATCGGCTTACTGTCATCCAGCCCGAGCTTTGCCTTTGCCTCATCGTGCTTGGTGGAGAGGATCGCGGGGCGGATGGGGTTACCTGTCAGGACGAAATGCGCCTTGTCCGAAAAGCGGCTCTTGGCGTCCTCGTTCGCGAGCATGACGCGGTTGACGGATTTGGCGAGCATCTTGTTGGTCACGCCGGGATAGGCGTTCTGCTCATGGATGATCGCCTTGTAGCCGAGGTTGCATGCCGCAAGGATGACAGGTCCGCTGACGTAGCCGCCCGTACCGATGCAGATATCGGGGTCAAACTCCTTGATGATCTTCTTCGCCTTGGAGCGGGATTCAAAGGAATAAGCCACTGTCTTAATATTGTGGATCATGTTTTTCGGCGACAGGCTGCGCTTGAAGCCGGTGATGACGACGGACTTGATCGGGAAGCCCGCCTGCTTGACCAGACGCTGCTCCATGCCGTCACGGTTACCGATGAACAAAATCTCTGCATCCGGCTCCATCTTTTTGATATAGCCCGCGATCGCAATGGCAGGATTGATGTGTCCGGCGGTACCCCCGCCGGCGAGTAATACTTTCATTTTATCTCCTTCTTAGTGAACAGTGTTCAGTGATTAGTGGACAGTTTTTTCGGTGGGCTTCGCCCACACCCATTGTTGTGATCTGACCACTGACAACTGATCACTGACCACTAGCTCTTTTCTATGTTCGACGATCTGGATATCGACAGGATAACGCCCATCTCGAACATCAGCGTCAGCAGTGAGGAACCGCCGTAGCTGAAGAACGGCAGGGAGATACCCGTATTGGGCAACCAGTCCGTAATTACCAGAATATTCAATATGACCTGCAGTCCGATATGGCTGATCAAGCCGATACCGAGCAGCTTACCGAAGCGGTCACGCGCGCGCAGCGCGATGATAACGCCGCGCCATACGAGCAGCGCGAAGATCAACAGGATGATGACCGCGCCGACCAGTCCCAGCTCCTCGCATACGATGGCGAAGATAAAGTCATTCTGCGGTTCGGGTAAGTACAAATATTTTTGTCGGCTCTGCCCGAGCCCCAGTCCGAACAGTCCGCCCGAACCGATCGCATACAGGCTGTTACGCGTCTGCCATGTACTGTTCCACATCTCACGGTCAAGATCTTCATTCAAAGCCTGACCCCAGCCGTCCATACGCTCCATCGCGTAGGTCAGCATACCGGTCACCCACAACAGCAGGATCAGCACCGCGAGGATCGCCGCGCCGATAGCGAGCCACTTGACCTTGATGCCCGACACATAGAGCATGATGACCGTCAGGATACCGATGATGACGATACAGGAGTAATGCGGCTCAAAGAGGAGCAGCAGCGCTGTGGAGAGGAATACCGCCGCGCCGGGCAGGATACCGAATTTGAACGTATCCATCCGATCATAATAGCGACTGCCCCAGTGCGCCAAGAACAGGATGATCGCGAATTTGCTGATCTCCGACGCCTGTATACCGAAGGCGCCAAAGCCGATCCATCGATGTACGCCGCCCTCCTGTGACGGCAGCACCAATACAAGCAGCAGTGCAAAGTAGCTCAATCCGAGGATGATCGCGGCGAAACGGTGATAGTAGTGGTAATCCAAAAAAGAGATACCGAACATGATCGCCAGTCCGACCAGCGCGAACAAAAGCTGACGCTTCAGATAATAATAGCTGTCGCCGATCTCGTAATAGGCGACCGGATAGCTCGCCGAAAACATCATTGTGATGCCGATGGTGAGCAGTACCAGTATCAGCAGAACAAAGGGGATATCGATGCCCTTGCCGATACTCAGCAGAGAGAAATTGATTTTTCGTCTGCCTCTTTTGTCAGAGGCATGGCGATCACGCTCATAATCCCGCACCCTGCGGCGCGAGGTGTTTTCGATTGTTGACATATGCCTCAGTCCTTAGTGATGGTGGTGAGATGACCGCACCCGATCCTTTCGGATGCGCCATGACGTTTATGATACGGGCGTATAGACGATGCCGAAGATCACCAGCAGCAACGCAATGAGACCGCATACCGCGGTAAAAGCGGAGAACACGCAGACGATCTTGGTCTCCGACCAGCCGCACATCTCAAAGTGGTGGTGGATCGGCGACATCTTGAACAGGCGTTTGCCGTGGGTCAGCTTGAAGTAAGTGACCTGCAGCACGACGGACAGCATCTCGAGCAGATAGGTCAGCGCGATCAACAGCAGCATGAACTGCATATCCATCGCGAACGCCATCGAGCAGATCATACCGCCGAGGAACAGTGAACCGGTGTCGCCCATAAAGCACTTGGCGGGGTGGAAATTCCAGATAAGGAAGCCCAGACAGCCGCCGGCGCCCGCCGCGGTGTACAGCACGTTAGCCTCATGACCGCCCAAAACGTTAGCGATCAGCATCATGAACAGGCAGGCAAAGAAGGTGATCGAGCCGTCAAGTCCGTCGATACCGTCGGTCAGGTTGACTGCGTTGACGATACCGACCAGACCGATCGCCATGATGATATAGTAGAAGAAGCCGAGATCGACATAGTGGTTGACAAAGGGGATCAGGATCTGGGTGTTATCCTTGCACAGGTGCATCAGGAACAGATAGATCGCCGCCGCCGAAAATTGCAGGACGAGCTTTTGGATCGCGGTCAAGCCGAGATTGCGCTTTTTGACGACCTTGACATAGTCGTCGACAAAGCCGATCGCGCCGTTCATCAGCGCGAACAGCAGACCGATGAACACATAGTAGCTCACGGAATCCATCCCGTGACCCACCGCGTACAACAGCACGCCCGCGGTAGTCGCGATGACGATACCGATGATGAACATGATACCGCCCATCGTAGGGGTACCCTGCTTGCTTTTATGCCACTTCGGTCCTTCCTCTAAGATCGTTTGACCGAAGTTCAGCTTGTGGAGGAAAGGGATCAAGAACTTTCCGATCACGGCGGTGATAGCGAACGCGACGGCTGCCACACCGAATGCCCATAAACCTGTCTCCATTTTTACACCTCATTTGTTTTGTTTAATAACGCAAAGAGAGCATGCTCTCCGCGATAAAGGTCGGCAAAATCGCCAATCAACGGTAATCCGTCGACCCGATAACGTTGGAATTGATGTGATAATGACGCGCGCGTCTAATCGGCGATGCCGCTGCTGCTGAAGGTAACAGTGATGACCGTACCGGGCGCTACCTGATTGCCCTCGGGGATACTCTGTGAAGTCGAGGTTCCGTCGGACGAGGATACCATACCCGTCATGCTGACGTTCAGGTTGTTGGCTGCGGCGAGCCCGTTGACCTCCGAAACGCCCATTCCGACAAAGTTCGGAACCGTCACCTTATCGGTGGATGCGCTCTGGTCGGTATACAGGACGATGGTGCCGCCTGTCGGGATCGACGCGCCGGTCGCGGGGCTCTGGGAGATGACCGTCGAGCCTTCACCCTTGACCGTGACGCTGAAGCCGTCCGCCTCAGCCGCCTTGGTCGCATCCTCGATGCTCTGACCGGTGTAGGAACCGGCGGCGGTATCGATGTTGCTCATCTCCTCGTCGGTGTACTGTGCCGCAACGTCGAGATACGGCAGGACCTCGCTCATGATGCTCGCGAATACCGGAGCCGCGACCTCGGAGCCGTAGTAGCTGCCGCCCAGAGGAGCGTCAAAGAATACCAGTGCCGCGTACTGCGGATTGTTCGCGGGCGCGAAGCCGCAGAAGGAGGCGATATAGTCGTCGGCGCCGTCGTCATTGACGTCGATCAGCTTCTCGGAGGTACCGGTCTTACCGCCGACGCGATAACCGGCAACGTAACCGTTTTTACCGGAACCGGTGGTCGCGTTCTCCTCCAAAATTCCGCACATTTCTTTGGAGACGGATTCGGAGATGACCTGACGCTTGGTCTCGGTCGATGTATTTTTGACAACCTTGCCGTTGGAGTCGAGGATCTGCTTGACGACATGGGGCTGAACGATCCTGCCGCCGTTGGCGACAGCGCTCGCGGCGGTGATCATCTGGATCGGGGTGATCGAGAAGTTCTGACCGAAGGAGGCAACCGCCAAGTCGGTGTCGAGCATATTACCCTCTACGCCGTCGTGGATAAAGAACTGGTCGTCGGACTCACCGGGCAGGTCGATGCCGGTTTTGTCCGAGAAGCCGAACGCCTGATAGTAATCCCAGAATTTCTCCTTACCGACCAACTGGCCGATCTGGATGAAGCCGGGGTTGCAGGAGTTCCACAAACATTCCTGATAGGTCTGGGAGCCGTGACCGGCAGTGTTATGACAGTGGATGGTATCGTTATACAGCTGGAACGCGCCGGAGCAACCAAAGCGGCTGTTCTCATTGACCACGCCCTCCTGCAACGCCATCGAAAGAGTGACCATCTTGAAGACCGAACCGGGGTAGTAGGTGTCGGAGATCGCCTTGTTACGCCAGTTACGCGCCAGCGCCGCGCTGTTCGCCTCCGCCTTTGCCTTTTCGATCAGCTCTTTCTTCTTGGATTCGCTGAGCTTGTAGGGATCAACGCCCTCTTCGATATAATCATGTTTGACCAGATACTCGGTATCGATCGCGTCGATCTCCTTTTGCTGGTCATCACTGATGGCATACGGCTTGTTCAAGTCAAAGCCGTTGACCGACGCCATTGCGAGCACCTCGCCGTTATTGACGTCCATGACGATGCAAACGCCGCGCTCATGGACGTTATGATCGATAACGCCCTGCTTCATGTACTTTTCGACGATGCTCTGGACGGTCTCGTCGATCGTCAGCACCAGAGAGCTGCCGTCGATCGCGCCGATGTTCTGGTTATAGTCAAAGGGCATTTCCGTCTGGACGCCGTTTTGCGCCGAGACGATTCGTCCGGGCGTACCGGAAAGATATTCGTTGTACTGGAACTCAACACCCGACAGTCCCTGATCCTCGGAGCCGGTGAAGCCGATGACCGAGGACGCGAGGTCGCTGTAGGGATAATAGCGCTTATAGTCGTCGAGCAGCGAGATGATACCGGATTTCTGGTATTTTTCGGCGAGCTCGTTTTGCAGCTCGATGATCTGCTCTTTTTCGGAGGTTTCCACCTTACGCTTGACGGAAACATAGTAGGTGTTCTGCGTGGTTTCCTCATAGGTCTCGTTTTCATCCACGCCTAAGATCTCATGCAGGCGCTTTGCGACAAAGCGGCGCTGTTCCTCACCATCCGCGCCGTCGTCAAAATACGCGGGCGCCATGACCACCTGCCATACGGAGGCGGACTGGGCGAGGATCTTGCCCTTGGTGTCATATATCGTGCCGCGCTTAGCGGATACGGGGGTATCCGAAAGCTGCTGTTCAATCGCTCTGCGCTGGAGTTCTTCGCCCTGGACCAGCTGTAAGAAAGCCAGTCGGGTGATGACCGCGCCGAATCCAACCGCCAAGATAATAATCAAAAGCCATACGGTTCTTCTTCTGAGCTTTTGGTTAGCACCCATAAGCGATTTCTCCTTTCTTCATCGGGTAAGTCAAACGATTTTTACCGTTTGACCGATCTGAATTTTACAGCGATTTTGCTCCGATATTTGTCGGAATTTGACCGACCTTGGAGCGCCGACTGCTGCCGCGGCAACCAAAAATCAATATTCTATAAAACACGAATAAGAGTTAAGATAAATCTCAACTCTTATCACATCTACATTCTATTCAAACGCTTTCAATATATACCAAATCATGACCATAAGGAAGAAACCGCCTCTGCAATCGTTTCAAAAATATTCTTGTCCTTGCTGAGAGTGACCTCTGCCTTATCGCTGTCGGAAAGCTGTATAAACTCCTTCTGGGAGTTGGTCGCCTTATTCATTTTGAGATTGTTTTTTGCGTAGTCCTCTACTACGGAGGTGGAGATGGAAGAATCGACCTTCATCTCCAGCTGCGTGTACACACTCTGCTGCTCTGCCAGCTGCGCCTTCGCGTCCGAGATCTGCTGATTGAGCTCGGTGAGCTGAACCTGTCCGTGAATAATGGAAGCGACGATGAACGCGACAGCGATACCGAATACGACGCCGATCGCGATACGCGCGATATTGGACCTGCGTCTGCGCATGCGCTTGATCTTCGCCTCGGACTCGGCGCGGCGTTCTTCGCTTCTGCTCTTATTCTGCTGTGTGCCGCCGTCCTCTGTAGCGGGACGGTCATCCGCCTGTGCTCTCATTCTCTCGGAAGAATCAAAATCTTCTTCAAAGAGAGTGAAATCATAGGCGCTGCTGCTACTCGAATAGTAAGCCATAATGCACCCCGAATGTCTTTTCAATGCGTGCCTTCCAAGCACTTTGGTTTCTGTTTCTGTTTATATCAAAAGAATGTAGATATCTAAAGTAATGACTGTAATGATTCTGTAATCTAATTTTAACCGAAAATGTGACATTTTTGATCCAAATTCACAGGATGATGTGTCGAATCGCAGATTTCATCACAATTTCTTGTGTAGAACAATTATTACAATCTTGTTATTATTTTACTATATACTGTCGCTGATGTCCATAGTAAAACTGTACAAATATGGAACGGAAACATGATGAATTTGCTCAATTTGCCAGAATATTTTTCTTATACTTCCGATAGGGAAATATATACTGTTATCAAAGTCTTTCACAGACCCTCAGCTTTGCCGAACGCGCCCTCGGATTGCGCTCATTTTCTTCGTCAGTGGGGCAGATCGGCTTGCGGGTGATGAGCTTCACCTGCGGTTTTTTTCCGCAAACGCACACGGGGAAGTCCTTCGGGCAAGTACAGCCCTGCGCCTTGTCGCGCATAAACTGCTTGACGATGCGATCCTCCAGCGAGTGGAAGGTGATCACACTGAGCCGTCCGCCCTTATTGAGCATTTCAAAAGCGCCCTGTAAGCCGCTTTCGAGCACATCAAGCTCATGATTGACCGCGATGCGGATCGCCTGAAAGGATTTGCGCGCGGGATGTCCGTCGCGGCGCACCTTCTGCGGTACGTGTTCCTTGATGATATCGGCAAGCTCCAATGTCGTCTCGATCCGCTTTGTCTCGCGGTATCGCGCGATCCCCTTGGCGATGGAATAGGCGTATTTTTCCTCACCGTAAAGCGAGAGGATCCGGCTGAGCTCACCGACGCTGAGTGAATTGACCAGATCGGCGGCGGTCTCGCCGCTTTGGCTCATGCGCATATCCAATGGCGCGTCCACATGATAGGAAAAGCCGCGAGCGCCCTCGTCGAGCTGATGGGACGATACGCCGATATCGAGCAGCACGCCGTCTACGGCTTCTACCCCGACATCATGTAACAGGCGGCTCATATCGCCGAAGTTGCCCTCAATGATACGGGATCGGCTGTCTCCGCGAAACCGCTCGGTCACGGTCGCGATCGCGTCGGGATCCTGATCGATGCTGTACAGCGTTCCGGTCGTCAGATGCGAGAGGATTTCAGCAGAGTGTCCGCCGCCGCCGGCAGTGCCGTCGACATAAATGCCGTCTTCACGGATATGCAAGCTATCGACTGCTTCCTTCAGCAGTACGGAAACATGGTTGAACTCCATGCACAGACACTCACTTTCTGTCATTTTCAATCGGTCGGGTTTTTGGCTTTTGCGATTTGGCCAAACGCCTTTCAATGATGATTTATAGGCGCAGCAGCTCGAGCGCTTCTTTCACGGAAGCCTGTTTTTGCTGTTCCATAAAGGCGTCAAAGGTCGCCTTATCCCAGATCTCGATGCGCGCGTCCATGCCGACGACGGTAACGTCGCCGCTGAGCCCGGCATCCTCACGGAGCTTTTGCGGAATGATGATCCTGCCCTGCGAGTTGGGGCTGACGAGCTTGGCGGGAGAAATCAGCAGGTATTGCAGCGAGAGCGCCTTATCGGCGGGCAGCTGACGGATCTGCTCCCGCAGACGGTCAAATTCCTCAACGCTCATCACCTGAGCGCATTTGTTAAAACCCATCGTAATATAAAAGCTCTCGCCGAGCTGTTCTCTGAAATCGGTCGGCAGAATAACTCTGCCCTTGCTGTCAAGATGATGATCGCTGGTACCTAAAAACATTCTGCCGCCTCCTTTTGGTTGAGAATCATTGGTTACTCGCGTGACGCCTCACGCTCAGTCATCTGTGCAATCCCTCAGTCGGATAACACGCGTGTCATCCGACAGCTCTCCGGTGTATGGGCGTTGTATCCCAAATTATAATATTCGGACAACACCTCACCTTTACCAAAGGGAGCCAAAATGTCACAAAATGACACAAAACGCCACCAACGAACTTATTATATACTATAGCACAGAATAAATCAAGGGAATCTGTAACATTTTTATCATAAATTTTACAACTTTTTCACCAATATCTTTGTATATGTTTTTGACAGGTATCAAGATGTGGTGGATCAGGCGGTGAATCACACACATTGAGGGGAGGTTGATTTACCTCAATCAGGAATCTATCGAAATTGATTCGGATCATTTAACACGCATATCCAAATGTCGACCCTACCATTATTCGCAACGTTTATGTAGGGTACGGCATTTATGACGTACCGTGCGTTTCATGACAGAACCATTCAAACGCGAAGCAAATCAGTTTTTCCGTAGGGATGGTCTCTGACCATCTGCAGAATGACGGGCGATTCTATTATCGGGAACGCTGGATAGGAATACGACTTTCTGCCGTGCGGACGACCGATGGTCGTCCCTACGGAAATGTTTGTTTCCTCAACCAACGTGAGTTTGTGACCCAACGTCCAACCGCGGTACGTCGGCAAGCGCCGTACCCTACAGCAAACGTTTGGTTTTCTTCACGTTTGGATGTCATCTTTGCAAACACTTCGGGAGGAGCAAGCCCCGCCCTACACACCACCCCGATCATCTAACGATCGGAGTTTTGTTTATTTTTCATTTTTCAATTTTCAGTCTTCAGTTTTCAGTTTATCTTGCGATTGAGATATATTGGAAAGGTTGCGGTACGTCATAAATGCCGTACCCTACGGAGAAATTGATGTGCTTCGCGGTAGGTGGCGTTTGGTGGAAAGGTTGCGGCGGGAGCATTCCTCGGCGGAGACGCCTCCCCCACTGTCACTTCGTGACGTCTCCCCAACGGGGAGCACCCCCGCCCTACGATAGACGTTTTATTAAAAGGTCAACTCCTCACTCCTAACTCCTCACTCCTAACTAAAAAAGGCTCCCGCATTTCTGCGAGAGCCTTTGCTTAACTGATGATTATGAATCTGCATCTTCGTTATCGAGGATGACGTCGTACTTGCCCGCGTCGGGGTGGTTACGCGCGTACTTTTGGATGGTATTGATGCTCTTTTCATCCTCGGATACGGTCGTACCGCCGTTGCCGGTTTTGCCCAGCTCCAGACGGCGGCTGATCATCTCCTGGCAATAATTGTAGATCATGTGATAGTAGTTGACCGAATCATCCCATTCCGCCTTCTGCTTCTCTGTCAGCTCGGTCTTGGTGATACCGTACTTGGTCTGCAGCATATTGGCGATATAGTCGGTGACCTTCTCGGAGCCGTAGACATTCAGGTGATCCCAGTTGTAGTAGTCCTTGTTGACGTCGATACCCGCCAGATCGTCGTAGCGCTCGAGGTTGACAAAGTCATAGCCGTAGCTTTCGATGATCTTTGCCGCCTGATTACAGCGTTTAAAGCGGCTGACAGCGGCATCGTTCACGATGTGCGGGAATCGCATGAACATGACGTTGGTGATGTTGTTCTCCTTGAGATAGTCCAGCGTCTGTCTCAGATAACGCTCACCGTTGACCGCAAGGGGCAGGGTTTCATTATTATCCTTGAGCTCATCATTATAGACCTTTGTCTCGCAATGAAACTCATTGGCGATGGTCTTGTAGCCGCGGAACAGGGAGTATCCCTTCTGCTTGAGTCCGATCTCCGCGTTGAGATACTTGATCTTCCACGGATACTCGTTCCATGAGCTGTGGTATTTGATGATCGGCAGATAATACTCGATCTGCTTATCCTCGGGGATCGCGTCCTTGAGGTAATCCCTCCATATCTCGTCTCTGGGAACGTTATCAGCGAACATACGCGCGCTCGCCTCGTTGGGCAGCTCGTTATCCTTGTACAGGAACGCGTTGATCTCTACGATGACCATCTTGGGATTCTGGTACTTGATGACCTCCTTGATCTGCGGCAGAACGATGTTCGCCGGAGAAGCCTGGGTCGCGTAGGGATAGCTGGTGTAGCCGTATTTTTCATAAGCGTAGGGAGCGGAATAGCCGGCGTAGACGTCGCTCGCGCCGATCAAAACCGCGTCGACGGTGTTCTTCTCCTCGAGATAGAACGCCTCCATACGCATCGTATTGTTATCGATTCGCTTCAGCAGGAATGTCTGAAGGAACAAGGTGGATAAAACCACCGCGAGCCCGAAGGAAAGCAGCTTCAGACTGCGCGTGATATAAAGTTTCTTTTTCATAGGTTTGCCTCATATTCCATACATCAAACTTTGGCGGATGCTCACACAGGCGAATACGCCGTGTCGGTATCGCATGTCCGCTAGAACTGCATGTAGACGAAGTCGGAAGCAGCGTAGCCGGAGCCGTAGATACCGAAGATGATGACCGCCATGATCAGGACGAAGAATACCAGCCAACGCAGGATGAAGGGCTTTTTGTCCAGCATCTCGCGGATGGTCGTATCGGAATGCTTTTCCTGGATCATACTGACCGCCCAGATCACAACCACGCATACCAGCAGGAGGATGTAATCCTTCCAGTTGACACCGAGCTTGAAGATCTCATTTCTGCCGCGCTCCAGACTCTGATCGGTAAAGAAGCGGCCGATCGTCATCATGCCCTGTTGGAAGGACGGCGCTACGTCAAAGACATAGCCGATCAGTACCACGATAAAGGTACGGATCATCTGGAACAGACGGAAGAAGAAGTTCTGACGGTTGATGTGCAGCTTATCGGTCACCGCGTCAAACAGCGGCTGCATCAGGATCGACAGCATAATGATACCGCCGTTCCAGATGCCGAACGCAACATATTTATAGTTCGCGCCGTGCCAGATACCGACGACCAAGAAGACAATCAGGGATGCAAACGCCGTGGGCAGTACCTTGGCGATATGCGCGCCGGCTTTGGTCTTGCCGAACTTGGTGCCGCGCATCTTCTTGCTCGCGTTGAGGAACGCCGAGCTGATCGCCAGCGGGTTGAAGATGTAATCCTTCATCCAGGCGCCGAGCGAGATATGCCATCTGCGCCAATACTCGTTGATACTCTTCGAGAAGTACGGACGCTTGAAGTTGTCGATCAGATCGATGCCGAAGAGCTGTGCCACACCGCGGGAGATATCGATACCGCCCGAGAAATCGGTGTACAGCTGGAACGCATAGAGCAGGATGGTGAAGGTCAGCGTCGTACCGGAATACTTATTGTAGCCCTGAGGGGTCGCGGTGACGGTGTTGATCGCGACAACCGCTCTGTCGGCGATGACCAGCTTCTTGAAAAAGCCCCACAAAATCAGCTGTGCGCCGTGCTTAAAGCGGGTGAAGTCGAAGTCGTGACCCTCAAAGAGCTGATGACCGAGCTGTGAGTAGTTGCTGATCGGGCCTTGGATGATCTGCGGGAAGAAGGAGACGAACAGCAGGAACTTGAAGGGGTTGGTCTGCGGTTTGACCTTCTCGCGGTAGACGTCCACGATATAGCCCATGCTCTGGAAGGTGTAGAACGAGATACCCAGCGGCAGAAACAGCTTTAAGGTCGGAGCCGAAAAGTCGATGCGCATGGAGCCGAGCAGGTCGTTCAGAGAGCCGGCAAAGAAATTGTAATACTTCAGGAAAGCCAGGATGCCGAAGTTCAGGATCAGACACAGTGCCATGATCCAGCGTTTCTTGACTTTCAGCTTGTTTTTGAACGCTTTCTTTTGTTCGCGATCCCACTCGCCCTTTTTCGATTTCAGGAGCGCCTTGGAGCTCGTGTTCACCTTGTCCAGCCACAAGCCGATGAGCATCGTACTCAGCGCCGTAAACAAAATGAATACGGCATACTTGTAGCTCGCGAGGCAATAGAAGATCGCACTCGCGACGAGCAGAACCGTCCAGCGATACTTCTTCCACGGCAGGACGAAGTACACCAGCGCGGTCGCCAACACAAAGAAAAGAAAATTGAGTGATGTATAAGTCATAATGAACCTTTATATCGGTTAACGGTTAACGGTTAACGATTAACGGTTGCGGAAAACGCTTCGCGTTTGAGGTGCAGTCAAATCTCAGATTCGGTAGACAACACCTATACAGCGATTGGCTATACGCCACTGCCGAATTCCTGTATCAGAATCGACCGAGCGAAGCGAGAATCCTTCACCGTTCACCGTTCACTGTTCACCGTTCACCATAATCTTTATCTCTTGGGTGTATTGAATTCGTCGGAATACAGCATCTCACGCAGGATCCTGAGACCCTCTTTCTCGCTGTACTCGGCGATGACCGGCATCTCGCGGCTGAGGAAGGTGGAGATACCCTCCATGCAGGAGTAAGCGCCGGTGCGGCAGAACACGAGGATATCGCCGATCTGCAGATCGTCGAATTCTGCGTTACGCGCCAGAATATCCGCGGTGGTGCAGATGGAACCGCACAGCGTCCACGGCTTTTTGTCCTCCGCCTTGTCACGATCGGTGAGGTGCAGGATCTCTGGGATCTGCATGCCTTGCAGCTGACCGTTGTACTTGACCTGGTTCATGCCGCCGTCCACGATCGCGTAGTTGATATCAAAATTGGTTTTGGTATCCACGACCTTGGTCAGGTAATAACCGCAGGGAGCCGCGAAGAAGCGACCCATCTCGACAGTCAGCTCAGCGACAGAAGCCAGCTCCTGCAGCTTCGGAGAGATAGAAGCGAGACGCTCCTCTTCCTCAGCGTCGGCATTGTCGGAGAAGTAGTCGACCGCGAGACCCGTACCGTATTCGATACGCTCAACAGTGAAGCCGAGATCGTTCTTGATGCGGGCGGTCAGATCCATCAGGTAGTCGCACTCTCTCTCGATGGGCTTCGCCTTACGCTTTGCCGTGCCGGTGAAGTAGTGCAGACCGACGATGTTGACGCCCTTGTATTCATCGCGGCGACGGATGATGTCGAGGGTGCATTCCTCGTTCATACCGAACTGGCTGCCGCCCTTGATATCGGTCACGCGCAGCAGCAGGTCGAACACCTTGCCTCTGCGAAGCGCCGCGTCGTTGATCAGTTCGAGATGCAGAGGGGATTCGGCGGTGAAGGTACCGACGTTATCGTCAGCGGCACGTTCCACATCCGCATAGCCCTTGTTGACGCCTGAGAAGATGATGGTGCTCATATCCACACCGGTGCGCTCACAAACCGTCAGCTCACCGGGAGAGCAGACCTCGATCTTGTCAAACTGCGCGGGCATTCTGCCCAGCAAAAACGGATTGGCTTTGATAGAAAAGCACATTCCGATCGTATCGCCGAAGTACTTTTTGACCAAAGCGGCACGCTTTTCAAACAGGTCAAGATCAAAAATATAGGAAGGGGTTCCGACCTTGGGCAGGAGCTCCTTTAACTTGTTGATATTCATCATACCATTCCTTTTTATTGTTCATAGCAACGTTCTGCCTCCCTGAGACAGGGAGGCGGATTCGTCATGGTGTGCCGACAGATTATTCGTCCTGCAGCTTCTCGATCAGCGCCATCATAGCCTTGGCGGAGTTGAAGTTCTCGGGAACGAGGTTGTTCGGCTTGATCTCGATATCAAACTCATCGTTGAGCTCGCCAACGAGCGCGACGATATCGAAGGAATCGAGAATACCGTTGGTGATCAGAGCGGTTTCGTTCTCAAAATCTACGTCGGGTCTGAGTTCCTGTAAGATTTTCATTAATTGATCCATGATAAATTTCTCCTTTAGAATTATTTTATCTTATCACCTTGTGGTAATATACAGTTGAAGCCTTCCCTTTGAGAGGAAGGTGTCACCGCCGACTGAGGCGGTGACGGATGAGGTGAAAGCATTTCCACCCCATGACATACCGAGTATATCGGAGAGATTGCCACCTCCGATATTTTACTTGAACATCGCCTTGAGCGCCTGCATGTCCAGCTTTCCGTTGGGAAGGGTGGGCATCTCCTCGAGGTTGATGAGCTTACGCGGCACCATGAAGGCGGGCATGTTGGCTCTGAAATAGAGCACGATATCCCTGCTGGTCGCGTCACCGGTATAGAAGAGGTACAAGGTCGCCTTGGGCTTGTTGTACAGTGCGCAGCAATCCTTGACGCCCTCGACGAGCTTTGCGGTCTCTTCGATCTCGCCGAGCTCAATGCGGTGACCCAGATGCTTGATCTGGCGATCCATACGACCGTGGAACATCAGGTTGCCGTCCTCACCCCATCTGCCGAGGTCGCCGGTCTTGTAGATCAGCTCGCGGTAGTTCGGGTTCAGCGGATTCTGGAGGAAGGACGCGTCGGTGACTTCTCTGTTGCCGTAGTAGCCCAGCGCGAGGATCGGGCCGCTGACGCAGATCTGACCGATCTCGCCGTCGGGGGTGGGGGTATTATCGTCATTGAGAAGCATGATCTTATAGTTATCATACGGCTTACCGATCGGGAGAACGGTATCGTCGTCGACCTTCTCCTTGACCACATAGTAGGTGCAGGAAGCGGTGGACTCGGTGGGACCGTACTGGTTGACATAGAGGACGTCGGGCAGATGCTCCTGCCAGATCTTGAGGTACTTGCAGGGCATGACCGAACCGGAGAAGCAGAGCTTCTTGAGGTATTCGGGCTTGCTCTCGTCAAAAGCGCCTAATTTAGCGGGGATCTCAACGCCCGCGACGCTCCAGCACAGCGCAGTGATCTTCTCACGGTTCAGCGTACCGAACAGCTCGGTCGGCACGGCGAACTCGTTCTTCGGGATGATGAAGGTGGAAGCGCCCTTGCTGATGGGGAAGTAAATGTCGCGGACAGCCGCGATATAATCGAGCGGGCTCTGGTTGCCCATGATATCGGTATCGTTGATGTCGAGCACCTTGCACACAGAATCGATGTAGGTCATCAGCGAGAGGTGCGAGGTGATAACGCCCTTGGGCTTGCCGGTCGAGCCGGAGGTGAAGATCACATACAGCGGAGCGGTGCACACCAGTGTCGCGGCACGCTCGGCGAGCAGTGCCTCATCGGGGGCGGTCTCCATGATCTCTTCCATCACGATGATGTTGCCGTCATACTCGAGGGTCTTTGCCATCTCGAGATGCGCCTGATCGACCAGCAGATTCGGCGCCTTGATGACGGAGAGGATCTGGTTGAGTCTTTGCTTGGGCATATCGCCGTCCATCGGCGCATAGAAGCAGCCTGCTCTGACAGCGCCCAAAAAACACGACGGGGTGTATACATGTCTGCCGGACATCACGGCGACCGGATCGCCGGGCTTGGTCACTCCCGCGAGATAGGTACCGATCGACTTAGTGAGAGCGTCGAACTGACCGAAGGTCAGGCTGCGCTCGGGGTCTTTGAACATTACTTTATCCGCATAGCGCGAAGCACTCGCGTCTAAGCGTTCGAGAACCGATGTCTGCATATTCAGCACTTCCTTTCGTAAGACATTCGGATTGTACACAAGATACAGTGATCCATAATTATCCACAATACTACATTTAACATTATAATACAATTTTGAAAAATTTCAATCTATTTTTAAGGATTCATGGGATTTTTTACAGTTTTTTTATCCTGCACAAAACACGGCACAAAAAATTGTACAGATTTCATGCTGATGCAGTAATGCGTTAAAGTGAAATGAGGGAATATGCGGGGATTGTTGCCGTAGGGCGAGGGCGCTTTTAGTGAGGAGTGAGGAGTGAGGAGTTTTGGCAAAGCCGTCAGCTTTTGAATTCCTAATAGGTCATTCATCGGGTAAAGTAAGCGTATACAAATCAGTCATTGCGAGGCATTTATACCGTGGTAATACCAACCGATCACTTTATCCGCCATCCTATCAATGGGTGTGGGCGAGCAGTGGCGCTTAGCCAATCACAGGCTTTGCCTGTTCTTGGAGCGCTGTTGATGGGAGTTGTTAGCCAAATCAAAGATTTGGGCAACTCCTCAAGCCACCCTTAAACTCCTAACTCCTCACTCCTAACTCCTCACTCTTCTGCAGTAGCTCTCAGCCAATCAGTGTTCGCCTACGGCTCCGCTTCTAGGACAGCACCTCAACTCCTAACTATCATTTTCCGCTTGCCATCTTCCGCATTTTGTGGTAACGTATGAATGAACATTTACATACCGAGGTATCATATGAAATACAAACTGATCGCGGTCGATATCGACGACACCTTACTCAACCGAAAAAAGGAGATCTCCCCTGTCACCAAAGCGGCACTCTTGCAGGCGCAGGAAAACGGCGTCAAGGTCGCGGTGGCGTCGGGGCGGCTCCCCTACGGCGTGCGACCCTTTGCCGAACAATTGGATGTTTTCCGCTACGGCGGCTATTACATGGGCTTCAACGGCGGCGCGATCCTGAACAGCCGCGACGAGCTGATCGGCAAGTGCTATCTTAACAGCAAATACATCGAGCCTGTTTACGACATCCTCCGTCCGGCGAATGTCACCACCATGGTGCACAAGGGCGCGACAATCTATGCCGACAACAAGGTCAACGACTACACCCACATCGAGAGCGATGTGATCGGTCTGCCGCTGAATGTGGTGGACGATCTGCCTTCCTTCATCGACTGGGACATCCATAAGTTTTTGATCGCGGGCGATCCGCAGGAGCTCAAGGAGCTCGAACAACAATTGCTCAACTCTCTCGGCGACGAGGTGGACATCTACCTCTCCGCGCCGTGGTTCCTCGAGGTAATGCCTAAACAGGCGAACAAGGGCGAGGGGTTGCGCAAGATCTGTGACGACGCGGGGATCGATATCCGCGACGCGGTAGCCTTCGGCGACAGCTTCAACGACATTTTCATGATCAAAGCCGCGGGAACAGGCATCGCGATGGGCAACGCCGAAGAGGCGCTCAAAGCGGTAGCCGACCGCGTCACCGACGACTGTGACCGAGACGGCATCGCAAAAGCGCTCAAAGAATTGGGAATCATATAAAGTGAGGAGTTAGGAGTGAGGAGTGAGGAGTTGTGGGAAACGCTGACGCGTTTTGAATGAAAATACAGATAGATAACAATAACGCTCATGACTCTTTGAAAAGTCATGAGCGTAATTATTAATAGGTTATTTTAATATATGAAATATGAATCAGGTGTGGGCAGCGCCCACCATTCACTCCTAACTCCTAACTCCTCACTCCTAACTAAAAAGCGCCTCCATACGGAAGCGCTTTAACTTTATATCACATTTCGGTGAGGCACTCGTCGAGCGCCTTGGTGATTGCCTCTTTGTCGAGGTTTTGACCGATGAACACCAGCTTGATCATGCGGTCGCCGTACTTGTCGTCCCAATCCTTCTGCAGCTCGGGATCCTCTTGGAACATTTTGCGGCGGATATGCGCGGGAGCGGCGGCGAGCCACTGGCCGTAGTCGGTGCAATCCATCTGCTTACCGGACTGCTCGAACATGATCGCCCAATCCTTGTCCTCCTTGATCCAGAACAGACCCTTGGCACGGATGACGTTCTTCGGGAAGGAGGCGAGGAATTTCTCGAATTTATCCTTGGTGAACGGCTGACGACGATAGTACACAAAGGTACCGATGCCGTACTCCTCTACCTCACCGCCCTCATGATGATGGTGGTGATGGTGATGACAGCCGTGGCTGCTTTTTTCATGATGATCATGGTCGTGATCATCATGGTCGTGATCGTGGTCATCATCATCGTGATCGTGGTCATGGTGGTGCTCGTGCTCACCATCATGATGGTCATGATCGTCATCCTCGTCAATGTCGGCGTTCAGCTCCTGTACCCATGCGGCGGAGGAAGCGACCTTGTCGAAGTCGAAGTTGTTGGTATTGAGGATCTCGCTGATTGCCACCTCACCGCGGGTAGTCTCGATGATCTTTGCCTCAGGCTGGAGCGCGCGGATGACCTTTCTGATATTGGCCAGCTCCTCCTCAGAAACAAGGTCGATCTTGTTGAGGATGATGGTGTTGCAGAACTCGATCTGCTGGATCAGCAGGTTCTCGATATCCTCGTCGTCGATATCATCATTCAAGAGAGCGCCGCCGCAGCCGAATTCGCCGGAGAGTCTTGCCGCGTCCACGACGGATACGACGTTATCCAGTCGGCAGAGCTTCGGCAGGCGGGGATCGTTGTAGGAGCCGTCGAGCATAGAGATGGTCTGCGCGATCGGGATCGGCTCGCAGATGCCCGAAGCCTCGATCAGGATATAATCGAACTTCTGCTGTTTGACCAATCCCAAAATCTGCTCGATCAGATCGGTCTTGAGGGTGCAGCAGATACAGCCGTTCTGGAGCGGTACGAGGTTCTCGTCCTTTTCGTTGACAACGCCGCCCTTCTGGATCAGCTCAGCGTCGATATTGACCTCGCCGATATCGTTGACGATGACGGCGACCTTGTAGCCCTCCTGGTTGTTGAGCACGTGATTCAATAATGTCGTTTTGCCCGCGCCGAGATAACCGGTCAGCAGGGTAACGGGAAGAATTTTTTGCATAGCTATCAGTCCTTTGTTTTGGATTACACTTGTATTATAGCACAATCGCGGGATTTGGCAAGCCGAGGAAATGCCGACTTTTTCAACGCTGCGCCGATCAGTTTTATGATTTTTGCCGACAAAGCGTCGCTTTCGTGTATGTAGGATCAGAATATTCTTGAATCGTTTGTAAATTTTCGTCGATTTATCTTGCTTTAAAGAATTATGTCGGTTATAATGTGTTTGCGTAAATCATATTTTGATATAAAAGGAGCAGAAAATATGCCTAACAACGATTATTATGATGACCATGAGCCGAACGCCATCGAGCGTGACCGCATGGAAAGAAGAGAGCAGACTAAGAGAAAGAGCCGTATCTCGAGCATTCTCGTGATCGTCATCGCCGCAGCGGTGATCATCGGCATCATCGTGGCGATCGTCGCCTTGGTCGGCAAGAACAAAAAGCCGGCTGATACCGAGCCTACCGCCGTGACCGCGACCATCGCCTCTGAGACAAAGGCAACCGAAACAACAGCCGCTACTACAGCGCAGTCGACACAGCCCGCCAGAGATCCCGCGCTCAGCAATATCTCCTCCTCACAGGGCGACAACGCGCAGCAGGCGACCCTCCCCGCTTCTTCCTCCTCTTCGGTTTCCTCCGACGCGTCGTCACAGACCTCTTCCTCTTCAGCTGCCGAGGGCGGCTCCTACAGCAGCGGCAACGCCCTGCACTACACCGCCTCGGGTCAGACCTCCTACGGCTATGACTGGACCTATTCCGGCGGCGGCGGTATCGTCAGCGTCAGCTGTAACTACGACTTCAACTCCAAGCAGTATGACTTCAACATCACAGGTGTAGCGCCGGGTACCACCTCCCTGACCCTGTACTACAACACCGCTGACGGCGTACAGCAGCCCGTCAACATGACCGTACAGGTCGACAGCAACCTCAACGTCACCCAGATCGGTTAATCATCATTTTCTCGCTTACGCTCGATCAAATGATGCAATCTCGCGTTGATCAGCAGCTCCCTTAGGGTAGGTTGAGATTGCCGCGTCGTGGCATAACCGCCCACGCTCCGCAATAGCGATACAAAAAGAATACTGATAGCAAAAATGCGTGCCGGATCTCCGACACGCATTACTTTTATGCTTTATACTAAGTATTATTTATTATTGACAGCAGCGTATTGCTTTGCCCAGTTATCAACGAACGCCTCTTTGACCTTCGCCCAGCTCGCGTCGGAGCGATCGGCATTATAGGCGGCGAGCGCGGTGACGAGCTCCTCACGGTAGGTGTTGGAATTCGGCTGATAGAGCATTGCCCAATCCATCTTGTAGCATCCGTTCTTGATCAGCTCATTCTGCTTTGCCAAAAAGCCGTTATCGGATTTTGCCGCGTTCTTATAGGGCATATTACCGACCTGACCGACCATCAGATTGCTCGCCTCTTCATCGGTGACAAGCCACTTCATAAAGTCCACGGTCGCCTTCTGATCATCCTCTTCGATACCGCCGTTGACAGCCCAGAAGTTCTCCGAACCGCTGTTCAGACCTGCTTTTTCCTCACCCTTGATGCCGCAGTAATACGGGATCATGGTCACGTTCGGTACGGCGGCAGAGAGCTTTGCGTAATCCCATGAACCGGTCAGGAAGAACGCCGCCTTCCCGGAGGTGAACTCCTCGGTCGGATTATGACCGCCCTTCTCAAGCTCCTCAGGCTTGGTGACCGCGTTGTTGATGCAAAGGTCATAGAGATTCTTGTAATTTGACAGGTAGGCGCCGGTGATGGAGGCGGGAGCCTCCTTCCATGTGCCGGAATCCTGCTCCTCATAGTAATATTCGAGGTTCGCAAGATGCCCGGTGACGCGCCATGAGGAATCCGCGTCCAGATCGGGCGAGCAGAAAGCGTCAAAGCCCAGCCATGAAGCGTTCTGATGGATGGATTCCACCACTTTCTTGAGCGTTTCGAAGTTGGTGATGCTGTCCACCGAATAGCCCATCCTGCCGAGCAGATCGGGGTTGACGGCGATGCCGTAGCACTCCAGGCAGTACGGGATCGCTAGGATCCTGCCATCCTCGGTCGTCAGGTTATAGGAAGCCGTATTCAGCTCGCTGTAGATGGGAGTGCCCGTTAAATCGAGGATCTCTTCCTTCCACACATCCGCGACGCTCTGATTATTGACGACAAACAGCGTAGGCGGATTTTTGGTATTCATTTCTTCCTGCAGCGTCTGCAGATAGGTACCGCTCTCGGGCGTTTCGATCTTGACAGAAACACCGGTCTGTTCCTTATACTTTGCCGCCAGCGTCCGAAGCGTTTCATCCAGCTCGGGTTTGAAGTTCAGCCAGTAAACGGAGCCCTTGGCGCCGCCGAAAGAACAGGCTGTCATTGAGACGACCAACATGACACAAATTAACAGAGCAATTATTCTTTTGGATCTCATTTCGCATACTCCTATCATAAGCGGACGACATGAAAACAGCAAAAGTGTACCGATTGCTCTCTATGCACAATCCACCTAATATATCATTATAAGTATAATCGAAAGAAAGAATCTTGTCAACCATGTCAAAGCCCCCGCCTCAAAAGAAGCGGGGGCTAAAGCTTATGTTACGAAAGAATGGATCGGAGCAGAATTACTCGGCGGTTACCGTCCACAGGCTCTTCTGCGCGTTGGCATGCTGGGAGATCGCCTTTGCGTCAGCCGAATTGATTCTGTTTTTGGGAGTAGCCGCATCGGCACACGCAAACTGATAGGGATCGATTGTCTTAAGATCGATCTGACCATTCGCATGCTGAGAAGCTCTCTTCGCATCCGCGGAATTGACTCTGCCGTTGTTGTCGGCGTCGCCGATCGGGCAGATCTTGACATCCTGAGTCGTATCGGCACTGACAGCGACGGTATACTCGCGGGTCACGTGGTTGCCTTTTTCTACGCTGAGGGTATATTCGCCTGCGGGAACATTCTCGAAAGCGTAAGCGGTCTTAGCGGAGATACCGCTGTAAGAAGCGGTCACGGTCACGGTATCGGTATAGTTGTTATCGGTACCGGTCAGCTTCAGTGTAACGTCGTCAACGCCGGCATTGGTCTTGTAGTTGGTAGCAGTACCGCTCAGGGTATATCCGGTCACTACCGGTGTTGTGGGTTCGGAAAGGGCAACAGGTGTAGTAAGATTCTCATAACCGGGTCGGATGACACCCTTTGAGATGATTTTGGTGAGTGTACTATCGGAAACAGCCAGCGTTTTCATGGTGTTTTCGATAGTAGCGGTACCCGACGCAATAACCTTAAAACGCACCATGCTCAGCACACATGTATCTGCATTAAAGAGGAAACCGGTCTTAGCAGGTGTAGAAGCATTATAGTAGACGAGACCGGGGGTGCCGGCATTACCGATAATAGACGCCTTACTGATGATCGGGAAAACGGTATCCATGTCATCCATCAAACCATAATCATAGTCCTCCGTATCGGTGTTGTACGTTTCCGCGATTTCAAGAACATCTGTCGGATATTTCAGGCTGCCGTCCAGAGCACCGATCCTGCCTTCATTGTAATCAGCTGCATTCATGTAGGTATAGGCAGTGAAGGTCTCGCCTACCGCATAGGTCTGTGTAACAGTCTCTCCCTGTAAGCCTTTCAGCGTAACAGTAGCGGCGCCGGTATCATCGGCAGCGCTGAAGGAGACAACCGTGACGGACGCAATGATCAGGATTGCGAGCAGAACGCTCAGTACTTTTCTCATAAGAATTCCTCCTAAAAGTTTTTTAATCAAGCGAATCAAGCACGATGGTGACAACTTTGCTTCAAACGCTTCTAACTTGCTTATATTGTAACAAATAATTTTGCAAAGTGCAATACAAAAAAGCGGAAAAAATGAGAATTCACAATCTTTTTACAATGCGCGGGAAAGGATCACCCTTTATCCGGCTTCCGGATGTACTTTCCCGTTACGGGAGCGAAGGTTTTCGCCGACAAAACCAACCTGACAGTCGGTTGGAATTGTCACAGGGAAAAGGCCTCGTAACGGCGACGGTAATCAACAAAGGCTCCCCGACCGATGCCGGAGAGCCTGATGATCATATTATTTTGTGTTGGAGCTTGACGATGATCCGGACGAAGACGTCTTGTTCTTTTCCGTGTCTTTGATCCTCCGCGCGACAACGACAAATCTGCCGTCCTCGGTGTGGTAGTTACAGGTCGAAAGCGTGATCAGCTCATCGCCGAATTTCGGTGTGATGCCGGTTTCGTAGATGGCGTTCGCTTTGACGTTTCTGACATAGTCGTTGAATTCGTTCTCGGAGGAAAGCTCCTTGACATTATAATAGCAGAAGTGATCCTTTTCCTCCGACTTCGGGTAGACCTTACCGTAAAACGCCGCCACGACCTCATAGTCGCGGTTTTCGTAACGGGTATCGAAGAAAATGATCTTATGCTCTTGATAAAAGTCAGCCTTCGCGTACTTCGGCAGCTCACCAAACATCGTGCCGTTATTCATATGATGACCGTAGATCAGATAGTAATTGCTCACGCGGGGACATTCTCCGTCGATGAACAGCATGCCGCTGTCGGAATACTTGCCGTAGAAATCACGGTGGAGATAATACTCCGAATCCTCCGGCTTGTACATAACGGGGTAGTCGATCTTCGTCCCCTCGATCTTCAGCCAGCCGAAGAAATCGGGGTTTTTGTTATACAGCTCATCATATTTACGCAGGGAACCGTCATCATTCCTTTCATCGGTATCCAATACCATGTTGGCAAGATCGTCAAAGCCCTTTTGCTCATTCCACGCTCTGATCAAGGTGATCAACAGCATGGTCAAGCCGACGATAAAGCCGATGATAAAGATCGACAGGATGACGATGACTGCGGCTTTTCCCTTTTTCTTTTGAGCGGGAGCGGCGGGAGCAGACGGATCGTTCTGTAAATATGCTGCGGGAACGGTACCGGCGACCCTCCGCGGCGCGGATGGAGCGCGTCTTTCCGACGCGGGATCACTCCGCCTGTATGCTTCCGACTCGGGTTTTACGTGTCTCACTCTTCGACCTTGGTCAGCTTAAAGGTTTTTCCGTCGCGGATCATGGTGAGCGAATCGCCGCTGACGGAATAATCGTATTCAAAATCGTTGCCGGCAGAGGTATCCATATCGATACCGAGTTTGCCGTTTTCCGCGCTGTAAACAAAGGTGTAGTTATCGACGCCGGTGAGCAGGATACCTCTGCCCCTGCCGTCAAACATGTATGTCGTACCCTGATCGAGCTTCCATTTGCCGAACAGCTCGGATGCGTTCGCGCCGCCGTTGGGCACCAGCGTGATATCATGGCGATCGGCAGCCGTCGGCAGGACGCCGTTTTTGTAATACGGAGTGATATTCGTTGTGCCGTCCTGGGTTTGGGAAACATTGCCGTTACCCGAGCCGGAGATCACACCCGCTCCGCGAATGCCGAGAAAGGAGCCGTCGGAGGGAGAAAAGATAAATAACAGAGAAATCGCGATCACGATACAAAGCACCACAACGATCGCAATGGTCAGCGCTTTCTTCTTTTTCTCATCGGCAGCTGACATATTCTGTTTTGCTTTCGCGGCAGAAACAGTCTTTTTTTCTTCTGAGGAAGAAGCCGCTCTTTTCGGTGTGTAGCTCATAGAATCATCCTTTATAAATAAAACTTTCCCCGTACAACCACGATCCGCCGAAGCGGAAGGCAACGGGGTGTAAATATGACCCATTTGATCAATAAAAAGGGCACATGCGCCCTGTGACTGATTTGATACCGCGTATTCACACGGCAAATGTTTTCAGTATTCAGCTGTCAGAATCCCGATCGGAAAAAGCGATCCTGCTGACGCCATCGCGTCGATCTCTGATAACTCAATACCAAAAACATCAGGGCGACGGCGGATACCCGTCGCCGCCCATTTGTTTAGGGTTAGCGAATATTATTTAGTGAATATTCCCTTGCGCTTAGCAGTGTACAGAACACCTGCTACACCGGCCAGAGAAGCCAGAGTGATGATCAGCCATAAGTACATATGGGAAGCATCGCCGGTCTTCGGGGTGGAAGCAGAATCCTTAGTGGAGGAATCCTTGGTAGAGGAATCCTTGGTTGCGGAATCCTTGGTCGCGGAATCCGCGGTAGCGCCCTTGTCGTCTGCATCAGTGGGCTCAACTACGGTAGTGGGAGCCTCGGTAGGAGTTACCTCGGTGGGAGTTACCTCAGTGGGAGCTACCTCAGTGGGAGCTGCCTCAGTGGGAGCTACCTCGGTGGGAGCTGCCTCAGTGGGAGCGGGCTCGGTGGGAGCGGGCTCGGTGGGAGCGGGCTCAGTGGGAGCGGGCTCGGTAGGAGCGGGCTCGGTGGGAGCGGGCTCGGTAGGAGCAGGCTCGGTGGGAGCGGGATCAGTCGGTACGATGATCGGGATAATGAGATCCTCCATCGTGACCTCAACAGTACCCATGGCGTCAGAGAACAACTTGCCGCAACCGGAGCATTCATAATGCGCTCTTACACCGGTAGCCTCAGTGGTAGCGGGAACCTCGTCAACAAACTGGAGGTCGTGTACATGAGCAGGCTCGGTGGGAGCAGGCTCGGTGGGAGCGGGCTCGGTGGGAGCGGGCTCGGTGGGAGCGGGCTCGGTGGGAGCTGCCTCAGTGGGAGCGGTTGTCTCAGAAGAGGTGATCTTGATGTCGACAGTGTTGGAGGTGTAGGGGATGGGAACGAATTCTCCCGATTCATTAGTAGTAGTGATCCAGAATTCATCCTCAACAAAACCAACTGTCAGAGTGCCGGTCGCATCATCGGCAACCTTACAATTGAAGGTTGCGAGAACCGTGTCGGTAGCGCTCTGGTAATCAGGCAGCGCTTTGCCCATATCGTCGTTACCGATGTAACCGTTGATGTTGCCTTTGGTAGGATTGATAAGATAGCTACCATCGCCCAATGCTGCTTGGAACTCAGCATTCTTAACGGCACTGACACCGCTCAGACCTTCAGGAAATGCAACCTTCATGTCAAAAGTGCTGAGAGCTTCGATCGGGCCCATTTTGACGGTGAGTACGATGTCATCACCGGGGGCTGCTTCTGTTTTATCTGCGGTTACTGTGATGTTAGCGGAATTCTCCGCGCTTACCGGTACGGCCATTACCAGCAAGGATGCAACCAGCATTAAACAAAGCAAGATAGATAAGATTCGCTTGTTCATGACCAAGCTCCTTTCATTGTTTTGCGGGAAAAAGTTCATCCAAGCGTCGCGGATTCCCACAGTCCGGTGACGCCGGGGATAGCTTGACCTCTATCCGAGGTTTGTGGGATCCACCGTCGGTTTGTACAGGTCCGAGCGGTGGATATATTCCAAATTCTGCCCCTCCGCCGAAAAGCGGATCGGCAAAATATGAAATCAAAGTCGGTGCGTCTAAGCACCTGTCAGTGGCCGAAAACACGCATGGCGCAGTTCTTCGACAGGACGCTTATACGAGTTTCATTATAAACTCTCGAAATCAGGATGTCAATAGAAGTTTTTGCAAATTCGGCTGAATAAGTGCCGATTTATGATTACATTTTTGAAATATAATGTACAATTATGACAAAGAAAAAACTGCTTTGTCAAATCTGACGAAAGGGGCTCGGTTTTCTTCTTCCCTTTTCGTCAGGGTGACAACGCGCCGCCACTGCCGGGATGGTATGACAGCCGTTCACCGATCCGTCGGATGGCAGATCAGCCACTCATTCAGCTAAGCGCGGCTCCGCGTCGTTATTTCTTTTCACAGATGACGAGATAGCGGTCGAACGTATCGGGGCTGCCCGCGTAGATACAGGTGATCAGCGTGAGGAGCTGCCTGTCCTTTTGGATATAGATATCCGCGGTTTCATCCTCGGTCACCACCTTATAATCGATGACCTGATAGTCGATATCCTCCCAGTAGTTGTGGATCGATACCGTGTCCCCTATCTCGAGCTTGCGGATGTTGTCAAAAAAGATCCTGCCGATATAATCGGTATGACCCGCGATCGCGACATTGGTGTTGTTTTGATCCACAGGCAGCGAGGTGCCGGAAAGATGCGCCGCGCCGTATGCCATTACATCATCGCTCGCGCCCAGATACACGGGCAGATAGAGGTTGATCGCGTCGGCGCTGAGGTAACAGTAGGCGCCGGACAGACCATAGTCGCTCATCCGCAGGGCGGGGGTAGCGTAATCGGTGGTATCCACGGTGCCCTGGTGGTCGATCAGTCCCTCGTTATACGCGAGGCTGTCGCGGCGCAGGGCGTCGAGATCCACTTGGAACACAACAGGAGAATCCGAATAGCGGACGCCGTCCTCATTGACGGCATAGCCCTCTTCATCGATCTCACCCTTCTCACGCGCTTCCTGAAAGCTCTTGGCGGTGACGCCGGGCAGCGTATCATCGGATGTGCTGTCAGATGGAATGATATGGCGGCGGGTCCGGTTGAAATCATCGATCGCGGAATTGGCGTTCAACTGACCGAAGAAGTTCGATACCGTCGGAAAGAGCAACAGCCCCAAGCCTGCCAAGAGCAGGATCACGGCGATGGTGACGGTGACCTTTTGCCAGCGCAATAATCCTTTTCTATGTTTCTTTTCCGGATCCTTCAAACCGATCACCCTCCCCCGTCGCTTTTTTCTTTTTTGATTTTTGAGAACGTCTGTGCAGTCGTATCGTGATCAGCGTAATGCTGATGACAACGATCAAAAACGCCGCGATCGCCAGAGCCATCGCGAGATAGGTGACTTTGTAGCCCAAAAAGTAGATATACCCCTTGCCGGTGGATACGCTCATCGTATCGCCGGGATCCTCATCCTCCACGCGGGTACCGCGCACCAAAAGGCGGTGGGAGCTGACGGCGTACGGTGTACAGGTCAAGAGCGTCACCAGATCTCTGCCTTCCTCCACATAAAGATCGCTGACATTTTCCGGCAGGACGACCTTGATCTGATCGACCTGATAGGTCAGCACACGGTTGAGCACGTGGATATAGAAAAAGTCGCCCTCCTCCATATCGGTAAGGTAATCGAAGAACGTCTCGGTCGGGAAGGCGGTATGCGCCGAGATCACGCTGTGGGTATTCTCGCCGCCGATCGGAAAAGCGGTGTTATCCAGATGACCCGCCCCGCGTTCGAGCACCTCGGTGGAGACGCCGTGGTAGATGGGCAGATAGACGTTGATCTTCGGGATGTCGATGAAGCCGATCAAACCCTTTTCATCGGTGTTGAAGGTTTCCTCATAATGCGCGCCGATCGCCTCATATGCCTCTTCGTCAAAGGGGTCGGTCAGGATGACGGTGTTGAGCAGGCTTTTGTTATAGGCTTCCGCCTCAGCAAAGAGCGCCTTGACGTCCTCGGGATCCATCGTCTCGACCTTCTCGCGCTGGACCTCTGCCTCCTGACGGATACCGATATTGTTGACGACGGAGCTGATCAGCGGATAGGTCAAAATCCCCAGACCGATCAGGAATATCAATACGATGGCGATAATGGGTAAATAGCGTTTCATAAAAACGTCCTTTTATACTAGTTTTCAATAGAAAGCGGACAATTATTATCGAGGATGGTTTTCGCAAGACGAGGCGAAGGACGCCGCTAGGCTGGCGCCTAGCAAGGACGACAACGAAGTATTGCGGAAAGCAGACCGATAAGAATGTCTGGTTTTTATTGAAAACTAGTATTTAGTTATTCTCGTATTATTATAGTATAAAACGGTATCAAAAGCAATGAACGAAATGTTAAATAAGACGTTGATCTGATTTGACTGTTTTTACAGCTATGACAAAAGCAGGACGTTGATTAGCCTTCCTTTGGGAAAGTGACTGCTCATTTAATAATAAACTTTTTCGACAAACCGAAACCTCCGCGAAGGGAAGGCTTTTTAATACATACAAAAAGGGAGCCCTTGCGGACTCCCTAAGAGTTAGATTAATGGCAAATTATTTTGCGGAGCTCTTCTTCTTCATTACAACTGCGAAGAGAGCCGCGGCGAGCAGTACGAGGCTGCCGCCGACGATGGTGAATACCATGGTGCCGTTGCCGCCGGTGGACGGGATCTTAGCCTTGGTATCAGCGATGGTGACAGAACCGGTGGGGGTTTCAGGACCGACTACGAGAGGCTCACTCCAGCTGCTGTTGAGGTTGTAGCCTTCGGGAGCGGTAGTCTCTTTGACATAGTAGGTACCTGCCTTGAGCTTTACATCAAACTTAGCGATACCGAGATCAGCGCCGCTCTCAGCAGTTACCGCGGTAGCGAGCTTGGTGCTCTTGTCAGATGCATAAAGTTCAAAGGTAGCGCGGCCGAGCTTGGTTGTAGCGGAAGAAGCGTCAACCTTGATCGCCTGAGCAGCGTATGTGAACGCGTCTACAGTGTTACCGTTGACAACATTGTTGAACTCATTACCGTATACGAGGTCAACCGTGTTGGGGATCGCGGTGTTGATCAAAGCGTCCGCGGAAAGCTCAGTGGTATAAGTAACGCAGATGTAGTTGCCTGCGGTATAGTCAAGAGCAGCGGGATCGGTGATCTTCACGCCGAAGGTACCGTCAGTGGTTTTGCCGTTTTTACCGGTTACTTTGATATCCGCTTCAGCTTTGGTTACGGTGTAGGCAACGCTTTCGGTAAGAACCTGACCATCCTTGTCCAGCAGCTGAACGCCGGTGACGTCATGCTTGGTCTCGTTCAGGCCGGTGCCCATGGTATCAACGATAATGAAGTTCTCGACAGCGGTCTTGGGGAGCTCGGCATGGAGCGAATAGGTGATCGTCTTGTCGATAACATTACCGAAGGACTGAGCTTCCTGAGTTTCATCATTGCCTACCTTGAAGAACTTAGATACGGAAGGCTCGTTTTCTTTTTTGATCTTATTGTCAAGATTGAAAACATCGGTAGAAGTAGTCTTGTTCTTCTGAGGGAATACAACGACAGATTCCTGAGTAGCAGCGCCTGCGTAGTCGGGGTTGGTAACTTCAGCGAGCTTGATGTAGAAGATACCGTCGCCAACGGTGAAGCTGTTGACCTGGTTGATGTTATCCTCGGTAGAGGTAAAGGAAGTGACCTTATCGGAAGCGTTGAAGGTAACGTTCTTGCAGGCAGCAGCCAGAGCAGCGGTTTCTTCCTTGTTCGCTGTAACCTCGCTCTTTAAAGCGTCGTAAGTAGTAGAGAAGGTACCGGTAGTTGCGTCGTAATCAGCGATCTTATAAACATCATACTTGAAACCGGAATTAGACATCCTCCAGTTAACAGTGTTTTCTGCCGCGGAAACAGCAGGGATCATCATAGCGATCAGAAGAACCGCTACGAGAACAGCAAAAACTCTTTTCATGGTTTTCATTATAAATCTCCTTTATTATGATTGTCGTTCTGCGGCTTTTTACCGCCGAACGTGATTAAATTGATTGATAGCTTTGGTTTCTTAACGGAAGCGCCTTCCGCTCTTCTCCTTACGACGAGCAAACCGCTTCGTGTAAAGCAGGTAACCGCCCAGCGCCAGCACAGAGAGCGCTGCTAAAGACCATCCGATCACCTTAAAGATCGTCATACCGGCACCCGCGGTCGACGGCGTTTTCAGAATGCCGTTGACATAATCGTAGGTGAGGTGATACTTCATCTCGTGAGTGGACTGATCCTCCATCGGGAACGAGAAGACATGCACCGTCTTGTTGAGGTTGTACTTTGCGTCCGGCTCGCCGGTCACAAACGCGCCCGAGACATTGGTCTCGATCATGACGTACTGCTGATACTTGGGAGTAGCGTATGGGGTCTGGTAGCCGGTCTGGTAGATCGGCAGATTCCCGATCTCAGCGAAACCGTCCTCAAATTCACCGTCGGGACCTGTTACCGCGCCGTAATCAGGACGGTCGAGTGCGAAAACCTTGTTGTACTTATCCTCATCATTTGTCAAAGCGTTGAGCTCGTCGACGAATTCATCGCTGACCGGATAAACCTGGAAGACAACGCCGTTGACATCCTGATTCTTCTGGTTGGTCTTATGGATCGTGATCGAACCCTTCTTGACCTCATTGTAGAAGATCATACCGAGCGGGTTCACCTTACTCGCGCTGAAATCAGCGGAGGACATCGTGTGAGGCTTCGTGCCGTCAGCTTCATAGCGGGAGTACTCGTAATAGACGGGAGCGTCAGCGACAAGCTGGAAGTCCACATCTCTTACGGTGACGGATACCAGATAATCGGGCTGTTCGTTGAAGATATCGGTATCGTAGGTCGCGCTGTTATCGTTGGCAACGTCCTCAAGATAACTCATATCCTCATAAACATGGTAACGATAGGTACCGGGCTCAGTGTAGTGGAAAGTGCCGAAATCGATGACGCCGTTCGTGATAACTGTGGTTTCGACATAATCCGTGGTAGCTTTGATATCGGACGAATCACCGGAGAAGCGCGGAACACCCTCGAGCACAAACCTGAACAGCGTGCCGGTGTAGTTGGTGTCGTCAAGCTTCTTGATACCGGAGATCTTTGCCGAAGTGGGCGTAGAGTCATTCGGTTTGTTGGTCACGGTGATACCGCCCGGGACGTCTTTGACTTCGTAAGGATTAATGCGGTCGTGGCTGTAGAGAGCGGTGTAGTTCTGATCGCTGTCCTCCACAACAAAGACGCGTGTACCGATCGGGATACCTCTAAATTCGATCGACTGTCCGGGTACGAGATTGACACGGCCGCCGTTATGAATGCCGCCGTATTTATCATATAAGGTATATGCGGTGGGATTCGTATCACGCTCGAACTGCAGATAGATCGTCGCAGGGAAGGTCTTGCCCGCGGGAGCGGTCGCGCCCGGCGCCATCTGCTTCTCTACCGTGAAGGAACCGAGATCCGGGGTATTGACATAGTCGACCTGTAACTCGGCATAGTCATACTCGTTGAGGGATTCGTTGATCATCCTATGCTTTGAGGTATAGCTCGTCGTACCGCTGTCAAGCTGTTTTCTCGTGTTGTTCGACACATTGTCCCAATAGGTCCAAGAGGTCGAATAGGACAGATAGCTGTTATTCGGCGGATACTGATCGACGTACGGCAGCGAATTGATGCCCAGGATCGTGTTCGGGATATCCATTCTACCGCCGTTGCCCAGTTTGAAATCATTAAAGGGCCTTTCGGTAACAGCCGTGTTATCATCATACGGATTGAAGCCAAACTCGGAAATCGCGGTAATAACGTCCTTGATACCTTCGTTGACGTACGTCGTATCGATCGCTTCGGTAACGATGAAGTTGTTGCCCAAAGGAGTCAGGGTGAAGGACATCTCCATGTTACTCTCGATCAGACCGCGCTCCATGTAGAATACCGACATGGTGTAGGTATCGTCGTAGTTGAAGTCAAACGCCTGTTCTACGTTAGTTTGATTATAATAGACGTTATTGACCTTTGCCTTCAAGGAGTTGAAGTTGACCTCACCTGTACTCTTACTGTGAGAACCACCCATATCGAGAACGAGCTGGGATTCACCGGTACGGTTGTTGGTGATGTACATCCACAGATCGTCGTCACCCGAGAAGTTGAACTTGATCGGGTTTGTAGAGGTGTTGACAGTAGAGGACGGAGCGGGAACACGGAAGTTTACGTCGATACGGACGCCGAAGCCGTAGTTCAGGTTCTCGTTGGCATTGGTCTTTGTCCCCTTATTGTTGTTGGATGCGTTGTTGAAGGGGAAGATACCGTAGCCGGATTTGTATCCTTCGTCCGGATTCATGAATTTCTCAATACCGTCTTTTACGCCGTAGGTAGTGCCCGCGCCGTAGTTGACGCCGGTCGGATAGGTCTCACTGCCGGAGGTATTCCAAGTGAAGTAGACGTTATCCTTCGCGTTGTTAGAATTGAACTCGTATTTCTTGTAGCTGCCCTCATCCTTAACAGTGAACGGGAACGAGCTCTTGACTACCTTCGCTTTACCTTCCAGAGCGCTTTCATCAAAGTAAGGCGCTTTGACTGAGCCTCCGGGGAGCATCAGATTGCCATTGCTGTCCAGAGAAGAATTCATCAATCCCTGATAACTCTCATTCTGGTGCGCGATACCGCCGCCGGTGCGGGCAGAATCAACGTTTTCGCTGTTGGAGTTGTTCGGCGCGTACTTGAAGCGAGTTACATTATAAGAGTTTGTCGCGTCATTAAAACCGTTGGAAACACCCGGATGATGGCTCTTATCATATGCACCGCTGACGTTACAGAAGTTACCGAAGTAAAGCGGCAGTGCCCATGAGCTATTGCTGTCTGCCAACCCCTTGACAACATCGCGGTTAAACTGATAGAACGGATACCACTCATCTCGAGAGTCGTTGAAGCCTGTACCTGCCTGGAGCGGCTTAAGCCACTTGGTGTTGCTGAGCTCTTCATCGGACAGATAGTCGTAGTAGGTAGCTGTCGCCCAGAACAGATTCGCCGCCTTGTTGTCGTTGTTGTTGGTGTTGACGGGAGCGGTATACGTCATAGGTCCCGACTCGCCGCCTTCACCGTGAGTATCGTAGTAGGCGTTATTGGTATTACTATACTCAAAAATATAAGCCGCGTCATGATTTGCCGGGTTGCCGTCTCCGCCGAACCAAGTGCTTCCGTTTCGAACCTTGTATCCGGTCGCGCCTGCGGGAATCTGTGCGGTATACATATGGAAGGTTTGTGCCGCACCGCCCCAATAGCCGCTGCCGACACTCTTCTGTTCATCCTTGCCGAGTGAGGTCAGACCGACATCGCCTTCGCCCGATCCCCAGTAATGCACTTGATAGTTACCGGTAGGTAAATAGCTGATGATGCCCACATAGATGGTCTTAGTATCTGCCGCCGTAGCGGTGGATACCATCGACACAACTGTCAGCGACAAAATCAACAAAACTGCCAAAAGCACAGACAACATACGCTTGCCAAAACCGAGTGAACGGTTTTGCTTTTTTGTCATTAATCGTATCTCCTTTCTTTCAAAATGATTTGATAAATACTCAAAACAACATAAAAGCCATTCTGATTATTTTCCCTTACATTATATACAAATCGTTTTGCGCTATTTTTCCCATTCGGAATATTCATGCTTAAAATTTTGTAATCTTTTATATTTTATCACAATTGACAAAGAATTCTTTTATGACAATTGGCTGATTATTCAATTTGTTGATTTTTTCGGCAACAAATGGAAAGCCGCCGCGGGAAATCCCTCTCACGACGGCAGCTCGGGGGGGCTGTCCCCTTTGTTATCATTCTGATATTTCTATCGGTATACCAATGTCACAGCATGTTTTCTGATTTGCCAAACAGCGCCGAATCCGAAACGGTCATCAACAAAATCCGACGCTGTTCTCCACTCCTTGTCAATTACTTTATCTAATGTAGATCGGATCCTTTTACAAAATGATATACGGCGATCCATCGATTGCATCCACATTTTCACAAAAAAGTTCCCCCATAAAAATGGGGGAACTATAGAGTTTATTCAATAGAGATCGCTGTGGATCAACCTTGGTTCATCCTCGCATTATCATGAAAAGGCGTTTCATGAATCGATCATCAACCACACTGCTATCGTATTGATCACTGGATCGGGATATAGGTGTCGATCGGATAATCAACAGTTTGATGCGCGAGGTAACGCTGGATAAGAGTCGCGTCAGTGATCTCGATATCACCGGAGAAGTCAACGTCACCGTTTCTCTTGAGGATTTCCTCATCAACGTATACCCTCATCATACCTGCATAGCGCATGATCTGGCCAACGTCAGCCGTATCAACGGAATCATCATTATCGGCGTCGCCGAGCAGATAGGTCTCAGCGGGCTTGGTGGGCTCTTCGGTGGGCTGTTCTGTGTGGACAGCCACATAGATGACGTTGTAGAACCAGTCGTCATCGCCGTCATACTTCGGACGGAAGTAGATGTCATAGGTACCGTCAGCCTCGATCTCACCATTCAGTCCGTAGTTGTTATCCGAGCCGTCCGGGAACCAATCCTTCGCGGTCTTTCCGTCTTCGGAATAAACGACCTTGAACTCTGATGTGGTGGTCAGATCCATCGAAATGGTGTACTCTTCGGTCTCTGCGGCGTCGTTCTTGGTCAGCTTATTTGCCGCGACAACACCCCAATCGGTCATGTTGCCGACAATGTAGTAACCGGCGTCGGTAGTGACCTCAGTGGGCTCAACGACGGTAGTGGGCTCAACGACGGTAGTGGGCTCAACGACCTCAGTCGGTTCTACGACTGTGGTAGGCTCGACAACTTCGGTAGGCTCGACTACAGTAGTCGGAGCGGGAGTTTCCATCGCCGCGTAGATCACGCTGTTGAACCAATCCTCGCCGCCGTCAGCGTTCGGACGGAAGTAAACAGCATAAGTACCGTCTGCGGTGATCTCGCCGTTCTGTCCGTAGTTGTTGCCCGTGCCGCTCGGATACCAAGTGATCTTATTGCTGTCGAGCTTGACGATCTTGAACTGGGAAGTCGTGGTGAGGTCAACCTTGATGGAGTATTCCTCAGCATCCGCCAACGTGTTCTTGCCCAGGTTGTAAGCGGGGTCGATCGACCAATCGTTCATATTGCCGACCAGATAATAATTGCTGGGGACAACAGGAACGGTGGTAGGCTCAACTACGGTTGTGGGTTCGACTACGGTGGTAGGTTCAACTACGGTTGTGGGGTCAACCGGTGTGACGAGATTGACCTTGTAGTTGTTGCCTTCCTTCTCGTCTACGGTGTACCACTGAGCGCCGTCAGCGATATTCTCGGTGATATCAACCGTCTGGTTGCCGTTGCCGTTGAAGACGATACCCTTCACATCAGCGGGAACCTCTGCGGTGTAGACCTGCTGGCCGTATTCGTTGACCTCTGCCTTATCCATTGCCTTACCCGGCCACTCAGCGCCGTTGTCCCAATAATAGACATGTACGTCGCCCCAGCCGAGAGCGTCGGTGAATTTAACAGTGATGTTCTTTGCAGCCTCAGTCGGCTCTACGACCGTGGTGGGCTCTACAACTTCGGTAGGCTCAACTACGGTGGTGGGCTCTACGATCTCTGTCGGAGTGGGAACATCC
>CAMJMQ010000021.1 GCA_946407065.1 uncultured Clostridia bacterium | reverse complement strand
CGGTGACCTCATCCTTACCAAGGATGCGCTCTACCGACTGAGCTATATCAGCATATTCTTTTCGCCGTTATCCGAAACAGCTCATATATCATACCACAGGTTTTAAAAAAATTCAATACTTATTTGAAAGTTTTTTTCATTTTGGCGGATTTTTTGTGATTGCGGTGGAGAAAAACTTTCCGGATGACCGATGGGGTCGGCGCGATGGCTATCGATCATACAGAAGGGATCCTCTTGTTTGTAATCGGTCAAGAGGCGGCTCGACTCACCGAAAATCGACGATCGATTTTGTTATTTTGTTTATCTTGCCAACAGGCGGGTTTTGTGGTATGATACATCATGGTGTGTTGTATGATATTCGGTTGAGATTGCCATATCCCTAAAAAGGATTCGCAATGACGATCTTTATTCGATTGAGATTGCCGCATCCTAAAGTGCTTGGCGATGACAATTGAATCGATAAGAATTCCGGATACACCCATCAGTTTATCAAACAGGTGATAATATATGTCATTTCAACAGGATAAGATCCGCAACTTCTCCATCGTAGCGCATATCGATCACGGCAAGTCGACGCTTGCCGACCGTATTCTGGAGCAGACAAGCTCCGTTGCGGTGCGCGATATGGAGGATCAGTTGCTGGATGATATGGAGCTCGAGCGCGAGCGCGGCATCACCATCAAGAGCCACGCTGTGACGCTCGAATACAAGGCTGACGACGGCGAGACCTATCAGTTCAACCTGATCGACACTCCCGGTCACGTGGACTTCAACTATGAGGTCAGCCGATCCCTCGCGGCATGTGAGGGCGCGGTGCTGGTCGTCGACGCGTCACAGGGTATCGAAGCGCAGACGCTTGCGAATACTTATCTCGCGGTCGACGCGGGGCTGGAGATCGTGCCGGTCGTCAACAAGATCGATCTGCCGTCTGCCGATCCTGAGCGCGTCATTAATGAGATCGAGGACGTCATCGGCATCCCCGCTGAGGACGCGCCCTGTGTATCCGCAAAGGCGGGTATCAATATCCATGCGGTTTTGGAGAAGATCGTCAGCGATGTTCCCGCTCCCGTGGGTGATGTCGACGCGCCGCTTCGGGCGATGATCTTCGATTCTATCTATGATTCGTATAAAGGCGTTATCATTTATGTCCGCCTCAAAGAGGGTCAGATCCATGTCGGCGACGAGTTCAAGCTGATGGCGACCGGTTCGACCTTCAACGTGGTGGAATGCGGCTATATGCGCGCGACGTCGCTCGAACCCCGTGAGGGGCTGTACGCGGGCGAGGTCGGCTACATCACCGCCTCTATCAAGAGCCTGCAGGACGCGCAGGTCGGCGATACCGTCACCCTGACCGCCAATCCTGCTGAGATGCCCCTGCCGGGCTACCGCGCGGTACAGAGCATGGTGTTCTGCGGTATCTATCCCGTGGACGGCGCTCGCTACGGCGATCTGCGTGACGCGCTGGAAAAGCTCAAGCTCAACGACGCGTCCCTCTCCTTTGAGCCCGAGACCTCTGTCGCGCTGGGCTTCGGTTATCGATGCGGCTTCCTCGGACTCTTGCACATGGAGATCATCCAGGAGCGATTGGAGCGCGAGTATAACCTTGACCTCATCACGACCGCGCCTTCCGTCAACTACCGCATCACGCTGACCGACGGCTCGGTGCACATGATCAGCAACCCCACTAACTTCCCCGATCCCGCGCTGATCGCGCTGGCGGAGGAGCCGATCACCGACGCGCATATCTACTCCCCGGCGGATTATGTCGGCAACATCATGGAGCTGTGCCAGGATCGCCGCGGTACCTTCATCGGCATGGATTACATCGACTCGGATCGAGTGGATATCCATTATGAGCTGCCGCTTGCCGAGATCATCTATGACTTTTTTGATACGCTCAAGAGCCGTACCCGCGGTTATGCTTCCTTTGACTATGATTTTAAGGAGTACCGCGAATCTAAGCTCGTCAAGCTCGACATCATGCTCAACGGCGATGTTGTCGACGCGCTGAGCTTCATCATCCACGCGGACAAGGCGTATCCCCGTGCCCGTAAGATGGCGGAAAAGCTCAAGGAGAATATCCCGCGCCAGCTGTTCGAGATCCCGATCCAGGCGTGTATCGGCGGCAAGATCATTGCGCGCGAGACCGTCAAGGCGATGCGCAAGGACGTCCTCGCCAAGTGCTACGGCGGCGATATCAGCCGAAAGAAGAAGCTGCTCGAAAAGCAGAAGGAAGGCAAAAAGCGCATGCGCCAGTTAGGCTCTGTGGAAGTCCCGCAGGAGGCGTTCATGGCGGTGCTCAAGCTGGATACGGATTAAACCGACTTCCCTTGAGATATAAGATTATAGATAGCAACCCTCCGCCCCTAGCGGGGCACCTCCCTTAGGAAAGGGAGGCTATGCAGAAATCATTCGTCAACAAGGAGTGACTACTATGCCCGACGATGTGTCAGGTGCGAAAAAAGAAAAGAGCTTTATTGAGCGGTTATTCGGCTCAAAGGACAATGAAACAAAACAGGCAAAGACCGAGGAAGAGATCCTCTCGCTCGTGGAAGAAGGGCAAGAGAAGGGTCTGATCGAGGACGATACCAAGGATATCATCGAAAATGTCTTTGATTTTGATGATACCGCTGCCTATGAGATCATGACCCACCGCCGTGATATGACCTCGCTGGAGGATACCGATGATTTGAAGACGGTTGTTGATCTGGCGATCCGCAGCGGTCACTCGCGCATCCCCGTATGGCGCGACGATATCGACAATATCATCGGCATCCTCTATGTCAAAGATCTGCTCAAATTCGTCGGCGCGCCCGCACCCGCGAATTTCAAGCTCAGTCAGCATCTGCGCCCCGCGCTCTTTGTGCCGCGCACCAAGAACTGTCGCTCTCTCTTTTCCTTTATGAAAAAGAACAAGACACAGATCGCGGTTGTGGTGGATGAATACGGCGGTACCGAGGGTATCGTCACCCTTGAGGATCTGATCGAGGATATTTTGGGTAATATCCAGGATGAGTACGATAACGAGGAAGAAGAGATCCGTCGACTTTCCGACGGCAAGTTCACCGTAGACGGCAGCACCTCGATCGAGGACGTGGAAGAGAGGATCGGCGTGGAGCTCAGCGACGATGACAGTGAGACGATTGCGGGATTTCTTTTGAGCAATCTCGGACGGATCCCCGCAGAGGGTGAACAGCCGTCGATCGAAGCACACGGACTGCGGCTCACCGCGACCCAAACCGACGGCAGACGCATTACCGAGGTGCTGATAGAAAAACTGTAAAAAATCGATCTTGGTTATTGCTTTTTTACATCTTTTTGCTATAATAGAACTGTTCGGGAAGCTGAAGTCACAGGTTTCTCTTCAAGTTATACCAAATACTACGACAATCGGAGGAATAACAATGAAAAGATTTTTTGCATTTATTCTGGCTGTTGCGGCGATCGCGGCGGTGCTTTGCGCCTGCGGTAAATCCGGCAACGTAAAGACGACCGTTCCCTCAAAGTACGATGACGGTTATGCAAGCTCCTACGCGAAAAACACATCCAACGACGGTGACAAGAAAGTATATGAATTCACCGAAGACCAGTATAAGGAATATACCAACAACCATAAGAACACGCTGGGCAAGGATCTCCAGAAGGAGATCGGCTCACTGCACGAGAGCAGCGGCGATCAGAAGAGCGCCTATGGCGAATATGCGTATATCAATGAAGAGAAGAAGGCTGTCATCGTAGGCGTGCATACCGAGCAGTATGATGAGGCGACTGCTAAGAAGGAATCCGAGATCGCGGCGGAATACGGCTTTAAGTATTTCCAGAACATCAAGGATCCGGTCAACACCATCAGCGTCATCTACTGTGACGCGAACAATCAGGATACCGTGTTCGGTACCTTTGAGTACAGTGTTGAGAAATAATACAGATGGTAAGGCGCTCCCGATGGGGGCGCTTTTCTTTTGCCCTTTTCAGCAGGTTCGGATTAATCCCGTCACCCTAGGGTGACTGTAGTAATAGATTCACGGAAAAGAATAATATCTCGGGACGTCGAGGCGCCGTCCCCTACAGTATGACATTCCCTATGCGATAACTGATTTTCTTTTGATTCCTTCTTGCACAAATCGCTCGAATATGCTATATTGCAACAGGGAAGTGATGGATATGACAAAGAAACAAATCGCACAGCTCGCTGTCGAGGCGCTCAAAGCGGAGTATCCCGACGCGATCTGTTCGCTGCAATATACCGATCCGCTGCAATGTCTGGTCGCGACGCGCCTGTCCGCCCAGTGTACCGACGCGCGTGTGAATATGGTCACACCCGCTCTGTTTGAGCGATATACCTGCGCGCGGGATTTTGCCGACAGCACGCCCGAGGAGTTGGCGGAGTATATCAAATCCTGCGGCTTATATAAAACGAAATCCAAGGATATCGTCGCCATGGCACGCGTTTTATGTGAGCAGTACGGCGGCGAGGTGCCCGACAGTCTCGAGGCACTGATCGCCCTGCCCGGGATCGGCAGAAAGACCGCCAATCTGGTGATGGGCGATATTTTCGGCATGGAGGGCGCTGTGGTGGTCGACACCCACTGCATCCGCATCACCCGCCGACTCGGTCTGCATAACGAGACCGATCAGAAGAAGATCGAGCTGATCCTGCGCGGACTCTTGCCGCCTAAGGAGAGCAACGACTTCTGTCACCGTCTTGTGCTCCACGGCAGAGCTGTATGTACCGCGAGAAAGGCGATGTGCGAGAAGTGCTGTATGAGTGAGTTTTGCAGAAAAAAAGCTTGATTGAATTGAAACAACTATTGTAGGGCGGGGGTGCTCCCCAACGGGGAGCACCCCCGCCCTACATTTCATCATCCCTTCACCGTTCACAAAAGGTTCACACACTATTCACACGCTTTTACAGGTTTCGTCACAATCATGTGGTATGATAACAGCAACATCAACAAAGGAGGTGACGAAATGAACGCTGTGAAGAAGCCGTCTGTGCTGGTGTGTGTCACGGGACAGTATGACTGCGACCGTCTGATCAAAGCCGGATTTGAGAGGGCAGCAGCAGAGGGTCTGGCGCTGCATGTATTCTGTGTGCATACGCCGACAAATGACCTGACGAGCTTTTCCGATGAGCTGGAATACCTATATCGCACCGCAAAGGATCTGGGCGCAGATATGACCGTATCGTTCAGTCACAATGCGCCGGGCAGCGCAGCCGACTTCGCACACAAGGTCAACGCAAAGTATTTGATCACAGGCATCCCGGACGTTCGTCCGAATGGATTTGTCCTGACACTGCACAAGCTTTTGCCGAGAATGCAGATAACAATGGTAACAAAAGAGGGCGATAAGCTGCTGTATTCGCTCGATATGACAAGCAGAGCTTATGCCTGACCTTCGGTCATTTTCCGGCGTGTTGAAAGAATAAAATACGCATCCGACCGAATTGACTAACAAAACGAATTAGGATTTTTACATATCATCAATATATTTATCAGTCGAAAACCGTCCGTAAGGGCGGTTTTTGCCGTAAAAAGAGCCCTGCGCTGTTGTTGCGCAGGGCTTCTTCCATACGATATTCCATTACCCGACAGGATAGGGGATCTCTTCTCCCGCGAGCCAACGCAGGAGATAAGCGGCGTCGACGGACTCCAGAATTTGATTCTGATCAATGTCACCGAGCATCAGGGTGGGTTCATCCATAAAGGTGTTCATAAAAGCGAGATAGCGCTGGATGATCGTGACATCCATGACGGTAATCTCGCCGTCTGCGTTCGCGTCGCCGGGCTTTTGATCCGCGTCATACGGTGAGGCAAAAGACAGATGAAAGCGGTTCGCGTATCGATATGCCGCCGTTCCCGTATCGCCGTAGATCGTAAAATCCTCCGTGGGAGTATACTTTGTACCGGTAAAGCTAAAGCCGAAGGCGTAATCTCCGATATAGGTGACGGTGCGGGGGATCGTGACGCTCTTGAGCTCATTGCATCTGTCAAAGGCGTTTTTGCCGATCGCAGTAACGGAATCAGGGATGTAGATGTGCGAAAGATGCGACCATCCGTAAAAGGCTCTGTCGCCGATACTCGTCACGGTATCGGGGATCACGGTATGGCGGCAGCCGTAGATCAGCTCATCGGTCTGTGTCCTGATCACGGCGTTGCAGTCGTTGCGGCTGTCAAAAACAGGATTGTCGGCGGCTACACGGATCCGCTCTAATCCGGAGCAGCCGGAAAAGACGTTGAGCCCGATGATACGGACGCTTGCGGGGATATAGATGCTTTTCAGCCCCGTTTCAGAGGCGAAGGCATTGTCACAGATCGCCGCGGTATCGTCTTTGAGCGCGATCCTTTCGGGACAGGATCCTTTGACGGTGTAGGCCGTCTTGCCTGCGTAGACCAATCCGTCGGGTCGGTCATAGTACCACGCGGTGTTATGAAAGGCGCAATAGCCGATATCGACCGCGGTATCGGGGATAAGAATGTCCTTGAGGCTTTCACAATCATAAAACGCGTGATGGCCGATCGTGGTAACGGAATCGGGGATCTCGACAGCGGTCAGGTTGATACAGCCGGAAAAAGCATAGTCGCCGATTCCGGTGACAGAGTCGGGAATGACGGTGCTTTGGCAGCCGAGCAGCAGTTCGTTGGTCACTGAATCGATGATGGCGTTACCGTCATCACGGCTGTCAAATATCGGATTGTCGGGGTCGATGAAAATGCGCTCCAGCTGATAGCATCCGATGAAATCGTTCCGGCTCACGGCAAATTCGGAAAAACCGATTCCTATGGTCAGGCTTTTGAGCGCAGCGCAATTCGCAAAGGCATAGCCGTTCAGCCGTGTGACGCCGTTGCCGAGGTCGACGCTTTGCAGCGAGGTACACTCACCGAAGGCGTTCCACCCGATCTCTTCGACAGAATCGGGGATGATGACGCTTGTAATATTGGAGCGGTTGTCGGAATGTTGGAACGCCCACGCGCCGATTTGCGTTACCGGATGTCCGCCCAGTCGGGAGGGGATCACCAGATCGCCGCCGGCGCCGAGGTATTCGACGATCTCGACGGTGCCGTTTTCCAGTATCTCATATTCATAATCGGGATCGGCGTTGTCGATCGATGTTCCGTCAGCAGTCAAAGCGGTCTCTGCCGCGGCGGCGGGGAGGATGGAAACGCACATGATGATGATCGATAATAGTAGACAGATGAGCTTGGATGCGGTTTTCATTTGTATCCTCCTTCCGTGTATGATGTTACTCCGTTTGGGAGCGTTATGATTCCTTATTCTATCATTCTTCACACAATAACGCAAATATAAATGGAAAGCCATGAAAATAGCAAATGAGAAAACGAGAGAAAAAAGGAGGATAAACGAGATAAAATAAGCTAGACGAGGTGTATATTAAAAAATTCGGATTTTGCTCTTGACTTTACGGCACGAAAGTGGTAGTATAATCAGGCGTTAAAAAAGAATTGTACCGATCATCGGTTGAGATTACCACAGGGTCACACCCTTCGTAATGACGATTGAGAATCGGTTGAGATTGCCACGGCATGACGGACGTCATCCCTCGCAATGACAATTCAATATCATCAAGGAGGTAAAGCTATATGTCCACTTATATGGCTAAAAAAGGCGAAGTCGAGCGCAAGTGGTATGTGATCGACGCCGCGGGCAAGACCCTCGGTAAAGTCGCTGCCGAAGCAGCTGTCCTGCTCAGAGGTAAGCACAAGGTCACATTCACTCCCCACGTTGATTGCGGCGACCACGTCATCATCATCAACTGCAAGGACGTTGTCCTCACCGGTAAGAAATTAGAACAAAAGAAGTGGTACCGTCATACCGGTTATGTCGGTCACCTTAAGGAAACCAACTACGCAACCCTGATGGCTACCCGTCCCACCAAGGCGGTCGAGCTGGCTGTTAAGGGCATGGTTCCCTCCAACACCATCGGCAGAGCAGCTATGCTGCGACTCAGACTCTTCGAAGGCGCTGAGCACAATCATCAGGCTCAGAAGCCCGAAGCATGGGAATTTTAAGAAGGAGGAACGATAAATGTACGATAAGGCACCTTATTTTTACGGCACCGGCAGAAGAAAATCTTCTGTAGCAAGAGTTCGCCTCTATGCGGGCACCGGTAAGATCACCATCAACGACAGAGATATCGACGATTACTTCGGCCTTGATACCCTCAAGCTGATTGTTCGTCAGCCCCTCGAGCTCACCGAGACCGGCGAGAAGTTCGACGTAGTTTGCCGTGTTGGCGGCGGCGGCGTCACCGGCCAGGCGGGCGCGATCCGTCACGGTATCTCCCGCGCGCTGCTTCAGTATGATTCCGACGCGCTTCGTCCCGCCCTCAAGAAGGCAGGCTTCCTCACTCGTGACCCGAGAATGAAAGAGCGTAAGAAATACGGTCTCAAGGCCGCTCGTCGCGCTCCGCAGTTCTCCAAGCGATAATCAGATCATTCAAGTTTATCTTTTACTCAAAGCTCCTGTATATCAGGGGCTTTGTTTTTTAGTTACAATGAAAAGCCTAATACTAAGTATCATTAAAACACTATAACATTTATTGCGTTAAATTCCGCATAGCGGTGTTGTCGTCGTCGCACGCCGTACTCGATAGGCATATCCGGTTGGTATGCCTTGACCTCATGTGGCGGCTCCTCCTCTCCCCATCACGCGGGGCGTGATGGGGTCCCCGAAAGATGACATACGCCAGCAGTGACACTAAGCCAATCGCCGACACGCGTGTCCGCTCTTGGAGTGTTGTTGCATGGGTGTTGTTAGCCAAATCAAAGATTTGGAAAACACCTCAAGTATGCCTGCGTCCTCCGCCTTGCTCTGCGGAATTTCTCGCTAACAAATTTGTTAAAGCGTTTAATGGATACTTAGTATAAAACCCTGTAAAAGGAAATCCGCTCTTGATTTATTATGGGTTTTATAGTAGAATAGAGTGGCAAAGCAAAAAGAAAAGGATTGATATAAATGAAAAAGATCATTGCATTGATCGCGGCTGTTGCGCTGGTGCTCTCGCTGAGCGCCTGCTTTATGCCCAATGCCAACAACAATAGCGATTCTACCTCGGATCAGGCAAAAGCCGCCGACATCACATCGTATGACAAGGATTTTGACGGTCTGGTCAAGTACATCACCGACAGCGGCTCCAACTATGAGAAGATGGATATCTACTATGACCTGATCGGCGCGGATAACGGCGCGCGCATTGTGCTGAACAAAAACGCGTTCGTTGAGGTCTATGATTTTTCGAGCGCAACCAGCGCGACCGCTGATTCCGCCAATGCTTCCAAAGCGAAGGATATCCTCAACGCGGTTCGTGAGAATGGAAAATTTAAGCCGATCGAGGACGGCGCGGAGATGACTGCCGCGGTGACCGAGAGCGGTAAGTATGTGCTCGCGTGGGACGCGTCCCGCAGCTTCGATTACACCGGCAAGGTCGTGACCGACGAGTTGAAAGAAAACTGGTAATAGCATCATAAAAAAGCCCGACGTAGTGTCGGGCTTTTTGTGTGCGTATTATTTTTCTATCAAGATTAAGCAGAAGCATCCCACGATCACTTATTGGTGAAGTCGAGGGAATAGAAGCCGAATCGGGGGAAGGACGCTTCATCGGCGACAGCGAGCAGGAGGGTGCCGTTGATCGTAGAAAAGCCCTCCGCCTGCATCAAAAAGACCGATTCTTTCTTTAGGCTCCATTCCGAGGTGAGTACGGTGACACGGCAGCTTTGACAGCGATCTCTCAGGCGGTTGTAGACGCCCATGATCCACAGGCTCTCGATATCGTAGCCCTCGATAGGCGTTTTACTGACGCCGGCGATGTCGCCGTTTATCGCGTCATGGGGCAGAGGCTTGCGAAAACGCAGGTTGAACGCTTCATCACCGACCACACTGCGGCACGCGCAGCAGAACACGCCGTCGGTGGTGCGATATTCCTGATCGGTCAGGGTGTCGAAAGCCTCACAGAAATCACGCAGCGCGGCACTCTCAGCCTCGGAAAAACCGTTGAACCCGGCGGAATCCGAGAGCGGGATATCGCACAGCTCACATGCCTTTGCGATACAGTCGTTATAGACGGGGAGCTTGATATCGCCCTTATCGAGATCGGAGAGCAGTCGGCGGTTGAGCTCATCAAAGGTGAGCGCGCGGCTGTAGGAGAGGTCAAAATCGCGTTCATGCTCAGGGTAGCGATGGTAGCGGCGGCAGGTCAGGCGGTCGTGTTCATCTACGCCGTAGACGTTATAAGCCTCAAAAATATCGTTGCGCTCGCGGCGTTCGATTCCGCCGCGTATCTGTGACCGGCACCATTCGACAAAGGGATCGACGGGCGGTTGTTCAACGGGAGAATCGGGAACCGTAGGCTCGGGGTTTACCTTTTCCTCGGGCGCTTCGGTGATCGGTTCGGGATGCGGTTTTTCGGAAGATGAGCGAAAGAATTTGAATGGATTTTTCATGACTTCCTCCGTAGCGGAATGATCTGATAGTATGATAACAAATAAACAGCGGTTTGTAAATGACAGGATGGGATTTTTCGGTTGCGGGGGAGAGAGATTTGTGGTACAATCTCAAAAGAGGTGAGAACGAATGAAAATCGTTTTGACAGACGCGCAGACGGTCGTTGATGAGCTGGTGACAGTGGATTGCCTGAGCGAGTTCGGAGAGGTCGTCTCCCACGGACTGCTCCGATATGAAGAAGTCGCCGAGGCGATTGCGGACGCGGACATCGTATTATGCAACAAAACACTGCTTGACAGCCACACCCTGCGGCTTGCCAAACGGTTGAAATATATCGGCATCTTCGCGACAGGCTACAACAATATCGACGTCGACTACTGCCGCGCGCACTCGATCACGGTGTGCAACGCGGGATCGTATTCGACGCAGTCGGTCGCGCAGCAGACCTTTGCGCTGATTTTGGCGCATTATAATCAGATCGCGGCGTATGATCGGTATGTAAAGGACGGCAGATGGAAGCGCAGTCCGACCTTTTCGCCCTTTGTCTATCCGCTCAATGAGTTGATGGGCAAAACGCTGGGGATCGTAGGACTCGGCGCGATCGGTCAGGAGGTCGCGGCGATCGCGAACGCCTTTAGGATGCGGGTCATCGGCTACAACCGCAGTGTGAAGAACGTGCCGAATGTGGAGCAGGTGAGCTTTGAGAACTTGCTCAGCGAGAGCGATATCGTCAGCGTGCACTGTCCGCTCAATGCCGACTCCGAGGATCTGTTCAACAAGGACACCTTCTTGAAGATGAAGAAGGGTGCGCTGTTCGTCAACACGGCACGTGGCGGCGTGGTCGTAGAACAGGATCTGTATGACGCGCTTGAGAGCGGGCACCTCGGCGGCGCGTGTCTGGATGTTCTGCGTGTGGAGCCGATGGAAGAGGACTGCATCCTGATGGAGGCGAAGAATTGCATCATCACGCCGCATGTCGCGTGGGCGCCGTTGGAGACCCGTCAGCGGCTGATGGGGATCGTCGCGGATAATATCAGGAACTTTTTGAACGGCACGCCGACTCACGTGGTGAGTTGAGAAAGTACGATCATAAAATAATCGGATGAGATTGCCACATCGTCGTCACTCGCCGAGCTTGTGCAGGCTCACCTAACGGCAAGCCTTCGCACCGCGTGGCGGTTCCTCCTCTCCCCACAACTCGGGGAGTTGCGGGGGACCCCATATAGCGATCCCTCGCAATGACGATTGATATGGTGAGATGGGACGTGTGCGTCATTTTCTCAACAATAATGTAAGGAGAAGCAGATGATCAGAAGAGCGAAGAACGCGGATATCGACCGTTTAAATGTGCTGTTGTATCAGGTACAGCAGCTCCACGCCGACGGTCGTCCCGATATTTTTAAAAACGGCGCGAAGAAATATACGACAGAGGAGCTGGAGGGTATCATCGCCGACGATATGACCCCGATCTTTGTGTATGAAGAGGACGGTATGGTGATGGGCTATGCCTTTTGCGTCTATCAGATCACGCTCGAGTCGGAACAGCTGCACGCCCGCAAGGTGCTGTATATCGACGATCTGTGCGTGGACGAAAGTTATCGCAGAAAGCATATCGGTGAGAAGCTCTATCATCACGTGCTGGACGTCGCAAAGGAAAACGGCTGTGACAGTGTGACGCTGAATGTGTGGCGTGTCAATCCCTCGGCGGAAAAGTTCTATCAGAGGATGGGGATGGAGCCGTTGAAAACGATGATGGAACAACAGCTTGGGTAACAGGTTCGAGCCAATATCGGGTCGATAAGGACACATGGTTGTGTAATAGGGATGAGTGGAATGAACGATCAACAATTTGAAGCTTTTTATGCGGGATACTACGATAGGGTATTCAAATATATTCTGAAAAAAACCGGTAATTTTCATGCGGCGGAGGATCTGACGATGGATACCTTTACCGCCTGTTATAAGCATTTTGACCGCTATGATGAAGCGAAGGCATCACTGGGCACATGGGTGTTCACCATCGCGTCCAATAAGCTGAAAAATCACTATCGCAGTGATCGGAGCTTTGCGGAATTACAGGATCACTCCGTCGTGGACGCCGGGATGGAGGACGCCGTGATTGAGGCACAGCATCTCGCCGAGCTGCGTGATGTGCTTGCCGACGCGCTCGAAACACTGAACGAGGTGCAGCAGCAGGTGATCGTGCTGAAATACTTCAAGAACAAGAATTCCAAGGAGATCGCGCAGATCACCGGACTGACGTCCGACAATGTGCGCGCGATCGCGTCAAGAACGGTCAAAAAGCTCAAGGATTACTTTGATATGCGACAGATCGAATACTAAAAAAGATGATGGCGGATGGTCGATGATCATCCCGATGAACAGATAGGCGGAACAGGGTAAGCGATGAAGGGATTTGTCAAAACACCGACGATATTACAGATGGAAGCGGCTGAATGCGGAGCCGCTTCTCTTGCTATGCTCATCATGTATCACGGCGGCCATGTCCCGATGGAAAAGATCCGCGTCGACGCGGGCGTATCGCGTGACGGCAGTAAGGCGGGCAACCTGATCCGTGCCGCCAAGAAATACGGCATGGAGGGTCACGGGTACAAGAGACCCTTTGCCGCTCTGGTACAAATGCAGCCGCCGTGTATCATCCTGTTGAATTACGGCCATTTTGTCGTTTTTGAAGGGACAAAGAAGAATGACGCCTATCTCAACGATCCCGCCGTCGGCAGAAGAAGGTTGACGCTCAAGGAGCTCGAGGCGATCTACGGCGGCGTAGTACTGACATTCACACCGACCGGGGAATTCAAAAAAGAAAAATCAAACAGCTCGCTGAAGGATCTGTTCCGGCGGGCGGAGAGATATCGAAAGGATTATCTTGCGGCGCTGGTCGCGGGATTGTTAACGGCGGGAGTCTGTGCGGCGATCGTGAAGCTGATCGAACGGTTCATCACACTGAGGACGCTCCCAAACACCGCGGACATCGCGGGGCGGCCGATGTGGATCGGGGAGTTGATCTGTATGCTGCTGATCGTGCTGGAGATCCTGCTGCTATGGCGCCAAAGTGCGATCCGCGCGCGACTGCGCTATCGGGTGGCGCTGCCCTCGGCGCAGCGTTTTGTGACCAAGCTCCTGCGGCTGCCGCTGAACTTTTATGAACAGCGTTACCCCGGCGAGCTGGTACAGCGGACACAAAAGAATAACGCGACCGATCACTTTGTCACCGGCAGACTGCCGGACGTCATCTTCGGACTGGCGGCATCGGCAGTCTTTTTCATCATGATGTGTGTATATCAACCGATCCTCGGACTGATCGCGGCGGGATTTTTTGTGCTCCAGCTCTTTGTGATGGCGATGCTGTCACAAAAGGCGGACAGCGTCTCGATCGGACTCAGCGCGGAGGAGAACCGTTTGGCGGGCAAGCTGTATGCGGGACTCAGGATCATCGGTACGCTGAAAGCCTCGGGCGCTGAGCGGGATTATCCCGAAAAAATCGAACAACAACAGGCAATAATCAACCGCGCGGAGCATCGGCTGATCCGCACGCGACAGCTCACCGGCGCCGCCGCTTCATTGCTGCGTTATATCCTGTTGGTCATCCTGATCGTGCTGGGCGGCTATATGACGGCGCCCGGCAAGATGACGCCGGGCGAATATGTCGCCTTTATGGTCCTGTTTGTGGCGTTCTTCGCGCCGATCGATACTATCGTGCCGATGATTACGCGCCTCGGCGTCATCAAAGCGGATATGGAGTCCGCGAATGATGTACTGCAGTATGAGGACGACGAGATCTATCATGCCGATTCGTTCGGCAAGACGCAGAAGCTGGAGGGTGAGATCATCCTCAAGCATATCGCTTTTGCCTACAGCTCGCTGGATAAGCCGTTGATCGACGATCTTTCGCTGAAGATCGATCCCGGAACGATGGTGGCGATCGTCGGCGCGACCGGCAGCGGTAAATCGACGATCGCAAAGCTGATCAGCGGGTTATATCGCCCGCGCAAGGGTGAGATCCGTCTGGATGGCACCGATCTGACAAGGATTCCGAAAAGCGTCGTTAACGCGAGTATCGCAACGGTGAGCCAGAACATCACGCTGTTCTCGGGCACGGTGCGCGATAATATCTCGATGTGGAATTCCAAGATCGCGGACGCGGATATCGCCAACGCGGCAAAGGACGCCTGCTTATCTGATTTTATCCGCAGCAAGCCCGACGGCTTTGACACGATGATCAAGGAAAACGGCGCCAACCTTTCCGGCGGTCAGCGTCAGCGGATCGAGATCGCCCGCGCGCTGGCGGTCAATCCCACCATCCTCATCATGGATGAGGCGACAAGCGCGCTCGATCCGATCACAGAGGACAGGATCATCAAGAATATTCGTCGTCGCGGGTGTACGTGCGTGATGATCGCGCATCGTCTGAGCGCGGTACGCGACAGCGATACGATCGTTGTGATGGAGCACGGCAAGATCGCCCAGCGCGGTACGCATGAAAAGCTCGCCGCAATGGACGGACCGTATCGTGAGCTGATAAGATAACCGAAAATACGGCTGAGAGTGCCGACAGAAAGGGGTGAACCGAATGGAGGATAACAGTCAGATCCGCCTGACCAGCGGACAGGTCACGATCACCGAAAGCGGCCGGGACGCGTTCATCGTCCGTTCGGGCGCGCTTCTTGTCTATGTCGTGACCTATCAGCACGGCAATTTCGGTAAAAGAGTGTTTTTGTATGAAGCAAAACAGGGCGAGGTGATCCCCGGTTTTTGCTACACTGATATGAATTATGAGAATCGCCGTTTTCTTTTTACCCCGCGTGCCGACGCGGTGCTGGAGATCATCCGGGGCGGTTCGACAAAAAAACTGAGAAAAGGGTTTTTATCCAAGCTCGAGATCGACAGCGCCTATGCGGACAATTTCAATGAGGCGATCACTGACAGCATCCGCACCGCCGAGGCGACGAACGAGGCGTTCATCGTGCGCTCCGAGTCGATGCGCGGCGAGATCGAACAGGATATCCTGCAACTGGTACAAGAGAAGAAGAAAAAGAGATCCCGCCGGGAATCGTCTTCCGACCAAAAGCTGTTTTTGCCGACCTGTCGGCTGATCCGTATGAGCCTGAACAGCTTAAAGCCGCTCGCGAACATCGGCATCTTTGTGGTGATGATGTCGGCGACGCTGTTGTTACAGGTATTACCGTTCGGCATCTTGAAGCTCGGGGAATTCACGGCAGATGAAGTTCACAGGGGCGCAGTACCGATGCCGACGCTGTGGATGATGCTGTTGATCATGCTGACTGCTGTGGTAGGGTCCTCCCTGATCCGCAGCATCGGGGAGCTGATCGTGGGACGAGAAGCGTCACGCCTCTCGGATACAGCGCAGCAGCGGGTGATCCGGCAGTTCTTTTCCCTGCAATTTCGATTTTTCAGAGAGCATGAATCCGCTGAGACCGCCAATAGGATGCTGCATGTCAAGCAGGTCGTCGCAAAGGTGATGACGGGAACCCATTCGTTCCTCTTTGCGGTCATCGCATCCGCGGCGTGCCTGATCATGTGCCTGTGGTTATCCCCGATGATGACGGCGGCAGGTGTGGTTTTGTTGGTGTTATGGATGACAGTTTATGTGCTTTTGATGCGCACGTCACTGCGGTATCGCAAAAAGGCAACGCGGTATGATAACCGTTCCGGATCACTGATGTACCAGTTTATTACAGGTGTCATCAAGATCCGTCTTTCGGGCGCGGAGGAAAAGGCAACGCTCGAATACCTGCGCTCCTTTTCAAAGAAAGAGGACGCCGAAGAGGTGCGCTATCAAAACGTGCATTTTTCGCATGATGTTTTTTCGATCGCTGTGATCCTTTTTGCGGCGATCTTCTGCCTGATCGGCGGATGGTCGGCGTCGTTTCGATTGGAGCGATGGGCGGCGTTTTTGTGCTCCTTTACCTTTACGGCGTCTTATACCGCGCTGGCGCTGCGCTCGTTTTTGAGCATCGGAGAGGAGTATGAAATGATCCGTAAGCTGACGGATGATCTGGATCGATACGCCGAGCATACAGCAGATTCCGACAAGACAGCGCCGCCTGCGCTTGACGGCGAGATCGATATCCGCGGCCTGCGGTTCTCCTATGACGACAGTGATCGCGCGGTGTTTGACGGACTGGATCTACATATCGGCGCGGGCGAATATGTCGCGATCGTCGGTGAGTCCGGCTGCGGCAAGTCGACGCTCTTCAAGCTGTTGCTGGGATTCGAGACACCCGATGAGGGAGAGATCACCTACAGCGGACAGCCGCTGTCAAAGACCGACCTCTATCTGCTGCGCAAGCAGCTCGGCGTTGTCCTGCAGGACGGCAAGCTGATCTCGGGCACGATCGAGGAAAACATCGCGGTGACCAAGCCCGACGCGACCAAGCAGGAGCTGCGAAAAGCGATCCGTGCGGTGGGCTTGGAGCGGGATCTGGATACAATGCCGATGGGCACGCAGACAGTGCTGACCGAGGACTCGGAGATGATCTCTGGCGGTCAGCGGCAGAAGATCCTGATCGCGCGCGCTCTGCTGAACGATCCAAAGCTCCTGTTCTTTGATGAGGCGACCGGCGCGCTGGATAACCTGTCGCAAAGGGTGATCACCGATACGCTCAAGGCGACCGACGCGACCCGCGTGGTGATCGCGCACCGACTGAGCACGGTCGTGGACTGTGATCGGATCATCGTACTAGGTGACGGCGGGATCGCGGAAGAGGGCACTTTTGACGATTTGATGGAGAGAAAAGGTATTTTCTATGCTATGGCACAGCGCCAGATGCTGGTGACGGATCAATAAGATACGAAATGCTCTTTGTGCCTGTCGGCGCAGGGGGCATAGTTGTTTATCCATCTATCGTGAAGCCCAAAGACTTCCTTTCTCAGGAACCCTTTTTGCGAAAAAACTCGGCTGAAAAAGGAATGAACACTCCGCCCCTGTACCGAAGAATTTGATTGAAATATTCCCGGAATTTTTGTCACACTATCTTCTCTTGCGGGTATATATAAGCAGAAAGACACAAAGGAAGGGATCATAATGACAAATATGACATGGAAAAAGGCAGCTCCCATCACCGCGGCCACCGCACCGCTTTTGATCATCGGTGGTGTGCTCGTGAGGATGATCGGCAGATCGGAAAGCATGTTGACGGCTTACACCCGATGTGCGGCAGTGATCGTCGCGGCGCTTGTCGCGATCGTCTGTATTCGCATATTCAAGATGATCCCCGAAACGATCCATCTGCTGTTGAGGATCGGTTTTTGTATCGCGGCGTTCTTTGCGATCGGTCAGAATCCGGTGTTTATGGCACGAGGATTGTATCAGGCTTTGACGACATACACCACCGTGGGTATGACCCTGACGGCGCTCGGTGTCTTTTCGGTCGTCTATGCGATCAACACCCTGATCACCGTCAACGGGATCAGCATCTTCATCGATCAACCGTGGGGCTTGATCGCGCCAATGATGATCGCCTGTGTGGGTGCGAACATTATCACGATCCGGTAAAGAGGGTTGAAACACATCCAAAAGAAGCCTTTGGTTTTAAAGGGATACGCAGTCGGAAGACTGTTTGATGACGATCAAAGGGCCCTCGTGTTCCGACAGTATCATTGAGAGATGAATTGCAGAAAGCTCTTGATAAATGGATGTCAGCCATGTATAATAAATTTGTATATGTCCGATTGATAGAAAGGACAAAGGTGAAAACATGAAAAAATTCGAGAAATTCTTAACGAAAATGAAAGACAGTCAGGAGTTCGCTCCGGATGATCGCCTCTCTCGTTTGATCGGTAAATTCGATGAAGAAGAGTTGTCGATGGATGAGCTGGACAGCATCGCGGCTGCCGCAAAACCCGACTTTTTCTATCGGGATTCCGAACCGGAAGAGTAAGAGGATAACATGATCAGACGTGTAATGAACAATACTGTTCTGGAAATATACGAGGATGAGACTCTCGTCATGTCTTTATCGGAGACGATAAAGGATGGCGGGATGTCTGTGCGTATATCGGGCGCGATCAAAAGCACCGTGGCGCATGAACTGGAGGATGAGCTGATGGCAGCGGTGTCGTTTTGCCGATCGATCAGTGTCGACATGTCACAGGTCACGATGATCTCCGGAAACGCGCTGCGCTCACTTTTGACGGTGCAGCGGGTAGCGGATGAGTCCGATATCTCGCTGGTGATCGAATCGCCGTCCGACGAGGTACTTGCCGTCTTTGACGAAAGCGGCTTTTCGGATCTGTTGGAGATCCGCAGTTGATGTTGACCGAGTCGGAGTACGCGGTGCAAAGCGGTGCGGGCTTGCCCCGGGAGACGCCGCGATGCCATGATGGAACGAGGGAATGAGATGAAGCGATGTTCTGTACGTCCGTATGAGGGTGCGGACAATTATATTTTCGTCAGCTATTGTCATCAGGATAAAAAAACAGTATATCCGGTCATCGAGCGACTGGCGCGCGATGGATACAGGGTATGGTATGATGAAGGGATCAATCCCGGCGCCGACTGGCCCGAGGTGATCGCCGACCACCTGAGCCGCTGTGCGCTGTGTATCGCGTTTTTATCGGATAACGCACTGAACTCACACAATTGCCGACGAGAGATCAATTTTACCCTCCTCAAAAGAAAGCCACTGATATCTGTGGCGATCGAGCAGATCAGCATGTCGCCCGGTATGCAGATGCAGCTGTCGTCAGCTCAGTCGATCGCAAAGGTCGGGATGACGGACGATGAGTTCTTTGCGGCGCTGTACCGTTCGCCGTTGTTGTCGTCGTCTAAGGGAGAGCCCGATGACAGTATCGATGTATCGAGCGCGGCGGATTACGAGAATGAACCGATCGAAGGCGGACAAAAAAACGGGCCGTCGTTCAGCGACATGTGGTTTTCGGAGCACGAAAATAACGCCGGCTTTGAGAGCCGCAAGGTTAATGCGACCTATCACCCTACCTATCACCCTGATCCGCAGACGATCAGGGCTGCCGGTCCGCATAAGAGCGGGCAAACAAAAGTATATTCGAAGGAAGCGTTTAACAGAGAAGCGAGCCTCAGGCCCGTCAGGATGAAGAGCGACATCAAAAGAGCGGAGGAGGTGCCGTCGCCTCAGGTGAACGACAGCCAAAGACATTTGAAGTGGCTGATCCCTCTCATGATCGTTTTGATGGTACTGGCGCTCGGTCTGAGTATCGTCGCGGTGGTGCTCAGCCGCTCATCCGGCTCTGTTAAAGCACAGCTGTGGAACGCGGGCGGGATCATCCGACAAAACGACGCGCCAACCTGCAATGATACAGATATCGACAACGCTTATCGTGAACTGACAATTACATAGGATCCCGGGCGCGGTCGATGCCGAAGTGTTTTATTGCTGCTGCGTATCAGTATAGAGATTGACGAAAAATAAAGATTAGAATAAATATGGATTGATCTGCCGGAAAAAACCGTCAACAGACGGCGGCGGAGCCTGCCGAAAAACAAATAGATATTTGGCCGTTTTTGGCATTTTTATTGACAGAAATCGGCGCGAATGTTATAATAAATATCATAATAGGCTTATCATACGCATCGGAGGAAAATCGAGAATATTTATGCAGAATGGATGCTTTTGTTACATAACCATTCCTTGTGGTTTCGTGATAAAAATCACCTATATATTGTAGGGATGATCCATTATTCTTGAATTTGACCGGGATCATCATCGCATCGTATTCAGAGAAGGGCTGCCGGAACTTACAGATAGCTGTTATCAGGAGGAGAAGAAAATGCGTTTCACAAACAGAACATGGAAAAAACCAATCGGATTACTGTCGGTGATCGTCATGCTGATCGGCATGATGACTGCCTCTGCGGTACAGGCATCCGCGGCGTCTGCCGGTGTTGTCGATGTTTCCGTAAGAGAGACGGCAAAGGCACTGATCAACGGTTATGTTTCGGATACGCTGTTGGGCGTGCTCATCTTTATTATCATCCTTCTGGTTCTGGCGCTGGTTGCGGTCGTCGTCGTGATCCTGGTGATCACCAATAAGAAAAAGGAGAATGACAACTTCACTTCGAACACAATGCAGTCTCCGAATAACGCACAGAGCTTTCAACAGGTACAACCGATGAATCGACCCATGGATCAGCCGATGAACCGTCCGATGGGTCAGCCCATGAATCGGCCGATACATCAGCCGATGGGTCAACCGGTGAGCCAACCGATGTCCCGTCCGCAGGCTCCCGAGAACTTTTTTCAGAATAACCCTGCTGAAAACATGCAGTTCCCCGCAGACGGCGCAGGTGATACAACAGCGCTCGGTTTGAATTCCGATGGCTTTATCCTTATGCGTAAAAACGGATCGGAAAAGATTACGATCAACAAACCCGAGTTTTATATCGGCAAAGAAAGAGCCAAGGTTGATTATTGTATCACGAACAATAACTCGGTCAGCCGCAGACACGCGAAGATCAAGGTGCGTGCCGGCAAGTGCTATATCAGCGACCTCGGTTCGACAAACTGCACGTATATCAACGGTACCAAGCTCTCTCCCAATCAGGAAGTCGCTTTGATCCCCGGTGATAAAGTCAAGTTGTCCAACGAAGAGTTTGAGTATATCGGTTAATCATTCATCGATGGCTGTTTACATTTTTGCGTGTAAACAGCTTTTGATGCTTATAAGAACGAAAATCGCGTGATAATACGAATCTTTTTATTAATGATTAGTAAAAACCGGAGCTCCGGCGACAGGATCCCGGAGCTATCACACGCAGAGGGGCAGATCACACCGTATGACAGCCCCTTTCGTGATCATGATTCCGCTGAACTATTTCCGTCGGGATCCGCTGCGGTCAAGGCTGTGTGAAATTCGGCGATCTGCCCTATCCGCTCGCGTTAAGGCGGGATCGGGTGTGGATCGCTGTGTGGGAGGAAAGGCCAAGGAAACGATATGGATTTTTTAACGGCAGCACATACGGACGTCGGTATCAGAAAAACGACCAATCAGGATTCCGCTTTGGTGATGAAGGCGCAGACAGATTGCGGCAGTGTCCTTCTTACGGTCATCTGTGACGGGATGGGAGGCCTTGCGAAGGGCGAGGTCGCCAGCGCGACGGTCATCAGGGCGTTCGGTGATTGGTTTGAGAGAGAGTTGCCTAAGTTACTCCATTTGGAGGATCCCGAAAGGATGATCTTCGGCGAATGGGAGGAGCTGGTCATGGACTGTAACCGTAGGATCTCCGAGTATGCGGGTCGACTGGGCTTGAGCATGGGGACGACCCTGAATACGGCGCTGTTCATGAAAGGAAGGTATTATCTTATCAACATCGGTGACTCCCGCGCTTATATGATCTCGAACGGACTGTATCAGCTCACAAAGGATCAAAGCTATGTGCAGCGAGAGGTCGATCTGGGTCATATCACACCCGAGGAGGCGGCTGTTCACCCGCAGCGCAATATGCTGCTGCAATGCGTGGGAGCGAGCCCGATCATCACACCGGATTATTATACCGGGGCATATGAGCCCGGTCAGGTATATCTACAGTGCTCCGACGGCTTCAGACATACCATCACACCCGAGGAGATCTTTCGGTATCTCAACGATTCCGTGCTCACGGATGAACAGATGATGCTGGAGAATGCCGTTTATTTGACAGAGCTGAATAAGAGCAGACATGAAACGGATAACATCACCGTGTTACTGGTAAAGGTGATCGGCGAGTAAAACGAAAAGCCGCCCTCAGCCGAGGAGAAAGGATGGTGGCATATTGGAAGCAAGTGAAATCACAAAAATCTTTTTTATATGCTTAGCCGTCGCGGTCTTTTTCTTAGCGGTTGCGCTTTTTGTGATCTTTCTTGTCAGCATCACAGGAAAAAAACAAAAGACAGAGTCGCAAACAGAGCATTTGTCCCAAAATGCGGAGAACCAAATGATGAAAACAGACGCGGAACAGACCTCTGATCCAAGTGTCGGCACGAGCATCACCCGCGAGATCCGAACCCGGGAGGAAAACACACTGCCCGCCGACGATTGCACGGATGCTCCCGCGGTCAAGGCGGATGACGGGAAAACGGAGGAGAGTGAAGCGGTCACCCGACGCTTCGGAGAGTCCGATGCCGCCGGTTTGGATCGGTCGGCGAGTGTTCCCGCCGCAGAGGACGTTACGTTTGAAGTGGTTACGAAAGTGATCCTGTGCGATACACAAGAGGTCATTGAATAAATACGTTTGCAAAAACAGACTGCGGCGTAAGAATATGATACCGCTTTGCGGTCACCCGATGGAGTGATGAAATGAAAAAAGAACAACAATATATGAAGCAAACGATCTTATTTTTGTTTATCTCATCGCTGGCGTTGTTATGTGCGGTATTCGACAGCGTGGATAACGGCGTGGCAAAGTCGATCTCGTTCATCGGCGGACTGCTGTTCTTCTTATTTTTACTGTTGGGATATTTCATGTTCTATCGCTTCAGCCGGCTCCGCAAGCAGAACAGCGATCCATCCCAAACGATACAGGGCAAGCCCGGTATCGTTGTGTTCTTCTCGAATCCGCATGCGAAGAAAGCAGATATCGCGATGATCCTTTCCTTTATCGTCAGCTTGGTCACGCTGATCATGGGACAGGTGAATGAAGCGCTGCATGCAAATATGCTGTTTAGCCTGATCTCCGTTTTGTCGTCTGCCGTATTCATTTTTACGATCCAGATGCACGCGATCTTGAACGGCGTGAACTATCGGTATTATATGACCTTGAACAAAAGCAAATAAAAGGATGATGTAAAACGACCCCGCTCAACTGAGCGGGGTCGTTTTGATGGCGTTGATGGAATCATAAACCTGCGACCGTTTTGCCGGCAATCAGGTTATCGGCGCCTTCGATCAGACTGTTGATATATGTCTTGCTGACCGTGCCGACGGTCTTGCCGTTGTATTCCAGAATGTACTTGGAGCTGTCGCTGCCGCTGTATACGGTCAGCGTGTCGGCGGAGCGGTCGGTCGTGTAACGGAAGGTCACGGTCATCACCTTATCCTTACCGTCGGAATCCGCGGCGCCGAGGTTTTTGATCATGGTGATATTCTGGAAGAAGACGTTGAAGTCGTCGGTGTTCAGATCCTTACCGTTGTAGGAGGCAGTGGAGGTAGCGTTCTCCTGCTCGTTGCCGCTGTCGTCGGTCGTTGTTTCAACCTTAGTTGTGACATCCAGCGTGAAATCGGTTTCGCCTGCGGAGAAATTGATCTCATCGATATAGCGGAGCTTAGCGTTCATCGGCGTCTCGGGCATGAGCAGCTCGACGCTCGACTTTGCCCAGCATACCGCCGCGAGCTGGATGGAGTAGATCACATTTTTGTCCGGATTATAGACATAGACGATGCCGTCGTCCTTCGGAGCAGAACTCCGCAGGGTGATATCGGTATCGGGATAGGACGCGTTGATCTGCGCGTAGGGCTTGCTCAACCCGTAGGAATCGAGCTGATCGTCACTCGGATTGACGCAGACGACCGATTCTGCGTACAGTCCGCGGATATTGCCGGCGATATCATTTGCTTCGATCGCATTGGCAGGTACCGAAAGGGGCTCCTGCAAAAGGTATGCCGCCTCGATCGCTTCATCCTTGTTCGGTACAAGAACGATGTCGTCGTCATAGTGTGTACCGCTGATCGTCGCCTTGGAGAACGCGGCATTCTCGCTGTCCTGCATCGTGTCGGTGATACTCAGGCTGATGAAATTGTTGACGCTGTAGAGGAAGCTCTGTACGTCGGTGTTGTTAACAAGATAAACATCCTTTGAGGTGCCGAACGCGACATAGGTGCCTGCTTCTCCCGCCGCCTCGTTGCCGATACGGATGATCGACGAGGTGTCGTCGGTGTAGGTGACCTTCGCGGTAGCGCGGGGTTCCTCCAGACCGAAGTCGGCGAGGTTGGCGTTTGTTTCGATGATGCGGGAGAAGGTGATCTCGGAGCTGTGCTTGGCGATCTCATCAGCGATGCCGTTCTGCATCGGATATTTCTCAAAGCCGACGATCTTGTAGACAGTCGCTTCACCCGACGGTGTTTCGGCGGTGACGCTGAAGGAACCGTCTTGGTTCTCCACATCGATCTTCTTGATCTGTGAGGGAACATACGTCAGCAGGGAACCGGTGCCGTTTTGCTCGATTTTGCCGTTTTCATCGACGGCGACCTTTGCCTCGTGTACGCCGTCATCATTGACTTGGAGTGATAATGCCGCTTCGGGGATGGTTTCTTGCCCCTTTTGAGGGCGGGAGAGCAAGACGATCAGCAGCGTGACCAGGATCGCGACTGCCGCGACAGCGATGATCAGGATCAGGATCGGTTTGCGCTTGCTGGCGGGCTTGACCTTGTTTTCCTGTTCACGGCTCAAAAAGCTGTTGAGCGCGCTGTCATTCTCATCTTCTGTATCGTTATCGTTCGCGGTTTGATCTGATTCGCTGACAGTTTCTTTTTCAGCCGGATCAGTGACAGGCGTGGTATCGGTCTGTTCGGTCGTCGATGTTGCGGTTTCGGCTGTCGATTCTGTCTCTGTGACAGTGTCTATCTTTTCTTTTTTATTCTCATCCATTATTTGTGCCTCCTGCGGATCCAGATGATCAGTCCGATGACCAGAACGGCGATCGGGATGACAAAGCGTACCAGGATAGACGGGAACAGGATCGCGTTCATCGAGGTGATGCCCAGCTCGTTGGAGGAGGGATCCTTGCCCGCGATCACAACGCTGATATCGTCACGGCTCGACAGCGTGTTGAAGAGATTGACGAAGTAGGCGGCGTTGTTATACGCGGTCGTGGAAAGGTAATTGGAGGTGAGCGCGTCATAGGAGCCGATAACGACAACAGAGGAATTCTTGCTGCCCTCTGTACCGTCGTTGCGGATACCGATCGCGGCGCCGTTGAGGGACTCGGTCTTGGGCTCAAAGCTCTTTAGATCCTTTTCCTCCATATCTCTGGGGAAGAGGAAGCTCTTGTCAGAGGATGTGAGCAGCGGCTTTGCCATCGTGTCATCGGTGATCTTGACGGGCATGGTCAGCATCATGACGACGGGGATGGAGGAATTGCGCAGTTTCTCGGTATAGGCGGTATCCTCACCGTAGTCATAGATGGAGATATAGTGATTGGCGCCGGGGATGATGTAGTTCTCGCTGTTTTCGTAGATATAGCCGTACTGTACTTCCATACCGTAATCGGCGAGCAGGGCGTTCAGATTCGGGAAGTCGCTGAGCTTGTGCTGGTCGTTCGGGAAGTAGAACAGATTGTGACCGAATTTGCCGTCATTGTCGAGCCACTTCGTCAGGGTCTCGTATGCCTTGTCGTCAAGGTCGACGTCGGGATCGTAGATGATGACGAACTCGCTATCGTCGGAGATGGACTCGTTGAGCAGGCTGACGGTCTCGATCTCATAGGCATTGTTCTCGAGCAGCTTGGTGAAGGCGGACATATCTTGTTCGCCCTGACCGGTGAGCACGGTCACCTTGGTCTTTTCCTTGGTGGTGACGTTGACGATCGCGGTGGTGAGCGCCTGCTCGACCTTTTGACCGGTGATGACGATGGTGCCGTACTGGCTGTACTGCTCCTGATCGAAGTCGAACAGATCGGTCAGGTCGACCGCGCGGTAGAGATCGCCGCTTTTGACGAGGATGGCGTGGCTCTTTGTCCAGTCAACCTGTGTGTAGGGGGTGGTGAAGGTCGGCTCAGCGGCAAGATCGACATAGTGCAGGGTGATATTGTCGGAGCTGTTCTCCATCGCGTGGATCAGCTTATTCGCCTGTACGCGGTATTTGTAGGTGGAGCTGTCGCCGCTCTCAAAGTCGGTCTCCTTCTGGAGGACATAGATGTCGACCGGATCCTTGACCTCGGAGAGATACTCTTTGGTTTCCTTTTGCAGCTGATAGGAGGCGTTCTCGGTCACGTCGATATACAGCGGATGACTGTCGGTGACGACGGAGAGAATGATATTGATAAGCACAACTCCCGCGATGAACAGCGCGGTCAGCAGGATCGACATCGCGCCGTGGGTGAGCTTGCGGTTCTTGGGCTTTTTGGTCTGTTGATTCTCGGAGGTATTCCTATTCTGTTTCATGTGCTACCTCCTTAACTCCAGCGACGCTTCTCAAACACTCTGACGCATAAAAACAGGAAGATCGCAATGACAGAGAGGAAGAAGACGACACTGGTTAGATTGATGATTCCGTTGATGAAGTTGGTGAAGTGCGCGTCGAAGGAGATGTTGTGTAAGAAGTTGGTCAGCCAGTCGACGTTGAATACGTTGGAGAGTGAATCCAGCATGTAGATCAGCAGTCCGATACCGATGGATACCACGGCGGCGATCACCTGGCTTTCGGTCAGCGCCGAGATAAACAGGTCGATCGCGATCAGCGCGCCGCCCATCAGCAGCATGCCGAGCATGGTGGTCAGAAAGACCGCCCAATCGGGAGCCGCGTAGAACGAGAGGATGACGGCGTAGAGGACGAAGATCGCGTTGCAGATGCAATAAAGCAGGAACGCGCCGAAGAATTTGCCCAGCACCATCTCGGTCAGGCTGATCGGCGCCGTCAACAGCGCCTGATCGGTTTTTTGCTTGCGTTCTTCGGAAAAGCTCTTCATCGTAATGATCGGGATGACCAGCATCACGATCATCAGCATGCTCAAAAACACATAGCTCATCGAGGTGGTGTTTGACAGCAGGCAGTACATGTAGAAGAACAACCCCGAGAAGAAGTAGAATACGGCGAGGACGATATAGCCGATCGCCGAGTTAAAATAGGAGCTCAGCTCTCTTTTGATGATCGCGGACATCAGTCCTCACCTCCTTCGGTCAGTTTCAGGAAGCTCTCTTCGAGCGTCATGCCGCCCGGACGCATCATCAGGATGGGGCAGTTCGCCTTGGAGAGCGCGTTGAATACGCCGCGTCGGATATCGACGCCGGTCTCGAATTCAACGGTATAGCTCAGTCCCGCGCCCTTGGTGACGCGCTTGACGCCGTCGACGGAGCTGATCGCGTTACGCACAGCAGTAACAGCGCCCTCGACTTCGAGCGCGAGGATACCGCTGCCGCTGAGGGTCTCGCTGAGCTCATCGGTCTTGGCGTCCGCAACGAGCTTGCCGTTGTTGATCATCACGATGCGGTCGCACACGGCGGACACTTCGCTGAGCACGTGGGACGAGAAGATGATGGTGTGCTTCTTGCCCAGCGACTTGATCAGCTTGCGGATGTCGATGATCTGCTTGGGGTCAAGTCCGACGGTCGGCTCGTCGAGGATCAGCACAGGCGGATTACCCATCAATGCGCCCGCAAAGCCGACTCTCTGGCGATAACCCTTGGAAAGGTTCTTGATGACGCGGTCGGCGACGTCGGCGATCTTGACGACCTCCATGACCTCGTTGACGTGTTCCTTTTTGGGTAGGCGCACCTTCTTGAGGTCAAAGATGAACTCGAGGTAGCGGCGCACCGTCATATCGAGGTAGAGCGGCGGTTGCTCGGGCAGATAGCCGAGCTTGGCTTTTGCCGCCTTGGGGGCGGTGAGGATATCCGCGCCGTCGATCAGCACGGTGCCCGAGGTCGCGCCCAGATAGCCCGTGATGATGTTCATGGTGGTACTTTTACCCGCGCCGTTAGGGCCTAAGAGACCGACGACCTCGCCGCTGTCGGCGGTGAAGCTGATATCGTCGAGCGCTTTGACGCCGCCGTAGCGCTTGGTCAAATTTTTCACTTCTATCATATGTTTATCTCCTTTGATACCTTAAAAGGGGTGAATGCGCTGTTTTTCTGAAAGGTATCCCATATTAAACCAATATAGATTATAGCATAGTAAGTGGCAATAATCCAGTGAAATAATTGTAAATATTCGGTGACGGTCAGGTGAAAATGGGGCGTTTACAGTAGGGCGGGTGATTTGGTGAATGGTTAACAGTTAACGGTAAATGGAGAAGGGAGGGCTTTGCCCTCACCCATTGATATGTGATGCTGAAACGTCAGCGTAGGGCGGGGGGTTCACTCCCGCCGCAACCTTTCTGTTTAATCAATATCAGTGCGAAGCAAATCGCTGATTATTGTAGGGGAGGGTCTTGACCCTCCCGAAACGTATCTGTAAAATGTCACCTACCGCGAAGCAAATCACTCCCTTTGTAGGGTACGGCGCTTGTCGACGTACCGTAACGTTGGATATGATGATACACAAACGCAAAGCAAATAAACGTCGGCGTAGGGACGAGCATTGCTCGTCCGCATGGCAGATGCGTTTATTTCCTTTCTACCGCTTACGATACGGCAACGCCCTGCCGCGGGAGCGCCAAGGCACTCCCCTACAAAAAACGCTTCATTTGTGCCACAAGAAATCGCGCTCCGCGCGCATTTCGCATCGCCATCGCCCGTTGCAGCGTCAGCTGCAAACTGGGCGGGCATACAAATCTCTTTGCTTTACAGGAAACGAGCAGTTTCCTATAAAGTAAAAAACAGGAACGGAGTTTCCGTTCCTGTTTGGGTATAAGGGACAGATTGCAGTGACAACCCTCCGGCTCTTCGAGCCACCTCTCCGGTGTATGGATTCTGTAAACCAAATCACAGATTTGGACAGAATCTCACCTTAGGAAAGGGAGGCTTTGGAGCTTCGCAATGACAATTTTGTTTTACCCCTTGAAAAAGGTGATGCAGTGCTGGGGGCATGCCTCGACGCATGCGCCGCAGTTGGTGCACAGGTCGGGGGTGACATAGGCGCAGAAGTCGGTGACCTTCACCGCGCCCTGCTCACACGCCTTTTCGCACTTTTTACAGCCGATACAGCCGATGTCGCAGAGCTTGCGGGTCACGCCGCCCTTGTCGTGGTTGGAGCAGCGCACCGTAGCCATGTCTTTTTTGGGCACGATCTCGATGATCCCTCTGGGGCACGCCTTGACGCACAGGGTGCAGGCACGACACTTGCTGCCGTCCACGTAGGCGACGCCGTTGTTGACATGGATCGCGTCATAGGGACAGGCGGCTTCACAGTCTCCCAGACCCATACAGCCGTAAGAACAGGCGGTTAAGCCTCCGCCGATCTTCATTGCGGCGGCACAGCTCATGATGCCGTTGTAATCCGCCTTGTAGGTGGTGTGGTCGAGCGAGCCCATGCACTTGACGACAGCGACCTTGGGCTCCACGTTGCCGGTCTCAACGCCGAGGATCTCGGATACCGCCTTGGTGCAGGCGAGTCCGCCGGGAGCACAAAGCCCCGGTTCCGCCTTGCCCTTGGCGAGCGCGTCGGCATAGCCCGAGCAGCCGGAAAAGCCGCACGCGCCGCAGTTCGCGCCGGGCAGCGCTTCGAGGATCGCTTCCGCTTTTTCATCCTTGGGCACTGCCATGATGATGGAGGCGATGGAGAGGATCAAACCGATCAAAAGTCCGATGCCGGCTACGATGCCGACCGCTAACAGAATTCCTGTCATATCGCGCCTCCTTTAAGAAAGTGGGATGAGCTTATCGACAAAGCCCGCGAACCCGAGGAAGGATAAGGACACCAGCGCCGCGGCGACCAGTGTGATCGGCAGTCCCTTGAGCGATTTGGGGATATCCGCGCTCTCGAGCCGTCCGCGCACGCCGGCGAACATGACCATCGCGACAAGGAAGCCGATACCCGCGCCGAACGCGTTGACCAGTGCGTGACCGTAGGTGTAGGTATATGCAGAGGTGGAATCGACCTTCTGGATCACCAGCATGGTTACGCCAAGCACGGCGCAGTTGGTGGTGATCAGCGGCAGATAGATGCCCAGCGAGTTATACAGCGAGGGGATGTACTTTCTGAGGATGATCTCGACGAGCTGTACCAGACCCGCGATGATCAGGATGAACAGCACGGTCTGCAGGTAATCGAGCCCCATAGGGACAAGCAGATACATATAGATCGGGAAGGTGACGGCGGTCGCGAGCACCATGACGAAGGTGACGGCGACGGACATACCCACCGCGGTGTTGAGCTTTTTGGAAACACCTAAGAAGGGACAAATGCCGAGGAACTTGGACAGAACGTAGTTCTCGGTCAGGATCGCCGCGAGGAATACGGCGACGAGCGATTTAATCAGCATGAACGGTCGCCTCCTTTGCGGTTTTTTCACAGGATTTCTCAGCACAGTTCTCGGACATCGGGCAACCGTCGCAGGGCGAGGTCTTGACCTTCTTGCCGGCGCGGGAATTGAGCTTGTTCGCCAGCATGATCAGGATGCCGAATACGAAGAAGCCGCCCGGGGGCAGGATGAAGATCAAAATCTGCACCGGCATGATTTGCATGCCGAACAGTGAGCCGGAGCCGAAGAACTCACGGATGATACCCATGCACAGCAGTGCCGCCGTAAAGCCGATCCCCATGCCCAGTCCGTCGAGGATGGAGGGGAGGACGGGGTTTTTGCCGGCGAACATTTCGGCTCTGCCTAAGATGATGCAGTTGACAACGATCAGCGGCAGATAGATGCCCAGCGAGTTATTGATCGCCGGGGCGAACGCCTTGACGAGCATCTGTACCACGGTGACGAAGCCCGCGATGATGGTGATGTAGGCGGGGATACGCACCTTGTCGGGGATGAATTTGCGCAGCAGGGAGATGACCGCGTTGGAGCAGATCAATACTGCCGTAGCGGCAACGCCCATGCCGATCGCGTTGAACGCGGAGGTGGTAACGGCGAGGGTGGGGCAGGTGCCCAGCACCAGACAGAGTACGGGATTCTCTTTGATGATGCCTTTGGTCAGTTCTTTGAGGTAACTGCGTTTTTCCATTACTCTGCCCCCTTTACATTATCGTTATAAAGCTGACACGCTTTATTGACCGCCTTGGTCACGGCGCGTGAGCTGATCGTCGCGGAGGTAACCGCGTCGACTGTCTGCGCGTTGCCGGAGGCACTGTCTTTGCTGACGGCGATATCCTGATCGACGCTCAGACCGTTGTACTGGTCGCGGAAGGATTTATCCGAGGTGTTCTTACCGAGACCCGGTGTCTCGTCATTGTTATAGAAAACGTCTACGGCGATGATAGAGCCGTCGGCGATACCGGTCATGACCTTGACCTGTCCGCCGTAGCCTTGGGTAGCGGTAGAGATCGCGTAGCCCACCGTCTTGCCGCCGTCATCCACGCCCTTATACATCACGTCGGGGATGACCTCTTCAAAGGTTTTCGCCTCGGGACAGACGGTCTGCATGCTTTCTTCCTTGCTCTGCTGGTTGTTGGCGGCGATCTGCTCGGCGGTGACATTGTTGGTCAGCGCCAGCGCCGCGGTGACAACCAGACAGATCAAAAACAGAGAGAGCGTCGGGATCAAAACCGCTTTGGGGGTTATTTTGTATTTCATTTCTGCTCCCCCTTCTTCTTTTTAATATAGCCCAGTGTGTGGGGAACGGTAGCACGCTCGATCAGCGGCACCAGAATATTCATCAACAGGATCGAGAAGGAAACGCCCTCGGGCATATTGGAGTAGGCGCGGAGCAGGATCGTGAGGATACCGCAGCCGATCGCGTAGATCACCTTGCCCCACTTGGTGACGGGGGAGGTGGTGTAGTCGGTCGCCATAAAGATCGCGCCGATCATCAGACCGCCCGACAGCAGCTGATACAGCGGATCGAGTCCGACGATCAGGCTCATCACAGCCGCTGTGCCGAGATAGACGCAGGGGATGATGGGGGAGATGACCTTGCGGACGACCAGATAAATACCGCCCAAAATCAGTGCCAGAGCACAGACCTCGCCGATGGAGCCGCCGCAGCGACCTAGCAGGAGATCGACATAGGAATATACGCCCGGCTCAGCCGCAAGGGGCGTCGCGGAAGTAGTCGCATCGATCGCGGCAGCCTTTGGAGCGCCCGCCGCGGTGACCCAGTGCATCATCGGCCCCGGGAAGGATACCAAAAGGACGATACGCGCCGCCAACGCGGGATTGACAAAGTTCATACCGATACCGCCGAACATCTGCTTGACCACGACGATCGCGATCAGACAGCCGAACATGGCGATCAGCGGATTGATGTCAACAGGTAAATTCAAGGCGAGTAACAGACCCGTCACGACGGCGGAGAGGTCGCCGATGGTGTTGTCGCGCTTCATGATCTTGCGCGAGATGAACTCGAGCACAACGCAGGTCGCGATACAGACCGCGATCAGCACCATGGAGCGCAAGCCGAAGATCACGCATGCCATGATCGACGCGGGGATCAGCGCGATGATGACGTCGAGCATGATGCGGCGGGTGGTATTGCTGCCCTTAAAATGCGGGGAGGCGGAAACATGTAATTTCGTATCCATTACTTCTTACCTCCTTTATCTTTTGCGGCGATCTCTTCACGCTTTGCCTTTTGGATCAGCGCTTTGCCGATGCGGATATTTTGTACCAGATGGCGCTTGGCGGGGCAGGCGAAGGAGCAGCAGCCGCATTCCATGCAGTTCATGATGTTATAGAATTTCAGTCCGTCGATGTCGCCGCGGTTTGCCGCATTCGCAAGCTCTAAGGGCTGTAGGCGCATCGGGCAAGCGTCCAGACATTTGCCGCAGCGGATGCATGCCGTGGGCTCGCTGTATTTTGCTTCTTTTTCGGACAGTGCCAGAATCGCGTTGTTTTGCTTGAGAATGTATAGATCATCGTTCGGCAGAGCGATACCCATCATGGGACCGCCCATGATCAGCTTGTAGGGCGGTTCCTTGTAGCCGCCGACAAAGTCGATGACCTCCCTGATCGGGGTGCCGATGGGAGCGATGACGTTGACAGGATTTTCGATACAGCCGCCGTCGACCGTCAGTCGGCGGGAGATCAGCGGGATACCTGTCTTGAGATAGCGGGAGATAAAGGCGATGGAACCGACGTTCATCACCAGACAGCCCGCGTCACTGGGCAGACCGCCCACGGGGACCTCGCGTCCGGTGCACGCCTTGATCAGGATCTTCTCAGCGCCCTGCGGATAGGTCGCCTTGATGGGCAGTACGCGGATCTCATCCTCGGGATCGACCTTGCTGTCAGCGATCTCGCGCAGCGCCTTGATCGCGTCGGGCTTATTGTTCTCGATACCGATGATCACGCGGTGGATATTAAGGAACTCCTTGACCGTGATGATGCCCGAGACCACGTCCCATGAGTTTTCGAGGATCTCGCGGTGGTCGGAGGTGATGTAGGGCTCGCACTCGGCGACATTGATGATCAGGGTGTCGACGTTTTTGTCCGAGGGGATGTTGAGCTTGACGGAAGTCGGGAATCCCGCGCCGCCTAAGCCTACCAGACCACTTTCGCGGACCGCGGTGATCAGATCGGACAGGGTATCGACCTTGGGCGGCTTGATATCGGGAGAGAGGCGCTGTTCGCCGTCGCTCTCGATGAAGATCGCGTCTACCTTACCGCCGTCGGGCATGGTGATCTTGTCGATTTTTTTGACTTTGCCGGAGACGCTGGCGTGGATCGGAGCGCTGACAAAGGCATCGCTGCCGGCAATCTTCTGCCCGACGTCCACGATGTCGCCGACCTTGACCAGCGGCTTACACGGCGCGCCGATATGCTGTGTCATCGGCAGAGCGACCATGCTCGGCACCGGCAACATCACGCTCTCTTTGTGTGCTGTATTCTTGTTGTGCGGAGCGTGCACACCGCCTTTGGTGCGGTAGGGTCGCTTAGGAAAACTAAGTTCAGCCAAAAATATACCTCCTTCATATCATATATAGAAGAATTTTACTCTTTAACGTATTAAATCACGCCATTTATATATAATAACATTATTAGCGCAGTTTTTCAATATAAAAAGATTGTTAAATTAATAACTTATTGTCGAAGAATAAGGAATAAAGGAGAGATAATAAATGCAGTTTTTATGGGCTTTTTTGGTGGGTGGAGCATTGTGCCTGATCGGACAGGTGCTGATTGACCGCACCTCGCTGACCCCTGCCCGTATCCTGACGGGGTTTGTGGTCGCGGGCGTGGTGTTGTCGGCGATCGGGTTGTATGAGCCGCTGACGCAGTTCGCGGGCGCGGGAGCGACAGTACCGCTGTCGGGCTTCGGTCATTTGATGGCGCAGGGTGTGCGCGACGCGGTGGACAAGGACGGCGCGATCGGCATCCTGACAGGCGCGTTGTCCGCGGCGGCGGCCGGGATCGGCGCGGCGGTAGTGCTGTCGCTGATCGCCGGACTGGTCAGCAGACCGAAGGAGAAGTAGGTTTGAATGAGGAATGAGGAATTACGGGACGCTGAAACGATGCAGAGTGTTGTAGGGTACGGCATTTATGACGTACCGAGAATGACGGGCGTTTATCATATCGGGAGCGTTTGATAGGATAAACTCGTTTCTGCCATTCGGTACATCAAACACGCGTGTTCAAGCACCGTACCCTACAATCCTCTGTGGCGTTATTTTCGGGTCGTCGGACACGCGTGTCAGCGTCGTCCCCTACGAATTATCTGCGGCGTTGCAATACAAAAAGAAAAGGGCACACGTGCCTGTCCGTGTGCCTACCGGTGCGCCCGGCACGCGTGCCCACCGGTGCGCCGGCAAACTAAAAGCGGAGAGCTGTTGCCCTCCGCCTTTAGTGCTTACTGTATTGAATAATCGAGGTATTCCTCAAGTTCTTCTTCTTCTCTCTTCTGCTTCTCTTTTATGACAAAGAAAGCGGTAACAGCAGCTGTGATAGCTGCTACTGCGGCTGCGATCCAGATGATCCACTTAACAGTCTTTTTACCATCGCAATTATTAAACATACTGTGCCTCCAGAATCTTATTGTATTACTATGTATAAGAAAATAATACCAGAAATTTTGAAAAAGTCAATATATTGTATGTAAGTTTCTGAAAACTTTCATCATTTGGGGTACATATTGGGGTGGTGGGGCAATATCTTTCACCATGACAGCGTTATTATGGCTCCGGACGGGGCGATTATGCGGCGTCTGCGGTTTGTAAACAAATGCTCTGCTGCGGGATAAAGGTCGCCCCCCGCAAAAAGAGGCTACCGCATCATACATGCGATAGCCTCTGATATTCTGTTATTCGGCATTTTTCAGCTCGGCGGTATCGTATACCAGCGGCATGTGATACTCGCGCTCATAGATCTCCTTCCACAGTGTGTAGTTGCGATTGAGCATATCCTTGACGCTCTCGCGGTAGGACAGGTCGGGGTTGGGATAGATCGGCTCGCCGACGTGGATGGTGTATTCCTGTACGAAGAAGCCGTCCTCACCCATGATGTCGGAATCCTGCATGGTGATAAAGCACGGCAGGACGGGTACGTTGTTGCGTACCGCAAAGCTGTAAGCGCCGTTTTTGAGAGGCTTAGGCTTGCGGTAGTTCCACCACATGGACTGCTCGGGATAAACGAGGATGAAATCGCCCTTTTGCAGCAGCATATCGACGCCCTTCATGAATTTCTTCATCGTACGCAGGTTGGAGGAGAGGGGCAGGGTGTTGCAGTTGCGCATCAAAAAGCCGTAAAAGCCCGGGAACGAGGTATAGTTGCCCTCGCGGATCACGCGCCAAAAGGTGCGATCGGGCTGCTGAGCCGCGTCATACGCCAGCTGGATCGCAAAGCTGTCAAAGGCGTTGAAGTGGTTGCAGGTGATGATCGCGCCGCTGTTCAGGTTGCGGAAGTTCTCGATGCCCTTGATATCCTTGATGATCAGCTTTTTGTCGGCGATCAGCGAGTTGACATAGCGGCGTGCCGCGGCAAAGGCTACCTTGCTCTTCATCTTCTTGGTGATGCCGCGCTTGCCGTATTCGATCTCATCGGGCATGAGGGTGCGTGAGGGCGGATCGTTCTCGACGTCCACATCAAAGCGGCCTTCGCGCTCGAGCTGAGCGATCTTTTCAAGGATGGCGACTCTTTCCTTGTCACGGACAGAGTTATCGAGCTGTTTTTGATAGTTATCTTCACGATCGGTTTCAAATTTAGCCAGCGCTAACAAGTTATCCATGACCTCCGCATCATTTAGTTTATCTTCATCGGTGAAGTTGTCGAGCACCGTCTTGATCTCGTCATACACCTCGGTCTCTTTGGCGTAACGCCAGAAGATGTCGCCGCCGGTGCAGTCGGGATAGTGCCATGGCTTGCTGACCATGATATAGTGGATGATCTTCGCTTCTTCGAGGGGATAGGGGAAGGCGCAGTACGCCTCGGTGTTCCAGCGCTGATCGAGCCACAGGATGTGATCCTTGCAGATCAGGTTGAGGTAGTCCTCATCCTGTGTGACAACGAACTGGTATTCCGCCAGTCGGTCGGCAAAGCGCTTGAGGATCGCCTTTTCACGGAAGAGTCGGGCGTTGATCAATAAGAGACCCGCGTTGAAGAAGTTGTGGCGCGATACGCCCACGACCTTCTCGGCGTAGGTGCCGTAATGGTCGGTCTGTACCATCGCCTGCTCGTGACACGCGCCGATCCATTTATCGCCCAGATCGGTGTGGTACAGCTCGCTGATATCGCCCTGCACGACGGTGTCGCCGTCGATATAGATGACCTTGTCATACTCGGGGAACATATCCGCGATGAACAGGCGGAAGTAGGTGGTATTGCTGTAGTAATCACGCACGGGGAGCGCGTCGGTGATGGCGTGCAGACGCTCGCTGACGTCGGTGAAGATGACGTCAAAGTTTTCGTTGTCCTCGGCGAGCTTGGTCGCCTTTCTCTGCGTCTTTTCAGAGATCCCCGCGTGCAGGATATAGATGCTGTAGTGATAATCGGGTGAGGCGTTCACCATCATCGAATGGATGGATACGACGGAGTACTTGATAAAGCCTTCGTCGCACGCGTAAAATATCGGAATGTTTTTCTTCTGGTTCATCATATCTTACTCCGTCTCAGTCTTTTTACTCTTGGTCATAATGGTGAGATATTCGTTGAGGATATCGTCAAATTCATAGTAGCCGAAGATGTTGTGTACCTTGTCGACCTGCCACTGCTTGATGTTCTCGGTATGCGGGTAGGGGGTGTAGAACAGGCGCTTGGAAAAATGCCTGACCACCGTATGCGGGTGGAGGAATTTTTGATCGTTGAAGCGCTGGGGCAACAGCTTTTTCTTGGTTGTCGCGTGGATCAGCGCTGTCTGATCGGCAAACAGGAATTTTTTGCGGCGTAATTCGCGGCGTGCCTTTTCGAACAAGCCGTTCTTGCGCGCTTCTTTCATATTGAACAGCACAACGCCGGCGTTGATGTAGTTGGGATAGAGGAGGTATTTGCCGTAGTGGTCGCGTGCCGCGGCGTATTCATAGCCCTCAAGGTCGATATCATACAGCAGATGCACATCACGCTGGAAGAGGATATCTGCGTCGAGATACAAGAGTTTGTCGTCCTTGGGGATGTCGTCGACCAGATCGGCGAGCAACCGCAGCAGGGTGTAGGGGGAGCAGTAGGCGCCTTCATTCGGACAATGGGCGAACTCCTGCTCATATAGTTCGGTGACGTCGATGACCTTTAAGGTGTTTTCGGGATTATATTGTTGGACGGTCTTGCGGAGCAGCTCGATCCGCTCCTCGGGAATACCGGTATATTTGGGACTCAGGCGGGTCAGCTCCATGGTAAAGATCCGAAACGCAAAGGGCTCGTCGGATTTGGTGCGCTTCATCAGCGATAAGGCGCAGGTGAGAAATCCGTCGAAAACACCGTCGTTTCCGCAGAATAGTACGTTTACCATGTTATACCTCCGTTGATTGAATTCATGATGTGCCGACAAAGGGTCAGCCGGGAAAAAGGATGACAGCTTTTTCAGCCTTACTCAGCCTGTTGTGCCGCGTCGTCCTCTTTTTCCTTTTTGATGTATTGGATGACCTCGACATTGGAGAGCTCGGCGCGCTTGCACATTTGCGCGTACACCTCGTCGCGCAGCTTCTTACGGCGCTGCTTGAGGGGCAGCTCCATATCGGGGTAAAACGGTCCGTCGATATAGGTCGTCATACGCGGTTTACGCTTGTTGCCGCGTTTTTGGTAGGTGTTGACAAAGCAGAACACAGGTGTGCCGTCCTTGGCGGGATAGCCGAAGGAGCCGTCGGGGAAGGGGCGGATATGGGTGTAATACGGCCAGATATGCGCCTCGGGGTAGATCACGACGGCGTGATGCTTCTCGATCCGTCCGGCGATACACTCTTGAAAGTTGCGGTAAGCGTCCCGCGTATCGGGCAGCGGGATCGCACCCAGCGAGGGATTGATCCGTCCGAGATACGGCATCGACACGTTGTTGGCGTGTACGATGAAGGACACCCGCTGGGGAAAGCAAAAGACGTTGGGCGTGAAGGGATCCCCGATCGCCTGCGTGTGGTTGCCGTACAGGTAGATACCCAGCTTGCGAAAGGGCTTGAGCTTTTCGCGACCGACCGTGCGTTGGTGCAAGTTGAACTTCGCGTACAGATACGCGATCGGCGTCGCGACGATACGATACCAGAAAAAGCGGGTGAATGCGCGAATGGGACCCTTGCGGTCATAAACGTAATCGCCGTCGATCTTCTTTGCTTCGATGACCGCCGTGGAAAATTCGTCGTTGAGTTCATCCTGATAGTATATGACCTTGCGGTTATCCACGAACAGCCTCCTTTGTGTCAGCCGAGATTGATAAGTCAAAATATTGCCGTTTTCGGCAGGTTCGGATTATTTCGGTCACCCTATGCAAACTCTGCCGTTATGACGCGCCGGAAGTTTAGGATGACAGGAATCATCCATACCCGGAATGATTTTTGTTTTCTTTCGGCGTTTTGACCGGATTTATTATAGCAAAGTTGTGAAGCGGTGAAAAGCGATTGTCGCCCCAAAACTGTCTACAACTGAATCCTACGGTTCTACATCGCCCTCAACAGCAGGTAGAACAGGCTCTACCGACAGTAGAACACAGCGAAAAAAGACAGTGTTTAAGCGGGTTTTGATAAAATCATCACTCTACCGACCGAATCCGAGGGGTTTAGACCGATTCTGCCGCGGGTGGCAGAAAAAACGACCCCGTGATGATCGGAGCCGTTGTATCAAAAAGCAATAAAAATCATGATCTATTGCAAAAAATCTGTATCGCTGCGTCGTCGGGCAGACAGGCGTCAATCACAAAATTATTATAACAATACAGAATAATAAAATCAATAGGAAAGTCCTATCCGAAAAGGAAAAATTTGCAAAAATAACGTCTATTTTTTGTGACACGGATAGGGACAGTTGTCGCAGGAGCAGGAACAGCTTTTCCCCTTGCGTTTGCGGATGACGATGCAAACGACCGCCGCGACCACCGCCGCCGCAATCGCGCAGAGGATCAGGATATCGACAAGATTCATACTTAGCCTCCCATCCCGCACAACACACAGATCAGGTGGACGATCGTGGTGACGAGGTAGGCGACGACGCACTGCCAGACGACTACGCCGATCGCCCATTTGTGTCCGAGCTCACGCTTGACGGAGGCGATCGCCGCCACACAGGGGGTGTAGAGCAGGCTGAACACGAGGATGGAGATCGCGGTCAGGGCGGTCATCGCCGAGCCGATCCCGCCGGTGTAGAGGATCTTGAGGGTGGAAACGACGCTTTCCTTCGCCATCACGCCGCTGATCAGCGAGGTGACGATGCGCCAGTCGCCCATGCCGAGCGGCGAGAAGAGCGGGGCGATCAGACCTGCGATCTGCGCGAGGATGCTGTCCTGTGAGTCGGTGACCATGTTGAATTGCAGATTGAAGTTCTGCAGGAACCAGACGATGATCGTGGAGATGAAGATGACGGTGAACGCGCGCTGGATAAAGTCCTTCGCCTTATCCCATAACAGGCGGATGACGTTCTTCGCGCCCGGTAGGCGATAGTTGGGCAGCTCCATGACGAACGGCACCGCCTCGCCCTTGAAGATGGTTTTCTTATATAATAACGCGATCAAAATACCGATGATGATACCCAAAAGATACAGTCCGGTGATGATCAGCCCTCTGTACTGACTGAAAAAGACGCTGACAAAGAAGCTGTAGATCGGCAGCTTTGCCGAACAGCTCATAAACGGTGTGAGTAGGATGGTCATTTTACGGTCGCGCTCACTGGGCAGGGTACGCGTCGCCATGACCGACGGCACGGTACAGCCGAAGCCGATCAGCATGGGCACGATACTGCGCCCCGACAGTCCGATCCGTCGAAGCAGCTTATCCATAAAGAACGCCACACGCGCCAGATAGCCGCTGTCCTCCAAGATCGACAGGAACAAAAACAGCGTGATGATGATCGGCAAAAAGCTGAGCACACTGCCGATACCCGTGAAGATGCCGTCGGTGACAAGCCCCACAAGAATCGGGTTGACGTGCGCGTTTTCCAGAGCGGTTTTTGTGATATTCGTCAGATCGGAGATACCTGCTTCCAGGAGGTTTTGCAGGTTGCCGCCGATCAAATCAAAGGTCAGCCAGAAGATCAGCCCCATGATCAGGATGAACATCGGGATGGCGGTGAACTTGCCGGTCAGGATGCGGTCGATCGCGGCGCTGCGGCGGTGCTCACGGCTCTCGGCAGGCTTTGTCACAGTGCGGGAGCAGACCTTTTGGATGTAGGAGAAGCGCATATCCGCGATGGCGGCGTTGCGGTCGAGCCCGCATTCCTTTTCCATCTGGGTGATGATGTGCTCGAGCATTTCTTTTTCGCCGCTGTTGAGGTTCAGCTTTTCGAGGATGAGGTCATCGCCTTCGACTACCTTGCTCGCCGCAAAGTGCAGGGGGATGTCCGCTTTTTTCGCCTTGTCCTCGATCAGGTGGCGCACCGCGTGCAGACAGCGGTGAACCGCGCCGCCCTTTTCATCGGCAGAGCAAAAGTCCTGTCGCATGGGCTTTTCCTGATAGTGCGCGATGTGGATCGCGTGCTTGACCAGCTCGTCAACGCCCTGATTCTTTGCCGCGGAGATCGGCACCACGGGTACGCCGAGCAGAGATTCGAGTTGGTTGATGTCTACGGAGCCGCCGTTGGCGTTCAGCTCATCCATGATATTCAGCGCGACGACGACGGGGGTATCCATCTCGAGCAGCTGCATGGTCAGATAGAGGTTGCGCTCAATGTTGGTCGCGTCGACGATATTGATGATCGCGCGGGGCTTTTCGTCCAGTACAAAACTGCGTGAGACGATCTCTTCATTGGTATAGGGCGACATCGAGTAGATACCGGGCAGATCGGTGATCAGGGTATTCTTGTAGCCTTTGATGACGCCGTCCTTGCGGTCGACCGTCACGCCGGGGAAGTTGCCGACATGCTGGTTGGAGCCTGTCAACTGGTTGAAGAGCGTGGTCTTGCCGCTGTTCTGGTTACCGACCAGGGCGTAAGTCAGGGTGACGTCATCGGGCAGGGGATCGCCGCTGCCCTTGGGGTGGAATTTACCGCCCTCACCCAAGCCGGGGTGGTTGCTCTTGGTTTTTTGGGGATGGGATATCCGCTCGGTTTTCTCGATCGGCTCGATCTCTATTTTTTCAGCGTCGGCAAGGCGCAGGGACAGCTCATAGTCGTGGAGCGTGAGCTGCATGGGATCGCCCATGGGAGCGAGCTTGACCAGTGTGACCTGGGTGCCGGGGATCACGCCCATATCCAGAAAATGCTGGCGCAATCGTCCCTCGCCGCCTACCGCCGTGATGACGGCAGACTGTCCTGTTTTCAGTTCTTTTAATCGCATAGAATGACCTCGTATAGATTAGCTTAAGCTAATCATAGCGGATGACACGCTGATTGTCAACCATCTATAAAGACTGTCGGAGGTTTTTGTTGTGATCCTGCTTGACAAATGTTTCACAGAGGTATAGAATAAATGCGGAAAAACACCACAGGGGGGCTGACGCAAAGTCGGCTGAGAGTAGAGCTCAGGCGCTCTTGACCCTTATACCTGATACGGATAATGCCGTCGTAGGGAGCTTGTCAAAAGATTGATTTGGCACCATGCGAAGGCGTGGTGCTTTTTTAGTGGTCAGTGGTCAGTGATTAGTGGTCAGTGATTAGTGGTCAGTCATTGGTGGTGGGTTTTGCCCATGCCTATTGATATGTGGGAGGAGTATTCTCTTCCCCGATATTTTAATGAGTTAGAGGAGGTATTTTATGAACGCAAGTGTAGCGATCCAGACGTTACCAGAGGCACAAAATGATGAGGAGCTGATCCGCATCGTTGACGAGGTCATCGCGTATATCAAGAGCACGGGGCTCAAATGCTATGTCGGCCCCTTTGAGACCGCGATCGAGGGCGATTATGACGAGCTGATGGATATCGTCAAGGAATGTCAGCATATCGCCATCCGCGCCGGTGCGCCGTCCGTGTTGGCGTATATCAAGGTCGATTACCGACCGGAGGGGGATGTACTGACGATTGAGCGCAAAGTTACGAAGCACCATCAGTAAGGTCGCGCCGCGTGTCGGGATCTTTGTGCTGATACTGGCAGTCTGGTACTGCGTCTGCCGTTTTACCGGGATCCCTAAGTTCATCCTGCCCTCACCGGGGGATGTGATCGGGGCGTTCCGGGATGACTGGCGGCTGATGCTCAGTCACGCGCGTGTAACGCTGACCGAGACGATGATCGGTCTGTTTGTCGGTATTTTGATCGGCTTTTTGACGGCGGTGCTGATGGATCGGTTTGCACTGGTGCGCAAGACGGTCTATCCGCTGATCGTGGTCAGTCAGACGATCCCCACCGTCGCGATCGCGCCGATGCTTGTCATCTGGTTGGGCTATGAGATGCTGCCCAAGATCGTGCTGATCGTGTTGGTCGTGTTCTTTCCGATCGCGATCAGCCTGTTGCAGGGCTTTTCCGAGGTGGACAAGGACACGGTCAATTTGATGCGCTCGATGGGCGCGAGCCGGATGCAGATCTTTCGCTATGTCAAGCTGCCGAATTCGCTGGGACACTTCTTTTCCAGCCTGAAGATATCAGTATCCTACGCGGTCGTCAGCGCGGTCGTCTCGGAGTGGATCGGCGGCACGGAGGGCTTGGGCTGTTACATGACCAGAGTACGCAAGTCGTTCGCGTCCGACAAGATGTTCGCGGTGATCATCCTGATTTCCGTGATCAGCCTGATCCTGATCTGGTTGACCGAAGTGATCCAGCACGCGTGTATGCCGTGGGAAAAAGCACATTATCATCACAGGAGGACTATAGAATGAAAAAACTGTTAGCAATTGTATTAGTATGCTTATTGGCGATGGCGGCGGTAACGGGCTGCGCTTCGCAGAAAACCAATACCGAAAAGGCGACGGAAGCCGCAGCGGCGACTGCGGATTCCGCCAACAAGACAAAGATATCCTTTGTCCTCGACTGGACGCCCAACACCAACCATACGGGCCTGTATGTCGCAAAGGATAAGGGTTATTTTGAGGAAGCGGGCTTGGATGTTGAGATCGTCCAGCCGCCCGAGGACGGCGCTGAGATGCTTGTCGGCTCCGGAAAGGCACAGTTCGGCGTATCGTTCCAGGATTATCTGCCCCCTGCACTGGCAGGTGAGGGCGCGATCCCGATCACGGCGGTCGCGGCACTCGTCCAGCACAACACCTCCGGCATCATCTCCCTGAAAGGTAAGGGCATCGACAGACCCAAAGGTCTGGAGGGCAAGAAGTACGCGACATGGGATCTGCCGATCGAGAAGGCAACCTTGAAGAAGGTGGTCGAGGATGACGGCGGTGATTTCAGCAAGGTCGAGCTGATCCCCTCTACCGTCACCGATGAGGTCTCCGCGTTACAGTCGAACACCGTCGACGCGATCTGGGTCTACTACGGCTGGGCAGGTATCGCGACGGAGCAGGCAAAGCTCGATACTGATTTCTTTGCGTTCAAGGATATCGACCCTGTATTTGACTATTATTCTCCCGTTGTCATCGGCAATAATGATTGGATCGCGAAGAATCCCGACGCGACCAAAGCCTTCCTTGCCGCATTGAAGAAGGGCTATGAATATGCGATCGAAGATCCCGACGGCGCGGCGGAGATCCTGCTGAAAAACGCGCCCGAGCTGAGCGCCGAGCAGGTCAAGGCGAGCCAGCAATATCTGTCAAAGGAATACAAGTCCGATGTGACGCGCTGGGGTTATATCGATCCCGCTCGTTGGAGCGCGTTCTTCAAGTGGATCAACGATAACAAGCTGTCCGACGCCGAGGTTCCCGAGAACGGCGGCTTCACCAACGATTATCTTCCCGAGTAATGGCAGTACTGGAAGTCAAGAACGTCACGTTCAGCTATGACGGCGTAAACAAGATCTTGAATGACGTCAACCTTGTGCTGAACGACGGCGAGCTGGTTTGTCTGCTCGGTGTGAGCGGCGGCGGCAAAACGACGCTGTTCAACATCATCGCGGGGCTTTTGGAGCCGCAGCAGGGACAGGTGCTCTTAAACGGCGAGGATATCACGGGACAGAGCGGCAAGGTCAGCTATATGCTGCAAAAGGATATGCTCCTGCCGTACCGCACGGTCGAAGACAATGTGGCGCTGCCGCTGATCATCAAAGGGATGAAGAAGAAAGAGGCGCGCGAGAAGGTCGGCGCGTATTTTGAGGAGTTCGGCATTGAGGGAACGCAAAAGCGCTATCCCGTCGAGCTGTCGGGCGGCATGAAACAGCGTGCCGCCCTGCTGAGAACATACCTCTTTTCGGCACAGGTCGCTTTGCTGGACGAGCCATTCAGCGCGCTCGATACCCTCACCAAGAGCGAAATGCACCGATGGTATCTGGATGTGATGGACAGGATCAAGCTATCGACACTGTTCATCACCCATGATGTGGACGAGGCGATCCTCTTGTCCGACCGTATTTATCTGTTGGACGGCATGGGAGGGCTCACCGATGAGATCGTCATCAAGGAGCCGAAGCCGCGCCGAAAGGAATTTGTCCTGTCGGAGGAATTTTTGCAGTACAAGCGCGATATCATCGCAAAGATCTATGCGGGAAAAACGGATGTTTAAGAGAGGATAAAAGATGAATCGATGTTTTATCTTCGGCGCGCTGAAAGTGAGCCGTCTGCCGGTCAAGCCTGTATCGGGCGACTTCATCATCGCCGCCGATCAGGGCTATGCTAACTTGCTGTCACTCGGGATCGACCCTGATCTTGTGGTGGGGGATTTCGATTCACTGGGCAAAGCGCCCGATAGGGAGAACGTCATCACCCTGCCCGTCCGCAAGGATATGACCGACGTCGGCTATGCTGTGGAAAAGGGCTTTGAGCACGGATGCAGGGAGTTCATCCTCTACGGCGCTGTGGGCGGCGCGTTGGATCACACCTTTGCCAATGTCGCGATCGCGCATGATATCGCCCGCCGCGGCGCAAGGGTGCTGTTGATCGGCGAGGAATACTCCTTTACCGTGTTGCATAAGTCATCGATATCGTTTGACGCGCGTGAGAGCGGCAGGATCTCGGTATTCGCCTTGGGCGGTACCGCAGAGGGCGTCACGATCCGCGGACTGAGCTACGAGGTGGAGAATTTTGACGTAGCATGTACCGATCATATCGGCGTGAGCAACGCCTTTATCGGTAAAGCGGCAGAGATCTCCGTCAGAAAAGGCGATCTGTTGGTCGTATGGCAGACATGATAAAATAGGTTGAGATTGCCACTCGTCGTCGCTCGCCGTATTCGCTAAGAGCAGTCAAGATCGACTTCTCTCTTGCTCATGTGGCGGCTCCTCCTCTCCCCAAAACTCGGGGAGTTATGGGGACCCCGGAGGGCTTCGCAATGACAATAGATGAAGAAAACCCCACTGTTTGATGACAGTGGGGTTGTTGTTTAACACGATTTAATTAATGTTTATTGTGGGCGGATTTGCGGAACATGACGATCATCCAGATGTACATACAGGTTTTCGGGAGCATCAGCATACCGATCATCGGAACAGTCTGCGCCCACAGCACAACGGGCAAATAGAACAGAAAACTCAATGTGACCGCGAGCCATATCCATCTCAGCGGCTTGTCCTCTTTTGCGGAGCGCAGCCAGAGGATCACGGTCATCACACCCATGATGATGAACGGGATATTGCGGATGATGCCCCACGTTAGAGAGGGCTCGGCACTCGTCCAGCCGTTTTGCGGAAAACAACACAGCGCGATACGGCAGATCGTGCCGATCCAAAGGATGATAAGCACCGGTCTTTCACCGTTGATGTGATAGCGCTCGCGACGCGCGTACTCCATCAGCAGATAAAAGACGGTCATCGTGACGGAGGTGACGAGCTTGCCGATGCCGAGCGCGGCGGTAAAGTCGCCGTCGGTCCAATAGTTGAGGATACGCGGCACCAGATGGAATGCGTCGCCGCAGCCGAGGATCAGCGTCATCCATCCGAACAGACGGATATCCTTTCTGCCGTTGGCATATCGGAGCAGTCGGATACCGCTGACGACGGCAAAAACCAGATAACAAATGTCAAAGATACTTTCCGGTAAAGCAGGCATAAGGCGCATGGGGAGGATCCTTTCTTTGATAGGTTGAGATGGCGCGGCATCAATGTCTTATATTGACATTGATAAAACAATCCATAGGGTGACAGGAATAATCCGAACCGTGGTTTTGACGGGCATATTTCCGCCTG
>CAMJMQ010000020.1 GCA_946407065.1 uncultured Clostridia bacterium | reverse complement strand
GGTTGGGTGACCTTGAACGGAAAGGTTTTCGGGAGGAGCAAGCCCCTCCCCTACAATAAACGTCTGATTTGCTTTGCATTTGGGTGAGCTTGAACGGAAAGGTTTTCGGGAGGAGCATGCCCCTCCCCTACATAACAATACCCCGAGCATTGAATGATCGAGGTATTGTTTATTATTCATTATTCAGTTTTCAGTCTTCAATTTTCAGTTTATCATACAAATGAGATATATCGGAAAAGTTTCGGTACGTCGGACACGCGTGTCGGTACCATCCCCTACGATAAACGTTACATCATAATCGATAAAGGCGCTCACCGATACGATGAACGCCTTGTCAATATGATTACGGTTGAGATTGCCGCGGCATAAATGCCTTGCATGACAATTTGTAATGATGGATATTAAAACTCGGATTTGGTGAACGCGTTGACGTACTGCGTACCGGGGACGGGCTCGGCGCCGCCCTTGAGGGTGATCAGGTCGTGGCAGGTCACCAGCTGGTAGCCCTGCGCGATCAGCTCGGGCACCATGCGCTCGACCGCGTCGGCGGTGGAATCATAGATCTCGTGCATCAGGATGATGTCGCCGTCCTTGACGTTGTCCATCACCGAGTGATAGACCGCGTCCGCGTTGCGGGAATTCCAGTCCTGGGTGTCGATCGACCAGTAGTACGCCGCCATGTTCTCTTCGGCACATTCGGTAAGGATCGCGGGAGTCGTCATACCGCCGGGGGAACGGAAGCAGGTCGAGAACTGACCAGTGATATCGTGGATCTGGTTGCTGGTGCGGCGGATATCGTCGGGTGTGACCTCGTTGCCGTAGCGGGAGTGATCCCAGGTATGATTGCCCAGCTCCATCTTGAGCTCCGCCTTGCGCTTGACGTTGTCGGGATTCTGCGAAGCGTAGTAACCGACCATGAAGAAGCTCGCCTTGGCATTGTTTTTCTCCAGCACATCGAGGATACGGTCACTGGAATCGGTGTTGACGGCGGGGCCGTCGTCGAAGGTGAGCGCGATCATGGGCTTGTCGGGATCGATGGCGGCATCCGCCTTTTGATCCGCCGCCTTGGGCACAGGCTCGACCTTTTTCGCCGTGACGGTGACCGTCTGCTCCGGTGAGGGAGCGCTCTTGACGGTGCCGCCGAGGTCGGCAGTCGCGCTGACGCGCACGGTGTAATCGGTATCGACCGCAAGATCGGTAATATCCGCACTGCACTGTGCGGGATCGCTGATCGTCATCGTCGAATCACTGCTGTAATCCTCTGTGTTCTTCTTATACTCAACGAGATAGCCGTTTGCACTATCGTTCTTTGACCATTCCAGATGAATGGTACCGGGATCGAGCGATTGGATGGTCGTGATCTCGGGAGAGGCAGGCAAGGTATGAACCGGATCCGTTTCTGTCGGCTTGCCGGCTTTGTTGCCGCGCAGCGTCGTCACCGCAAAGCGATAGCTCGACGCCTGCTCCAAGCCCGTGACGGCAGCGGTCACGGTATCGGGATCGTTGATCGTCTGATATTCTTCTAAATCGGCGTCGCCTTTTGCCATCATCACACGATAGCCGTCCACCTTGTTGACCTTTTCCCAGCTGAGGAGCACCTGATCGGCGGCGACCTCGGAGACGGTCAGCGAATGGATCGCCGGCTTGCTTGCCGCAGAGACGCCTGCGATGATACCGCCGATGATGACAATCACCAGCAGCAGCGCGACCGAGATGACCGCGACGCGGAACATATTCGGCTTTTTCCGTCTTCTGTTTTCGGGAGTCCGATCACGATATCGCGGATCGGAGCGAGGTTGCGATCGTTCCGCGCGGTAAGCGTCCCGCTGTCTGTCATAGCGGCGGTCGTCGTCACGACGCCTTTCGTAACCGCGGCGGTTATCGATCCTGTTCCTGTGATAACCGGGGCGGTCGTCATCTCTGAATCTGTTATAGTCGCGGCGGTCGTCATACACATTGGCGGGTCGGCGCGTTCTGCCGGGATCCGCCTGACGACGGTCGGGATAACGCGGCTCGTTCCTGTCAAAGTCATGCGACCGTCTGTCGTCGCGGCGTCTGTATTCGTTTGATCGATACTCACGACGGCGCTCTTGACCTTCGGAAGAGATATCCTCGAAGTCAATAAAGAAATCATCGTTATATTTTCCCATATCCATCCCCTATATACCCATACAATATATCCAGAACACATTATATAGTACAATAACAGAGTGATATTTCTAATATGGAAAAATCATGTAATATTTTGTCGAAGCAATCAAGAACCTGTCCGATCAAAAAAAGCCCGATAATCCGTGAAAGATCATCGGGTCATGAATCGAATCATAGATTATTGCCGCGGGTGATGATCTCGACCCACTCTACGGGGCCGATCGCGCCGTTTTGCTCCACACCCAACTGTGACTGGATCGCGGTCACCGCGCGCCTTGTCTGCGGCCCGAAGACGCCGTCCACGGTGATGGTCGGCACGGCAGGATCGGACTGCGCGATACGGTTGATGTACTGCTGGATCACGCGCACCTCTTCTCCCCTGTCGCCCTCCACGAGAAAACGCCCGGGATACGGCTCGCCGATGGCGCTCCGGTAGTTTGCGGGCAGGTCGGCGACCGCGTTTTTGTACACACGCTCGATGGTGTAGAAGGTACTCAGATCGACAACGCCCGTGACAGGCAGACCGTATTCATTCTGGAACGTGAACACCGCGTCACGCGTCAACTCGTCGTAAAAGCCTGTGATCGGGATCGGCGGGAGCTGGGGATAGAAATAGCCCAAAAACGCCAGATAATACTGCACCGCCTCGACCTCGACGCCGCTGTCGCCGAGCGAGAGCTCCGTGCGGAACACACGCTCCACCTCGGGGATGGTCAGCCCCTCGCTGGTCAGCTCGGACAGGCGCTTGACCGCGGCATAGATCTGCTTGATCTTATACCATGTCGCCTTGCCCACCACGCCGTCGGGCGTGAGGTTGAAGATACGCTGGAACTCCGTGACCGCTTCCACCGTCTCGCCGTCATAGACAGAGGTGGCGGTGTTGATATTCGGGATGGCGGGATAGTTGCGGCGGATGCGGTTGAGCTCGTTTTTGATGGTGCGCACATCGTCGCCGAAGGAGCCGCGCGACAGGGCAACGCCGGGATAAGACTGGGTTTTATCGGTCAAAGGCGCGTTCTCGACCAGCTCAATGTCGTCGCCGTAGTAATACTGCAAGATCTGCATGGCGGTGTAGCCCTGATTGGCGAGGTCGACCGTGCCCCATTGGAGCAATCCGCTGCACATGGTGATCCTGCCGTCGCAGAACTTGGCGGCAAGCGGCTCGATCGCGCCCTTGCGGCGGATGTAGTTGTTGAAGATCTCGTCGACGATCAGGCTGATGGTGTCGAACACCTCGCCGTCCTTGGTGTAGGCGTGGTCATAGCGGGTGTCGTTGGTGATGTCAAAGTCATAGCCGCGGCTGGGATAATACTCGGTGTAGACGCGATTGAGGGTGTAGGAGATCTGCGCGAGGATATTGGCGCGCAGGGCTTCGACAGGCCAGTTCGGGAAGATCTCGGACGAGGCGACGTTCTTGATGTAGTCCGAAAATCGCACCGTGATATTCTCGGCGTTGCTGTTCGGCGCACCGAGGTGGACGGTGATATAGGACGGGATAGTGGGCAGCTCAGCCATCTTCTCTCTCCCCTGTCAGCGGCACCAGCGAGATGGGCAGGATGGTCTCGGTCTTATCGTGGATGACCACCGCGCAGTCATTCATCTCGCGGAAATCGGGATGGAACACGGTCACCAGATACTCCGCCTCGGGGATCTGTGACGATTCAAAATTCAGGGTGCTTTCGAGTGATCGCGCGGGCAGCACCATATTGTCGACGATGCCGGAGATATCGGTGACGTCGTTATACAGGCTGTAGCGCACGCCGTTGTAGATCTGGGACACATCGACGAGCACATTTTTCAGCGGAAAAGCACCGCGCGCGACGCTGATCTGCACCTTCAAGGTACCGCGCCCGGGATACGCGCGGATATATTCCTCATACTCGTCGCGAAAGGGCGTCTCCCCCTGCGGAAGAACCCTGTCGGGCGCATAGATCTCGCCCGGATTTTTGCCGGAATTCAAATACTCTCTGTACATAATGAACCTCCTCTGTGAAAATATACGAAGCAAAGATAAATATTATGACTGTTTTCTACAGAATGACGGCTTGACTATATTATACAAAAGTATTATAATATAATGGTATAAAAATATTTCATTTGCACTATTCAGGGAGAAAAATAATGTTTGATTATAAAAAAACGCTCTTCGCTCTGTGCGCGGCGTCACTGATCCTGCTTTGCGGATGCGGCAAAAAGCAAGCCGATGCCGGCGCTACTGCCGATCAAAGCGCGGCGACCGTTGCCACTGCCGACAGCGCCGAAAAAGCCTCGAGTTCATCGGCTTCAGCCGCCGCGGACAACAAGAGTGCTTCATCTGCCGAGGATGGAGAGAGTAAGGATCGCGACAGCGCTCCCGCGCGTGAGGGCGCAGCCTCACAAAACGGCACTTCTTCGGGCGGCTCCGCACAAGACGGAGAATCCTCCGACAAGGGTTCATCCGACAATTCCGCTAAGGGCGGCGATACCGACAGCGGCTCAGGCAACAATGGCTCAGGTAACAGCGGCTCAGGTAACAGCGGCTCAGGCAACAGCGGCTCAGGCAACAATGGCTCAGGATCCTCAAATAAAGGCTCGTCAAGTTCCTCTCGGGCAGTCAGTCCGCAGATAGAACGCGGCGGGGATAACGCGGAGGTGGATATCAGTGAACTTGGTTAAATCAACATTTGCTGTGATCGCATCGGTGCTGATCCTATTCGCGTTCGCGATCTCCAACACCGCGGCTGAGAAGACGATCATCGGCGACGTTGACGGCGACGGAGCGGTCACCGTAAAGGACGCGACCGTGATCCAACGCGCTTTGGCAAATATGAAAACGCCCGACAATAAAAACCTTAACGCGGGCGATGTTGACAATGACGGCGAGATCACGAGCAATGATGTGACGCTGATCCTGCGCTATAAGGCTGGGCTCATCCCCTCTCTCCCGTTCGACCCCCATGCACCCACCACCGCGCCGACGACATCTCCTACGACGGCGCCGACCGTGTTCCCGACCGACGATGAGGGCTGGGGACAGATCATTTTCAAGCCGTGATCCCGACAGGCACCTCAACAAAAGACGATAATTCATAGAATAACTGTTACAAATAACAGCCAGGAACACTCCACGACCTCGATCGGCTGCTAAGCATGCACACTGCCGATCGAGGCTTTTCATCATCTATGATTGATAAATTGTATCAGCCAACGGTATACCGTACCGTTGTACACATAAATAATCAAAAGAATTGTCCGAATCATTGATTGAAGGTTTTTAAGGAGGAAAGAAATGGTTTTAAAAAGGACGTTGAGTATTTTTCTTGCCGTACTGATGATCGGTATGACGTTCACGGCATTGCCGATCACGGTGAACGCGGCGGATGTTGACACGGCAGGGACGGCAGTTGACAAAACCTTCACCATAGAAACCGCGGATGATTTGTCTGCTGCCGTAAGTGAGATCAATGCCGTGACAACAGAGAGCAATTATGTGATCGACTTGAGGACAGACCTCAACGACTGCGGTATCGCCATTCAAAACGAGGCCAAAGTGAAAGTAACCGTAACCATTATCGGTAACGGTCATACGCTCTCCACTACCACACATACCTTGGTATATGTAGATAACGGCGCTACGGTCAATATCGGCGACGGAGAATCGGCATTAACTATACAGGGTGATGATTTACTTCATCCCGAAATTGGTAATGATGATCATGGCTTAGTCTATGTTTTGTCCGATTCCACATGCAATATGCGTGATAAAGTCACACTCAAGGATCGTAGAGGCGACAACTGTTTCGGCGGCGGCGTCAGCGTTCAGGGCGGTACCTTCATCATGGACGGCGGCACGATTGAGCACTGCGGTGTTGCCAGCGGTTCGGTCTGCTTTGGCGGCGGTGTCGCTGTTTATGCAGGCGGTACGTTCATTATGAACGGCGGAACCATAGATAGGTGCTATGTCAATGCAAACTACAGTTACACATGGGATGATTATTATGCTTCAGATGGAAATATCTATCCCGGAAGAACATTAACTGCCTGTGGAGCCGGCGTATTTGTTACATCATATTCAAATTTCACTATGAACGGCGGAGCCATCACTAACAACAGCGCAACAACCATAGATAACAAATCCTATGGCGGAGGAGTTGCTTTAGTCATTGACACCAACGAGATGGCAGACTATGGTATGGGATATCCTAAAAGTGCAGTTTCCATCAACGGCGGCACTATCAGCGGCAATTTCGCTAACTTCGGAGCCGGTGTGCTTGCGACAGGTTATAACGAAGCCTATGCTGTTCCGATCGGATCGGTCGAAGGGGACGCCGTATTGAATCCCGGTCTATTTATAAATGGTACTAAAACCACTAACAACGGTGTTACCTCAAGCAGCGTAAACATATCGAATAACACAGCAACAGCAGGCAGAGGCGGCGGTATAATGGTTGCTGCTCTTCGCAATACAGTGGCATGTCAAATCTATAACGCTGATATTATTGACAACACTGCGAAGGACGGCGCAGGTATTATAAGCTATTCTTACTGGACGAAAATGTACATCGATGGCTGTTTTATTTCCGGAAATACCGCAAGCGGATATGGAGGAGGCGTTTGTGCCTACTTAACAGGAGGTTCGGGAATAAAAGGCGAAAGCTTCCTGAAAGATACAACTGTTACCAATAACAAAGCTTATGGTTTCGGAGCCGGAGTGATATATCTTAACAGCGCAAGCAATCCGTCTAAGCTCAACATCTCCGGAAAAAATATAATACAAGATAATTATTTAGTATCTGACGAAAACGGTGAAGAATACTTCTACAAAAACAATCTGTGTGTAGACAGCACAGATTATCCCGTTTATGTCAACGGCGATTTGACCGGCTCTCAAATCGGTCTGTCTGATCCTACCCTTTGGGATGACGACTTACCGGACGAGGATGCTCAGGCTGTTTCAACAGAATACTTGACCAGCGGATACAAAGAACATAACCCCAAGGTTCACCCCAGCGAGTACTTCACCTCCGACCATGAGACTTGGATAGTTGACAGATCTGAGCAAACCAAGGAAGAGACTGTGGATCCTTCTTCGGTTACTTATCGTGAATATACCGTTAATAGATACCCGTATATTCCTGCAAGTGATCCAAAATTAAATCCTCTGTATGGTCAAAACAACGAGTATGTTTATTCGGAAATCAAAAATCCGGATATTGATAAGATTTCGTCGTTTAACGATTTGTATAATGAAATGAAGTATAAATACAGCGATACTTCAAAATACACAAAAATCACCGATGTAAACAATAACGGCAACATCTATTTAAAATACTCCATTTTAGATAGTACATATCCTACCACTTTAACAATACAGAAGACTAGTAGTAATAACTACGCGACTGTTACATTTTCTCAGTCACCGATTACCGGAAAGGGAGGAAGTATAGTTTTCCGTGTTTATTTGAATGATCAAACTTTGTATGCCGATACAAAAGAATTAGTGTATAAAGTCTATGACACTACTAACTACATAAGTAATAGTAATTATTCTTATGCTTTTTCAGAGGATTATACTACCAAAAGTATTAAATATGTAAATACTAATCCTCCTGCTGATACGATATATGAATATGATGATTACGGCAATCTAACCGCTAAACTGGAAATTGTTGGCGGCGTTAGTAATTACACATTAAAGCAGAAAACAACGGAGATAATAACCGGAAACACTAACGAAGTCCGACTTGTCCGCGCTGACATCAACTACCATATCAACAATGACGTTATCGACGATAAATACGATAACAACGATATCTTCACTCACTATGTTGAAGAAGCGACAGGAAAAGACGTCAAGGTCGGCGAGACGATCGACTCGTTCTATTTGATCCCCGAGGTCGTTCCCACACAGCAGAACAGCTGCCCCTACATCTTCAAGGGCTGGTATTATGATCAGGATAATGAGAACGATACCCGCCCCGTGAAGTTCGGCACCGACAAATACGCGAAGGATATCTACGCGCACTGGATCAAGGTGGAGAATGTCACCAAGGACGAAAATGACGAAAGCATCCTTCCCACGGAGGATAACGACCAATACGGCGGCTTTGACCTGGCGGGCGTACAGATCCGCAAGGAAATGCGCGACTACAACTTTGACAATGTACCGAAAATGCCCGGCGGTATGCGCTTTGTCACCTCGCTGAGCATGGACGTCGTCAACGAGATCAATAAGATCAAGCCCAACAACATCGAATACGGCTATGTCGCCGCGACACATGAGGGCTGGATCGATTATCACGCAAAGGGCAATAACGAAAAGCTGCAATATGTCAGCACGAGCGCAAACGGAATCGATACATCATCCGCGAACGCCAAAAACGAGGACTACTACGGCTTTGCGCATAATGTCAAGTGTACATCCAGAGTAGCTAACAGTCAAAACAATGAGGTTCGTGTTGACCATCAGAACTTCGGCGATTATCTGCTGTACTCCTTTGTGGTCACCTATGAGGGCGATGACGCCGCACGCAAGGACACCAATGTGCTTGCCCGTCCGTACATTCATTATACAGACGCCAACGGCTTGGAGCGCGTCGCGTACAGCGAATACACCGGAGCATCCAACGTCCTCGGCGGTTGCTACACCAACTACAATACCGTAGCCGCTAAGGCGGGAAACTAAGAGGAGGTAAGGAAATGAAGGAAAAATATGAGAAATCGATTTTGACCATCACCCGCTTCTCGGATAAAGACGTCATCACTACCTCCGATACAAACAACGCTTTCAGAATGTTGAGCGAGTTGTTTGATAGGGGCGGCAAAGACACCGTTCCGACCCGATAACAGCATACAAAAGCACAGCGCCGTCACAGATGTGGCGGCGCTTTTGTAATATATATACTCTCCTATGATCAGCTCGACAAATATTTCAGAATATAATTACGCTCCTTGAACAAACATGCTTATTTTTATAAAAAATATAATCTTTTCTGGTGAAATATGTTATATTTTACTAAAATATATTGACTTTTCACGCAATAAAGCATTATAATATATGTTGTCGATTTATAATATTACCTGATGTACAGGCATAAACCAAAACTGTTATTTTCAAACAGTATTCATCACGGAGGGAAATAATGATAATGAAGAAAACGTTGAGCCTTTTGCTCGCGGTCATCATGATCGCCATGACGTTCACGGCATTCCCGATCACGGTGAACGCGGCGGATGTTGACGCGGCGGCGGTCGCGGAGAGCGAAGTCATAGACGTCGGTACGGCAGACGCGCTAAAAGCCGCTTGTACTGCAATCAACAAAAACGGCGGTAATTACACCATCAACATCACCGCGGATATAGAAACCGGCTATATCAGCGTTACCAACCCCAACGCGGTCGTTACCGTTGTCGGCAACGGTCATACGATCACCGGTAATTCGATCGTTGCTGACGTTGAAAACGGCGCGGTCTTGAATCTCGGCGACAACAATTCCGCCTTGATCCTCAGAGCCGGCCGTACCAACGATGAGTCAGGTATTGTTTATGTGGGGATGTCCGGCGTCTGCAATATGTATGACCGTGTTACCGTCAAAGATCATATCACAGAAAACCATTACGGCGCGGGTGTGACCGTATACGGCGGTACATTCCATATGCACGGCGGTTCTGTTGAAAACTGCGGCGTACAGACAGGTACTGTCAGCTACGGCGCCGGGGTATGCGTATATAACAGCGGCAGCTTCATTATGGATAACGGTACGATCAAAAACTGTTTTGTCCATTCCTCTGACGGAAACGAATTGATCGGTAACGGCGGCGGCGTATGCGTCTTAGGTAACTCAACCTTTGTGATGAACGGCGGCGTCATCGAGAACAATGCCGCGCTCAACGGCGGCGGTATCGCGATCATGACCGGAAGAAACAACAACTATCCTTATTTTGCCGGCAGAGTCACGATCAACGGCGGTACCATCAGAAACAATACGGCGAATAACGGCGGCGGAATATACGCTGCCGGGAAAATCTATATGTGGTCAACTACCGGTTCTGTCGACGAACCCGGATTAAGCATCCGTAACGCGGCTGTCACCCATAATAGAGCCGCGTCGGTAGGCGGCGGCATTTACTTCTACGGCAATTCGCTTTCGGGATCTTTCTTGGGAGAGGTCAAAAATTCCGAAATCTCCGACAACAACGCCATAGCCGGAGGCGGCGTCGCTGTCGTTGCTTTCAGTTCAACCGTTGATATCGACAATTGTACCGTAAAGGATAACACCTGCACTTATAACGGCGGCGGTATCTATGTTTACGGAAGCTCGTCAAAAAGCAGTTCCGTGATTTTGAAGGACACCGCCATAACCGGCAACACTACCACCGATAGTATCGGAGCGGGCGTTTTCTACAATGCTTATGCAACCCTTTCCGTAAGCGGCGCCGATACGATACAAAACAACCAATTCAACGGTGCGGAAAACAATCTCAACGTTTTGAGCAAGGATAATCCTGTCCGCGTGATCGGCGCTCTGACCGGCTCGCAGATCGGTCTGTCCGATCCCAAGCTCTGGGACGACGGTCTTGAAGATAAAGCCGGCGAAGCGGTATCCGAGGACTATCTGACCAGCGGGTATAAAAACTATAACACTGTGAATCCCTCAGCTTTCTTCACCTCTGATCACGATACATGGTTCGCGGACTTTTCCGAAGTAGACGAGAACGAAGTCCGGCTCGTCCGCAAAAAGCCTGATTACCATATCAACAACACCGAGATCGACGATCATTACAATAACAACGACATCTTCACCTCGTATGTGGAAGCGGCAACGAAAGAGATCAAGGTCGGCGAGAAGATCGATAAATTCTACACCGTTCCCGAGGTCGTTCCTACTGCCACTAACAGCTGCCCCTACATCTTCAAGGGCTGGTATTATGATCAAGACAACGACAACGATACCCATCCCGTGCACTTCGGTACCGACAAATACGCGAAGGATATCTATGCGCACTGGATCAAGGTGGATAACGTCACAAAGGACGCGGATGATCCGAGTATCCTCCCCGGCGGCGGGAATACCTACGGCGGCTTTGACCTCGCGGGCGTACAGATCCGCAAGGAAATGCGCGACTACAACTTTGACGATGTACCGAAAAAGCCCGGCGGTATGCGCTTCATCACCTCTCTGAGCATGGACGTCGTCAACGAGATCAACGCCATCAAGCCCAACAACATCGAATACGGCTATGTCGCCGCGACACATGAAGGCTGGATCGAATATCACAGCGAGGGCGTAGCGCAAGGCTTAGATGAAAAACTCAAATATGTCAGCGATAAAGCGAACGGTATCAACACCACCAAAACAACCAAGAAAGACGAGGATTACTTCGGCTTCGCGCATAATGTCAATTGCACCTCCAGACAGACGAACAAAAACGGTATCGTTCGTCTTGACCACCAGAACTTCGGCAATTATCTGCTGTACTCCTTTGTGGTCACCTACGAGGGCGATGACGCCGCACGCAAGGACACCAATGTGCTTGCCCGTCCGTACATTCATTATACAGACGCCAACGGCTTGGAGCGCGTCGCGTACAGCGAATACACCGGAGCATCCAACGTCCTCGGCGGTTGCTACACCAACTACAATACCGTAGCCGCTAAGGCGGGAAACTAAGAGGAGGTAAGGAAATGAAGGAAAAATATGAGAAATCGATTTTGACCATCACCCGCTTCTCGGATAAAGACGTCATCACTACCTCCGATACAAACAACGCTTTCAGAATGTTGAGCGAGTTGTTTGATAGGGGCGGCAAAGACACCGTTCCGACCCGATAACAGTATACAAAAGCACAGCGCCGTCACAGATGTGGCGGCGCTTTTTATACTAAAAAGGTTTTTTGTTGAATTTCACTATTTTCTTGACAGATTTATATTAAAATGTTATAATATTTTTATTGTATACGCACAAGTAAAAATATAGTTTGTTATCTTATTACATTGTCATTTGATATCGGAAATCACCTATCATCCTCTCTCTTTCCTGTCATATAGTCAGAAAAAACATTGAATCCTAACATGCAAAAACCAAAGCGGAGGAAAAAAATGGTAAAAAGAACGATCAGTATTACACTCGCTCTCATACTGATACTGAGCACGGTATTCGCCATGTCCGTACCGGTATCCGCGGCATCAAACACATGGGACCCTGACAATGGCGTGTATAATATCACCACCATAGAGGATCTCCTTGCGTTCAATCAAGAGTTTTCTAAAGAACAAGATGACGGAGAGTATTATAAAGGCGTTACGGTAAATCTCTTAGCCGATATTACGCTCCCCAAGGGCACAAAATGGCAATGCGCTCCGGCCAACAAACCTATGGGCTCGAGCGATGAACGATATTTCTGCGGCATCTTCAACGGCAACAACCATACGATCAGCAACCTTGACATGGTAAGCACGGATGAATCTACCGTTTCGTTCCTGCCCTTCTTAGGCGGCGCGACAATCAAGGACCTGACCTTAAAGGACGTCCAAATCGAATACGGAAGCACATGGAACGCTCCCTTTTCCTGTGGTTCACTCGGTGACGACATCATATCCAACTGCCATATTACAGGTAACTGTACGATCAACCCCTATAATAATACGGACGGAAATAATAACGGCTACACCTCCGGTATCGTAGCCACAAAATACAGCGGCACGCTGAAAATCGAAAACTGCACCGTTGGCGATGAAGAAAGCAAGGTCATATTAAATGACCCGAAACCCACAACCTATACATCTCCACGAGTGATCAGCGGTATTCTCGGTTACTTGGATGTTGATTGCCGATTAGAAATCACCTCAACGGATAATTACGCTGATATCTGCTATGAGAATTATTCGGGAGGATTCATTGGATTTATTGACGGCGAAGCTGAAAAACCGAGTTTTATCAAGATCACCGACTGCCGCAACTACGGCGATATGTATGTAAATGAGGCATCAGATAACTACGGAATGTGCTTTTGTGCAGGCTTTGTCGGATACGAAAATCCGGACTCGGTTCTCGTGATCGACCGCTGCGCTAACCACGGAGACATCACCATGAACTGTGACACCTGTTATTTCAGCTGTGCAGGCGTCGGCGCTGAACTCGGATGCGCATCGATACTCAACACCTACAACACCGGCAGAATCGAAGCAAATCCTTCGGATATCTCCGTCGGCGGCTTGATCGCGCATTTCAGGGTGAACGATAATTTCATACTGCCTGAGACCGATTTCTTTGACTATTACCCCGATGACTACTTTAACTCGATCATCAACTGCTATAATGTAGGCGATGTGATCGCAAGTCAATCTAACTATGTAGGCGGCGTTTGCGGCTATATTCAGGATTACTACACAACAGAAAAAAGATCTGTTATCAAAAATGCTTACAGCTTCGGTCAGGTATCCGGACAGGAGCCTACCGGCTCGGTGTGCGGCTGTAATCAGGATACAGCGATCGAGGACGTCTACGGTCAAAGCGACTCTTATGCCCTCGGCGGCATCGAGATCAACTCGGGAAATCCCGAAGGACCCGACTCCTACATCAGCAAGATCGGCTATTTTGATACGCCCGACGTAAGCGGAACAGTCTATCCTGCTACCGTCAAGGCGAAGGGTGTTGGTCTTCATACAGATACTATCATTGAAACCATATCCTCCACTCCCCTATCGAGCAATCTGCTGAGCCTGCTCAACGAAAAGGTCAGCGAGTATAACGCCGAGCTCGAAGCGAGTGGTTCGGCATACCGTTATCTGACATGGAAAATGACAAACCCTGCCTCTGAGGACGGTTATAAAGGCACAGATGTTCACCCGATGTTCGGCATACAAGAATTTGACGTCAACTTCTATGCAAACTTTGCCGAAAACGAAGAGCCGTTCCGCACTTATACCGCGGCAGATTTAGTTATGGGAAAAGTCCCTGTCTTTTACGACCTTCCCGCACATGAGGGCTACATCTTCAAGGGTTGGTATCTGGACAAAGAAAATAATGACGATGATTCTCCCATCAGCTTTGATACAATTTATACAGCAAGCACTGATATCTACGCGCACTGGATCAAGGTGGAAAATGTCGATAAAAACGCGGATGATCCGAGTATCCTCCCCGGCGGCGGGAATACCTACGGCGGCTTTGACCTCGCGGGCGTACAGATCCGCAAGGAAATGCGCGACTACAACTTTGACGATGTACCGAAAAAGCCCGGCGGTATGCGCTTCATCACCTCTCTGAGCATGGACGTCGTCAACGAGATCAACGCCATCAAGCCCAACAACATCGAATACGGCTATGTCGCCGCGACACATGAAGGCTGGATCGAATATCACAGCGAGGGCGTAGCGCAAGGCTTAGATGAAAAACTCAAATATGTCAGCGAGACAGCGAACGGTATCGACACATCGTCCGCTGAAGCGACTAATGAAAACTACTTCGGCTTTGCGCATAATGTCAAGTGTACCTCCAGAGTAGCTAACAGTCAAAACAATGAGGTTCGTGTTGACCACCAGAACTTCGGCGATTATCTGCTGTACTCCTTTGTGGTCACCTATGAGGGCGAGGACGCCGCATGCAAGGACACCAATGTGCTTGCCCGTCCGTACATTCATTATACAGACGCCAACGGCTTGGAGCGCGTCGCGTACAGCGAATACACCGGAGCATCCAACGTCCTCGGCGGTTGCTACACCAACTACAATACCGTAGCCGCTAAGGCGGGAAACTAAGAGGAGGTAAGGAAATGAAGGAAAAATATGAGAAATCGATTTTGACCATCACCCGCTTCTCGGATAAAGACGTCATCACTACCTCCGATACAAACAACGCTTTCAGAATGTTGAGCGAGTTGTTTGATAGGGGCGGCAAAGACACCGTTCCGACCCGATAACAGCATACAAAAGCACAGCGCCGTCACAGATGTGGCGGCGCTTTTGTGATGCATAATCTCCCCCACCCGATCAGGTGAGGGAGATCGTTTTATGCATATTATTTTGTGTTGAAATGATAGGGCGAGAAGTCGAAGGTCGCGAAGTAGTCGTCCATCGTCTCGGCACGGCGGATCAGCTGGTGGGAGCCGTCCTCCTTGAGCAGGACTTCTGCCGATCTGAGCTTGCCGTTGTAGTTGTAGCCCATCGAGAAGCCGTGAGCGCCGGTGTCGTGGATATAGATCAGGTCATCGGGCAGGATCTCGGGCAGCATGCGGTCAACGGCGAATTTGTCGTTGTTCTCGCACAGACCGCCAGTCACATCGTACTTGAAATCGCAGGGGTCGTTCTCCTTGCCGAGCACGGTGATGTGGTGGTAGGAGCCGTACATCGCGGGGCGCATGAGGTTGGCGGCGCAGGCGTCCAGACCGATGTAGTCCTTGTAGATGTGCTTGGTGTGCAGACAGGTCGCGATCAGCGCGCCATAAGGAGCCATCATGTAGCGGCCGAGCTCGGTGAAGATCGCGATGTCATCCATACCGGCAGGGGTCAAGATCTCCTCATACTTTTGACGAACCAGATCGCCGATGATCATGATGTCGTTGGTCGGCTCTTCGGGGCGGTAATCGACGCCGATGCCGCCGGACAGGTTAATGAAGCTGATATGCACGCCGCAGCGGTCTTTAAGACGCACGGCGAGTTGGAAGAGGATGGACGCGAGCTCCGCGTAATACTCGTTACTTACGGTATTGGACGCTAAGAACGCGTGGATGCCAAAGTGCTTGGCGCCGTCCTTTTTGAGCTGAGTGAACGCCTCAGCCATCTGATCCTCGCTCATGCCGTACTTCGCCTCACCGGGGTTGTCCATGACCTGAACGCCGGTGCGTGACGCGGCAAGCTCGAAGGTGCCGCCGGGATTATAGCGGCAGCAGATCGTCTCGGGAACGCCCGTGACGCGCTCGATGAAGGGCACAAAATTGAGATCGTCGAGGTTGATATACGCGCCCAACTCATACGCCTTCTTCATATCCTCTTCAGGCGTGACGTTGGAGGAGAACATGATGTCCTCGCCCGAAAAGCCGCACGCTTCACTCATCACGAGCTCCGTCAGCGACGAGCAGTCAACGCCGCAGCCCTCTTCCTTGAGGATGCTGAGCAGATAGGGGTTCGGGGTCGCCTTGACGGCAAAATACTCCTTGAAGCCCTTGTTCCATGAGAACGCCTTGTACAAACGGCGGCAGTTCTCGCGGATGCCCTTTTCGTCGTAGATGTGGAACGGCGTGGGGATATCCTTGATGATATCCTGTACCTGTTCCTTGGTCAAAAACGGTGTCTTTTTCATACTCATACCTCCCAGAATTATATTACCATAGTCATTGCGAACCCCGACAGACTTGTCGGGGTGTGGCAATCTCCGAAACAAACTAATCGGTTGAGATTCCCACGTCGAGGCTGTACCTCTCCTCAAAATGACGATCGTTATGACAAATGCTGCTGTATCGCGTCTAAGATCGCCTCTTTGCCGTCGCCCCTCAGCGCGGAGAAGGGATATAATCCGACGTTCGGGTAATTCGCCATGATGCCGGAGAGCTGCTCGAGCTGCGCGGCATACTCGCCCTTGTTGAGCTTGTCCGCCTTGGTCGCGACGACGATGAACGGGATGCCGTTATCATAGAGAAAGTTGATCATATTCATATCGTCGGCGGTCGGCTTGTGGCGCATATCGATGATCTGCACCACCAGCGCGATGTCGCGTCCGGCGGCAAAGTAGCCCTCGACCAGCTCCGCCCATCTCAGCTTTTCGACCTTGCTGACCTTGGCGTAGCCGTAGCCGGGCAGGTCAACGAGGTTGAACGTTTCCGCGTCAAAAAAGTTGATGGTAGCGGTCTTGCCGGGCTTGGAGCTGACGCGCGCCAGCCCCTTGCGATTACAGAGCTTGTTGATCAGCGAGGACTTGCCCACATTGGAGCGACCCGAAAAGACCACATCGGGGCGGTCATCGGGGCGCAGCTGTGAGCTCAGTCCCGCGGAATAGGTAAATGTCACATTCAGCATAGGAATCTCCCTTTCAGCCTCCCTTTCCTAAGGGAGGTGGGCTCGCCGTAAGGCGAGGTCGGAGGGTTGCCATATATTTAACGGAAAACGTCATCCGAATCTTACGTCTTTCAACCCTCAGTCTGCGTGACACAAGTGTCCGCAGACAGCTCCCTTAGAAAAGGGAGCCTTTTGCAGTCACTTCCACACGTTTGGAAGCGGGCTTTGCCGCTTTCTTTCTGCTGTTTTTCGGCTTTGCGGCGGGTTTCTTCTTTGATACGATCGCAAGGGCGAGCACCTCGTCGATGGTCTCGACGGGATGGTAGGTGATATTCTCACGGATCTCGGGATCGAAATCGGCCAGGTCACGCTCATTCTCCTTGGGGATGATGACGTGCTTGATGCCCGATTTATACGCCGCCATGCTCTTTTCCTTAAGCCCGCCGATGGGCAGCACCTTGCCGCTGATGCCGATCTCGCCGGTCATCGCGACGTCGGCACGGACAGCAAGCCCCGTCAAAGCGGAATACAGCGCGGTCGCCATCGTCACACCGGCGGAGGGGCCGTCCTTGGGGATCGCGCCCTCTAAGGCGTGCAGATGGATATCGTTGTTCTTATAAAAATCCGCGTCGATCTGATAGCGCTTGCAGCGGGTGCGGATCGCGGTGATCGCCGCCTTGGCGCTCTCCTGCATCACATCGCCGAGGGAGCCGGTCAGCTCGATCTTGCCGGAGCCGGGCATCACGACGCATTCGAGCGGCAGGAGTGTGCCGCCGACAGCCGTCCACGCCAGTCCGTTGACGAGACCGACCTCGTCCTTCTTCGCGGAGATATCATCGAGATATTTTTTGACGCCGAGATAAGTGTCGAGATTCTTGTCATTGACGCGCACAACGGTCTCGGGATCGGCGAGGATCGCGACAGCCGCCTTGCGCAGGATCGCCATCAGCTCACGCTCGAGATGACGCACACCCGCCTCACGGGTATAGAAATCGATCACGGAATAGATCGCCTTGTCGGTCATGCGGAAGTTCTTGCGCTTGACGCCGCAGAGCTCCATCTGCTTGGGCAGCAGGTGCTTTTTGGCGATATTGAACTTTTCGACGCGCGTGTAGGAAGGAAGTTCGATGACGTCCATACGATCGCGCAGGGGCGCGGGGATCGCGTCGGCGTCGTTGGCGGTGGTGATGAACATCACATCGGACAGATCGAACGGCAGGTCGATATAGTGGTCGACAAAGGCATAGTTCTGCTCACTGTCGAGCACCTCGAGCAGTGCCGAAGAGGGATCGCCCTTGTAGTCGGCGCTGAGCTTGTCGACCTCGTCGAGGATCAACAGCGGATTGCGGGTGCCGCACTTGCGGATCGCGTTGATGATGCGGCCGGGCATGGAGGCGATATAGGTGCGGCGGTGGCCGCGGATCTCAGCCTCGTCACGCACGCCGCCCAAGGCGACGCGGTGGCTCTTTCTGCCGATCGCTTCGCCGATCGAGGTCGCGATGGAGGTCTTGCCGACGCCGGGAGGGCCGACCAGACAGATGATCTGTCCCTTTGCCTTATCGCTGAGCTTGCGCACGGCGAGCTGTTCGATGATGCGCTTTTTGACCTTATCAAGACCGTAGTGGTCACGGTCAAGCTGTTCGCGCACGGCATCAAGATCGATATTCTCCTCTGTCATGGTGTTCCACGGCAGCTCTAAGACAGTGTCGATGTAGGTCTCGATCACGCTGGATTCGTTGGTGCCGACAGGCAGGCGCTCCAGTCGGGAGCACTCCTTCAAGAGCGCTTTCTCGACCTCCTCAGGCAGCTTCATGTCGGCGATTTTCTTACGCAGTTCGTCGATATCGTTGAATTCGCCGCCCTCGCCCAGCTCGTCGCGGATCACATTCATCTGCTCGCGCAGGTAGTAATCACGCTGACTCTGGTCGATGCGTTCCTTCGCCTTCTCCATGATATCCTGCTCGACGCTCATGATGAAGATCTCGTTCTGCATCGCGTCGATCAGCACCTCAAGGCGGTCGGACAGGTTGACGGTCTCGAGGATCATCTGCTTGATCTCGACGTCAAGCATGACGTTGGACGCGACAAAATCTGCCAGCTCGCCCGGCTCAGTCGCCATGCCGATCTTAAAGAGGATATCGGCGGGCAGCTTGGGCGCGAGCTCTATGTATCTTTCGAAGGTCGCCTTGAGCGAACGCATCAGGGCGATATCGCGAGTCGTCAAAGATTGTTTGCGGGTGTTGCCGAAGGGTTCGATCGCCGCGTACAGACAGCTGTCGTTGGGAACGCTCTCGACGATCGCGCCGCGCCAAAGACCCTCGATGACCACACGGGTCGCCTTACGGTCTTCTTTAACGACCTGCTTGATGCGGCAGACAACGCCCACCTTGAAGATATCGTTCACCGTGGGTTCATTCACACCGGCGTCCATCTGTGCGGTGACGAAGATAAGCTGCTCACCCTCGACCGCCATATCGACGGCGCTCTTGGAACGCGCACGGTTCACGTCAAAGTTCAGCATCATCTTAGGGAACATGACAACGCCCCTAAGCGGCAGAACCGGTAGATTCAGGCTTGCGGTAAAGTCTTTCATAATACTCCTTGACGCGTAAATCTTTTTCTTGTTGAATCATCAGTCAGCTAAAAATGACACGCGTCCATATTTATTCTCGTAAATGATAGTTGGTTCGGTACTGCGTTTCAGTATCACAGTATTCTAAAATCAGCATAAGGCTGTATGCGTTTGACATACAGCCTTTTATCGGTTTGGGTAACGGGAGGAGCAATCCCCTCCCCTACAATAAGCATTGATTTGCTTTGCGGTTAAATGCCGTTTATCGGAAAGGATTCGGCGGGAGTGAACCCCCGCCCTACAAAATGTGATTTACTTCGCGATAAAATAGAAATGATCAAACGTTGCGAGATATCAAATCAGGAAGCGGAGTCCTGTTCCTCTTCGTCTAATTCGTGTTTGAGCGGGAAGGCGGAATCGTTGCGGATGATCTGCGCCTCGGCGCCGTTCTCTACCACGTCGCGGGTTATGATGATCTTCTCAATCGTGGTATCGGAGGGCGTTTCAAACATCAGATCCATCAACAGACCTTCGATGATGCCGCGCAATCCGCGCGCGCCGGTGTTCTGCTCCTTTGCCTTTCGCGCGATCGCGTAGAGCGCTTCTTTCTCAAAGAGCAGCTCCACATTATCGAGCTTGAACAGGTGCTTATACTGGGCGATGACGGAGTTCTTCGGCTCGGTCAGCACGCGCACCATGTCGTCCTCCGAAAGATCGGACAGCGCCGCGATGACAGGCAGTCTGCCGATCAGCTCGGGGATGATACCGAACTTGATCAGGTCATGACCCGTCACGTGCTTCATCCACTCGTTCTCGAGTTCTTCGTTGGTATCGACAACGTCCGCCTCAAAGCCGAGCACGGAGGAGCCCATGCGCTTTTTGACGACCTTTTCAAGACCGTCAAACGCGCCCGCGCAGATGAAGAGGATGTTCTTGGTATCGATCTGCAAAAACTCCTGCTGGGGGTGCTTTCTGCCGCCCTGCGGAGGAACATTCGCGACCGTTCCCTCAACAATCTTCAACAGCGCCTGCTGGACGCCCTCGCCGCTGACGTCGCGGGTGATGGAGGGGTTCTCGGACTTGCGCGCGATCTTATCGATCTCGTCGATATAGATGATGCCGCGCTGCGCCTTTTCGATATCGAAATCAGCCGCCTGAATCAGCTTTAGGAGGATGTTCTCCACATCCTCGCCGACGTAACCCGCCTCGGTGAGCGTGGTCGCGTCCGCGATTGCAAAGGGCACGTCGAGCGCCTTGGCGAGCGTCTGTGCGAGAAGGGTCTTGCCCACGCCGGTGGGGCCGAGCATCAGCACATTGGACTTGGAGAACTCCACGTTATCGTCATGATTGAATACGCGCTTGTAGTGGTTGTATACCGCTACGGAGAGCGTCTTTTTAGCGACTTCCTGACCGATGACGTACTCATCGAGGATCTTTTTGATCTCCGCGGGCTTTAAGAGCTTATCCTTGGAAACAGCGGTCTCCTTCGGCATCTCGACCGGCTCGGGCTCGCCGTCCTCCAAAATCGACATGCACAGATCGATGCAGCGATCACAGATATACACGCCGTTGCCGGCGATCAGACGCCCTACCATCTCCTGCGGCTTGCCGCAGAAAGAGCAATATACGTTGTCGTCTTTTCTTTTTCCTGCCATACGAATCTCCTTACTTGATATCCTGATGCGCGGAATGATTGTATTGAATTCGGAATCTCACTTTCGTTCGATCAATTGATACAATTCCTCAGTCACCCGACATGTGTGTCGGGCGACAGCTCCTTTTACCAAAAGGAGCCTTTACGCGCAATGACGTTTTAAAGGGATATCAATCAGCGGTGTTCAATTACCTTGTCGATCAGGCCGTATTCCAGCGCCTGCTGAGCGGTCATGAAGTTGTCGCGCTCGGTATCCTGCTTGATGGTCTCGAGCGGCTGACCGGTGTTTTTGGCAAGGATCTCGTTGAGCTTCTGCTTGGTGTGCAGGATATGCTGGGTATGGATCTCGATATCGGTCGCCTGACCCTGAGCGCCGCCCGAGGGCTGGTGGATCATGATATCGGCGTTGGGCAGCGCGTAACGCTTGCCCTTGGTGCCGGCGGCAAGCAGGAACGCGCCCATGGAAGCCGCCATGCCCATGCAGATGGTGGAAACGTCGCACTTGATATACTGCATGGTGTCATAGATCGCCATGCCGTCGGTGACGGAGCCGCCGGGGGAATTGATATAGAGGGAAATATCCTTGTTGGGATCCTGTCCCTCGAGGTAAAGCAGCTGGGCGACGACTAAGCTGGCGGTCGCCGAGTTGACTTCTTCATTGAGCATAATGATTCTGTCATTCAACAAACGGGAGAAGATGTCATAGGAACGCTCTCCGCGATTGGTTTGTTCTACTACATAAGGTACTAAAGCCATAAATGATCTTCCTTTCGCAGTATAATATTATTATCTGTGTTATCCGTATTATTCATACGATGAAGGCGACATACATAGAATCGGGTGCGGGCAGCGCCCGCCATCCACCGTTCACCATTCACCGTTCACCATTCACCTTATTTGATGACCGCGTTGTCCTTGATGTGCTTCATGGCGAGCTGAACGCCGAGGTCTTCCTTGATGCTGTCGACGGGGATGATCTCCTTGACCTTGTCGGCTTCCATGTTGTAAGCCTGAGCCATCTTGTCATACTCCTCGTTGATCTGATCCTCGGTGGGCTCGATCTTCTCGAGCTCGGCGATCTTCTCGAGCGCTAAGCGCATCTTGACTCTGCGCTGAGCCTCGGGCTTGTACATCTCGAGGACGGCGTTTGCGTCCATGCCGGTATATTTCATGTAGTTGTCGAAGTCCATGCCCTGCTGACGCAGACGCATATCCATCTCGCGCACCATGTTCTGTGCCTCTCTGTCATACATCTGCTCGGGGATCTCGCCCTCGACCTTCTCGATGATCGCGTTGGTCAGCTTGTCGTCGAGATCACGCTCGGATTCACCCTCGAGGCGCTTTGCGATCTGCTCCTTGAGCTCGTCGCGGTACTCGGCGACGGTATCCTTCTCGGATACATCCTTGACAAAATCATCGTCGACCTCGGGGAGCTCCTTTGTCTTGATCTCGTGCAGCTTGATCTTGAAGACAGCGTCCTTGCCCTTGAGGTTCTCAGCCTGATACTCCTCGGGGAACTTGACGTCGATATCGAACTCGTCGCCGGTGTTGTGACCGACGATCTGCTCCTCAAAGCCGGGGATGAAGTTGCCGGAGCCGAGCTCGAGGTTATATTCCTCCGCCTTGCCGCCCTCGAACGCTTCGCCGTCGCAGAAGCCCTCGAAGTCGATGACGACGGTGTCGCCGTTCTCTGCGGCACGATCCTCAACAGTAATCATGCGGCTGTTGCGCTCACGAACGCGGTCGATCTCCTCATCGATCATCTCTTCGGTGACCTCGGTGGAGAGCTTCTCGACCTCGATGCCGTCATATTCCTTGATCTCGATCTCAGGCTCAACAACGACGGTCGCCTTGAAGGTGAAGCCTTCCTTAGCGACGTGGGTCGCCTCGAGACCGGTAACGGTGATGACCTTTAAGCCGGCAGCCTCACAAGCCTCGTCCAAAGCCTCGGGATAGCAATCCTGCATGGCGTCGTCATAGAAAACATCCTCGCCGTACATCTTCTCGATGATGGCGCGGGGCGCTTTACCCTTGCGGAAGCCGGGGACAGCGAGCTTCTTCGCCTGTTTTTTGAATACCTTCGCGACAGCCTCCATAAAGGTTTTGCCGTCTACTTCTACCTCTACCTCATAGGTGTTGGTCGCGGTTAAATTAGATGATTTTAAAGCCATTATTCTATTCCTCCTGAATGAATCATTTCGTTTTCGGTGTATCGCTCGGCGATACTGCCCTTTAATATATCACACATGGTAATAAAATACTATGTATAATTTGTAAAGTTTATATTGTTGGTTACTCGCTGAACGCTCGTACAATCCGTGCAATCCCTCAGTCACCTTTGGTGACAGCTCCCTTTACCAAAGGGAGCCTTTATCATCGTACCAAGACAGGAACGAATTTGGTGTAGTCGCAGGCGATCAGATGGAAGTTGATGCCCTTGTAGTTGCCGATCACGGCGTTTTGGTGGGTGCGCTCACCGTGCAGATGACCGTAGTAACATTCCTTGACGTCGAGCTCTAAGAGTGCGGACATGATCTCCTCACATTCCACATCGCCGTACACGGGCGGATAATGGAGAAAGACAATCGGCGGCGCGTCGCTGAGCTTCTTCGCTTCGGCATATGACATTTTGAGCCGTCCGATCTCACGGTTGATGACCTTGATGTCGTGCTCGCCCTCTTTGTCGTAATACCAGCCGCGGGTGCCGCAAACGGTTCTGCCCTCGATTAGGAACGCGTTATTGAACAGGATCCTGATCGTGTCAAAGCCGCGGTCGGCAAGATAATCATCGAGCTTCTTCTTGGTCTGCCACCAGTAATCGTGATTGCCCTTGAGGAAGATCTTTTGACCGGGCAGGGAGTGGATGAACGAAAAATCCGCGTCACACTCCTCGAGCTTCATCGCCCACGAGATATCCCCCGCGACGACGACGGTGTCGTCATCGGTCACGAGCCGCTCCCAGTTCGCTTTGAGGCGATCGACATAGTCCGTCCAGCCGCGGAACACATCCATCGGCTTGTCGGTGCCGAGCGACAAATGCAGATCAGCGATCGCAAATAAACTCACTACTGAATCCCCAGCGCGCCGAGTACGACGCTCTGCATGTCTTCCTTATCGGTCACGTCGGAAAAACGCGTTTGCTTGCCGCGCAGGGAAGCGAGCGGTGCGGGCACCTCTGCGCCGGTGATCTCATGGAGCTGTTCGACCATGTCGAATTCGCTCTCGGGCATCTTGCCCTGATCGAGTGCTGCGAGAACCGCCTTGGAGAATTTGTAGGGGCTGGCGGTGGAGGCGATCACAACGGGAGTCTTATCCCCTGTCTCGCGGATGTACGCGTCGCACACGCTGACCGCCACGGCGGTGTGGGTGTCGCAGAGATAATGCTGTTGCTCAAAGAGATCGTGGATCGTTCTCTTGGTCGCGTCCTCGTCGGCATAGCCGCCCCAGAACATCGCTTGCAGCTTATCCTGCAGGGGAGCCGATACCGTGTACATGCCTTCGGTTTTCAAGAGATCCATATATCCCTTGGTCTCGACGTCGTTGTTGCCCGACATACAGTAGAGCAGGCGTTCGAGGTTCGAGGATACCAGAATATCCATCGAGGGAGATACGGTGGTGTAGAAATCACGATTTTTATTGTAAACACCGGTTCGGATGAAATCGGTGAGTACGTTGTTGGAGTTGGACGCGCAGATGAACTTCTTGACCGGCAGGCCCATCTGATAGGCGTAGTAACCGGCGAGGATGTTGCCGAAGTTGCCGGTGGGTACGGTGATATTGATCTTGTCGCCGAAAGCGACCTTGCCCTTGTTCACCATGTCGCAGTACGCGGACACATAGTAGACGATCTGCGGCAGCAGGCGACCCCAGTTGATGGAGTTCGCGGAGCTGAACATCATGTTATGCTCGTTCAAGACCGCCTGCGTATCGGTATCGGTAAAGATCTTCTTGACCGCGGTCTGAGCGTCGTCAAAGTTGCCGCGGATGGCGCAGACATAGACGTTGTCGCCCTCCTGTGTATTCATCTGGTGCTTCTGCATGGCGGATACGCCGTTGACGGGGTAAAAGACGATGATCCTGGTATGATCGACGTCCTTGAAGCCCTCGAGCGCCGCCTTGCCGGTATCGCCGGAGGTCGCGACCAGAATGACCGCGTCCTTGCCGCCGCCCGCCTTTTGCAGGGACTTGGTGAGGAAATGCGGCAAAATTTGCAGCGCCATATCCTTGAAGGCGCAGGTGGGGCCGTGCCAGAGCTCCAAGAGGTTCAGCTCAGCGCCGTTGAAATCGACCGTCGCGATCGGAGCGGGATTCTCAGAGCCGAACTTCTCGACCGTATAGGCGCTGTCGACGCAGTCGGCGATCTCCTCCTCGGTGAAATCGGTCAGGTATTTTGCGATAATGCATTTTGCCCTGTCCTGATAGGACATCGAAAGCATGGCTTTGAGTTCCTCCTCGGTGATCTGAGGGAAGCTCTCGGGCACAAATAAACCGCCGTCCTGTGAAATGCCCTGCGCGATCGCCTGAGCGGACAGAACAGCCTTACTTTTATCCTGAGTAGAGTTGTAAAACATAAAGACCCTCCTTAGGGTGACACTAATAATCCGAACCGTGGTTTTGACGGGCAGATTTCCGCCTACTCTTTGTTAAAATCCTCGCGAACCCGCCAAGGGTTCCCTGCGGTTTTGCCGCGAACAGACGAAAATCTGCTCCGTCAAAACTCCGAAGGACTGAAAATGTGCAAGATTTCGAGCAAGTTTCGGTGCAGAAAGTTGATCGGGGTCCCCAAAAAGCCTGCTTTTTGGGGAAAGGACGAGCGGCGAAGTGATACGGTAACGGTCATACCTGACCGTTACCAATAAGCGCAGCCCGCGAGGACGCGCTGGCGCCTGCCAAGATTGATAAGCTGAAAACAGCCGAAATATTGCCATTTTCAGCAGGTACGGATTATTACTGTCACCCTGCCCATTATATTCTATGTTATCATACCATAAACGTCGGTTTTTCGCAATAGTCAATGGTACAAAAATGCTGATTTAATCCGCCTTTTTATGGCAAATTCGCCTTGAAAAGCAAATGCCTCCCCTGTCATCGGGAGGCAGAATGAGCGATATTGTGTCAAAAACGCGCGTAATCCTCGGTTTGCGCAAAAGCGGCTTTGTAGTGGTTCGCCTTGATGAGCTGACCCGAATTGCGGTCGACCTCCATTTCGAGGACGTCAAAACGCGGTTGGAGCATGATCTTCTTCATATCAAGAAAGTAGGCGGCAGTGCGCATGATGTGAAATTGCTTGCGCTGATCGACGGCGTATTGACCGCTCAGATACGGGCTTGCGGATCGGGTCTTGACCTCGACAAAAACGATCTCTTCCCCATCGCGGGCAATGATGTCGATCTCACCGAGTTTGTTTTTATAATTCTTGTAAAGAATTTTATAGTGCTGTTGCCTGAGGTATTTGGCGGCGAGCTTTTCACCCAGCGCGCCGAAAGCTTGGTTAGAGAATGGTTTCATAAAATGTCAACCCTCAGTCACCGTGACGCAGGCGTCCGGTGACAGCTCCCTTAGGAAAGGGAGCCTTATTTATATTTCTCGTAGATCTTTTTGAGGAAGCTCGGGCGGTGAATGGGAGTCTCTCCGAACTCGAGGATCTTCTCCACATGGAGCTTGGTGCCGTAGCCCTTATGCTTTTCAAAGCCGTACTGCGGGTATTTTTCGGCATATTCGAGCATCAGGCGATCCCTGCTGACCTTGGCGAGGATCGACGCGGCGGCGACGGACATCGACTTGGCGTCGCCCTTGACGATATACTCGGCAGGGATAGTGAGCGGCGGCAGGCGGTTGCCGTCGATCATGGCGTAGTCCGCCTTGACGGATAAGCCCTCGACAGCACGCTTCATCGTATTCATGGTCGTTTGCAGGATATTGTCGCGCTCGATCTCCTCCACCGTACCGAAAGCGATGGAACAGGAAACGGCGGTCTCGATGATGACGTCGAATAAGGCGTCACGCTTCTTCTCGGTGAGCTTCTTACTATCGTTCACGCCCTCGATGATACAGCCCTCGGGCAGGATGACAGCGGCGGCGCAGACGGGTCCCGCGAGGGGGCCGCGTCCCGCTTCATCGACGCCGCAGATATGATGATAGCCTTTCGCCATCGCTTCTTTTTCGTAAAGTAACCAGTCCATGACAAGCCTCCGGTTTTATTAGTTAGGAGTGAGGAGTTAGGAGTGAGGAGTTGTGGAAAACGCTGACGCGTTTTGTTTTATAATATTAACTGCTGAGTATTCTGAGAAGTATGGTACAGCATTATTTATTCGGGTGCGGGTGTCCCGGCGTTAACTCCTCACTCCTCACTCCTAACTCCTCACTTATCTACGCTTTTTCCAGCGTAATGCGCCCCAGCTTTGCGGCGCGGAATTCGTCGAGCAGGGTGTAGGCGGCGCGTTCGGTGTCCGCTTCTCCGCCCGCGATCAGCATACCGCGATGCGCGGCGATCTTTTCGAGCACCTCGTAGCTCGGCAGCGAGAGTTCCTCATCGGTGAGCTTGTAGCGCTCGGCAAACTCGGGGGGCTGCAAGTCTTTGAGCAGGTCGATCAGGCGCACGGCGAGCAGCTCGGTATCCATGACCTCGCTCTTAATCGCGCCGGTAAAGGCGAGGTGTTCGCCGACTTTTTGGTCGTCAAATTTCGGCCACAATACGCCGGGAGTATCGAGCATCTCAAAGCCCTTTGATACCGTAAACCACTGGTTGCCGCGCGTCACACCGGGGCGGTCGGCGGCAGTCGCCTTGGTCTTTTTGGAGATGCGGTTGATGAAGGTGGACTTACCGACGTTGGGGATGCCGACGATCATCACGCGCATGGTGGGATTGACCATGCCCTTCGCCTTGTAGCTCGCGATACGCTCGGACAACAGCTCGGTCAACACGGGCACAAATCGATCCACTCCCCTGCCGCTCTTGCAGTCGACGGGGATGGCGCGGACATTCTCGCGGCTGAGCGCGGAGACCCACTGATCGGTGGTACGTTTGTCCGCCATGTCGCACTTGTTGAGCAGGACGATCCGCGGCTTGCCCGAGGTGAGGCGGGCGATATCGGGGTTGCGCGAGGAGATCGGGATGCGCGCGTCGATGATCTCGGCGACCGCGTCCACGAGCTTTAAGTCCTTTTCGATACGGCGCTTGGTCTTGGTCATGTGACCGGGATACCACTGGATCACCTGGGTATGATCGGAGTGCGTATCAGGGCGGGCTTGCTTTTTCGGTTTTGCCGCTTTGGCGGGTTTTGAGGACTTTTGCGCGGGTTTTTGATTCCGCGCAGAATGATTCATACGCGCGCCCGAGCGTCCGCCATGGGGCTTTTGATAATGTTTGCTGTTCTTTTTATTGCTTGGTTTTTTCATAGGTCACCTGATGGGTTAGGGAATCGGAATATTTGTTGCAGGGTTTGGTATTTGTCGGAAATCTCGGGTCGTCGAGGCGCCGACCCCTACAGGATATTTGCTCCGCTTGCCAATTCGATATAGCGGAAAAGCTCGGGATGTCGCAAGCGTCATCCCCTACGATTGACGTTGCAGCGAATTGGTAGGGGAGCGCCTTGGTGCTCCCGCGGCAGGGCGTTGAATCACGAAACGCATTGGTTGAGGAAATAAAACTTTGCGTTTGAAAGAAAGCCTGCTCCGTTTGAAGCAGGCTCGTGTTTTATTTGTAGACGTAACGGATCTTTGACAGATCCAGCTTGAGCACGCCGTTTTCATCATACGCGTGCGGGATCACATCCAGCTGGGCTTTGCCGATGATGTAGCTCTCGTCGATGAAGCCGATCTGACGATAGCGGCTGTCGAGGGAGATACCGCGGTTATCACCCATGACAAAGACCTTGCCCTCGGGGACAGTACCGTTGAGCTCGCTCTCGGGCACATCGCCGTGGACGGTCACGCCCTGGATATACGGCTCATCGAGCTTCTCACCGTCGACATACACGGCGTTGTTGGCGTAATCGAGCCTGAGCTCCTGTCCAGCGGTAGCGATCACACGCTTGACCAGCGGCTTCTGGTACTCCTCGGCATGGCTGATGATGACGATATCGCCGTTGTGCGGCGTATAAAAGAGATCGGTGATCGCCACCTTGTCGGTATCGATCAGGGTGGGCTCCATGCTCTTGCCGTCAACATCGATGATCCGAAAACCGAAGGTCATGATCAGCAGCACGACGACCAGCGCCATGAACAGACTGCCCAGCCAATCGAATACGGTGGCAACGACCTCGCTTTGATTCAGTTTTATCTTGTAACCATAGGACGCGTCGGCGACTTCGACATTGTCATCCGTGAACAGTTCGTCCAATTTGCTTTTATCAATTTTCAAAATAAAAACCTCGTTAGAAAAGTCTCTTTTGATTCGTAATTTCTCATGATAAATAATACCACGGAAACAGGGGGCTGTAAAGCCCCCTGTGAAATAATTCAAGAATTATTTACGAATTTCTTCCTTGACCTTAGCAGCCTTACCGACTCTGTCACGCAGATAGTAGAGCTTGCTGCGGCGAACCTTACCGCGGCGAACGACCTTAACGTCAACAACGTTCGGGCTGTGGAGCGGGAAAACTCTCTCTACGCCTACGCCGTAGGAAAGGCGGCGAACGGTGAAGGTCTCAGCTACGCCGGAACCACGGCGAGCGATCACGGTGCCCTCGAACATCTGGATTCTTTCTCTCTCACCCTCGCGGATGTTAACGGATACCTTGACGGTGTCACCGATGTGGAATTCGGGGGCGTTCTCTTTTACAGAAGCCTGTGCGATTTTTTGTAATGCGTCCATAATTTCCTCCTGATATTTTTCAGATATTCGTACCCCGGTGACATCACCGTGCAGAGGACTATCCGCTTCAAATTTGGGATCTGATCCCATATCTGAACCCCGTCCAAGGACAGGACGGATTCAAATGCCATATTATATTACCACAAAGCTCCGACAAATGCAAGTATTTTTTGAAAAATCCCGACTATGGCACGCGATATTCAAAAAAACTACGATTATTTTTAAAAATTGCATAAAAGTATGCAACTTTTCTCTGTATCTTCTCATAGGTGAAGGAGTTGATAACATTGAAGAAGCCAAAAGGATTTTTTACCTACTTTCACCACAGCGCAATGATCAACCATCTGACCGACGAGCAGGCAGGGCGGCTATACAAGGCGCTGCTGCTATACGGCGACGAAGAGATCGAGACCGACTTCGAGGACGATCACACCTGCGCGCTGGCGTTTATTGTGCTCAAGGGTGAGGTAGATCTCAACTTTGAGCGCTACGCACAGGCATGTGAAAGCCGATCAAAGGCGGCGATAGAACGGGAAGCCAAAAAGCGGAAGAGCCGTGAGGAAGGATAACACAAAAAAGCACAATTGTGGTCTGTTGTCACAAGAAGCACTAAGAAAAAGAAAAAGAAAAAGAAAAAAACAAAAGACAAAGGCAATGGCAATGATAATGGCAAACGCCGCTTGCGCGACGCTCATTTCATCTCATATCATATCATGATCCTGTTCCTATTTTCAATGCAGTTGAGATTGCCACGGGATAAAACCCTCGCAATGACATCCATGGTTGAAATCGTCACAGGGCTGTGCTCTTCGCGATGAAAGATCATATTCAGACATCCATACGGTTTCGCAGCTTTTCTCTGAACCTGAGAAAGCTCTCGGGCGGGTCGGCTGTAAACTCGATGTACTCGCCCGTGACGGGGTGGATGAAGCCGAGCTGACAGGCGTGCAGACATTGTCCTTTGAGCGAGGTGATGACCTTAGAGGGGCCGTAGACATCGTCGCCCGCGATGGGGTGTCCGATGCTCGCAAGGTGCACGCGGATCTGGTGCGTTCTGCCTGTTTCCAGGCGACACTCGATGTAGGTGAAGCCGTTGTAGCGCTCGAGCACCCTGATGTGGGTGACGGCGGGCTTTGAATTGAGCTGTGTGACGCACATCTTTTTGCGGTCGGTCTTATGCCTGCCGATGGGCGCGTCGATGGTGCGCTCGTCCTCCTTGATGTTGCCGTAGCAGATGGCGAGGTATTTGCGGGTGAAGCTGTGTTCCTTGATCTGCTCGCTCAGCCCTGCGTGGGCGATATCGGACTTTGCGACCGCCAATAGACCGCTGGTGTTCTTGTCGATACGGTGGACGATACCGGGGCGCAGCTCGCCGTTGATGCCGCTCAGATGATCGCCGCAATGGTACATCAGGGCATTGACCAGCGTGCCGCTATAGTTGCCGGGCGCGGGATGGACGACCATGCCCTTGGGCTTGTTGACGACCAAGAGGTGCTCATCCTCATAGACGATATCGAGGGGGATGTCCTCGGGGGTGATATCGACGGGCTTGGGGTCGTCGATCAGCACCGTGATACGGTCGCCGTCGGCGAGCTTGTAATTCTTCTTGACCGTCTTCTCCCCTACCGTGACCTTGCCGTCCTCGATCAGTCGGCTCGCCGCCGATCGACTGAGGTTATCGACCTGATCGGAAAGGTATTTATCCAGCCGTTCGCCGCTATGCGCGCCGGCGATGACAAAATCAAGCCTGTTCATCTTGCGTTTTCTTTTTGCTGTCCTTCAAGAAATCGGAGAAGAACAGCAGGTAAACGATCAGGCAGACGGTGCCGGCGGTGATGCAATAGTCGGCAAAGTTGCAGATCGGAGGGAAGAACGACAGGCTGAGATAGTCGACAACGTAGCCGAGGAAAATGCGCTCGAACAGGTTGCCCAGACCGCCGCCGATGATCAGCGCGGCGGCGACCGAGAATAATTTGCTCTTATTATAATTCTTAAAAAGAAGAATAGCAAATACGACGATCACGATCGAGGTAGTGATCGCAAAGAACAGCGTACCGTCCTGGAACAGTCCGAACGCGACGCCGCGGTTCTCGGAATAGGTCAGGTTGAACAAGCCCGGGATGACCGCGACAGTGCCCTGCGGTTTGACGTTCGCTTCGATAGCGAAACGGATACACTGCGACAGGATCGGCACGATGACGATGATCGCGATGTATACGATTAGCATGGTATCACATCCAAATGCATTGAGTAGTTTAAGAGTAAGGTTGAGATTGCCACGTCGTAACTATAGCGTTACTCCTCACAATGACTCATTATAGTATAATGCGGTGTACCGTGTGATACACCGCATAAGGTTTATTGATTTATTTGTGTAGGGGCGGGTCTTGACCCGCCCGTTCGCGTGTCACGCGAATGGGCGCAGTAACGTTTGGCAGTATCATACAACGCTGCGAACCATTATTCGTGTGATTAATATCGAAAACCAATTTTGGTTTTCAATCGGGAGCGTCAAGACACTCCCCTACAATCACGACGATAAGGTTGAGATTGTGAGGTGCTGTCCAAATCTATGATTTGGTATACAGCACCCATGCAAGACTCTCCCAAGAAGCGGAGCGATTACGCGAACGCTGATTGGCTGAGAGCTACTGCCACAGCTCTTGCGAGCTACGCAATGACAATCATGATTTGAGGATGGCGGCGCAGCGGGCGCAGAGGGTGGGATGCTCGGCATCAGCGCCGACGGTGGTGGAATATGCCCAGCAGCGTTCGCATTTTTCGCCTTCCGCCTTGGTGACCTCGACAGCCAATTCACCATCTGCTTTTTCGAGCTTGACCTCGGAGACGATGAAAACGGATTTCAGCTCGGGCAGCACCTTCTCGATGAAGTCGTATTCTTCACCGCTCGCCTTGAGGGTCACGCAGGTCTCGAGAGAGGACTTGACGACCTTCTCCTTGATGACGACCTCGAGCGACTTTTTGACGGTATCGCGCAGCTCGTGGATGCGATCCCAAGCAGCGATGAAGTCATCGTCAACGTCGATGTCGACAGTCTTCGGCATGCTGTTATACAGGACGTTCTCCGCGTCGTCGGCGGCACGGTGCGGCAGGTATCTCCAGATCTCGTCAGCGGTGTATGCCAGGATAGGAGTGAGCATACGGGTGAGAGAATCGAGGATGAGATACATCGCCGTCTGTGCGGCGCGGCGCTGTTTGGAATCCGCCTTTTCGGTATATAATCTGTCCTTGAGTACGTCGAGATAGAAGTTAGACATATCGACGACACAGAACTTGTGGATGGAATGATAGACCTGATGGAACTCGAATTGATCGTAGGCGTTCAGGCACTTGGTGATCAGCTCGTTGAGCTTGACGACAGCCCACTTGTCGATGGGCAAAAGGTCATTCGCCGCTACCATATCCTTCTCGGGATCGAAGTCGTTCAGATTACCGAGGATATAGCGCGCGGTGTTGCGGATCTTACGATACGCCTCGCTCATCTGCTTTAAGATATCGCGCGAAATGCTGATATCGGACTGGTAGTCGGAGGACGCGACCCACAGACGGAGCACGTCGGCGCCGTACTGCTGTGTGACCTCCTGCGGGCTGATACCGTTACCCAGCGATTTACTCATCTTGCGGCGTTCCATATCGAGGATCATGCCGTGGGTCAGGACGGTGCGGTAAGGCGCGACGCCCTGAGTCGCGACGGAGGTGAGCAGGGAGCTCTGGAACCATCCGCGGTACTGGTCGTTACCCTCGAGATACAGATCGACGGGTGCGCCCAGATACGGACGGCGCTTGCAGACAGCGCGCCACGAGGAGCCGCTGTCGAACCATACGTCCATGATGTCCTTTTCTTTATCGAAGGACGAGGAGCCGCACTTGGGGCACTTGGTGCCCTCGGGCAGGATCTCGGACGCGTCCTTCTCGAGCCACGCGTTGGAGCCTTCCTTACCGAAGAGGTCGGCTACCGCGAGCATCGCTTCTTTATTGACATACGGCTCGCCGCAGTCCTTGCAGTAGAAAATCGGGATCGGCACGCCCCACTTGCGCTGACGGGAGATGCACCAGTCCTTGCGGTCGCGTACCATCGCGGTGATGCGATCCTTGCCCCATGCGGGGATCCACTCGACGGTGTTGATCGCGTCGACAGCCTTGTCCTTGAAATCGTCCACGGAGCAGAACCACTGGTCGGTGGCGCGGAACAGGATCGGGGTCTTGCAGCGCCAGCAGTGCGGATACTGGTGGATGATCTTTTTGAGTGCGAACAGCGAGCCTGTCTCGTCGAGATAGATCGCGATCTTTTTATTGGCTTCATCTGTCGTAAGACCGGCAAACTGTCCGGCTTCTTCGGTCAATTTACCGTCGCCGTCAACAGGGCAAACGGTGGGGATATCGTAATTCTGGCAGACGTTGAAGTCGTCTACACCGTGTCCGGGAGCGGTGTGAACGCAGCCGGTACCGCTCTCGAGCGTGACATGCTCGCCGACGATCAACAGGGATTCGCGGTCGAGGAAGGGGTGCTGGGTCTTCATATACTCGAGCTCAGCGCCCTTGATGGTCGCGACAACCTCATAGTCGGTCAGCTCCGCCTCCGCCATCGCGTTCTCATACAGATCGGTCGCCATGACGTAGTATTCGTCGCCGCATTTGATGACGGAATACTCGTAGCGCGGGCCGACGCAGATCGCGAGGTTCGCGGGCAGCGTCCATGTGGTGGTCGTCCAGATGACGAAGAACACCTTAGAGGGGTCGATCCCCATCGCCTCGAACTTGCCGAGGTCGTCGGTCACACGGAACTTGACATAGATGGAATGGCAGGGATCCTCGGCGTATTCGATCTCCGCCTCCGCGAGAGCTGTTTTACACTCGGGACACCAGTAAACGGGCTTGAGGCCCTTGTAGATATAGCCTTTGTCCGCCATTTCGGCAAAGACCTTGATCTGCTCCGCCTCAAACTCGTGGCGTAAGGTGATGTAAGGATTGTCCCATTCACCGATACAGCCCAGTCGCTTGAACTGGCTGCGCTGGTCGTCGATATAACCGGTGACAAACTCCTCGCAGAGCTTTCTTAATTCTAATACAGAAATATCCGCAGAAGAACCGATGCCTGCCTTGGCGCGCGCCTTGAGCTCGGTGGGCAGACCGTGGGTATCCCAACCGGGGACAAAGGGCGACTGGAAGCCCGCCATGTTCTTATAACGAACGATAAAGTCCTTTAAAATTTTGTTCAGCGCATGACCGAGGTGGATATCGCCGTTGGCGTAGGGAGGGCCGTCATGCAGTACATACTTGGGCTTGCCCTCGTTTTTCTCGATCAGCTTGTCATAGACCTTCTCCTCCTCCCAGCGCTCGAGCGTCTTGGGCTCAGCCTTGGGCAGACCGCCTCTCATGGGAAATTCGGTCTTGGGGAGATTCAGGGTCAAATTATAATCCTGGGACATCTTCACATACACTCCAAATTATATTTTAAATGGTGGGCTCTGCCCACACCCGATTATAGCGGGAGGAGCAAGCCCCTCCCCTACAATCAGCCTTTGATTATTCTACATCATAGTTGTCGCCGAACTGCAGCTTGTCGAACTTATCGTGTCTTTCGCGCTTTAATTCGGGACGGATCTTGATATCTTCGTCGGTGCCGGGGGCAGCCTCGGGCGCAGCGGCGGGCTGCTCGGCAACGTCTTCATCGTCGACAGGCGTCTTGATCATGTCTTCGACCGGCTCAAAGGGATATTTTTTATCCAGCTCTTCGCGCTTTGCCTTGACGTCGGACTCCTTGGGCATTTCCTCTACCATGGCGAGGTGCTTTTTGTACAGCGCGATGATCTCAGAGCGGAGCTTGGCGGTCTCGGAATGGAGCGCCTCGAACTTATCCTTCTCGCGCTCGGTCGCCATCTCAGCCTCGGTGAGGATCGCACGGCTCTTTCTCTCAGCGGACTTGATGAGGTAATCCGCTTTATCCTGCGCTTCCTTGATCTTGGTATCGCTGAGCTTCTGAGAGGTGAGCAGGGCGTTGCGGACGGTCTCCTCATCCTCGCGGTACTGCTCGATCTTGTTCGCCAGAATATCCATCTTGCGCATGCAATCGTTCTTTTCTGCCAAGAGCTGCTCAACGGTATCGGTGACATCATCGATGAACGCGTCAACATCTGCAGCATTATAACCGTTCTTTCCCGCACGACGGAAGCTGACTTCTCTGATTTCGTCAATTGTTAACATAATAAACACTCCTATCCTTGGTTTCCGTTTTTATACTAAACTCTGATTAAAAATATGATAAGATATCAGGAGTTTAGTATTAATCGGTTGAGATTGCCACGTCGGCAGCTGACACTGCCTCCTCGCAATGACAATCAATATTACTTATCTGTAATGCTTGACCGAAAGACGCAGTTTTCCTTTTTTGGAGGTGCCGCGCAGCTCGGTCAAAACATATTTACCGTATTTTCTGATCGTGATCGTCATCCCCTCTTTGAGAAAGGAGGACACCTCTGTATCGGTGACATGATCGACCATCACCAGTTCGTTTTTGATCAGCCGCGCCGCCTTATCGCGCGACAGATGCGCGGCGGCAGCGACAAACGCGTCGAGCCGAAGTGAGCTGAGGGTGAACAATAGCTCCTCGGTATCGTCGGGGATCGGCAGATCCGAGGTATCCGCGTAACCGACCTTCACCCCTATCCTGCCGATCTTATCAACGTCGGATAAAAGAAAGGGCACGATATCGTCACGGACGAAGATCACCGTCCTGCCCTTGCCGGTCAAAATATCGCCCAGCGTATCGCGGCGGATGCCCATCGCCATCAGCGAACCTAAAAAATCCCTGTGCCGCAGGTCATCCTGCTCCCGATAGCAAAATTCCAGCGCCGTGATCGGGAAGCTGTCCGTATCCGCCGACGCGCCCATCATCAGGCGCACCGCGTCGGGATAGCCGCCGAAGAAGGTGATATCGGCGCTTTTGGGAAGATGCTGTCGAAGATACAGGCTTTCATGCTCATTGAGAAAGCCTAAGAATCGGGGGATGTTCCTGCGCTCGGCAAGCCGGATCGCGTCATACGCCTTGTCGAGCAGGAGTTTATCTTCCGCGATCACTTAAAAGTAAACGCCGCTGTGCTCAAGCTCATCGAGCAGATCGTCGCCTGTCAGGTCGACGTTGTTCGGGATGATGATAAAGGTAGAGGTGGCTACCTTCTTGATCTTGCCGCGGTTCGCGTACGCGACGCCCGACAAGAAGTCGATAATGCGGCGCGCCATATCCTTGTTGGTATTCTCCAGATTGAGGACGACCGTATGGGTCTTGATCAGCTCGTCCGCGATGTTGCGGGTCTCCTCGCCGAAGCGCTCGGGCTTGAAGAGCGCCACAGAGAGCTTGGCGGTAGCGCTGATATTGACCACCTTGTTGCGGCGGGTCGTATCGCGGGACGAGGTGTCGACATCGTCGAGATCGTCATAACGCGCCGTGGTGCGGCGGGTGCGGGGCTCGGAGTCGCTGTCCGATCTTCTGTCTCTGGATCGTTCTCTATCGCTCTTGCCCTCGTAATCGTCATAATCGCTGTATTCGTACTCGTCATCCGGCGCATCCCACATGCGCTTGAACTTATCTACAAATCCTGCCATTTTGGTTTCCTCCTATGTATTTTGGTTTCTGTTTATCATAAGGTTGAAATTGCCACAGCTCTTACAAGCTTCGCAATGACAATGTATTAGGTTTAGTCTTAAGCCTTCTCCTTGAAGCAATGTTGACAACTTCAAGAATGAATTGTATCGTCGGCTTACACTCAACATTTGTTGCGGAATATCATGTCATCGTAGGGACGAGCATTGCTCGTCCGCAGAATGACGGGCGTTTTTGTTATCGAAAGCCGCAGATAGTATCAGCAAGTCTCAGCCAAACGGACGACCGATGGTCGTCCCTACGGCAAGGAAGATTTGCTTCGCGTTTAAACAACTGCCTTTGATAGGTTTCAGCAGGAGCAGGCTCCTACCCTACGAATCATTATGTCGGATAATTGCGCTTGCCGAACAGAGCCGATCCGACTCTGACCATGTTCGCGCCGCAGCGTATCGCCTCGGCATAATCGTCCGACATGCCCATAGACAATACTTCCATAGATATATTATCTATATTTTTACTGCCGATGTCAAGGAAGATATGCCGCATATTATCGAAAAATTTACAATTTTCTTGTGCATTTTCACAAATCGGGGGGATCGCCATCAATCCGCGCACTTTGATCGCGGGGATATCCTTGATCTCATCGAGCAATTCGGGCAGTGCCTCGGGCAGAACACCCGACTTGTTTTCCTCCCTGCCGATGTTGACCTCGAGCAGGATATCAGTGGAAATGCCCTGTTTTAAGGAACAGCGCGAGATCTCACGCGCGAGCTTGACGGAATCGACACTCTGGATCAGATCGACCTTGCCGACGATCTGGCGCACCTTATTTGTCTGCAAATGACCGATAAACTGTAAGGACGCATGGTCGAGGTCGTAGTCCTCGTACTTTGACAGCAGCTCCTGCACACGGTTCTCGCCGATATAGCGCAGTCCCAGAGAGATCGCGTGGTTGATGGTGGGCACGTCGACGGTCTTGGTCGCCGCCAAAAAGGTGATGTCATCGGCGGTCTTGCCGACGGACTGTGCCGCCTTCGCGATATTCTCACAGATGACCTGATAGTTATATGTTACATCAGCTAATGATCTTGCCATTGAATAAATCTCCTCCTTCTGTTACGACCTTATCGTAGAGCGCGACCGTGGTGCCGTTGAGCAGCTTGCCCTTGTCGGGGGTTTCATTGCAGATGATGAAGTCATCGCCCGCATAGACGATCGAGACCTGCTTGAATACCAGCTCCATGCCGTACTGGACGTAGACGCCCTGCACGCGCTCCTTCTTCTCGGTCTCGTTACCGGCGTCATCCTTGACGGTGTAGGTGATGTCGTCGTCATGCAGCGCGGACTTGCTGATCTTGAGACCTTCGTACTCGTTGACAATGATCTCGACGTTCTCCTGACGGAGCTTGGAGAGCGCGTCGTTCATATAATTACACTGCAGCACCGCGACAGACTTCTCGTTCTCGGCGCTGTTGTTATTGACATAGAGGATCTTGGCGGGGATCTCGCCGTCGATCGCCGAAGGCAGCCGCACCTTGATATTCTCATCAGCGTGGCTGAGCGCGGTCGCCTCATCATGGGTGACGGGACACAGCAGGTACCAGTTCACGCCCTTGACGATCTTGCCCAGATACGCGTTCTCACTGATCTGCTCGGGCGCGGCGGATTCGATATCCTTGGCGGTGACTTCATCGAGCTTGGTAACGTCAAAGGCGTTCTCATAGCCGTCGACCTTTGACACAAAATAGCCCGCGGAGCCCGCCTTGACCGTGCCGGTCGGAGAGGCGGCGCTGAGTGACGCGCGCTGATTCTGAAGCTCGGCGATCTTGTCGTCAAAGTTCTTTTGATCACCCGTGAGCAGTTGCTTACGCAGGATAGAGGTCAAGAGGTTCTGCTCCACGGAGTCGATATTGGCATAGTCGCAGGTGTTGACGGATTTCATCAACGCGACCATGCGCTCGTTGATCTGGCTGTTGAGGGTATCGATACCGACGTTGGTCGAGTTGTTGACCTCGTTGAGGGATTTCAGGTAAGCGATGCGCTCATCGAGCTCGTTGATCTGCTGTACCTTGGTGACGTCCTCCTGCGAGTTGTAGGCGGTCGCGACAACGCCGTCGGAGGTGACCTTGTCGCCGTCGCTGACGTCGTAGATCATCACACCCGAGGCGCTCGAGGTGAGGTACTCCTCATTCCTGACGATCAGCGCCTTTGACTCGATGATGTCATATGCCTTTGATTTAAAGGCGGTCTCGGTCACGATATTGTTGTTGCCGAGGAAGTTGGTTGTGATAAACAGGAACACGATATAGATCAGTACCAACGTGATTCCCACACCGATCAGGATCCTTTTGGTCACCTTGGATCGCTCTGACGGTGCTTTGGATGTTGATTTACTCATAATGAAATTCCTTTTTGATCATTTCTGATGCTTCGTTCAATATTTCATCGAAGCTTTGCTCGTCAATGTTGAACCAGCGGATCGACTCGTCGCGCTTGAACCATGTCATCTGGCGCTTGGCATAGCGGCGTGTCGCACGCTTGAGATTGGCGACGCAGATGTCAAGATCCAGCTCGCCGCTGAGATACGGCAACAGCTCCTTGTAGCCGATCGCCGCACAGGCGGTATCGCCCGACTGTCTGTCATAAAACTGCCGCGCTTCTTCTAAAAGACCGTTCTCCATCATCAGATCGACACGACGGTTGATACGCTCATAGAGAAACTCTCTGTCAGAAGCGGTCAGCCCGAGCTTGATCGCGTGATACGGCGAACCGCTGCCCTTTTGCTTTTCGTTGAGCTGTGTCTGGGTCATGCCGGTCGACAGGTAGACCTCGATACAGCGGATCAGGCGCTGGGGATTGCGGCCGATACTGAGGCGCTCGGCGGATGCGGGATCAAAGGTGCGGATGTAGTCAAGCGTTTTATCGACGCCCTTTTCCTGTACATCGGCGGTGATCGTCGTGCGCAGGACGGGATCGACCTCAGTCTCTTCAAACTGCATATCGCCGAGCAATGCGTCGACATACAGCCCCGTGCCGCCGGTGACGATGGGAAGATGATCACGCGCGGCGATATCGGTGATCGCGGTTTTTGCCAGCTCGCAGAAGCGCGCGACCGAGAACTCCTCCGACGGATCAAGAAAATCCATCAGATGGTGCGGGATGCCCTGCTTTTCTTCCTCGGTGGGCTTCGCGGTGGCGATATCCATGGTTTTGTAGATCTGCATCGAATCGGCGGAGATGATCTCTCCCGAAAAATGCTTTGCCAACTCGACGGATAAGGCGGTCTTGCCAGACGCGGTGGGTCCGATGACCGCGACGATGTTCTGCTTCATCATTCCACCCTGCCGAACATTCGCTCCAGCTCATGCTTTTTGAGCACGATGCACACGGGTCTGCCGTGGGGACAATGACGGATGTCCTCGTCCTCCACCTGCTTGGCGAGCGCGATCAGCTCCTGTTCGGTGCTGTTGTTGCCGCCCTTGATCGCGGCGCGGCAGGATACGTTGGCGTAGATCCACTCCATCTTCTCGGAGCGGATCTCTTTTTTATGCTCGGACAGATATCCCGCCATCTCGATCACGGACGGCTCGATATCCTCGAGCGGCAGATACTGCGGTGAACTACGCACGATGATACTGCCGCTGCCGAAATCATCGATGTCAAAGCCCGCCTCGCGGAATACGTCGAGGTGTTCAATGACAGCGTTATAATCGATCTTGTTGAGGGTAACGGTGAGCGGGGTGAGCAAAAGCTGGCTGTAGCCGCTGCCCTTCTCTTTTTTGAGCTTCTCGAAAATGATCCGCTCATGCGCGGCGTGCTTGTCGATGAGCAGCAGCTCGCGGGGATTCTTTTCGATAATAACATAGGTTTTGAACGCCTCGCCGATATAGCGGTAGGCGTTGTCGTCCACCTCGATCAGCGGTTGAGGTTCCTCAATCGGTTCCTCAGGAACATCCGCGGCCGATCGATCGGCGGGAGGGTCAAGACCCTCCCCTACAGGCGCGGGCTGTTCCGACTCAGGGTCGGGAGCGATCGGCTCCTGCGCGTTTTCGGCGCGTTTTGTTGCGATATCCCGACGGTATTGTTCTTCAAGGGGTGACGAGGAATCGGCGACCTTGGGGTTCAGGTCGATCTTCGGTACGCTGACCTCGGGCTCGTCGAGCATGGCGAACAGTGCGTCGGATCGCTTTTCTTCACGCTTCGGATCTAATCTACTGTTGACTGCTTTTTCGGGAGGAGCAAGCCCCTCCCCTACCTTGGCTTTTGGAACCGAATTCCGTGCAGATTGTTCGTCGCGTTCACGGAACACCTTTTGCGCCAGCTCGAAGGGATTGACGCGCTTGATGGGTTTGGTGGTGTCGTTGCCGAGCTTTGCTTCTACCCGCTTTTCGGAGTTCATCAAAGCGGTTTTGACCGCGTGATAGACCGCGTCGAACACGGGGCGCTCGTTGACGAAACGCACCTCCAATTTGGTGGGATGGACGTTGACGTCCACCGCGTTGAAGGACATATCGAGGTTGAGCACGCAGGACGGGAACTTGCCGACCATGACAGTGCCCTTGCACGCCTCGCTGATCGCCGCCATCGCGGTCTTACAGATCACGAAGCGGTGATTGATAAAGAAGTTCTGCATATTGCGGTTGGGGCGGGCATTCTCGGGACTGCTGATAAAGCCTGTGACATGCACGCCGCCGAGGGTGTAATCCACAGGGATCAGCTTGCGGGTGAAATCCCTGCCGTAGACGGCGTAGATCGCCGAGAGCAGCTTGCCGTCGCCCGCGGTACGCAGGATGTTTTTGGAGTCTTTGATATAGGTAAGCGCGATCTCGGGGTGAGACAGCGCGATCTTGTCGATGACATTGGATACGGCGTTGCCCTCCGCCATATCGGTTTTGAGGAACTTCATGCGGGCGGGCACGTTGTAGAACAAATCACGGATGATGAAGGTGGTGCCGTCGGGACAGCCCGCGTCCTCAAAGAGCACCTCTTCCCCGCCCTCGATCAGATAGCGGGTACCGACTTCCTCCTCACGCGCCTTGGTGATCAGCTCGAGGTGGGAAACGGAAGAAACGCTCGCGAGCGCCTCACCGCGAAAGCCGAGGGTCGCGATCGCGTCGAGGTCATCCTCAACTTTTACCTTGGAGGTCGCGTGACGGATGAACGCGGGGCGGATATCCTCCTTTAAGATGCCGGAGCCGTTGTCGGAGACGCGCATAAAGGTGACGCCGCCGTTTTTGATCTCAACGGTGATGGCGGTCGCGCCCGCGTCGATGGAATTCTCGACCAGCTCCTTGATAACGGAAGAAGGGCGCTCGACGACCTCGCCCGCCGCGATCAGCTCCGCGACGTGCTTATCGAGCACATTGATCTTTCCCATAAGATGACCTCCCTTCGTAGGTTAATGAATACTGAAAACTGAAGATTTAAGAATGAATAATGAACGGAGGGCTCCGCCCTCACCCGAATAGAATTGACCGAGTGAAACGAGAAACCGCCATTATTCATTTTTCAGTTTTCAATTTTAAGTTTTCAGTTCCTTTACTCCGCCATTCCTTTTAATTCGTACAACAGATTCATCGCCTCGATGGGGGTCAGGGTGTTGACGTCTACCGCACGGAGCTTTTTGAGGATCATGCTGTCGGTGTCGGGCATGAGGCTGAGCTGTAGGCTGTCCTCCTGCGCGGGTACTTCGCGGGTGATATGTTCCTGAGGAGCGGATGAGTTGAGCTCCGCTAAGATTTCTTTTGCTCTTTCGATGATGCTGTCGGGCAGGCCGGCTAATTTAGCGACCTCCACACCGTAGCTTTCATCGGCGCCGCCGGGTACGATACGGCGCAAAAAGGTGATTTCATCACCGCGTTTTTTGACGGCGATGTTATAGTTCTTCACGCCGTCGAGCAGCTCCTCCATCACCGTGAGTTCATGGTAATGGGTCGCGAACAGGGCGCGTGCGCCGAGCTTCTTTTTATCGGCGACGAACTCCAGCACCGCGCGGGCGATGCTCATGCCGTCGTAGGTCGAGGTGCCTCTGCCGATCTCGTCGAGGATCAACAGGCTCTTGGAGGTGGCGTGCGAGACGATGTTGGCGACCTCGTTCATCTCCACCATAAAGGTCGACTGACCCGAGGCAAGATCGTCGGAAGCGCCGACGCGCGTAAAGATCGCGTCAACAAGCCCGATCTCAGCGAAGGACGCGGGCACGAAGCTGCCCATCTGCGCCATCAGCACGATCAGCGCGACCTGGCGCATATAGGTCGATTTACCAGCCATGTTGGGACCGGTGATGATCGCGATACGGTTGTCGATATTGTCAAGCAGGACGTCATTCGGGACGAACATCGCGTCGCTGAGCAGCGCCTCCACCACGGGATGGCGGCTGTCCTTGAGACGGATGACCGAATTCTGCGTGACGTCGGGGCGGGTATAGCGGTTGTCTGCCGCTACATTGGCGAGCGATACCAGCACATCCAGCGCGGCGATCGCCTTGGCGGTGCGCTCGATCCGGTCGAGGTTGAGTGCGATCTGCTCACGCACATCGTTGAACAGCTCATATTCGATCGCAACCGACCGCTCCTTTGCGCCTAAAATACGGCTCTCGATCTCTTTGAGCTCGGGCGTGATATAGCGCTCGCAGTTGGTCAAGGTCTGCTTGCGGATGTAGTGCTCTGGCACCAGATTCTTGTAGGAATTGGTGACCTCGATATAGTAGCCGAAGACGCGGTTGTAGCCGACCTTCAGCTTGGGGATCCCCGTCTGCTCCTTTTGCTGTGCTTCAATGCGGGCGAGCAGGGAGGTGGAGTCGTTCATGTCGTGCTTGAGCTCGTCCAGCGGCGCGGAGTAGCCCTCCTTGATCAATCCGCCTTCCCGCACCGAAAAGGGCGGATCCTCCACGATCGCCTCATCGATCAGCGCGCGCATATCATCGAGCGGGTCGATATCACGGTACAGCTCGTGCAGGAGCTTGGATTTGAAGGGCTCTAGAGTCGCTTTGAGCGCGGGCAGGTTGGTCATCGCCTGACACAACGAGCGCAGCTCACGCGCGTTGGCGGAGCCGTAGACGATCTTGGTCATCAGGCGCTCGATATCGAAGATGCCCGTGAGGTTCGCGGTCAGCTCCAAGCGGTTGACCGTATCGTTCACCAGCTCCTCGACAGCGTTCTGGCGCTTTAAGATCGTCGTGATATTCATCAAAGGATGCTCAACCCAGAACTTCATCAGGCGCTTGCCCATGGCGGTCTTGGTCTTATCGAGCACCCAGAGGAGCGAATGCTTCTTCTCCTTCGCGATCATGGTGCGGGTGAGCTCCAGATTGCGGCGGGTGTTGAAATCGAGCTTCATGTACTGGTCCTCGGCGTAGAGCTCGATGGTGTCGATACGCTCGAGACCTGTTTTCTGTGTATCTTTGAGATAAGACATCAGCACGCCGAGCGCGATGATCAGCTCATTCGAGTCGGCGATCTTATCGATATTCTCTTTGCTGAATTGCTGTTCGACTACAGCGGTGCAGTCAAGCAGTCCGCAGCGGCTCTCGTCGGGATGGGACACCGCGGCTTTCGGGAGCTTTTCTTTGATGAACAGGTGCAGCACCTTGTTCTGGGCGAGCTTGCCGGAGATCAGCAGCTCCCTGGGGTTATATGAGGTGATCTGATCCTTGAGCTGTGAGAAGCTGTGGTCGCTCTTGAAGCGGGATACAAACAGCTGACCGGTGGAGATATCGCAGAACACGATGCCGGTATAGCGCTTATCAGCGTACATCGAGCAGATGTAGTTGTTCTCGCTCTCGTCGAGCATACTGGATTCCATGACGGTGCCGGGGGTAATGACGCGGATGATATCGCGCTTGACAAGCCCCTTGGCGGCTTTGGGATCCTCGGTCTGCTCGCAGATCGCGACCTTGTAGCCCTTCTCGACCAGTCGGGCGATGTAGCTCTCAGCGGAATGGAAGGGCACGCCGCACATCGGCGCGCGCTCCTCCTGTCCGCAGTCGCGGCCTGTGAGGGTGAGCTCCAGCTCCTTGGAAGCGAGCTTGGCGTCGTCGAAAAACATCTCATAGAAATCGCCGAGACGGAAGAACAGGATGCTGTCCTTGTTCTCCTCTTTGATCTGAAAATATTGCTTCATCATCGGAGATAACTCCGCCATAGTTTCTCACTTCCTTTCTTAGTGATCAGTGGTCAGTGGTTAGTGGTTAGTGGTCAGTAGCCAAAAATGGAATTGTTCGAGCAAAGCGAGTAACCGCCATTCTTCATTATTCATTATTCATTCTTCAATATTCAGTCTTAATTTAGCAAAACGCAGTTTTGCGCTTACCCGCATCCGCCGCAGGTGGAGCAGTCGTGGGTGCAGTCCTCACTAAAATCGGTGGTGTCGGGGTCCTGACCGTCGGCGCTCTGCTGGACGATCGCGAGCACACGCTGGAGCACCTTGTCGAACGCCTGCTTTGCGTCGTTATACGCCTTCATATGCTCGTTGCTCATGATGTCGGAGTACGCGGTGCGCATCTCCTCATTGAGCTTTTTGAGGGTCTCGTCATCGCGGTCGGTCTTGCACGCCTCGGCGTTGATCGCGACACGCTTGACGTTGAATTCGGTGATCAGCGCCTGTAAACTCTCGTCGTTATCAGCCGCGTCCTTGGCGGTCATGATGGTTTTATACTCTTCCTGTTCCTGGATCGCGTGTCCAAGCTGTCTTGCTAATGCAATTACGTCTGCCATTTTATATTTCTCCTTTAGAATTATTATCGGTGTATTGTTGGTTTGCGGTACGTCGGCAAGCGCCGTACCCTACAAATCATTCTGCCAACTCACCGGTGAGGATCCAGTTGCGTGCCTGTGTGATCCTGACATTGTGGAAGTCGCCGATCAGACTGTCGTCGCCGTCGAATTCGACGATGATGTTGCCCGAGGTTCTGCCGCAGAGCCTGCCCTCTTTCTTCGCCTTTTCCTCGACGAGCACCTTCTGTACGCTGCCGACCATGGAGGCGCATCGCTCAGCGGCGATCTCCTCCTGCACGGCTAAGAGCTCGCGGAACCACTTGCCCTTCTCTTCATCGGAGATCGGGTCGTCCATCTTGGCGGCAGGGGTACCGGTGCGGGGTGAGAAGATGAAGGTGAACAGCGAGGTGAAGCCCACCTCGCGGATCAGGGACAGGGTCTCTTGAAAATCCTCATAGGTCTCGCCGGGGAAGCCGACGATGACGTCGGAGGTGAGGGATACATCGGGGATGCGCTCTTTGGCGTAGTTCACGATATCGAGGTACTTTGCGCGGTCATAGTGGCGGTTCATCGCCTTTAATACCCTGTCGGAGCCCGACTGGAACGGCAGGTGCAGGTGGAGCGAGATATGCTCGCTCTCGGCGATGGTGTCGATCAGCTCGCGGGTGCAGTCCTTGGGGTGCGAGGTCATGAAGCGCAGCCAGTAATCGCCGGGGATCTTGTCGATCTCTCCGATCAGCTGAGCGAAGGTCGGGCGCGGCTCGAGCCCCTTACCGTAGCTGTTGACGTTCTGTCCGAGGAGTGTGATATCCTTGTAGCCCTGCTCGATCATTTCCCTCGCTTCCGCAATGATGATCTCGGGCTGTCGGCTGCGCTCTCTGCCGCGCACATAGGGCACGATGCAGTAGGTGCAGAAGTTGTCACAGCCGTACATGATCGGCAGCCATCCCTTGAACTTGCCGTCACGGCAGGTCGGGATGCCCTCATAGACCTTTTTGTCGTCGTTATCACGGACGAATACGCGGGAGCCGTCCACGAGACTTTTATAGAGCAGTTCAGGGAACTCGTGCATACAGTGGGTGCCGAATACCAGTCCGACGAACGGAAAACTGTCGTGGATCCGTTTAGCAACATGCTCCTGCTCCATCATACAGCCGCACAGCGCAATCAGGATCTGCGGATGGCGGTGCTTGAGCTTTTTCAGCGCGCCGACGTTGCCGAACACCCTGTCCTCGGCATGTTCGCGTACCGCGCAGGTGTTGAACAGGATGAAGTCCGCTTCCTCCACATTCTCGGTGAAGCGGTAGCCCGCCTTACTGAGCATACCCTTGATACGCTCGCTGTCGGCGACATTCTGCTGACAGCCGTAGGTGCGGACATACGCCAAGGGAACGTCTCCGCGCTTGCGGATGCTCATCAGCTCGGCGGTCAGATTCAGATATTCAATTTGACTGTCAGACATCTTGACGGTTTCGGACAAGCCATATTCCTCCATTTTACAGTAATCCTATTATCCGTAGTATTATAGCACAAGATATCCGCCTTTTCAAGCGTTTTCACGCAAAATATTGGGATACTGTAATGAAGATGTATCATCAAAATATCAATATGATACCACGCCGCTGTAGGACGGCACCGTGCCGACGATGACGGTCTGGGCGATCTCAAAGGACGATTCCGTGCTCACGGTCTCCCCTATCCGGATCGGGCCGTAGATCAAGAGGTCAACATACACCGTGATGGTGATATGATGGATCGTCTGGTTGATGCCTGCCGACTCAAAGGAGCTTTGGAACTCGCAGGAAACGGTCTGGGTGCTGTCGACGGAAAAGGGGATATCGGGGCCGAGATTCGACAGGAATACCAATCCTGTAAAGGTGCCGAGCCGCACGCTGATGCCCTGTGTGTGGGACAGGCTGTCGATATAGTCCTGCGCGTGCCCGGTGATGTAGGTTTTGGCGGCGTTGACGAAGGCAGCGTTGGTGGAGATCGCGGCGACAGAGCCGTTATCGTAGGTGATGTCGCACATCCTGTTCCCCCTATCCGCGTGCTCCTCCAGATAGTCGTCCACCGCCATCGTGACCGCCTGTTCACACAGCGTTTGCATATCGCGGATGACGACGTCGCGGAGCTGGTGCTTGACCGCCAGTTCGACATAGACGGTCAACAGGATCAGGATCGCCAAAAGCATAGCGGTAACTTTGCGGAGTTTGCGTCGGACAGGGCTTGGCTTTTTGCGGCACAGCATCACGATCACCTCGTGATAGTTTATGCGGGAGGAGGGAGGGTGTGAAAGGAGGAGTGAGGAGTTAGGAGTTAGGAGTTGAGGTGCTGTCCAAATCTTTGATTTGGCATACAGCACCCATGCAAGGCTCTCCCAAGAAGCGGAGCATACTTGCGAACGCTGATTGGCTGAGAGCTACTGCGAGGAGTTAGAAGCGATACACTGTAGGGGTCGGCATTGGAACACGCGTGTCAAGTGTCAGCCCCAACAGCACAGGTTACACAGGGTTGTAGGGTACGGCGCTTGCCGACGTACCGCGGTAGGGCGTTGGATCACGCACCACGTCGGTTGAGGAAGCGGCTCGCTACCGTAGGGGCGAGCATTGCTCGTCCGCATGGCAGAAATGTTTGTTTCCTATCTCGCGTTTTCGATAACGGAAACGCCCGGCATTCTCGGTACGTCATAAATGCCGTACCCTACGGAAGAATCGATTTGCTTCGCGGTAGGTGGCGTTGGACGGAATGGTTTTCGGGAGGAGCATTCCTCGGCGGAGACGCCTCCCCTACATACCACCCCGATCACCAATGATCGGAGGTTTGTTAATTATTCAT
>CAMJMQ010000019.1 GCA_946407065.1 uncultured Clostridia bacterium | reverse complement strand
TATACCACATTTAAAGCAAAAAGCCCAGCTTTCGCTGAGCTTTTTCGACAAGCTGTATCAGGATCACTCATGTGATCCTGATTATAATTTTATATGTTAGATTATTGAGATATTAACAATTTCTGTTGCTCGATTTTGGATGTTATTCATACGTTTCACCCACAGCATTTGATTATCGACTTTGAGTTGCTCGGTTATACCCTCCTGATTCGCAAGCTGTTCAATAAGCCTACTAAACATTTCTGTTGCGTCTTTATCGATATCTGTGAGATAGGAAACTAGTGTACCGCTTGTCAATAGATCGAAATAGCGGATTTTATGATACCGTTTGATATACCGTTCGTGCCGTCTGCCCCAGATTCCAATTTCAACCTTTGGCTGTTCGGGTAAATTCAAGTCAGGTAAAAGATAGTCTCCTTGTTGAGTGTAAGTGATTTCGTTTTTCATTTGTTACAACCTCCGATGTAATTTGAATGGTTTATCCTACAAATCCAAATAATCCGACTAATTTACAAAAGACTTTGTTTGACCTTCTTTATCTAAAGGGTCTTGGGGGCACTTTTTTAGCGAGAGAACAGATGAAACCTCTCCTCCCGCAAGGGAATCCCTCAACCGGGACAGCATGCTACCTCTATACAAAACAAAGGTTATCATCTTCATCAAAAAGGGATACTCGTTTGTTAGTCCGTTAAAATATCGATAAACTCCAACAGATTATAATACAACAAAAATAATTGAATACAATCTCTTCTTAGAACTTTTCTCGTAAGCATTCCATGACCAATAAAGTTTCTATTTGGGAGATTCGGTTGGTTTTTAAAATCATCTCCATATTCGAAGATTGCCTTCAGGCAGGCAAAAAGATTGGAATAAGATAACAAAAACAGTAAAGTAGAGTTAATATCGCTTTCGTCTTCAATATGAGTTTCGATAGCTTTTATTGCTGCAATTCCGTTTTTGCGACTACCATTATATTTTTTTCTATCCTCTTTCTTTTGCATGCGAATAAGTTTTGCGTCAATTAACGATAAGAGAATCATTGCACAAGATTTATATTTGTGATTATTATAATCAAATACAGCTTCTTCAAAATCGCCTTTTTTTACGCCTTTTAACTTCTGTATATCCGAAAATAAAGATTGCATATATTCTTTTCGACAATATACAAGAGCTTTTTCGTTTGCCTCTTTTTGTGATTTGGGTACATTCTTATAGAAATCCAACGAGGCATGCGGGAACATTGTCCAGCCAAATTCTCCCCAAATAATAAAGGACTCTCTTAATTGTTCTTTATATTCGGCACTAATTGTAGGAATTCTTATTTTTGCAAACAAAGAATTGAGATAGTTACTTGTGGCTAAAACCGATTCCCCTATTATTTTTGTAATTTCAATCAATGGCGCGAATACTTTTTGTATATTTATTGCAATTTGATTGAGATTTGGAACATTAAATGTTATTGCAGAGAGCTCTGCTTTAATTGCTTGTAAAGAATTTTCCATAGATTCACTGAAAAATTTGTTAATTGCTTTTAACAACCTTACTCGAATATTGTGCTCATCTGACAATTCGTCGAAATGAGATCTAATACTATTATTTGACTTGATTAATGCTTCTATATATGATTTTATTGCAATTTGGTCTCCTTGTATTTCCTCTATGGAAGGCATTGTTTCTTCCGTAATAATATGATTCCTAATTATCGTCGAAATGATAAAATCACAATTTAACTCATAGTTTTCTTGATAATCAGCCATTAGAACAACATCATTAATGGAAATATATAAGGAAACATCATATACTTTATTGCATATTCTCAATGGTTGCAATTTGTGTATATTTTCATTATTCATTTTTATCCTCTTCTAAATCCTCTTTTATTATTTCATAAAGTATATCTTTGTATTTTATAAACTTTTGTTGTTGAATATGCTTGTTACTTTCTATGCCGAATTTGTTTATAATCATGAACAAGCTACGCCCTTCGTTAGAATGTTCTAACTCTAATCTGTTCTTTTCCTCCATTATTTCAAAAAACAGTTCTGGTGAGTGTTTGTATGTATATAATAACACTTCCATCATATCTATTGTTACGAGCCAATACCTTCCGTCATTCTCAGGCAAATTATCATCAACTTGAAACACGGTATCAAGCACTTCGTCAGCATAGTAATCTTCAGCAACTAATATAATCTTGATATATTGTCCATCGTCAAATTCTTTCTCGGTGTTAGATAATTGTCTAATTGCCTTTCCCCAGTTATTCTTTACAAATGAAATCGCCTTGTCAATATCAGGCGTTTGCTGTTTTGTATCAATATAAATCAAAGATGATTTTTGTTCCACAATTATCTTATATTCACCAATAGTTAGTTTCCAGTCTGCCTTTGGCGTTTTTCCTTCCGGTATTCTTTCGAATTGATCTTTCTGTAAATATTGTTGTAACAATTCATGAAAATAGCTTTCAAAGCATTCACCATATGCACTCGTAAACTTTCTGGAGCCTTGTTGATAATAGTAATCACGAACAATCCAATATATGCATTCTTGAAAACAAAAGAATAAGAGATAGTAATTTGAAACGATATAATTGTTATCAGACGTTTTAATTAAAGGCTTTGAGTAAAAAATTTGCCGTTTCAGTGGAGAATTAATGATTTCTTCTAATGTACACGAATAATAATCCAAAACAGGAATGATGTTAGTTGCTCGCAATAGGGCTTTTGAATTTGTAATATCAGTTAATAGCACCACTCTATCGGCGGCACCTGCCCATGACGAAAAAAGTATGGTAGAAAACTCTTCGATACTCAAATCAAACTTCTCGTTTAATATCTTTTCTATTCTAATATCAGGAAAAGATCTTCTCATAATTACGTCAAGTATATACATGGTTCTATAATAAATGTCCATTTGAGGTTTTACCATCTGAAGTTTCGTTTGTTCACCTCCAAAACAATGGACGAATAAAAGGAAATTTCTACGATAATTATTCATCAGTTTACCTTCTAAATCATTCTTGTAAGAATCGAAAACATGATATAAATTAACAAAGTCATTTTCACTTATAATCAGTTTAGCATTAGGACTTCTCGACGAATGCTGTATAGCGAAATAGCTCATATCAACTAATTCCCAAGCCGTAACATACACTTTTCCGAATAAAGATGTTTTGAGTACCACGGCATTTATTTCGTTGTCTTTTTGAGCGAAAAGCTTTTTGGAATACTGCGATATATTAACTAAAATATTCCAAACATTATATTGTCTAAATGTTAGTATACAACTATGAGGTAATTTCGCTTTCATGATTGCTCCTTATAACAAACGTATCACTTGAACTGCATTATACTACAACTAAATTATATCAAATCAAAAGCACTATGTCTATATTACGCTTTCAAGTTGAAACATAATCTATATTAGGGCATATTGTCTGACCAAGATAAAGGTTGATTTTCTTTATAACATATGATATACTTTAATCAGAAAATAATGTTATAAGCGGTGAGGCATATGCAGACACTACTCAGGCAGATTCGTGAAAATCTAAATATGAATCAAACGGAGTTCGCGGAACTTTTGAATGTAACCTTCGCAACGGTGAATAGATGGGAAAACGGACGTACCATCCCCAACAAATTGGCACAATCTACGCTCTATGAAATCTGTAAAAATAATTCTGTTCCTGTTTACGATATTACACTTGACAGAATAAAGAAAACTTCTAAAAGTATTTCACTTCCGAATAATCGTATAATACTCTACCACGGTTCGAAATCGGGTATTGAGGGGAAAATTGAGCCGAAAAGCCGTTCTCAATGTGATTTCGGCAAAGGTTTTTATATGGGAACGGAACCGAGTCAGGCGCTTACGCTGATTTGTGACTATGACAAATCGAAGTTTTATATTGTTTCCGTTGATACTTCCGAACTCAATATGGTTGAGGTTCCCGCGGATATTGAATGGGCAATGCTCGTCGCATATCACCGTGGCAGAATGGAAACAATAAAAGGTACTTCCTTTTATGAGAAGTACCAAAATATGTCTAAAAATATGGATTTAGTGATTGGAAGTATTGCCAATGACCGAATGTTTTATGTGATAGACAATTTCTTCATCGGCAACGTCACCGATGCGGCTTTGGTGGGCAGTTTATCGGCGTTGCAGCTCGGCAAGCAATATGTCGCCGTAACGCAAAAAGGTTGCGGCGCTGTTCGCATAGAGGCGGAAATTGAGCTTTCACATTTGGAGCGACTGTTTATAAAAGAGGTTGCCGAAGCAAATCGGGCAAAGGGAGTTTCTCTTGCTAACGATATTTGCAAGAATTATCGGCGTGAGGGCTTGTTCTTTGACGAGATTCTCGAAAAAGCGAAAAACGGAGAAAAATAATGGACGAATTGCAATTAAAGCTGTGCGATATTCAGGGCAGGCTGTTTGAATTATCCGCTGATAAAAGAATCCCCAGCGCGACATTTATCAAAGCGTTTATGAACTCGGAAACAGCAAAAGAGCTGGACTCACGATATAACAGAATGCAGTGGATGGGAGAAGAATATTTGTTGGATGAGGTTGTTTCCTCTGCCGATGAAACACTGTCTGATACAGGAGAAGTCTATCCAAAAGATGTGCTGTACTGGATTGGATATATTTACCGCTATTGGCATTACTACACAGGTGAGAGCAGCGCAAAGATATTGCGGCAGGCTCCCGCGGCAGTTATGAAACGTAACTATATGATATTTCACACAATGGATCCTGTGCTTGCCATTGAAGATTTAAAAGAAATTTATAAACAGAAGAAATAATTTTTAAGTTGTGGGTAAAAACGAAGCTGCTCTCTGTATATTCAGGGAACAGCTTTTATATTATATCCTATTCGATTTTCATATTTTCCGCTAACGTCATCGCGGATTGTTGCGACACAATTTCCGAATCACTAATATAGCAAGTGGAATAGAGCGTGTGTTTTTAAAAAGAAAACACACACTATATTAGTGATACAATCTATAAAATTGTGTCGCAAGACCACTATATCACAAGATGATTGAAAATGCAATAAAAAAAGCGTAGCCCATTTAACAAACGAGCCACGCCTAAAAAGCACAGGCTCAAAGTAAAATGTTGCTACACAATTTACAACTGAAATATTTTCAGCAAAACAAGAACCTGTGTTTTTTACACAGTTAGTTTTGCCGAAAAATATATAAGTATAGGGTACACTTATAAATCTAACTATTCATTATTCAGTTGTAAATTATGTAGCATAACTATTCTATCATAAGTTGCAGGGAAAAAGCAATCCTTATTATAAAAATATAAGTAATATAATAAAGTGTTTCATACGCGCGTGCGCGTACATTTATATCCCATCCCGACGCACGCTTGCGTGCGATCGGGATGGGATCACTTGAGCTTGCAAGCATTACAACGAATACAAGTGGCAGTTTTTGATGATACCGCAACGACTGACAGAACAAAAACGTCGCAATCTCGATTGCGAGGGTCGGCGGGCGGGAATATGGATTAAGGGAGCTTTCGCTCCCTCAACCTTATTTATACCACTGCTTTCAGCTTCTTTTCTTCTTCGGCTTTTGCGGTGTAGCTCTGCGAACCGAACATTTCCCTAATCTCGTCAAGCGTCAGCTCTCGATGGCTACGCTTGCGGTATGGCTCGGTGTGGTAATACCATGCTTTCTTTTTGTGCGCCCATCGGAATTTTAACGATTTCAAAGTGTCCTTGTAAGGCTGAGTGTTTCCGCTCGCCCATATCCAAGAGCCGCAAAGCTCAACGTGTACGCCTTGAAGTCTGACAAGTGTATTGATGATGTTTGCGAATTCCTCGGGTGTTTCTGTGGTTTCTCTTTCGTAGGTTTCGCCCTCGGCGTTGCGGTGGATGTTTTTATAGCGTGACCACAACTTCTCAAATTCAATATACATGGCTTTGAAGTCCTCGGGGTCGCCGCCGAGGTCGGGATGATACTTTTTTGCGTTCTCGCGGAATTGGTGTTTGACATCCTCTGCTGTGTGGCAATCTGTAAAATATCTCATAATCTAACTCCTTTCGCACTGAATTTTTCAATGTACTTCTGAATCAGGTTGTCGGGCATACTCTCGAAGTTCTCGCTGTCTGCGGGTGCGTAGCAGAGGAAGAAGTCGCCACAGATAAAGTCGCATATTCCGTTGTTGCGGTTGAGTAAAAAGCGGTTCGGAGTCAGCCCTTCGAGCTTTCCTTCCTCGTTGCAGACAAGAGCCACATCGGGGTCATCGAACGGATAAACGGCTTCGATGTACCCACCTACGATAGCTTGCATACTTTCAAGGTCGCCCTTGATGGTGGCTACATAAGGATTGGTGAATGGTTTTACGATAATAACTTTCATTGTGTTTTGCTCCTTTTTGATAAAGATTTGAAATTGGATATTCGGTAATTCTGAGTTGGTGGGTTTTACTTAACCCGATTTTCAGTTTTATGCTGTTATCACCTGACCTTTCTGTATTTCTGAAATTCGTATAAATCGTCGTCGTATGGGCTTTACGGTGCATACAAAAGCGGAGAGAATAGCGATATGTCAAGAAGCAAACATCGTGAGACGCCGTAGGGCAATTCTTGATATAGCGGTATTCGCGGAGCAAAATATGTGCCTAAAGCCAACGTCGGCGATTTGAATATGAAAACAGATAAGTGATAGTGAGCATAAAACGGTTAAGAAATCGGGCAAAAAAAATAAGAGCTACGGGTATTCCGTAGCTCCTACCGATTAGATATTCAGCTATGCGACTATGGACGAAACGGTCGCTTTGAGGGCGGCAATCTCGCTGTCGGTCAAATAATACTCTTTGCTAAGATTTGAATTATAAACATTATAGGGTTCGAGCATTAAACCAAAATCCTGCTGATACTCCTTACTGCCGTACCGGTTCTGCCCGATTCTTCCGCTTACTCCGAGGATAAGGCAAAGCTCATGACATACAGCTTCACACACAATGTCATCAAACGGTTTGTCATAACTGCTCGATACATCGGCAATCTCGACCGTGTCGAGAAAGATAGTCTTGCCGTCCGTCTCAGAAATGGACGGCAGAAGCTCAACCGACAAATTGCCGTGAAGCTCCAAATCGGTGCGGTGTTTCTCACAGATAATCACATCAGCGTTCGCGTCGTCGTCCGTTTCGACAATGGCGAAGTCGTCAATGCCGCACTGCTCATGTAAAATCTTCTGATTGAAGATTTTAAGTGCAGAACGAACAGTGGCTACTGCTTCGGCGTATTTCATACCGAACGAATTAGAATCAACATACACATTTAATTTAGTCATAAAAACCATCCTTTCTAATCAATAAATTGATTCTTAAAATATTGTAATTTGCGAATCTTCTTGTCAAAGAGGATTCCATAATTATTACGTAAATTCCTTATAACATCTGGGTGTACTATAAATACTCTGTCGGCGGTGTTGCTCGCCTCTCCGGTAAAGTCAAAATCACTTGACCGCGCAGTTGTAGTCACATGCAATTCCGTGCCGAAAAGGTTAGCGCACGCTTCGGGGCTTTCCTGTCCGTTTTGCCTAAATACTACGAACCTATCGCAAGTGTTGATGATTGAATCAAACCACCCTGCCCCCAAGCCGATAATATCTGACGCTGACTGAGTAGCGAGGGTCAGTGAAACCTCGGCAGAACGACAACGAGCGTAAATTGACCTAACCGTTGGTAAAGCTGAAACGTAAGAGGTAAATTCGTCATAGATACAGTAACAATGTTTATCTAAATCAATCGTGCCTGTTAGTCTGCCCGCCACAAGTGAGCGTATATCCATACTAACGAGGTTGACTAACTTTTGTGAAAGGCTCGGCATACTCATTTCATCTGCAAGGACAAGGACGATTGCGCCGCTTTTGTAGGCAGAACGAATATTGAAACGCTCTTGCGTACCGTCACCAACAAAAATGTTGTTGCCTTGACCATCAAGGAACATTCGGAGCTTTTCGACGTTTGACTTAACATCGTTCCATGTATTGTCGATACGTTGTAAAAGCTCGTCCCGCTCCGATAAATCTACATTCTCTATGCTGTCAATTACCGATTTGAGATTGTTTGGATAAAGAAGCTGTAGGACGTTAGATAAAGTCACATCTATGGCATGATTCATCATAAAGCGAATTACCGCAAGAATATATGATTCCGTCATAACCTTGTAATGCTCAGAACCGCTTGACTGCTCGACAGTCGGGTCGACAATCAGCGACATCACCATATCTTTAGCTGAATCAGGGGTAGTAATACCGTCTAAAAAGTCGTAAATACAACCTCCGAGATTATCGTTTGTTGTGCCGTTCAATAATACTAAAGGTTTATTGAACTGAGCAGATATCTTTGTCAAGTTGTCGTAAATGCTGTATTTTTCAGTGCTACCTTTGCCGTCTACGACAATGATACATGATTGGGGGTCTGTTTCTAAGGTGTCTTGAACCATTCGTGACAGATAGGCGGTTTTTCCCGCGCCGCTCACGCCAAAGCATAACTGATTAGATTTGCTCACGCGGTCAATCTTTGATAAGTGCTGACGCTTTGATTCCTTGCGGGATTCATAGTGTAATAGGAGATTATCCGGCGTGAAACGAGTTGCAAAGATTGACAGCGCACCTACTATGACGCATACACCTAGGGTGCGACAATCTGAGATTAAATAATTAAATAGTGAAAAAGGCTGATAAGTTATTCTATTGAACAGTCCCAGCGGATCCGCTTGCAAAATTAAAGATTTCACGCACTCAAAAGGAATACAACATGGGTTAGTGATTATTCCGACTAATAACAATATCGTCCCGACAAACAACAAAAATGGAGTAGTCCATTTCCGCAGGGGCGGAACGAACTTTGCAATCAGCTTTGTTGTAAAAACAATAATACCAGAGAGCGGAGCTATAAGTGTAGTTAAAATAGGAACCACAAAAAAGATGAACATTATTTGCGACCCCTCTTTTCTAGTTTCAACTTGGGCTTTAAGGGCGCAAGTGGCTTATTCGTCCGTACCGTCGATTTCTGTTCAGTCGCTGACGGTTTTGCAGTGGGTGTAACCGTTGCTTTGGCACGGCTTTCAAGGACAGGAGCTTTGACCGCCGAGGGCAATAAGGGAATACGGTTCAGCGGGGTCGGTTCAACCATCTTGCCAAAAGCAGATTGCCGAGGCTTGCCCGACTTTTTTGAAATAACGGCGGGAAGATTAGCAACAGCTCTCTGTAGTTGTTCTCGAACTTTCTTATAGTCAATTATTTGTAGCTTGTCAGCACCAATTTCAGCTTGGGCTTTCTTCAAGTAGTTATACACCGATTTAGAATCATATACCCAAAATTGCTTTGAAAACCTTTTGCAGTTATCCAGTGCGTTATCACGAACTTTATCATAAGTGCTTTTGGGGGTGCGTTCAAATTCGAGGGCATAATACTTGCCGTTTTTGACAAAGTAACCATCTGGGTGATGAATGTCAAAGTCAAGTGATTTCAAAATGGATTGACCATTCTTTTTCTTGCCGACTTCCTTTAGTTCACGAACGGCGTTAAAATCTCGTTCAGATATGATGTCACCGAAATGAACAAATCGTTTTTTACTACCATCCTTAAACTTGCGGAGTAAACAGAAATAAACATACATATCAGCGCAACCAAGAGAATGTTCATATCTCCCCAATGTAGGCGGTCTTACATTCCGTGGCGGTAATCCTGCTTTCGAAATTCCAGACTTCGTAATCCAGTTCGCCGCAGGACAGTTAGCTTTCAGCACTTTACGACCTACTAATCCGGCGGTCGCAAGGTCATGTAACCTCTTAGCTACATATCGTTTATTCTCACCTATAATTAATGATAGGTGGTAGTCACACAAAAAATCCGCTTTATACAATGAACTCAATAACTCTTTATCAGTTTCTGACAAAACAATTCCTTTTTTATGATTGACAAAATTTGCCATACTAGAATCTTCCTTTCCAAAAGAAATAGGGGGTTCCGTCAGTTCCCCGAAAAGGCTTCAATGCAAATGTATAAAATGTAGTTTATACACTTGCAGGTTTCAGTGAAATCGTGAATTGCAGAGTCACGATTTCACTGAAATGAAGCCAAAATTCGGGGTATGTGACGGAACCCCCTGACTTTTAATTTTCTATCTATATTATAGCACATTGTTAAATTTTTGTCAATCATTATTATCTTAAAAAAGTCAGTATTTATGCGGATTTTTAAGATTAATAGAAATAAAGAATTTGAATCTCGCGATATAATATCTACAAGAAAATGTAACATTGCGCTTTGAGGTTACTGATCCGTCATTGAATAATTCACTCAGATTCAATATTAGGATAGTAAAAAAGCGACAAATAAAAAATACTACCTCATAGACGAGATAGTATAGACAGTCCGTAATGCCTAGTTAACAATATTTTTAGGTCGCAAATTGGGTCGTAATTTGGGTCGTAATTGACTGGATTATCTGCCAAAAATACGACCTTTGGTCGTAATTTAACATGATTTATCTTGTGTTAACTTGACTTATTTTGTGTTAATTAGAAGATAACAAAATGCCGATTTTATCACTGTTTAAGCCATTTTTGCGATTATAAGTAAAAAAATAAAGGTTGGATGAAAACCCAACCTTTATGGTCCGAGTGACTGGAGTCGAACCAGCGGCCTCTTGAACCCCATTCAAGCGCGCTACCAAACTGCGCCACACCCGGATACAGTTTTTACTGCAAGAGTTATCATACCATAATCTGCCGACAAATGCAAGCCTTAATTTAAAATATTTTCATTTTGCCGTATTTTATGTGGATCAATGAAGAAAACCATCGCAAGAAAAAGCCCTCAGTTTCAGTCTTGGCAACCTTGATTGGTGTACGATCAAAGGGCTGACAGGGTGAATATAATGCGTGCTGTCATACAAAAGCTCCCGCTATGTAACCGTTAGCGGGAGCGTTTTTATCTCATTATTCGACCACGATGCCCAGCTTTTTGCCGTGCTTATTGAGCAGGAGGCAGGCGGGGATGCCCAGTACCATCAGTACGACGAGCTCACCCAGCGCGACGCAGCCGCCGGTGATCAGGAAGCTGACAAAGCTGAAGCCGGTATCGGTGAAGAAGATCGAGATCTCCAGTCCTACGATGACGCCGTTGAAGATCGCGGGCATCAAAAGCGCGAGGAAGGGGATATTCTTGAAGCGGACATTGCGCAGACCGTACATGGCGAGTGCCGCCAGCAGGCTTGCAAGCGAGCCGAAGATCATGTCATAGAAGCCCAGTCCCGCGGTGACGGAGCTGATGTTGGCGATGATACAGCCGATCGTCAGACCGGGGATCGCCGCCGGGGTGTAGATCGCGAGGACGCACAGTACCTCTGCGACGCGGAACTGTACCGCTGCCGATGCCGTACCGGGCAAAAGCGCGTTCTGTCCGATCGTGAGCACGGCGTAAAGCGCGGCGATGACCGCCGCCTGTGTGATGTACAACACACGTTTGTCTTTCATATTCTTTTGTCTCCTTAGTTTTGATTTAGGCGGGGTAAAAGTGTAAAAGTAAAATGGTATCTCGCTGACGCTCGGTCAATGGAACCAATTCATCCGTCAGCAGACACGCGTGTCCGCTGACACCTTCCTTTCCCAAAGGAAGGCTCTTTTACAATCCGGGCTCCTATACCAAAAGGAGCCTTTTGCTCCCTCGCCAAGTCAGGATGGTTACGAACTGACCGAGGGATATCGTATCACGAAACAAGGGGAGAAGTCAAGCGGTTTTGTTGCTTTTCGAGAAAAAAGGCATCGAGCACAAAACCCGATGCCGAAAAGCATTTATTTTTATGATAAATCGTTATTGAAAGATCGCAAAATCCTGCCTCTTATGGGGGAACCTCTCCTTTGTATGGATTCTGTAGTCCAAATACCGGATTTGGACAGAATCTCACCTTTGCAAAGGAAGGCTGAGTGGTGATGCTCTCAGGCGCTTACCGGTTCAACAGATAGGTCGCGAGGTTGAGGTAGGTCGCGAACAGCAGCCAGACACAATAGGGGATCTGCAAGAGCCCCGCGGTCTTATCCTTGCGGTAAAAGCGCACGGTCATGATCCCTACCAGCACATCCAAAAGGATGATCCAGACAAACGCGAACAGCCGCCACTCCAGTGAGAAGAACAGGATCGGCCAGATCAGGTTGACGATGAGCTGGGCGTAATAGATGATCTCGGTGTCTGGTGAGTCGAGACGGCTCCATTTGAGCATCCCGTGAGAGATGCCCATCAGGGTATAGAGGATGCTCCATGCGATGGGGAAGAGGATCGCGGGCGGTGCCAGCGGCGGCTTGATGAGGTTCTCATAGTGCATGGTGCGGGTGGTCAGCACGCCGACGATCGCTCCGAGCACCAGCGGCACGAGAATGGAAAAGACGTAGGTTTTGATTTTTTCCCGATTGATACTGATTGACATAGTGATTCTCCTTATCTGATATAGTTCTACTATATGTAGGTCGGCGGGAGAATATACAAAATCTTTTTGTATATGCAAAAGAGGCGCTCCCGAAGGAACGCCCCTTTTGCTTTAGGATTTAAATTAACATGAAAAAAGTAGTGATTAGCAAATTAAAAGTGGTTTCTGTTTTTACCGCATTGCCTGATAGTCAGGTCATGTTGCTCAGGCGGTATGCTCGGTTTTGCCGAACATATTCAGTCTGAAAAGCTTCTGCTCATCGGCAGGCTTGTCACAGAGGATGAACGCCTCGGTGATCCTGCCGCCCTCCATCAGTCGGGTGATCCCGAGCAGCTGGCTCAGTCTGCTTCTCAGGTTGAGCTTATCGCCCTCACGGGTGACGAGATACACGTTGCCTTCGCAACTGTCAAGCACGTCGAAGAATACAGAAACGTCAATGTCGTGTAAACCCATTACAGAAGTCATCATACTATCAGCCTCCTTTTACCAAACAAGATCAATCAAAAACGCGATAAAATGAAAGAGGAATTCTCATGACTCGGTGAATGATCCGATTCGGTATATTCTTTTTTTCGTGCCGCCATTTACCATTTGGCTAAAACTGAAAACAATCGATTGCCGTTATCGCGGTCGACTCGTGTGCCGAGCCCTCGCAATGACAATATACTGTATGTTCAGTCCCTCCTAAAATACCGTGCCGCCTTGGCCGCGCGGCGCAGTAGTCAAGCGGACTTTGTCTTGACAGTTATTATTATAGCCTGTTTTTCGTGAAAGTCAACAACAAATTGCTGTTTCGTTTGTGCATACCGCCAAAGTCATGATGGTTTTTAATAATTCGGAGGAACAATATTAGTATAGTTTGCACAATAAATGCGACAAAAACTATTCGATTGAAATTTTTCCTCAGATCATTTCTGTGAACTTTGCCCATTTCAATCCGACATTGTCAAGGATTACTGTCGCAATCTACAAAATCGCTTGTCTAAGCCAAAAACGATGGAAAAATCCTTGATTTTCCCTAAAATCGAAGCGGTTTTGCCTTGCTTAATCAATGGTTATCTGTTAGAATACTAACGATATCTAATACTAAGTCCACTTTTTATTTGAACTTAGTATCATTATAACGGAGGCAACTATGTTAAACGATACCTTTAAAATATTCAAAAGCGGCACCGATATCCGCGGCATCGCGAGCGAGGGTGTGGCGGATGAACCGGTCAATCTCACCGATGATATCTTGTCCGCAATGGCAGACGGCTTTATCCTCTGGGCAGAGCAGAAACTCGGCAAGCCCGCCGCTCAGCTGACGGTCTCGGTCGGCCGTGACTGCCGTATCTCGGGCGAGCACATCGCCGACATCGTGATCCGCCGACTGGCGAGAGCGGGCGTGAAGGTCTATGACTGCGGGTTGTCATCCACTCCCTCGATGTTCATGACGACCGTCGATCTTGGCTGTGACGCGGCGGTGCAGATCACCGCTTCGCACCATCCGTTCAACCGCAACGGGCTGAAATTCTTTACCCGTGACGGCGGTCTGGACGCGCCCGATATCGAGGTGATCTTACAGCATGCTCAGGACGGCGATCAGCCCGAAAAGGCGATGGGCGGCACCGTGTCCCCGATCAATTATATGGAGAACTACTCCGCGCATCTGCGTGAGCTGATCAAGCGCGAGGTGAACGCGGAGGAATATGACCTGCCGCTGAAGGGCTTCCACATCGTGGTGGACGCGGGCAACGGTGCGGGCGGCTTCTATGCTGCTTCTGTACTCGAGCCGCTGGGCGCCGATACGAGCGGCTCGCGCTATCTCGACCCCGACGGCATGTTCCCGAATCATGTCCCCAATCCTGAGAACGAGCAGGCGATGGCGTCCATCTGTGAGGCGGTTTTACAGAGTAAAGCCGACCTCGGCGTGATCTTCGACACCGACGTTGACCGCGGCGGCGCGGTCGATCAATACGGCAAGGAGATCAACCGCAACCGTCTGGTGGCTCTGGCAGCGTGTCTGGCGCTCGAGAACAATCCCGGCGGCACGGTGGTGACCGATTCCATCACCTCCACCGGGCTGAACGAATTCATCGAAAAGCACCTCGGCGGCAAGCATTATCGCTATCGCCGCGGCTATAAAAACGTCATCAACAAGGCGATCGAGCTGAAAGCACAGGGCATCTCAGCGCCCCTCGCGATCGAGACCTCGGGTCATGCCGCGATGGAGGAGAACTACTATCTGGACGATGGCGCGTACCTGTGCACCAAGATCATCATCAAGGCGGCGCAGCTGCGTCAAAAGGGCGAGAGCCTTGACAGCCTGCTTGCCGCGCTGAAAGAGCCGGTCGAAGCAAAGGAGATCCGCATCAAGATCACCGATAAGGATTTCAAGACCACCGGTCAGCGCGTGATCGATGAGCTGGAGAAATATGCTCAGGGTCAGCCCGACTGGCACATCGCGCCCGATAACCGCGAGGGCATCCGCGTCAGCTTTGACAAGGACGGCGGCGACGGCTGGTTCCTGCTCAGACTTTCGGTGCATGATCCGATCCTGCCGCTGAACATCGAGAGCGACACTGAGGGCGGCGTTAAGCTCATCGAGCAGAAGGTCATGGAGTTCCTCAAAACGCAGAGCGGAATCATTGTTTAGTGAGGAGTGAGGAGTTAGGAGTGAGGAGTTATTCTCTGAGTACAGGAAAAGTATGTGATTGGCTAAACACTACTACTTGTCGGAGCATGCATGCGCTAAATATAGTTACAAGCTGTCAGAAATGACACAAAATGTACGCTTCTTAATTCCCAATCAGCACTAACGGTTAAAAAATTGACATAATCCTTGACAAAGTGCGATATTACTAATAATATGTTGATGTAATAGGAAAACAGCATATTGTTTTCGAGCGCGGTTACCGAGGTTTGCGAGGCTCATGTATCGGGCGCCGCATCACACGCTTATTCATTTAGGAGGAGACACAATGGTATTAGAAAAGATTAAGGTTATCCTTGCCGGACAGTTCGACGTAGAAGAGGATTCTATCAAGCCCGAGACTGATCTGCAGGATGATTTAGGCGCGGATTCTCTTGATGTTGTAGACCTGCTGATGTCCATCGAGGATGAGTTTGAGATCGAGATCCCCGACGAGGAGATCGAGAACATTCGCACTGTAGCTGATCTTGTCAATTACATCGAATCGAAAACCTGATTTTGCAGGGGAGGAGGACACGCGTGTTCTTTCTCTCGACTGACAAAAGATGAAGGCGGCTTTATGCCGCCTTATTTTTTGCGCTATCAATGTCATTGCGAGCCCCTTTAGGGGTGTGGCAATCTCAACCTTATTTCAACGCCGCGGCATCTCAACCTTATTATTGCGATATGAATTCCACGAGGGTTTCCCATGAGAGATCAAGCTACATGGGCGGCACACGCGCCCGATTTGCGCAAAATAACCAATTTTATCGGGCTTTCCGTATCGGGTTGGCGCAGTTTGGCACTTGTCAAAACCGCTGAATGATAGTATAATTATTTTTGATTAGGCATTATTGTAGGGGAGGGTCTTGACCCTCCCGACGACACATCAGTTTGATGTGTGAAGATATCTTTGTGAAATTGCGGGTATGCTCGTTTGGATTATCAACTGATATTTGCAGCATTCCGTTTCGCGAACGGGTGGGTCAAGAACCACCCCTACATTAACAGCTGTTAACGATTACTATGCTATGGAGGAAAAATATGGCTCAGAATAAGAAAATGGTCGAGGCGATCACGAGCCGCGACGAGGATTTTGCAAAATGGTATACCGACATCGTCAAAAAGGCGGAGCTGGTAGATTACTCTAACGTCAAGGGCTGTATGGTCATCCGACCCTACGGCTTCGCGATCTGGGAGAATATGCGCAACGATATGGATCGCCGCTTCAAGGAGACCGGTCACGAGAATGTCTATATGCCGATGTTCATTCCCGAGAGCCTGCTCGAGAAGGAGAAGGATCATGTCGAGGGCTTTGCGCCCGAATGCGCGTGGGTCACGGTCGGCGGATCTGAGAAGCTGACCGAGAGATTGTGCGTGCGCCCGACCTCTGAGACGCTCTTCTGTGAGCATTACGCCAAGGTCGTCAACACCTACCGCGACCTGCCCAAGCTCTATAACCAGTGGTGCTCCGTCGTCAGATGGGAGAAGACCACCCGTCCGTTCCTGCGCACCAGTGAGTTCCTCTGGCAGGAGGGTCATACCCTGCACGAGACCGAGGAAGAGGCGCGTGAGGAAACCTTGAAAATGCTCAAGGTATACGAGGATTTCTACAAAGAGACCCTCGCGATCCCCGCGGTCGTCGGTGAGAAAACGCCGAAGGAGCGTTTTGCCGGCGCGAAGGAGACCTACACCATCGAGCCGATGATGCACAACGGCGTCGCGCTGCAGGGCGGTACCTCACACTACTTCGGCGACGGCTTTGCCAAGGCGTTCGACATCACCTACACCGGCAGAGATAACAAGCTCCATCATCCGCACCAGACCTCATGGGGCACCTCCACCCGCATGATCGGCGCGCTGATCATGGTGCACTCCGATGACGACGGTCTGGTACTGCCGCCCAAGGTCGCTCCCATCCAGCTCGCGATCATCCCGATCGCTCAGCATAAGGAGGGCGTCCTTGATAAAGCAAACGCGCTGTATGAAGCATTAAAGACAAAATTCCGCGTAAAGCTCGATGATTCCGACCAGAGTCCCGGATGGAAGTTCGCCCAGTATGAGATGAAGGGCGTGCCTGTCCGTCTGGAGATCGGTCCCAAGGATATTGAGAAGAACCAGTGTGTACTGGTGCGCCGCGATACCAGAGAGAAGCTCTTTGTCTCGCTCGACAACCTCGAGCAGACGATTGCCGATCTGCTCGTCAAGATCCACGACGATATGTACAACCGCGCGCTCGAGAACATGCAGGAAAAGACCCATGTCGCCCATAACTTTGACGAGTTCGTCGACATCGCGAAGAACAAGCCCGGCTTTATCAAGGCGATGTGGTGCGGCGAGACCGAGTGCGAGGATAAGATCAAGGACGTCACCGGCGGCGTAAAATCCCGCTGTATCCCCTTCGAGGAAGAGAACCTCGGCGACGTCTGCGCCTGCTGCGGCAAGCCCGCCAAGCACATGGTGTACTGGGGAAAGCAATATTGATTCCCGGCTTTGCCGGGATAATGAATACTGAATACTGAAAGCTGAAAAATGAATAATAGCGGGAGGACGATGTCCTCACTTGATTATTATTAATCGGGTGCGGGTTTCCCGCCATTCATTCTTCAATCTTCAGTCTTCAGTTTTCAATTTTCAATTTTGATGAAAGGGGAGCGGTAATATGCCGATCAAAATACCCAATGATCTGCCTGCCACGCAAATTCTCGAGAGTGAGAATATCTTTGTCATGCAGGAAGATCGCGCGATGACGCAGGATATCCGACCGCTCAAAATCGTCATCCTGAACCTCATGCCCACCAAGATCACGACCGAGACCCAGCTGATGCGCCTGCTCGGTAATTCCCCTTTGCAGGTCGATGTGGAGCTGCTGCAGATGGCGAGCCATAAATCGAAGAACACCAGTGAAAAGCACCTGATGAAGTTCTACAAGACCCTCGATGAGATCCGCGAGGAACGCTTTGACGGCATGATCGTCACCGGCGCTCCCGTCGAGCAAATGCCCTTTGAAGAGGTCGACTACTGGGACGAGCTGTGCGAGGTCTTTGAATGGGCAAAGAAGCACGTTTATTCCACCATGTTCATCTGCTGGGGCGCTCAGGCGGGGCTGTACTATCGCTACGGCATCGACAAGGTCGACCTGCCAAAGAAGCTCTTCGGCATCTATAACCACATGATCCTCAACCCCAAGCATCCTCTGATGCGCGGCTTTGACGACTATTTCCTGATCCCGCACTCACGCTACACCGGCATCCGCACCGAGGATATTGAAAAGGTGCCTCAGCTCGAGATCCTTGCCACCTCCAAAAAGGCGGGCGTCGCGATCATCTGCGCCAAAAACGGCAGAGAGTTCTATCTGCTCGGTCACTGTGAATATGATTATGATACCCTCGCCAAGGAGTATTACCGCGATGTGGAGAAGGGCATCAGGATCAGCAAACCCTACAATTACTTCCCCGATGACAACGTCAACCGCAAGCCTGTGATGACATGGCGCTCCCATGCATCCCTCCTGTATTCCAACTGGCTGAACTATTATTTGTATCAGCAAACGCCGTATGATCTGGAGGAGCTCAAGAAAATGTATGAGGCGGAGAACACGTAGTCTTCCTGCGACAGCTTAAGCTAAATTTGGTTAGGCACCGCTAATTTTCGGCTGAAAACCTTGATTTTTTTATTCGATGTGCTACAATGTAGTCAATAAAAACAAGGAGGTCAATTTCATGGCTTATAAGATTTCTGACGATTGCATCTCTTGCGGTGCTTGTGCCGATCAGTGCCCCGTAAACGCTATTTCCGAGGGCGACGGTAAGTATGTTATCGACGCTGACGCTTGCATCGATTGCGGTTCCTGCGCTGATGCCTGCCCTGTAAGCGCTCCTGCTGCAGAGTAATCGAACTAAAGAAACAACCGAGGCTTTGTGCCTCGGTTATTTTTTTGCCGTTTACAACGCGATCTATGTATGGTAATATATAAGTTGACAGTTGACAGTGGAAAGTGGAAAGTAAGAAGTTGAAAATGGAAAGTGGAAAGTTGAAAGTGATAGTCGATCGTTCCGTTACTTGTAGGGGAGGGGCTCGCTCCTCCCGAATATGATCGGGTGCGGGCAGTGCCCGCCATCTCTTTTCCATTTTCCACTGTCAACTTTCCACTAGAAAAGCGCCCGCCGTTAACTTTCCATTTTCCACTGTCAACTTTCCACTATCAAGAGGGGTGATTCAAATGCGCTTGGAGCCGTTGGGAAGCGGTGTGGAAGTCTATGTCACCGACGCTCATCATTTCTCCACCGATACGATACTGCTGGCGCATTTTGCCGCGCCGAAAAACGGCGACAGGATCGTAGAGCTCGGCACGGGCTGCGGCACGATCCCGCTGCTTCTGATCCGCGATACCGCACCGCGGGAGATCACCGCCGTCGACATCCAGCCCGAGGCGATTGAGCTGTTGAAGAACAGTATTCGCCGCAATAGGGATAACGGCATTGAGCGCGCGGCACTCATTCACCCTGTTTTGGGAGATATCAGAGAGATTCCCGCGCAGATGCCCGCGGGCGAGTGCGATCTGGTCATCTGCAACCCGCCGTATAAGCTCGGCGGCTCGGGGATCGTCAGCCCCGACAGCGCGAAGAAGATCGCCCTGCATGAAACGGAATGTACGCTCGATGATATTTGCGCGGCGGCAAGCCGACTGCTCCGCTTCAGCGGACGGTTTGTCCTATGCCAGCGTCCCGAACGCCTGACGGATGTTCTCGGCGCGATGCGTGCTCACGGTATGGAACCCAAACGCCTGCGCATGGTACAGGGCAGGGCGGACAAAGCGCCCAAGCTCTTTCTGTGTGAGGCAAAGCGCGGCGCAAAGCCGGGCTATATGGATGTTTTGCCTGTATTGATGATCGAGGATGAAAACGGCTTTACCCCCGAGATGCGGGAAATCTACGGAAGCTATAAGGATAATCACGATGGATAAGAACATTTTATACGTGGTCGGTACGCCGATCGGCAACATGGGCGATCTGTCGCCCCGCGCGGTCGCAACGCTCGAAGCGGTGGATTTCATCGCCGCCGAGGATACGCGCGTGACTGTCAAGCTGCTGAATCACTTCGGCATCAAAAAGCCGATGATCAGTTATTTTGAGCATAATAAGCACGAGAAGGGCGAGAAGATCATCGACCGCATCTTAGCGGGCGAGAGCTGCGCGATCGTCACCGACGCGGGTATGCCGTGCATCTCTGATCCGGGAGAGGATCTGATCAAGCAGTGCGAAGAAGCGGGCGTCAAAACCGTTGTGGTACCCGGCCCGAGCGCCGTGATCTCCGCGTTAGCGGTGTCGGGGCTTGAGACAGGGCGATTCACCTTTGAGGGCTTTTTGTCCGTGAACAAAAAGAGCCGCATGGAGCACCTCGAGAGCCTACTCGGCGAGCGCCGCACCATGATCTTTTATGAGGCGCCGCATAAGCTCGCCCATACGTTGCAGGATTTTTACGCCTCGTTCGGCGACCGCAGGCTCACCATCGCGCGCGAGCTGACCAAGGTGCATGAAGAGATCATCCGCACCACCACCAAACAGGCGGCGGAGAAGTATGCTGACGGCTCGCTCAAGGGCGAGATCGTCCTTGTGTTAGAGGGCAAAAAGACCGAGGAACAATCCGAGATTACCCTCTCGGATGCCGTCGCCTACGCACAGAAGCTGATCGACGGCGGTATGCGCCCGACCGAAGCCGCCAAGCAAGCCGCGGCGATGGCGGGGCTCAAGAAGAATGATATCTACAAGGAATTGATGTAAAGGAGGAACCTATGAACTACGAAGAAAGTCTGCGATTCATCCACTCACTCGACAAATTCGGCTCACGCCCCGGGCTTGACCGCGTCAAAAAGCTCTTTCGCACCGTGCCCGAGGTGCTGGGACAATCTTTCATCCACGTAGCGGGCACAAACGGAAAGGGCTCCGTCTGCGCCATGCTCAGCGCTGTGTTGCAGCAGGCGGGCTATAAGGTCGGGCTGTTCACCTCGCCGTATATCGTCGACTTCCGCGAGCGCATCCAGATCAACAATCAGATGATCGACAAAGAGACCCTCGCCGAGGCGGTCACCTTTTTGGAGCCAAAGCTGAGAAAGCTCAATGAGCAGGGCACCGTCATCACGGAGTTCGAGTTCATCACCGTGCTGAGCTTCTATCTCTTCAAAAAGCTCGGCTGCGACATCGTCGTCTGTGAGGTCGGCATGGGCGGTCTGCTCGATTCCACCAACCTGATCCCATTCCCGCTGTGCTCGGTGATCACGCGCATCGACCTTGACCATACCGCCATCCTCGGTGAGACCATCGAGGCGGTCGCGTACCAAAAGGCGGGCATCATCAAGAGCTACGGCACCACCGTGACCGCGCCTCAGCCGCGTGAAGCCTTCGCCGTGATCGAAGAAAAGGCGCGACAGGAGCACAACACCCTCTATCGTGCCGAGGACATCCGCCTGACCGTCACTGAGATGGATCGCGACGGCACCCGCTTTGTCTACCGCGAACTGCCGATGCGCCTGCCCCTACTTGGCTCGCACCAGATCGACAACCTGCGCTGTGCACTGGCAGTTCTTGAGGTACTGCAAAAGGAGCACGGCAAGCAGATCACGATCGAGAATATCCGTGACGGCTTAGAGCATACCCACCATCCCGCGCGCTTTGAAAAGCTGCGTGAGAACCCCACGGTGATCCTCGACGGCGCGCATAATCCCAACGGCTTACAGGCATTCGCGACGGCGGTGCGCACCTATTATGCCGAGGGTGACAAGACGCTGATCATCGGGATCCTTGCCGACAAGGACAGCACCTCGCTGAGCCTGCTCGACGGGCTGTTCAAGCGGATTATCGTGACCGATATCAACAACCCCAGAGCCCTGCCCGCGGCTGATCTGGCACGCAGACTGGGCGGCGTGAGCGATGACATCGAGGTCATCGAGAACCCTCGTGAGGCATATGACAAGGCGCTCTCCTATGGGGATGATATTTTTGTCTGCGGCTCACTGTACCTCGCGTCCGAGATCCGACCGTATGCTTTAAAATAGTCAATGCAAAAAGGAACAAGTTACCGATCTCAAGAAAAAGACGCGCGCGTCCAACAGAATATGACAGCATTTTTAAGCCTATCCTATTACTATTAGTAGTAGGGTAGGCTTTTTTAGTTGAAAGTTGAAAGTGGAAAATGGAAAGTGATTCATTGAATGGGTGCGGGTATCCCGCCCTTCATTTTCAACTTTCCACTGTCAATTTTCAATTGATTTACTTCGGAGGAAACCATGGTCAATATTACATACAAAAACGGGGTGGTCACGGCGTCGCTGTACGGCGAGATCGACCACCATATCGCGCCGCAGATCCGCGGGGATATCGACGCGCAATGTGAGCGCAGCCGCCCCTCGCGGCTGGTGCTCGATTTCGGCAAGGTCGGGTTCATGGATTCATCGGGCATCGGGCTGGTCATGGGGCGCTACCGCATGATCTCACTGCTCGGCGGCAAGCTCGAGGTCGTTAACGTGCCGCCCAACCTGCAAAAGATCTTTGTTCTGTCGGGACTGGAAAACCTGGGGGTGATGAAATGAAAACGATCAATGAAATGAAGCTCAGCTTTATCTCCAAAAGCGCTAACGAGAGCTTTGCGCGCTCCGCCGTAGCGGCGTTTTTACTGCCGCTCGATCCCACCGTCGCTGAGATCGCCGATGTCAAGACCGCCGTGAGTGAGGCGGTCACCAACGCCGTCGTCCATGCCTATCCCGACACTTTCGGTACGGTCACCATCGAAGCGAAGCTCACCGATAAGGGACATGCCGTCATCAAGATCCGCGACAGGGGCGTAGGCATCCCCGATATCAAGCAGGCGATGGAGCCGCTCTATACCACCTCCACCGATGAACGCGCCGGGCTGGGCTTTGCGGTGATGCAGAGCTTCATGGATAATGTCAAGGTGCGCTCGACGGTCGGCAAGGGCACCACCGTCACGCTCGAAAAGAATTTCATTCGCGCCGCCTATGGACAGAAATGAGCTGATCGAACAAAACCTGCGGTTGGTGCACGCTTGCGCCCATCGCTTTACGGGCAAGGGGATCGAGTATGACGACCTCTATTCCGCAGGCTGTGTCGGGCTCGTTAAGGCGGTAGATCGCTTTGATGAGCGCAAGGGCTTTCGGTTCTCCACCTACGCCGTACCTGTGATCCTCGGAGAGATCAAACAGCTCTTTCGCTCCGGCGGCAGTGTGAAGGTGTCGCGCTCTCTGCAGGAGTTGAGTATGCGCGCACAGAAGGTCTGCGAGAGCTACCGCGCACAGCACGACGGCGAGATCACGATCACCGATTTGGCGGAGCGGCTCGGGGTCGATGTGTATCAGGCGACCGAGGCGCTGTCCGCCTCCAAGGCGGTGCTGTCCCTCTCGGGGGAGGACGATTCGGGCGGCGTGGATGTACCCGTGCCCTCGCCGGAGGAAAAGCTGACCGAACACCTCTCCCTGCGCGAGGTGATCAACGCACTGAGTGATGACGAACGTATGCTGATCATCCAGCGGTATTACCGCCGCAAAACTCAGCAGCAGACCGCCCTCACCCTCGGCACTACCCAGGTGCAAATCTCACGACGGGAGAAGAAGATCTTATTGAAAATGCGCGCGATGTTGATGTGATGCGCGGGGTTTTTGCAGGATGCAACGCTTACTGTAGGGCGGGGGTTTACTCCCGCCGTGGCCTTTCCGATACAAGCCATAATAAAGCGAAGCAAATCAATCCTTCCGTAGGGTACGGCATTTATGACGTACCGAGAATGACGGGCGTTTTCACTATTGGGAGCGTGAGATAGGATATATACGTTTCAGCCATACGGTACGTCGGACACGCGTGTCCGACGTACCCTACAAATCCTCTGTAACGTTTCGTGTAGGGGAGGGGCTTGCCCCTCCCGAAACATTTCCGATACATGTCACAAAAACGCGGAGCAGATCGATTCCTCCGTAGGGTACGGCATTTATGACGTACCGAGAATGACGGGCGTTCCCGTTATCGGGAGCGTGAGATAGGAAAACCATGTTCTGCCATGCGGACGAGCATTGCTCGTCCCTACGGAAGCGTCTGCTTTCCTCAACTGACGCGCTTCTTGACCCAACGCCCTGCCGCGGGAGCACCGAGGCGCTCCCCTACAATTTCTCTGCAACGCCCCCACCAAATTGAATGAAAACGCCTGCAAAAAAAATGGGATGACTCTTGATTCGGAGTCATCCCTTTACCATGCGTGATATTTGGTTGATTAATCCTCGAGCTTTCTCAGCTCTTCGCTCTCTTTTTCCTTCCCCTTCTGCTTGCCCTTATTGTTGATGTAGCCGTTCTTGACGACGCGGACTTCCTTGACCTTGAAGGACTGGGGCGCGGCGTCGTCGGGGGTGTTATCCATCTTGACCTTGAGCGTACGCGCCAGCAGGTTGGTCTCGACGACCAAGCCTCTGCCCAGCGGTGTCTTGACAAGTGTACCGACCTTGGGGGTGCGCTTGATCAGGTCGGTGTAGGCGTCCTGCTCATATTTCAGACAGCACATCAGTCGTCCGCAGGTGCCGGAGATCTTGGTGGGGGAGAGGGAGAGCCCCTGCTCCTTTGCCATCTTGATGGACACGGGGTGGAACTCGCCCAGGAAGGACGAACAGCAGAACGGTCTGCCGCATACGCCTAACCCTCCGAGCATCTTGCTCTCGTCGCGCACGCCGATCTGTCTGAGCTCGATGCGGGTGCGGAACACAGAGGCGAGATCCTTGACCAACGCGCGGAAATCGACTCTGCCGTCGGCGGTGAAGTAGAACAGGATCTTGGAGTTATCAAAGGTGTATTCCACGTCGACCAGCTTCATCTCAAGCCCATGCTCCGCGACCTTCTGCTCGCATATTTTCAGCGCTTCCTTTTCCTTGCGCTTGTTCTCCTCCAGTCGGCGGCGATCCTCCTTGGTCGCCCTGCGGATCAGCTTTTTCAGGGGATGGACGATCTCGTCATCCGCGACCTCCTTGTTGGCGACCGCGACGGTGCCGCATTCGATGCCGCGTGAGGTCTCGACGATGACGACGTCATCGATCTTCAGTTTATTTTTATCGGGGTCAAAGTAATATACCTTGCCGCCTTCTTTGAATCTTACGCCGATTACTTCTGCCATGTAATCCTCCTGTATTGTGATGACAGCCACGTGGTCAGCAGCTGGATGTTAACATTGGTTTTGAGCCGGTTGACGGCTTCGTCGGTGATCTCGATCAGCGCGATCACACGCCTGCGGTCGAGCTTGCGGGTGAGCTTTTTGACCGACGGATCGTCCGTCATCACACCGCTGTAAAAGCCCAGTGCCTGCCGCAGCTTCTCGGTAAAGACGCGGAGCGTGCTTTCTAAACGCTCTTTATCGCTGAGGGTATAGAGCGTGTGCAGCAGGTCATATTCATAGAGCGACACGACGCCGTCGATCAACTGTGCGGCGGTCGCTTCGGTATCCTCGTTTTTAAGATCCTCGCGGTGCAGGGTGATGATGTGCGCGCGTGAGCGCACGGTCAAGAGCAGGCTCTTTGCGCTTGGCACGGTGAAGATGAAGTAGAGGCGCTGCGGCGGCTCCTCAATGGTTTTCAAGAGCGCGTTCTGCGAATCCTCGCGCAGCAGCTTGTCCGCGTCTGTGAAGAGGTAGACCTTGCAGTCCGCTTCGTTGGGACGGATGCTCATTTGCGCCAGATAGCTGTCGCGCAGATCCTTGAGCGAGAGGATCCCGCTTTTGAGGTGCTTGCTCGGCTCGGGACGGAACACGTCGGGGTGGATGCCGTCGAGCACCTTGCGGCACGGATTGCAGCTCAGGCACGGAGGGTTTTGCTGCTTGCAAACAGCCCCCGCCGCCAACAGCAGCGCGGCGCTGTCGCGTTCTTCCTTTTCGCCGCCTTCGAGGATGATCGTGTGCGGCAGACGACCCGAACGGATCAGCTCCAGAACAGCGTTCTTGTTATCCTGTTGCAAGCTGATTGCCATGCCGTCACCGCCTTTGTACCCATTATTAAACTTCATTATACCATAGTTGAATGAAAAAAGCTACTGTTATTTTTTTCGGTTAACCATTAACCGTTAACCAATCATTTTCACTTCAAATACGCAATATTCGTCAGCACCTGACCGTCCTTGATCTCGATCACACCGAAGCTCTTGCCGTAGCCCAGAGAGCCGGGGTTGAAGAACCGCACACCGTCCCTGACGGTGTCGTTCTCAATATGCGTGTGACCGTACAGTACGATATCCGCCTGCTTTTCCCGGGCGGCTCTGTCGATATCGAACAGACCGTATTTGACGTTGTAGATGTGTCCGTGCGTCGCCATGAACCGCACGCCGTCCACGGTGAATTCCTCCACGATCGGCAGCATCTCAAAATCACAGTTTCCCTTGACCGTGTAGTAGGTCTTGTCGGGGTATTCCATCTTGATCCTGTCGACCTCGTCACGACTGTCGCCGCAGTGCACGACGATGTCGGCGTTGCGGTTGAGCTGCATGACTTTTTTGAAGTTTCTGTACGAGCCGTGGGTATCGGATACAACGATTATTTTCATATTTTTCTCCTAACTGCATACTATACTATTAATGATGTTTTATTACCAATCGTCATTGCGAGGGGCAAAGCCCCGTGGCAATCTCAACTAAAGAATTATGAGGTGAAAGTATGGCTGATAATCAGCAAATCGATATATTGATCAAGAAGATCAGCGAGCGTATGGGTACGCCCGAAAGTGAGATCAAGAGCGCCGTCAACAATTCGAGCTACGCAAAACTGCTCAATAAGCTCCCGTCCGACAAGGCGCGCCGGATGGAAGAGATCCTCAATGACGAGGATAAGGCGAAGGAGTTTCTCAATTCACCGCAGGCGAAAGCCATCATCAAGAGGATCATGGGCTGATGGACGATCTCTCCGAAAAGCTCAGCGGGATCCTCAACGACCCCGAGGCGATGCGGGATATCGCGGCGCTTGCCTCACAGCTCGGCGTGGATGCGTCGGGCGTACATAAAGAGGATGTGCGCCCCGATCCGCCGCCCGATGATACCGCCGCTCAGATGATGAAGCTGATGCCGATGCTCGGCACCCTCAGGCAGGAGGACGACACCACCCGCCTGCTCGATGCGATGCGTCCGTTTCTCAGCGAAGAGCGACAGCAAAAGCTCGACCGTGCCAAGCGCCTGATCAAGGTGATGAAGCTCATGCCGTTGATCAAGGATCTGCCGCTGTTTGACCTGTGAGGATGATAGATGATCAAAAATATAAGGGTACCGACACGCATGTCCGAAGACCCGAAACGTTTCTGATAAAAGCCATCCAAACGCGGAGCAGATCTATCCCTCCGTAGGGTACGGCATTCATGACGTACCGTACATTTGGTTACGAAGCCACCTAAACGCGGAGCAGATGAAACGTCTATCGTAGGGGAGGGGCTTGTTGCTCAGCCGCAGACGGCACCCCTCTGCCCTTTGGGCACCTCCCCAACGGGGAGACCCCTCCCGAAACATATATGATATATGCCATACAACGCGAAGCAGATGAAACACTTCCGTAGGGATGACCATCGGTCATCCGCAGAAGGACGGGCGTTTTAGTTATCGAAAACGTGAGATAGGAAATAAACGCTTCACCATGCGGATGGTCAATGACCATCCCTACGGTAACGTTATATTTCCTCAACTGACGCGGAGCGTGATCCAACGCTCTGCCGCGGTACGTCGACAAGCGCCGTACCCTACAAAATGCACAGCTCCTCAACAAATGATGCGCTTTGACCGACGCCCTGCCGCGGGAGCACCAAGGCGCTCCCCTACAAATTCGCTGTAACGTTTATCGTAGGGGAGGGGCTTGCTCCTCCCGTTATCTCGGGTGCGGACAGCGTCCGTCCCATAAAAACAAGGTGATACCATGCCGTCAAATTCACTCGAACAGGAAGCGATGGATCGTGTCAGGCGGATGTACGCGTCCTTCGACCGTCCTTCGCCGCACCCGAAGCATTCTGTCGAAAAACAATCCGATCCCGCGCCTGTTGATCACTCCGAATCGTCCGAGCCGTCTGAACCAACGCCGTCACGGGAATCCGAGCCGCGGATGGCTGAAAAAAAGCCAAACAGTCTACTCGACGTCTTTTTAAAGGATCAGGATCAAAGCCTGATCCTGCTGCTTCTCGTCATGCTGATGAAGGACGGCGCCGATATGAACCTGATGCTCGCACTGGTGTACTTATTGATATAGAATGAAACTGAAGACTGAAAACTGAAGACTTAAGAATGAATAATAATGGTATCTCGCTTTGCTCGATCAATTATTATTCGGGTGCGGGTGTCCCGCCTATCATTTTTCAGTTTTCAATTTTCAATCTTCAGTCTTCAGTTACTTCCCCCCAAGGGGAAGGCTTTTTTCGATAGCAGTACGCCGCAGTGGCACAGAAAGAGACGCACGCTCCGCACTCCCCGAAATACTGTCACTCATCGTCACTAAATCTCATAAACCCGCATAAACAGTGGCTTAATGAGGGGTGACGGTCATGGAGACGATCGGCTGATTTGCCGTCACATGACGGTGAACAGCGTTAGCGATCCGCGGTCGGGGACGAGGCGATTTGATTGTGGTGGATACAAACATCGCGGTATTGTTGATAAACAGCCTGTATGAATGATCGCTGTGTGTTGTTGATCGTTGATAGGATGAAGAGAGTTGAACCCCCCATTGGTTGACAGCGGCAGAGTTCCGACTGCTCTTCGTCAAAATCCTCGTGAATCATCAGCAGTCAGTGTCATAGCTGTGTTTAGCTGATCATCCGACTGTGTGTCATAGCTGTGTGCTGTTGATCAACCGCCTGTGAGTATCGGTGATCTGCGTCACGTGACGGTGCTCAAGGGGGATATTCCCTTTACCGTCACTGTGCAAAAACTCACTGTTCATGGGAAAAACAAGAGCTCAGTGACGGTGAGTGACGGTCTTTTCGGCAGTGCGGGCGCCCGTTACAGTATCACAAGAAAAGGCACCGTGGTGCTTTATCTATCTCTATACAAATGTAAACTTAACAGACAGCAGTACGTAACATAGAGTAAGAAAAAGGCACCGTGGTGCTTTATCTATCTCTATACAAATGTAATCTTAACCGACAGCAGTACGTAACATAGAGTAAGAAAAAGCGGCGCGCCGCGCCTTGCTTTTTTGGTGGAGTTTCGATATAATATCCTATTATAACGATTGAACAAAAGGATTGCAAATTTTTTTGCTTTGGAGACTACTATGGAAATGACGATCACCGAAACTCAGCCGACCCGCGCATTGCTGGTCGAAGCGGATACAGGCGATTATGACGCCGAGGCATCGCTCTCTGAGCTGTTTGAGCTTGCCGAAAGCGCCGGAGCGGAGCCTGTCGCGTCCATCACCCAAAAGCTCCAGCATATCGACCCCGCCACCTGCGTCGGCTCGGGCAAGCTGGAAGAAATCAAGGACTATTGCGAAAGGGAGGATATTGACCTGATCATCTTTGATCTGGAACTCTCCCCTGTCCAGATCCGCAATATCGAGGCGGCGACCGATGTGCGCGTCATCGACCGCACCATGCTGATCCTCGATATCTTCGCCCTGCGTGCGAGATCGCGCGAGGGCAAGATCCAGGTCGAGCTCGCCCAGCTCAAATACATGATGCCCCGCCTGACCGGTAAGGGTATCGAGATGTCGCGTCTGGGCGGCGGTATCGGCACCCGCGGCCCCGGTGAAAGCAAGCTCGAGACCGACCGCCGTCATATCAAGCGCAAGATGGAGACCCTCAAGGAACAGCTCCGCGATGTGGAGGAGCACCGCAAACAGCTGCGCTCCCGCCGCAGCAAGGATAACGTCATCACGGTCGCCATCGTCGGCTATACCAACGCGGGCAAATCGACTTTGATGAACACCCTCACCGACGCGGGCGTGCTCAGCGAGGACAAGCTCTTCGCCACCCTCGACCCGACCTCGCGGGCGCTCAAGCTGCCCTGCGGCGTATCGGTCATGCTGATCGACACCGTCGGTCTGGTCAGACGACTGCCCCATCACCTGGTCGAGGCGTTCAAATCGACCTTGGAGGAAGCGGCACAGGCGGATATCATCCTCAATGTGTGTGACGCGAGCAGTGAAGAAAGCCGCCTCCATCTCGAGGTGACCCGCGATCTGCTGGCTTCTCTGTCGAGCTTGGATAAACCGATCATCCCTGTGCTGAATAAATGTGATTTGCTTACTGACAACATGAGCGGAATCTCGGGCGCGGTGCATATCTCCGCTAAGTACGGTACCGGCATCGACGAGCTGCTGCAGGCGATCGAAGAGAACCTGCCCAAAAAGCTCAAACGCGTCAAGCTCCTGCTGCCGTTCGATAAAGCGGGCATCGCCGCCAAGCTCCGCCAAACCGCGGTGCTCCACAGTGAAGAATATACCGCCGAGGGCGTGGAGATCGAAGCGACGCTTGACGAGATCCAATACGCCCGCCTGCGTGAATATGTGACGGAAAGATAGGGGGTGACAGGGATGAAAAGGACAAAACGCATCATTGGCTTGATGCTCTCACTACTGCTGATCCTGTCGCTGTGCGCCTGCGGCAAGCAAAAGGCAACGCCCGCCTCCGGCGAGAGCCTCAGCTATGTCGGCAAATACACTGCCTTTGCGATGGTGCACGACGACTATCGCGACTACCTCGTCGACCTCGGCGACAACAGCTCCGAGATCACCCTCAACGAGGACGGTACCGGCGTGTTGACGCTCAGCACGGAGAAGGGTGAAGGAAAGATCGAAAAATGGAAGGTCGAGGGCGGCTTGATCGATGTTACCGTCAGCAACCGCACCCTGTTCGGACCTGTCGAGAACGGCAACGTTTTGCGGCTGTATTTTGAGAAAGAGACCCTCACGATCTATTACGCCAAGGAGGGTACGGATACCTCGTCCTACAACGTTCTCTCGCAAGAGGCGTTCAAGGAAACGATCGCGGCAAAGTCCTCGAAATAGTTCTTAACAGGAGCTGTCGAAGAAGTTGCAACCTTTCCCGACTTTTCTGACGTACATGTTTGTCACGGAGTGTAGAACATAGTTTGCCCCCTCGTCAGAGGGGGCGTCATTCGTTTTGCGGATTTTACCAAAGGCAGGCTTTTTATTGTTGTACAGAAAGTTCAATAAACACTTGCATTCGATAGCTATCCATGCTACAATGATTCTATTAATAATTTGTTAATAAAATCAGCATATCTTGTATACTTGATCACAAACAGACACAAAATGTAAGGAGAGATAGTATGAAAGGAACTTCTAAAATACTGTTATGCGTGCTGTTGGCGTTCGTCCTGACATTCTCCGTGATCGGAAGCGTCGGCTTTTCCGCGGCAGAATTACAGGAATCTGCCGCATCGACAGAGGCAGCACCTGCGGAATCACAGGAGCTTGCCGCGGTAAGCGCCGAGCAGAATGATACCGCTCCCGCAGCGGCAACCGAAGCGCAGACGGAAGCGCCCGCCGAGACGCCCACTGTCGCGCCGACCGAGGCTCCCACCGAAGAGCCCGCGCCGACTGTCGGTAAGGTCAGGAATATCTCGCGCGACAGCTTTGACAGCGATCGCTGCCTGCTCAACTGGGATAAGGTGCCCGGCGCCGACGGCTACTATGTCTATTATCTGAACGCCGACGATCACAAGAACTTTTCCAGATTCGCCGACGTCAAGACCAATTCCTGCAACGTCAAGCCCCTGCGACAGGGCACGCAGTATCACTTCAAGGTCTCAGCCTACATCAAGTATAAGGGCAAGATCATCGAGGGTGAGCCGACCCTGAAAAAGACTGCCACCCAGCCCGCTCAGGTCACCGGACTGACCAAGTGGCGTTCCTCCGATGTGCTCGAGATGGAATGGGACTACAACTACCGCGCCACCGGCTACCGCATCTATCGCACCGTGGGCGGCGTGGAATCGCTCTACAAGGTCATCCGCGGCGCGCGCAATACGTCCTTCTCGGACTACAGCGTGACGCAGGGTCGCTTCTATAAATATCGCGTCAAGAGCTTTAGAGAGCTGTACGATACGTCCTACAGCTCCGACGCGGATTCTATTATGTTCCGTGCGGGCTTGTGCGGACCCGATTATTCGATCACCTCGCGTCTGGGCAGAGTGAACCTGACATGGAACGCCAATCGCTATGCGACCCATTATGAGGTCTATTACTCCACCAGCCCGAACAACTCGTCCTTCGTCAAGCTGTTCACCACCCCGCGCCTGTACTACAATACCACCAGGCTCACCCCCGGCAAGACCTACTACTTCCGTGTGCGCCCGATCTATGTGGACAGCGACGGCACCGTGACCGGTACGAGCAACAAGAAGAGCGCCCGTGTCACCACCACCGCCTACGGCGATTATGTCGGCGACACCTACATCGAGATCAGCATCGATCAGCAGCATATGTGGGCATATAAGAACGGCAGACAGGTCGAGTCCACCGAGATCGTCACGGGCAACAAGGGCGATAACGACACCCCTAAGGGCTATTACCATATCCTGAGCAAGTCCACCGATATCTATCTCAACGGCCCCGGCTACAGCTCCTTTGTCAACTACTGGATGGCGTTCATCGGCAGCTCCTACGGCATCCATGACGCGAGCTGGCGCTCGTCCTTCGGCAACCCGATCTATAAGGGCAACGGCTCCCACGGATGTGTCAACACACCCTATTACGCGGTGCAGAACATCTACTACAGCATCCCCACCGGCAGCCCGGTCATCATCTATTAATATTGCTTTTTGCAGTCCCTCGGATTTCGGTTCGGGGGACTTTTTTGGGAAATGAAGACTGAAAACTGAAGATTGAAGAATGAATAATGAAGGGAAACACTTCGTGTTTTGGATTTGTATAGCCTTCCCCAAGGAAGACTTTTGTATCGGATGACAGCATCAAATAATCGACAGTTTTTATGCTTAAATAGCCGCATTGTTCACAGTTCCTTCATTTGACTTTTAGGGCTATGTATAGTAGAATGATCTGTGTATTACTCAATCTGTTTCAGGAGGTGAGGCGCTTGAATCTACAGTCGATTTTGGATATCGCGGTCATCGCGCTGCGGGCACTGCTGCCCGTTTACGCGGTCATCATCATCTACCAGTGCTTTGCGTCCGCCAGACGGCACCGCCGTCCCGAAAAACCGCTCGTCATGTTCGAGCTGCTCCAAACGGGTCAGCAGATCCCCGTGCTGTTCTGGGAGAACTCCATCGGCAGGAGCAAGGGCTCCGACATCCGCGTGTCCGATATCAGCGTGTCGCGCGATCACTGTGTCTTTCTGCGCCGTAAGGAGGGATGGTTCGTCTCGGACATCGGCTCCAAGTTCGGCACCTTCGTCAACGGCGAACCCGCCCGCGGTCGCACGCTGGTGAACATCAACGACGTCATCGACATCGGGCATACCTCTCTGGCGCTCAGGCGCGGTGAAGAGTATCAGGAGCGCATCCGCCCCTCGTGGTTTTTCTCCAAGGCATCGGATAAGGGCTCATTAAAGCCCTATAAGCTGATGATCCTCATCACCTTCTTTCACCTGTTCATGGCGGTGGAGGCGTGCTTCTCCAATGAGGTGCAAAACTTCATTCCGCTGTATGTGTTCGGTGCGATGGAGCTCATCATGTGGACGTTCTTCTGCATCTCGTCCTATGCGCTCAACCGCGTCAACTTCGAGCTCGAGGCGCTGGGGTGCTTTCTGTCGGGCATGGGCGTACTGCTATTGGTGCGGCAGGAGGTGCGGTCGTCGATCGTACAGCTTGTCGCGATGTCGATCGGCATGATCGTCTTTGCGGTGATCGTCAAGTTCATCGAGGATCCCGACCGTGTCAACAAGTGGCGGCTGTGGATCATGATCGGTGCCGTGGCACTTTTAGCTGTCAATCTGGTGTTCGGCAGGGTCACCAACGGCGCGGCGAACTGGATCAGCATCGGCGGCATCAGCGTACAGCCCTCCGAGTTCGTCAAGATCGCGTTCATCTTTGTCGGCGCGTCCGCGCTGGATCGGTTGCAGACCAAGCGCAACTTTATCGAGTTTATCATCTTCTCCGCCGTATGCGTCGGCGCGCTGGCGTTGATGGGTGACTTCGGTACGGCGCTGATCTTCTTCATGACCTTCCTGCTCATTGCGTTCATGCGTTCGGGTGACTTCAAAACCGTCATCTTAGCGCTCGCCGCGGCAGTGCTCGCGGTGTTTGTCGTGCTCAGCGTCAAGCCCTATGTCGCCGACCGTTTCTCGGCGTGGGGACATGTCTGGGAGCATACGCAGGACAGCGGCGGCTATCAGCAGGTGCGCGTGATGTCCTATATGGCGTCCGGCGGACTGATCGGCGTGGGCACCGGCAACGGCTATCTCAAATACATTTTCGCGTCCGAATCCGATCTGGTATTCGGACTGATCGCGGAGGAGCTCGGGCTGATCATCGCGTTCTCACTGGCGTTCGCGATCATCGCGCTCGCGTTTTATGCAAGAGCGATCACGACCCGTTCGCGTTCCTCCTTCTATGCCATCTCCGCCTGCTGTGCGGCAGGCTTGATGGTCATCCAATCCGCACTCAATATCTTCGGTATCACCGATATTTTGCCGCTGACGGGCGTTACCTTACCGTTCCTGTCCGCGGGCGGATCGTCGATGATCTCGTGCTGGGGACTGCTCGCCTTCATCAAGGCGGCGGATGAGCGCACCTATGCCGCCAAACGCCGCATCCCCAAGAGTGTGCTCAGAGAGCGAGGTGTTGAGCGATGAAACGAATCATGACCCGTTCCCTGATCCTGTGGATCGTGACCTTCGCCTTTTTAGCGGGCACGATCTACCTCGGCGTGATCACCGTCATCAACCATAACAGGTGGGTGCAACAGCCCTTCAACGGTCATATGGCGTCCTCTGCCGATCTGGGCAACGCCGGCAAGATCACCGACCGCAACAAAACCGTGCTGGCGCACAGTGAGGACGGCAAGCGCTACTACGCCGATGACAGCACCACGCGAGAGGCGCTGCTGCACGTCGTCGGTGATGAAAGCCTGAATATCTCGACGGGTATCCAGAGCCGCTATCGCACGAATCTCTCCGGCTACAACTTTATCGTCGGCGCGGGCTTGCCCGAATCCCTTCGCCCCAACAGCGATATCAGCCTGACGGTGGACGCGAACGCATGCCGCGCGGCATATGCGGCGCTCGGCAGTCATAAGGGCGCGTGCGTTGTCTATAATTATAAAACGGGTGCGGTGCTCTGTGACGTCAGCACCCCGAGCTATGACCCTGCCGATCCGCCGACGATCACCGAGGAGAATGAGAGCGAGTATGACGGCGTGTATCTCGACAACGTCGTGTCCTCTACCTTCACCCCGGGCTCGACCTTTAAGATTATCACCGCCGCGGCGGCGATCGAGAACATCCCCGATATTTACAGTCAGAGCTTCACCTGTAACGGTTCGATCGACATGGACGGCAACCCGATCACCTGCGAGTCCGCCCATGGTACCCAGAGCTTTTCCGAAGCCTTCGCCAACTCCTGCAACTGCGCGTTCGCTCAGATCGCGGTGCAGGTCGGCGACGAAAAAATGAAAGCCACCGCCGAGAAACTGGGCTTCAACAACGACAGCTATATGATGAGTGAGATCCCAATTGCGAAGAGCCATTATGACGCGACCGGCATGGGCAACAACAGCCTTGCGTGGTCGGGCATCGGACAGCAGGAGGATCTGGCGAACCCGATGCTCATGGCGATGATCGCTTCTTCTGTCGCCAACGGCGGCACTGCCGCGTCACCCTACATCGTCAACGACGACGGCAACCTGATCAATAAGCTGAACATCACCATCAACAAGAACAAGGACGTCGGCATGCTCTCCTCCGACACCGCCTCCAAGGTCAAGGAGCTGATGCGCGGCTCCGCCGACGGTTACGCCGCACGCGGCGTCAGCATTGCGGGACTGCCGTTCTGTGCCAAGACCGGTACCGCTGAGGTAGGTCATGGCAAGGAGCCGACCGCATGGTTTGTCGGCTTCATCGACGATCCCAATCACCCCTACGCCTTTGCCGCGGTAGTGACCGAGGGCGGCTACGGCATCACTGCCGCCACCCCCGTTGTCAGCGCGGCGATCAGCGCTTTGGCTAGTTAGGAATTAGGAATGAGGAATTAGGAATGAATGGTGGGCTTTGCCCACACCCAATTTATAGTATCAAATAATAACGCTCGTGATTTCAAAGAGTCACGAGCGTTACTTTTATGCAGTTATTTATTCATTTTAAAAGCCGTCAGGCTTTCCCTTAATTCCTCATTCCTAATTCCTAATTCCTCATTTTTTCTTAAACCCATCCTTCAAGCTGACAGAGCGGTTAAAGATCATCTTCTCCTTCGTGCTGTCGGGGTCGATGCAGAAGTAGCCGGTGCGCATGAACTGGAAGTAGGCGGGCGCTTCAAAGTCGGCGATCGCCTTCTCTGCCTTACAGCCCTCGACGACCTTGAGAGAATCGGGGTTGATGAACTCGAGGAAGTCCCTGCCGTCCGCCTCGGGATCGGCGACGCTGAACAGGTTGTCGTACAGGTTGCAGGTCGCGTCAAGCGCGTTCTCGGCGTCCACCCAGTGGATGGTGCCGCGCACCTTTCTGCCGTCGGGCGTATTGCCGCCGCGGGTCGCGGGATCATACTCGGCGTAGACCTCGACGACGTTGCCGTTCTCGTCCTTCTTGCAGCCCGTGCACTTGACGATGTACGCGCTTTTCAGGCGCACCTCGTTGCCGGGGTACAGGCGCTGATACTTCTTGATCGGCTCCTCCATAAAGTCGCCGCGCTCGATCCAGCATTCGCGAGAGAAGGTGACCTCTCTTGTGCCGTCGGCATCATTGTTCGGGTTGTTCTCTACATGGAAGGTCTCAGATTGCCCCTCGGGGTAGTTGGTGATGACGAGCTTGATCGGGTCGAGCACGACCATCACGCGCTGTGCGGTCATGTTCAGATCCTCTCTGAGACAATGCTCGAGGAAGCTGTATTCCACGGTGGAGTTGACCTTGCTCACGCCGATACGGTCGCAGAAATTGCGGATCGACTGAGGCGTGTAGCCGCGTCTGCGCAAGCCGCAGATGGTGGGCATACGCGGATCATCCCATCCGCTGACATATCCCTCCTCCACCAGTGCGCGGAGCTTGCGCTTGCTCATGACCGTGTGGTTGATGCCCAGTCGCGCGAACTCGATCTGGCGCGGCTTAGAGGGCAGGGTGACGTTGTCGCGCACCCAGTTGTACAGCGGTCTGTGATCCTCGAACTCGAGCGAGCACAGGCTGTGGGTGATGTGCTCCATCGCGTCCTCGATGGGGTGGGCGAAGTCGTACATCGGGTAGATGCACCACTTGTCGCCGGTGCGGTGATGGTGCAGGCGGTTGATGCGGTAGATGACCGGATCGCGCATGTTGAAGTTGCCCGACGCAAGGTCGATCTTCGCGCGCAGGGTCATTTTGCCGTCCTCGACCTCGCCGTTCTTCATCTTCTCGAACAAGCTCAGGCTCTCCTCGATCGGACGGTCACGGTAGGGGGATTTGGCGGGGGTGGAGAGGTCGCCGCGGTATTCGCGCATCTGCTCGGGCGTCAGCTCGCAGATGTAGGCGAGCCCCTTTTTGATCAGCTCAATGGCGCTCTCATACATCTTGTCAAAGTATTCGGACGCGTAGTAGAAGCGGTCTTCCCAGTCGAAGCCCAGCCAGTGGATGTCCTCCCTAATCGCGTCGACGTACTCCACATCCTCCTTGGTGGGGTTGGTGTCGTCCATGCGCAGGTTGCAGACGCCGCCGAACTTCAGCGCGGTGCCGAAGTTGATGCAGATCGCCTTGGCGTGCCCGATATGCAGGTAGCCGTTGGGCTCGGGAGGAAAGCGCGTGTGTACCTTCATCCCCGCATAGTCGCCGTCCTCGGCGATGTCCTTTTCGATCATGGTGTGGATAAAGTTCGAGGACATCTCCTCGGTGTTATCCACGGTTTTCTTATCATCTGTCATATACATTCCCTCATTTTATGGATTATGAGCCTCCCTTTTCTAAGGAAGGTGGGTCGGAACTTGTTCCGACTCGGAGGGTTGCAACCCCCGGTCACCGTCGCTTGACACGCGTGTCCGCTTGGTGACAGCCTCCTCGCCAGAAGCGGCTCCCCCCTTGTCCTTCGGACATTCCCCCAACGGGGGTACCTTAGGAAAGGGGCCTTTTCAGATATTACTGCAATTTCTCCAGCCCGAGCGCCATTCTTCTCAGGCTTTCATCCTTACCCAGGATGTCAAGGATCTCGATCGCGCCGCCGGGGGTAATTGTCTTGCCCGCCACGGCGATACGCGCCGGCCACATCACGGTGCCGTTCTTGACCTCGAGCTTTTGCGCCAATCCGATCAGCGCGTCGTGGATGGCATCGTGATCCCAGTTCTCCAGGGCGGACAGCTCGTCAACTACCGCCTTGAGCATCACGGGCGCGTTCTCGAGATTGGTCTTGCTCTTTTTGTTGACAAAGAGCTCCTTGTCGTATTCCGGCAGCGCCGCGAAGAAGTCGATCTTCTCGGGGATGTCGGTGAGCTTGGTGGTGCGCTGTTTGAGAATCGCGGCTAATTTGTTGTAGTCGATCTGTGTATCGCCCAACGCTTCTTTGAAGTACGGGGTGCAGATCTCAACAAATTGCTCGTTGGTCATCGCCTTGATATACTCGCCGTTGAACCATTCGAGCTTGTCGTAATCGAACACCGCGGGGCTCTTGCTGATGCCGCTGATGTCAAAGGCTTTTGTCAGCTCTTCAAGCGAAAAGATCTCTTGATTATCCTTCGGGCACCAACCGAGCAGGGCGATATAGTTGATGATCGCCTCGGGCAGGTAGCCCTCCTTGATCAAGTCCTCAAAGCCCGTGGAGCCGTGGCGCTTACTGAGCTTTGACACAGAACCGTCCTCGTTCTTGCCGTTGATCAGCGGAAGGTGGATGTAGGTCGGGATCTCCCAGCCGAACGCCTCATACAGCAGGTTGTATTTGGGCGTGGAGCTCAGATACTCACTGCCGCGCACGACATGGGTGATGCCCATGGTGTGGTCGTCGATGACGTTCGCGAAGTTGTAGGTCGGGTAGCCGTCCTGCTTGATCAGGATCTGATCCTGTAATTCGCTGTTGTCCACCGTGATTGCGCCGAACACAGCGTCCGTAAAGGTGGTGGAGCCTTCGATCGGCATCTTCTGTCGGATGACATAGGGGATGCGCGCGTCCAATTTCTCTTGTATCTCTTCTTCACTGAGATCGCGGCAATGGCGGTCATAGCCGCCGCCGACGGTCTCGTTCTGGATCTTTTCCAAACGCTCCTTGGTGCAGAAGCAGCGGTACGCCTTTCCCTCTTTGATCAGCTGTTCGGCGTAGGGCAGGTACATATCCTTGCGCTCGCTTTGCACATAGGGGCCGTAGTCACCGCCGACGTCGGGGCCTTCGTCGTGCTTTAGACCCGCTGTTTTGAGCGTTTGGTAGATGACGTCTACCGCGCCCTCGACATAGCGTTCCTGATCGGTATCCTCGATCCTGAGGACAAAGGTGCCGCCCTGACTTTTGGCGACCAGATATTCATACAGCGCCGTTCTCAGGTTGCCGACATGCATGAAGCCTGTCGGACTGGGCGCGAAACGTGTTCTAACCTTACTCACTTTTGTATCCCTCATCAATCGGTTTATGACATTTTTTGTATTTCTTGCCCGAGCCGCACCAGCAGGGGTCGTTGGGGCCGGGCTTTTTGTTCTTTTTCTTGACAACGGTCTTGTTGGTCGATACGGTACCGTCGCCCGAGAATTCGGTGGGCTTTGCGACCTGCTCACGCTTGAGCCCCAGCTCCACTGCGGAGGGCTTGGGCTTTCTGTCCTCTTCGGTCTTGAGGACGACCTGATGGGCAGCTGCCGCCTTTTCTTCCATCTCCTTGCGCTTGGCTTCGAGCTCCTCGCGCTTCTTCTGGATCTCATAGACACGCTTGGGCGCGACGAGGATCAGCTTGGCAGTCTCCTGACGGATGGTCTCGATCATCTCGTCGAACATATCGAAGCCCTCGATACGGTACTCGACGACCGGATCACGCTGACCGTAAGCGCGCAGGCGGATACCCTGCTTCAATTGATCCATGTTGTCGATGTGCTCCATCCAGTAGGTGTCGACGCTCTTCAACAGATAGATGCGCTCCATCTCGCGCATGGTCTCCGAACCCACCAGCTCCTCGTTCTCCTGATAGAGCTTATTGGCTCTTTCCTGCAATACCTTGATGAGATATTCCTTGTCGGTTCGCTCGAGCTCATCCTTGGTAAAGCTGAACTTGTTGTCGTCATCGATCATCCAGCCGCGGTACAGCTCATTGAGACCGGGCAGGTTCCAGTTCTCCTTATCCATATCGTCGGCGCAGAACATGTTGACATTGTTCTCGATGGTGTCGTTCACCATCTTCACAATGGTATCGTGCACATCCTCGCCGTCGAGCACCTGATTGCGCTGACCGTAGATGATCTCGCGCTGACGGTTCATAACGTCGTCGTAGTCAAGGACGGATTTACGGATGGCGAAGTTGCGGCTCTCGACCTTCTGCTGGGAGCTTTCCACGATGTTGGTGAGCATCTTGCTCTCGATCGGCTGATCCTCCTCGATGTTCATGCGGTCGAGGATCATGCCCATCCGTTCGCCGCCGAAGATACGCATCAAATCGTCCTCGCAGGAGAGGAAGAACTTGCTCTTGCCGGGGTCGCCCTGACGGCCGGAACGTCCGCGCAGCTGGTTGTCGATACGGCGGCTCTCGTGGCGCTCTGTACCGATGATGTATAAGCCGCCTGCCTGACGGACCTTATCCGCCTCGGCGTTGATCTCTTCTTTATGGCTGTCGTAGTATTCCTGATACTTCTGACGCGCTTCCTTGATGACCTCGTCGTCGGTGTCGGCAAAACCCGTCGCCTCGGCGATGACGTCGTCATCATAGCCTTCTTTCCTCAGCTGTGCCTTCGCCATATATTCGGCGTTACCGCCCAGCACGATATCGGTACCGCGGCCTGCCATGTTGGTGGCGATGGTGACCGCGCCGAGCTTACCCGCCTGCGCGACGATCTCCGCCTCTTTCTCATGGTGCTTGGCGTTGAGGACGTTGTGCTTGATACCGGTTTTCTTCAATAATTTACTGAGCTGTTCGCTCTTCTCGATGGAGATGGTACCCACCAGTACGGGCTGACCGACCGCATGCGCTTCTTTGATCTCTTCAATGATCGCCATGAACTTGCCGTGCTCGGTGCGGTAGATCGCGTCGTGCTGATCCTGTCGGATGACCTCTTTGTTGGTCGGGATCTCGACGACGTCGAGCTTGTAGATCTCCTGGAACTCTTCTTCCTCGGTCTTGGCGGTACCGGTCATACCGGACAGCTTGCCGTACAGACGGAAGAAGTTCTGGAAGGTGATGGTGGCGAGGGTCTTAGATTCACTCTCGACCTTAACGCCCTCCTTTGCCTCGATCGCCTGGTGCAGACCCTCGTTATAGCGTCTGCCGTACATCAAACGGCCGGTGAACTCATCGACGATGATGACCTCGCCGTCCTTGACGACGTAGTTGACCTCGTTCTTCATACAGCCGTGCGCCTTGATCGCCTGATTGACGTGGTGCTGGATGGTGACATTATCGGGGTCGGAGAGGTTCTCCAGATTGAAGAACGCCTCCGCCTTTTTGACACCGACCTGGGTCAGGGTAGCGGTATGCGCCTTTTCGTCGACGATGTAGTCGATCTTGTTCTCCTGATAGAATTCCTCGAGATCTTCCTTGGCGTCGGTCTCGGTAAAGACATATTTCTTCATGGTGCGGGCAAGCTGATCGGCGCGCTCGTATAAGTCAGACGCCTTATCGCCCTTACCCGAGATGATCAGCGGGGTACGCGCCTCATCGATCAGGATGGAGTCGACCTCGTCCACGATGGCGAACGCGTGCTCGCGCTGTACCTTCTGCTCTTTGTAGACGACCATGTTGTCGCGCAGATAGTCAAAGCCCAGCTCGTTGTTGGTGCCGTAGGTGATGTCCGCGTTGTACATCTCTTTGCGTTCCTCGGCGGGGATGTCGTGGATGATCAGACCGACCGTCAGTCCCAACCAGCGATAGAGCTTGCCCATCCATTCGGAGTCACGCTTTGCCAGATAGTCGTTGACGGTGACAATGTGCACGCCCTTGCCGGTCAAGCCGTTGAGGTAGGCGGGCAGGGTAGCGACCAGCGTTTTACCTTCACCGGTCTTCATCTCGGCGATACGTCCCTGGTGCAGGACGATGCCGCCGATGATCTGCACGGGGAAGTGCTTCATGCCCAGTACACGCCATGAAGCCTCGCGGCATACCGCGAACGCGTCGGGCAGGATGTCGTCGGTGGTCTCGCCGTTATTCAAACGTTCCTTGAGGATCGCGGTCTGCGATTTCAGCTCGCTTTCGGACATCGCGGCGTATTTGTCCTCTAACGCGAGGACCTTATCACAAATCGGTTTGATGCGCTTTAGCTCGCGCGACGAGTAGTCGCCGAACAGCGCTTTGAATAAACCCATAATATCAGTTCCTTTCTCTTCGGTGATAATGAGAAAACGTGGGACGAATCCCTATATCTCCCCATTATAAAGTTCAGTATACCATATAATAGGAAAAAAATAAAGAAGAAAAAGAGATTTTTCTACCCCTGAATTTTAGTCATTTTGTATGGCAATACCGATCATGAAAAGGCAATCGAACTATGCGGGATAATTTTGGTTTTATATTTCTAATATGTTATTGAATTTCGCTGTCTGTTGATGTAAAATACAGTTACATATGGGTATTATTACGGATAATATCGCAGATGAACGCCGACAGCATAAGCTGTCCGAATCAGAATGACCGACGACAACGGGGAGGATGTATGACGAAACCAATCAAAAACAGAAGACGGCTGTCGTCGTTCCAGATCATCATACTCGGCTTTGTCGGGGTGATCCTGCTGGGAGCGCTGCTGTTGATGCTCCCCATCTCTGCCAAGGATCGAGCGGTCACGCCGTTCAACCAGACGTTGTTTACCTCGACCTCGGCGGTGTGCGTGACGGGTCTGATCGTGCAGGATACCGCGACCCACTGGTCGCTGTTCGGTCAGGCTGTCATCCTGACCCTGATCCAGGTCGGCGGCTTGGGCGTCATCACGATGGCGGCTTCCTTTGTCCTGCTTTCGGGCAAACGATTCACGTTCAGTCAGCGCAACACCATGCAGAACGCGATCTCCGCGCCCAGTGTGGGCGGTATCGTCCGACTGACCAAGTTTGTCGTCAAGGGCACGGCGGTCATCGAGCTGCTGGGCGCTGTCATCATGATGCCGGTGTTTGTGAAGAGTCACGGCGTCAAGGGCGTATGGATGTCGGTGTTCCATTCCGTATCCGCCTTTTGTAACGCGGGCTTCGATCTGATGGGTACGCCCGATCAAAAATTCGCGTCCCTGACCTCTCTTCCGGAGAACCCGATCGTCAATATCGTCATCATGCTGCTGATCATCATCGGCGGTATCGGCTTTATGACATGGCGGGACGTCATTACCAACAAATTCCGCTTCAAGCGTTATCGATTGCAGAGCAAGATCGTCATCGTGACCTCCGCGATCCTGATCGCTGTTCCCGCGGTGATCTATTTCTTCTATGATTTCGCACAGCTGCCGATGACGCAGCGTGTTTTCGGCTCGCTCTTTCAGGCGGTCACCCCCCGCACCGCGGGCTTCAACACCCTCGACCTCAACTCCATGACGCGATTCGGTCAGGCGGTGATGATCATCCTGATGCTGATCGGCGGCTCGCCCGGCTCGACGGCGGGCGGTATGAAAACCATCACCGTTGCCGTACTGTTCAAGAACGCGACCGCGTCCTTCAAGAGAAAAGAAGACCCAGAATGCTTCGGCAGGCGGATCGAGGCGAGCGCCGTCAAGACCGCGTCGACCATCCTTTTGATGTATATGACGCTCTGCCTGGTGAGCGCGGCGGTGATCTGCATGATCGAAAAGCTGCCCTACGACGTATGTGTGTTTGAGACCGCGTCGGCGGTCGGCACCGTCGGACTGACCCTCGGCATTACCCCGAGCCTCGGTATCATCTCGCAGGTGATCCTCATCCTGCTGATGTTCCTCGGCAGGGTCGGCGGTCTGACCATCATCTACGCGGCGCTGTCCGGCTCGACCAAGAAGCTGTCCAGACTGCCGAAAGAAGCGATCACGGTAGGCTAAGAATCCGCGGCGCATTTACCGCAGGCTGATAAAAATCTTACGGCGCGATCCGCACTCTCAGGGAGGCGGCGTTGCCTTAAAGGAGATACAACATGAAATCTATTCTATTGATCGGGCTCGGACGATTCGGGCGCAATATCGCGATCCGGCTCACACAGCTCGGACACGATGTGCTCGGCATCGATCACGATGAAGACAGGGTCAACAACGCCCTCGAATGTGTCACCGACGCTCAGATCGGCGACAGCACCAACGAAGCGTATCTGCGTTCGCTCGGCGTCAATAATTTTGACGTTTGCTTTGTCACGATCAGCAACGATTTTCAGAGTTCTCTGGAAACGACCTACCTGTTAAAGGAGCTCGGCGCCAAGTTTGTCGTCGCGCGAGCGGAACGCGACGGACAGGAGCGGTTCCTTCTGCGCAACGGCGCGGACAAGGTGGTCTATCCCGAAAAGCAGGTCGCAAAATGGGCGGCGATCCGCTACAGCTCCGACCATCTTCTGGAATATATCGAGCTGGATGACACCCATTCCATTTACGAGGTCAGCATCCCCGATGAGTGGCTGGGCAAGACAATCGTCCAGTTGGATATCAGAAGAAAATACGAGCTGACCATCATCGGCATTCGTGAAAACGAAGTGATGAGCTTTATCGTCAAGCCGGATACGGTCCTGGCCAAGGATATGTCCCTGCTGGTGCTCGGCGAGTATAAAAAGCTCAAAAAGTGTTTCAAGTTCTAAACACAACTCATACTATAACAATAAACGGTTTTCGTTTACATTACGATATGACGAGGTAAACACTATGAATATCATTATCGTGGGATGCGGTCGTGTCGGCCGCTCGATCGCGGAACAGCTCAACGAAGAAGGCCATTCCGTGACCGTGATCGACGAGCGATATGACGCGCTCGAGAGGATCGCCGATACCCAGAACGTGATGGCGATACAGGGTAACGGCGCAACCTATACCGTGCTGCATGAGGCAGGGATCGAATCGGCGGATCTGCTGATCGCCGTCACAGCGACGGATGAGCTGAACCTGTACACCTGTCTGCTCGCCAAGAACGCCGGCATCGGCTCGACGATCGCGCGCGTACGCAACCCCGAGTACATCCATGACGTGGAAAAGATCAAGGGACAGCTCAAGCTGACCCTGGCGATCAACCCCGAATATACCTGCGCGGCTGAGATCTCCCGACTGGTCAAATTCCCCGGCGCGGTGAAGATCAGCTCCTTTGCGAAGGGTCAGGTGGATTTCATCAAGATCCGCCTGAATGAAGCGACGCCTATCTCGGGCAAGAAGGTCGCGGACTGTGCCTCCATCCTCAAGGGCAGGGTGCGCATCGTTTTTGTTGAGAGAAACGGCGAGGTCTATATCCCCAACGGTGACTTTGTTTTGCAGGCGAACGACATGGTGTCCTTTGTCGCGCCCTCGGGCGCTGCGGCTAAGCTGCTCAAAACCTTGGGCATGATCTCCAACAAGGGTCGCTCCGTCTTTATCCTCGGCGGCAGCAAGATCGGCTTTTATCTGGCGAAGATCCTGCGTGAAGCGGGCGTCAGCGTCAAGATCATCGAGAAGGATCCCGTGCGCTGTGAGGAGCTCTCCGACGGGCTCGACGGCGTGATGATCATCAACGCCGACGCGATGGATGAGGATCTGTTGCTGAGCGAGCATATCGACCGCGCCGACGGCGTGGTTTGCCTGATGAATACGGATGAAGAAAACCTGCTCGCGTCGCTTTATATCAAGAGGGTCAACGAAAGAGCGAAGGTCATCACGGAGCTCGGCAACCTCAAGTTCTCCTCCGTGGTGGATACCCTCCCGCTCGACAGTGTGATCCGTCCCAAACAGCTCACCGGTGAGTCGATCGCGCGTTATGTCCGCGGCATGCAGAATGCCGTCGGCAACAATGTCGAAACGATGTACAAGGTCAACAACGACCGTGCCGAGGCGCTGGAGTTCATCGTCAGGGACAGGAGCGCCGTCACCGGCGTACCGCTGGCGAATCTGAACCTGAAAAACGATCTGCAGATCGTCTGTATCAGCCGCGGCGGCAAGCTGATCATGCCCGGCGGCAACGATACCATTGAGCCGGGTGACAGGGTCATCGTCCTCACCAAGCACAAGGGTCTTGCCGACCTGAGAGATATTTTAAGATAATGATTGTGTTTACGCTTTTGTGTGGACCTTAAGATATGATTACGCGCTCACGGTTTTCCGTGGGCGCTGCATTACACGAAACGATTGACGGAGAAGCACTATGAATAAACGGTTAATTGTTTATATACTCGGTTGGGTACTGGTGATCGAAGGCACTTGTATGCAGCTTTCCACCCTCGTGGGCATCTGCTATCACGAATGGGCGGATCTCAAGTACTTTATCATCATCGGACTCGTTATGATCGCGCTCGGCTTTTTGATGGTCATCAAAAAGCCTGCGAGTAACGTGATGTACCTCAAGGACGGCTTTGCGGCAACGGCATTTTCATGGCTGCTGCTGTCGCTGGCGGGCTGTCTGCCGCTCTGGATATCCAAGACCATCCCGCACTTTGTCGACGCGCTGTTTGAGACGATCTCGGGATTTACCACGACGGGCGCTACCATCCTGACCGAGATTGAGCACCTGCCCCGCTGTATGCTGTTCTGGCGCAGCTTTTCTCACTTTTTGGGCGGTATGGGCGTTGTCGTGTTCCTGCTCGCGATCATCCCGCGTCTCGGCGCGAACCAAACGATCAACCTGATGAAAGCGGAGTCCACCGGCCCCTCCGTCAACAAAAGTATGCCCAAGCTCCGTAACTACGCGGCGCTGTTGTACGGGATCTACTGCGGGCTGACTGTACTCGAATGTGTCCTGCTGCTGTTCGGCGGGATGAACTTCTTTGACGCGATCACCACCTCCTTCTCCACGGCGGGCACCGGCGGCTTTATGGTCTACAACGATTCGATGGCGCGTTTCAGCCCGTATCTGCAAACCGTCGTCGCCGTCTTTATGATGCTGTTTGGCGTAAATTTTTACGTCTATATCGCGATCCTTTCCCGCCGCTTCAAGCAGGCGTTCAAGAACGAGGAGCTGTGGGTCTATATCGGACTCACCCTCGGCTTTACCGTAGCGATCGCGATCGATCTGTCCGCTCACGGGATGTTTGAGGGCAGCTTCTTCCAATCCTTTCACCAGAGCTACTTCTACATCACCTCTGTCGAGTCCTCCACCGGTATGGCGATCACCGACGTCAACCACTGGCCGGAGTTCTCCAAGACACTGGTGCTGATCGCGACCTGTATCGGCGCGTGTGCGGGCTCCACCGGCGGCGGCTTGAAGGTCTCGCGCTTTGTGATCCTGCTCAAGGGGATCAAAAAGGAATTCACCCTGATCCTGCATCCGCGCACCGTCCACACTGTCAGAATGGACAGCAAGAAGGTCACCCACGAGGTGAGCCGCTCGGTCAGCGTATTTTTCGTGATCTATATGGCGATCATCATCGTGACTACGATCCTGATCTCGTTGAACGGCTTTGATTTTATGACGAGCTTTTCGAGCGTCTTGGCGACCTTGAACAACACCGGTCCCGGTATGAACATCGTCGGCTCCACCGGTAACTATGCCGGCTTCAGCGTGTTCTCTAAACTCGTCTTTTGCTTCAACATGCTCGCGGGTCGTCTGGAGCTCTATCCGTTCCTGTTGATCTTCCTGCCCGCCGCATGGAAAAGAAGTTGATGAATGAATAATCGGGATCACTCGATCCCTTGACCAAAAGGCAACACCAATTGAATGACGCGGTGTTGCCTTTATTCAAAATAGTCATTGCGAAGGGCGCAATCGTTAAGGTTGAGATTGCCACGTCGGAACAAAGTTCCTCCTCGCAATGACAATCTGAAATGCGCCCTGTGGCAATCTCAACCGATTAAAAAGGGTCAAATACTCCGCTGCTTGCACCGGAGAAGTCTATACGGAGGATAGAAAGATGAGTACGGTATTGATCACGGGCGCGTCCCGCGGGATCGGGGCACAATGCGCCCTTACCTTTGCGAAAGCGGGCTGCGATGTCGCGTTGAATTACTGCCGCAGTGAGGAAAAAGCGCTTGCGTTAATAAAAGAGATACAGACACTTGGCGTAAGAGCATGTGCCGTGCAGGCGGACGTCGCCGACAGCACGCAGGTCAAGCAGATGTTTGACACCGTCCGTGCCGAACTGGGCGCGATAGACGTCCTTGTCAACAACGCCGGTATCGCCCATGTGGGGCTGTTGACCGATATGACTGACGATGAGTGGCGGCGGCTGATCGATACCGATCTCTCCGGCACGTTCTACTGCTGTCGCGAGGCGCTCCCCGATATGATCCGCGCCCACAGCGGCGTGATCGTCAATATTGCCTCCATGTGGGGCGAGGTCGGCGCGTCCTGCGAGGCGGCATATTCCGCCGCAAAGGCGGGCGTGATCGGACTGACCAAGGCGCTCGCCAAGGAGGTCGGCCCCTCCGGCGTGCGCGTCAACGCGGTGTCGCCCGGCGTGGTGATGACCGATATGATGGCGGGATTCTCGGATGAGGATGTTGCCGCTTTGAAGGATGAAACACCCTTGATGCAGCTCGGTACCCCCGAGGATATCGCCGACGCGGTGATCTTCCTCGCGTCCGAAAAAGCCCGCTTCATCACGGGACAGGTTCTTTCGGTCAACGGCGGGTTGGTGATATGAGGCGGATCGAACCAATCGGGGCATCCCGCAATTCGCCGGTATCGCGGCGATCTCAACTTAATAAGTCGTTGCGAGATCCGTTAGGATCGTGGCAATCTCAACCTTTTAAAATCTTTACTTTCGCGCTCTTACTGTTGTGGCTCCTGCCGATTTGTATTTGTTCCGCGGCGGAGGATTGCTCCATCGAGTATACGCCCCGTTCGGAGAAGAGCGCTGTGTTCTATATCGATGTCTACAGCGCCCGCAAGGTGACCGCGGCAGTGTTTGAACTGCGTTTTGCCGAGGATATGGCAGGCTACTATTCCGTCGTCGCCGACGATGCCGCAACGGTGCGCGATCATTCCGAGAAGGGCAAGGTCACCTTTGCTTTTGCCTCCGACAGCGCGGTCAGCGGCAAGCTGTGTCGCGTGTCCTTCAAGGCGCTCAAAGAGGGCTCGGTCAATTTCACCCTGCATATGGTGCAGGCGGCTGATGCGAACAAAAAGCTGTTGTCGGATTGGAGCGATCATTCGCTGACCGTCAAGCTCGGTAAGGATGATGTGGAGGCTGCCGCCAAGGTGAGCCGCACCGATAAAAGTTCATCCGGAACAGCGGCGTCCGCCTCCAAACACGGCGGCGGAACATCCGATCTCAGCATCGGCGGGGATAACGCGGAGGATTCGTCATCAGGCTTCTTCGATTTGCGGCGAGGGGATAACGTATTCAAATGGATCCTGCTCGGCGCGGGCATCCCGATCCTGATCGGCGGTCTGGTATGGCTGGGCATCCTGATCGGCAGAAGATCGAAGGATCAATCAGATACAACAAAAGAAAAGCCCGGGGAAATTCTCCCCGAGCCGAACGATCCGCCTGTGACGGATACGGATCAAAATGACAGTGAATAAAAACAGCGCTCTGTACCGTGTGATACAGAGCGCTTCGTCTTTTGTTTGTCATTGCGAGGCTTCATGAGAAGCCGTGGCAATCTCAACAGATGAAAAGTTTATGCTTTGCCGGATTTCTTGACCGCTTCAATGATCTTGACGACGATCGGGCTGAGAACCAGGTTCACGCCCAACTCGATCAGGAAGTTGATACCGGTCAGACCCATAATGATGTAGGTCAGCAGATCGGAGCCGCCTGCCCAAAGAGCCAGTGTATCCTTGAAGAACAAGAGCATACCGATGATGAAGATACCGGTGTTGGCGATAGGGGAGACCAGTGCCGCGATGATTACGCCGAGCAGCTGGTTCTTCGGAGCGATCAGCTCATACATCCAGCCTGCCAAAAAGCCAGCGACCGTACCCTTGAGCATACACATGATGATGCACATGAAGGGGTTTGCCGCCCATACCATCGCGCCGCCGACGTCACCGCCGGTGATGCACATGATCACGACGACCACGCTGAATACCGCGCCCAGATACGCGCCTGCGCCCTTGCCGTACATGGCGGCGCCGACAACGATCGGGATCAGCGCTAAGGTGATCGAGAACGGGCCGAAGTGGACGAACGTGGTGAATACCTGCAGCACAACAATGATGGCTGTCAAGATGCCCAAGCCCGTCAGCTTGTAGGTGTTTGTTTTTGCGTTTGACATAAAAATACCTCCTGCTGCCTCCCTAAAACTTTAGGTGAAGCGCAAATTTTGTCGCCCTTCAAAACGTCGAAGTGACAAGTGGGGTCCCCGAAAAGCCCCGCTTTTTGGGGAAAGGAGAAGTCGCATAGCGCGGCGGGGAGTGACCCGTTCAGGGTTGCTCCTGCCAAGCAGAGCGGACTTCGACGCGGTGAAGCGCAAATTTTGTCGCCCTTCAAAACGTCGAAGTGACAAGTGGGGTCCC
>CAMJMQ010000018.1 GCA_946407065.1 uncultured Clostridia bacterium | reverse complement strand
GCTGGCGCCTGTCAAGGAGGACAACGAAGTTATACGGAATTTAACGCAATAAATGTTAAAGTGTTTTAATGAAACTTAGTATTACGTTCGTTCGATAAAGGTGAAGTGGAGGGGTTCCTCATTCGCCTTTATGTAACTGACAAAATATCGTATGTCATCCATCGCGTGATCGTCGCGCTTGATCACCGTGTCCATCGGCTTGTTCTCATCCCAGCGATAGAGTGAGAACTCGCGGATCGCGTCGGTGCAGGTGTCGCAGATCACGATCTCCCCGTCCCGCAAAGCCTGACTCGTCTTGCGGATCCCGTCGATGACGTTGTTATCTGCTCTGACGACAGGATAGCATCCATGCCGCTCGATCACCTCGATAAAGCTGGCGGCGGACGGATCGACGATCACCGCGGTCGGCAAAAGCTCACCCAATAATTCCGAAAGAGAATTATAATGTTCCTCATCTGTTCTGCTTTTGCCCGCCTTTCGCGCGTCATAATAACTCTCGCGCAGGCGATACCATTTATCGCCCCGGCGCCCCCACAACCCCATCGAAGTCGGATTCACTGTGCCGTAATCGCAGGAGACACAGTATTCCTCAAACTGTAGGTCGGGCGGCGGGATGAACATACCGCTGTCCCCCATAAAGGGGTAGACAGCGCCCGAGACACTCACCCATTCTCCCTCAACAAAGCGACGGTAAAAAGCGCCCGTGTACAGGCTCTCATACCGCTTGAGCATCTTCTGAGAAAGAGAGGGGTTGTCCCGCATCCGAAAATGGATGTACAGCGCGTTTTTGCGCTCTTTGTTTTTGATCCATTCCCGGTAAAACCAGTGAGAAGGATATTCAGGATTGCAGTTGAAGAAAAACCGTGAGCCGCTCACCGAACAGCGCGCCAGCGCCTGTTCTACAAACGACTTGGGCATCAGCGCCACCTCGTCAAAGAGCACACCCGACAGGGTGACGCCCTGGATCAGCGAGGCGGAGCCTTCATCCTTCCCCGAAAAGAGAAAAAAGGTATTTTCATGTTGTTCGTATCGGATGGTCAGGCGGTTGTTGCTCACGCTTTCCTTAACGTCAAAGCCGAGCTCCTTCAGACAAGGCAGGAGAGGTATGATCACGTTACGCCGCAGCGCCGTGATCGTCTTGCCGCAAAAGCCCAGCAACGCGCCGTCAAAGGTCACGCTCGCCCACAGAACAAAGGACAGTGACAGTGCAAAGGTCTTACCCGAGCGGACAGCGCCGTCACAGATGACAGCGTCATGGTGCTCATATCCCGAGCCCTTCGCCCACCAGAACATCGCCTTGAGCTGTTTTTCGGACAGCGATTTATAGGTCATCGGTATCACTCCCGGAGTGACTGCCGAGCGCCTCGGCGGAAGAGAGGATCGCGTCCAGTAAACCCGTACCGTTCCCCTTCTCCGAGCTGTCGCCCAACAGCTCCTGCAGCTTATCGATCGCCTTGATCCTGTCGCAAAACTTCACTTCGATCCCTTTGTCCGTGCGCTTGATCTCCGATACATTCCTCAGGTCGAGCATTCTGAGATCCTCTTCCCTCAGGTCATCACGATAAAGCAACGAAAGAGCGTCGCTCACACCGCCGTAGGCGAGCTTGTACAGACCGCAGATCGCGGTATGCTCATATACTGAGCGGATATTCTCGCATCGGCGGCGGATCTCGCTGACGATCTCCTCCCGTGCGGCAAGCTCTGACCACGCCCTCTCGGGGTGCTTATATCCAGCTTCCCGCGCAGCTTTGATCGGATCGGCAACTACCGTCATCAAACGGCAAAATGCTTTTTCTCTCGGTTTCATCTTATCCTCCTATTACCGGTCTCACCTATGCCGAGAAAAAGAAAAAAGTTGCATAAAACTATGCAACTCCGAAAAAAATAATTAAAAATCTTTTATATTTCCTTTTTTACTCTCCTTCCAATAAAAGGAAGGCTTATATTATCCGAAAGGATCTGATCCTATCTTCACCGCATCCTATGAAGCCAACCGCAAAAAGTTGTCCACCCTGCTCCGGTGTGACGACTGCTTCGATATCATCGAGCGCAACATCGTCATCTCAGGCAAGAAAGCCGTCATCTTCTACATCAACGGACTGATCAAGGACGACATCATGGAAAAGCTCATGGAGTTCTTCTACAATCACACAAAGCCCGAATACCTCACCTCCGCCGAGGAATTCTGCCGCCACTGCGTTCCCTATGTTGAGATCAGCATCGTCGATCAGCCTGACGCGGTCGTCAAAAATGTGCTCAGCGGAATCCCCTGCCTGATCGCCGAGGGCTTTTCTTCCGCGATCGCCTTTGATATGCGCACCTATCCCCAGCGCTCCACCTCGGAGCCCGAGGATGATAAGGTACTGCGCGGCAGTAAGGACGGCTTTGTCGAGACCGTCATCTTCAATTCCGCGCTGATCCGCCGCCGCATCCGCTCCGCAAACTTCGTCACCAAGGCGATGACCGTCGGACGCGAGAGCAAGAGCGACATCATCATCTGCTATATGGACAACAAGGTCGACCACACGCTCCTGCACGATATCACCGACCGCATTAAGAACCTCGACATCGCCAATCTGAGCATGAATCAGCAGAGCCTGATCGAGGCGCTCTATCAAAAGAAGTGGCTCAACCCCTTCCCCAAAATCAAATACACCGAACGACCTGACGTCGCCGCTGCGGTCTGTCTGAAGGGCAACATCGTCATCTTAGTGGACAACTCCCCCTCCGCGTTATTGATCCCGACCTCGATCTTTGACGTCCTTGAGGAAGCCGACGACTATTATTTTCCGCCCATCACCGGCACCTATATCCGCATCACTCGCTACCTGATCACCATCGCCTCTGTTCTGCTCACTCCGCTGTGGCTGTTATGCCTGCAAAATCCGGAGCTTGTCCCGCCGGTCTTTCAATTCGTTTTGAATGTCGAGCCCACCAGCCTGCCGATCTACTGGCAGCTCATCATCATGGAGCTGTGCATCGACGGTCTGCGTCTTGCGGCGCTCCATACACCGAGCTCCCTGACCTCCGCCATCGGCATCATCGGCGCGATCGCGTTCAGCCAGTTCGCGGTCGACGCGGGATGGTTCACCACCGCCTCGACCCTCTACGTCGCCTTCGTCACCATCGCCAACTACAGCCAACCCAACTACGAGCTCGGCTTCTCGCTGAAATACGCACGCTTCATCCTGTTGACCGCCACCTATATCGGCAACATCACAGGCTTCATCATCGGCATCCTGATCCTGTTCTTTCTGCTCGCAAGCAACAAGACCATCAGCGGCAAAAGCTATCTCTACCCCCTCATCCCCTTCAAGCCCAAGGAGCTGAAGAAGAAGCTCACCCGCACACGCATGAAGCAGAATTGATATCATGACATCAATAGCCCTACCGTCACCACACTGATGACGATCGCAGTGAAATCCGCCAACAGCGCCGAAAACAGCGTGTGGCGGATTTTTGTGATCCCTGCCGCGCCATAGTACATACTCACGGCGTAAAAAGTCGTTTCCGTCGAACCCGCCACCACGCTTGCGCATCGCCCGACAAAGCTGTCGGGGCCGTTGTTCTCGTAGATCCCCGTCAACAGCGCTGTCGCGCCCGAGCCCGATACCGGCCGCAGTAAGCCCATCGGCACCATCTCGGCAGGGAATCCCACCTTCTCCGCGAGCGGTCGGATCAGCCCCGCGAGAGCATCCAACGCACCCGATGCTCGCAGTGTGCCGACCGCTACCAACAGTGCGATCATCGTCGGCGCAACAAACTTCACCGTCGCAAAGCCTTCCTTTGCCCCCTCGATAAAGCTGTCAAAAATATTCACGCGCTTGAATAATCCGTAGACACACAGCGCGGTAATGATGATCGGGATGACCGCTTCCATCTTAGCCTCCTTATCAGATGGGATGACACCAGCGCGGCAGTCAGCGCCGCCGCCGAGGTGATCCACACGCACAACAGCACATCAAAGGGCTGTGCTGAACCGTAGCTCTTCCTGAGTGCCGCCACCGTGGTGGGGATCAGCTGCATCGACGCCGTGTTCATCAAGACGAATGTCACCATGCTGTCCGTCGCGGTATCATCAAGGCTATGCTTTTTCAACTCCCCCATCGCCTTGATCCCGAGCGGCGTAGCGGCGTTGCCCAGCCCTAACAGATTGGCACTGATGTTCATCGAGATATAGCGAAAAGCGTCCGAATCCACCGCGACGTCGGGGTATAATCGCCTCAGCAGAGGTGAAAACAATTTTGATAGCTTCTCAATCAGCCCGCAGTCCTTGGCGATCCGCATGAACCCCGACCACATGATCAACATCCCGCTGATAGAGATCAGCAGCTCGATCGCCGACCCCGCCGCCTCGGGGATCCCTGTGCTCATCTGCTCGATGTTGCCGCTGAACACCGCATAGATGAACGATATCGTGATCATCACACCGAATACATAAGCCATCCGCTCACCCTCTCCTTATCTCAGATATCAAAAATTGACCCCTGAATTTGTACAGGTTTTACAAAATTCAACAATCTTTCTATATACCTTGACATAATTACCTGCTTTTGGTAAACTTTTGTCATAAACAGAAATCAAAAGGAAGTATCAAAATGAAACCAGCCGGATTTTTATGTAAAATCGACAAGCTCGGGCGGGTCGTGATCCCCAAGCCCCTGCGTTCGAAATATGATCTGCACACCGACGATACCATTGAACTCTTCACAGAGCCGGACGCGATCGTCATCAAAAAGTATGCCATGAGTTGTACCTTCTGCGGCAACAGTGAGGATCTGACCGACTTCAAGGGCAAGCCTCTGTGCGCCGATTGCCTGAGCAAGCTCAAGGAGCTCAACCCCTAATCCATATCAATATACGAAACATCGTATCATTATATACCATCAGGAGGTCAAAATGAAAAGAGAAGACTATATTTCTTGGGACGAATACTTCATGGGCGTAGCGATATTGGCGGCGAAACGCTCCAAGGATCCCAACACCCAGGTCGGCGCTTGTATCGTCAACAAAAGCAAACGTATCCTCAGCACCGGCTACAACGGTTTTCCCTACGGATGCTCGGACGACACCTTCTCATGGGAGCGTGAGGGCGAGGACACCAAGTATCGGTATGTCGTCCACGCGGAGCTGAACGCCATCCTCAATGCCCATGGCAAGTCCCTTGAGGGCGCCCGCCTCTATGTCGACCTTTTCCCCTGCAACGAGTGTGCCAAGGCGATCATCCAGAGCGGCATCGCGGAGGTGGTCTATCTCTATGATAAGTATGCCGATCAGCCGGACACCATCGCCTCCAAAAAGATGCTCAACGCGGCAGGCGTGCGCACCACGCAGCTCAACCTCCACCGCGACACCATCACCATCGACTTCAACCGCAATAAATAAAATTTTTGATCCCCGATACACAAAAAAGGCGACGCTGTATGCGTCGCCTTTTACATTTATGTTCGATGATCAAATTTGTATTTTTCAATGACCTGCGCATAGTTTTCCATCACGGTGGGGACGATCTCCTCCCAGGTGGTCGCGATCTCCTTCCTCGCGCCCTCACCGACCTTTTCAAGCAGGCCGGGCGTGGAGAAGATCCGCATGATCTCACGGAACATCGCCACCTTGTTCTCATCCGCCGTAAAGCCGGATACATCCTTAACGATCGCCTCGGATGCGGTGGAACCAGCCGTCAACAGCGTCGGAACCCCCAGTGATGCCGCCTCGCGAACCACCAGTCCGGAGGTGTCGTACATCGACGGGAAGAAGAACAGATCGCTCAGCAGGTACATGCCCGACAAAAGGCTGCGGTCGTTGATCCGTCCGAGAAAGCGTACAGTGCCCTCCGGGAAATGCAGGCTGTCGGCATACTGTCGTATTGCCTTGGCGTCATAACCGTCGCCGATCATCAGCAGCCGATAGTCGCTGTCCCTCTCGCAAAGCAGTTTGAAGGTATCTAATACCAGCTTCAGATTCTTATGCCATCTCTGCTGTCCGACATAGAGCAGGATCTTTTTCTCAGTCGGTACCATAAAGGTCTCAGCCGCCTTTTTGCGCAGTGCCTCGGGATCCTTCGGCATGGTATAGGTCGTGCCGTTCTTCACAACGGTGATATCTCCGCGATAGCCGTATGAGTGTAACACCTCCGCCGCGCCGTCCGACACCGTCCACACACTGTCGACCGTGTGATAGAAGCGCACGATCTTCGCCGTAACAATTTTCGCCAGCGTCTTAGAGCCGGTGATATTGATCACATCGTCATAGTATTTTGAGTGGAATGTCGCCACACAGGGGATCTCCAGCTTCTTCGCGTAGGCAGAAGCAAAGGTGCCCTCCGTAAAGGGGCTGTGCACATGAAAAATATCCGGATATCTGTTTTTCAGCCGCGTCTTGATCTTGCTGTCGAGCTTCGGTGTTGGAAGGGCATATTCCGTGATCGGCAGTCTGACCGAGCCGGTACGAAACACCTCATAGCTCAGGCTGCTGTCATCAAAAGGCTGATAATAGCGCGGACACACCACACAGCTGTAGCTTTTTTTATTCATCAGCTCTGCATAGTTGTGCACCGCCAAAATCACGCCGTCAACAAGCGGATAGTACGAGTCGACAAACTGTGCCGAGCGAATTTTTTCGGGATTGGTCATGGTTTCTCCTATTAATTGTGATCGGGATAATTGCAACAGCCCACAAATCGATCGTTATTGCGTGGAGGGCAAAGCCCTGCGTGGCAAGCTCCACCTTACCTGATGTGGGCATATCATAAATCGTTTTATACGCAAACACAGACGGTTTTGCTCCCGTCCGTGTTGTTCATGATAGTTATGATTCGGCTTCCTTGTTCAACCGCGCCGCTTTTCTTTTGTCGCGGATCTTCGTGACCGCGTTAAAACCGTATACCAGAACGCCGATAATGATAAAGGAATAGTAGCACAGCAAGCGCCAGAGCAGCATAGCCCAGAAGGTACCCGACTTTCCGAGGGAGCTGAACACGATGTAGAACAGACCCTCTGCCGCGCCGGAGTTACCCGGGGTCAGGATCAGCGAGATCGCCGATTGGATGAAAACACACAGGATCAGCGCCCTGAAGAATCCGATATCGCCGCCGAAGGTGCGTACCGCAAAGAACGGCATACTGCACATCGCGAACTGCAAAACGACGGACAGGAGCAACAGCTTGAACAGCAGCCCCTTATCCTTGGTGATCATCTTTAAGTTCTCACTGTAATTGTTAAGATAGCGAACCGCCCTCATGATCGTATGGTTCGGCTTTTTGACGATATGGAGCTTTGCGCCGATCCGCACAAAAAACGCTACGATGCGCATTGCGATCTTCGGCGCGATACCCGTGATAATGATCATCACAGGGACGATCGTATAGCCGATCGCGCCGCAGTAAGCGGTGATCTTGATACCGGGCGCCAACACGCCGTTGACCACACCGTTACCGAAGATAAAAGCGAAAATGCAGAGGATGACAAAACCGAACTGCATGGTAAAAAATCCGCTCAACGGCATTGCGGAGGCGGGGCCGTTGCTGTAGCCGTTCGAGTGCAGATAGTAGATCTGGAACGGCTGACCGCCTGCGCCCGAGGGCGTGATGCAGTCGTAATACTTGCCCAGCGCCGCGGTACAAAACGCGTGACGAAAGCTTACCTTCTCACCCAGATGGCGCATCATGATCATGTACTTCGCAGTCTCGCATCCGAGAAAGATGACCAGACACAAGATGCCTCCCAAAATATACAGGACGTTCGTAAAGTCAAATTTGAGCGGTTCAGGCGCTTTTTTGGAAAATTCGTTTGCCGCTGTAAAATAGATAACTGCCGCATTGAGCAGAACGAACAGCACGATACCGCCGCGCTTGACCCACTTGTTTTTCTTCTTGGGTTCTTCGACCTCTTTGGGAGTTTCATCGGAGTCATGCTCCATGACTTCCTGATACAGTTTTTCGTTTTCAGCCTTTTTCTCAGCACGCCGCTCTGCGCGCTGTTGCTTCTTTTCAGCTTTCGATTGTGTTTTTGCTTTATGATTACTCGCCAACTGTATCACCTCTCCCTTTACAAAGATAATAGTATTATACTATATATCAAATAGATTTGCAAGAAATAATTGTCGTAATACGGTATGGCGCGTTTTTTAGTTAGGAGTTTGGAGTTTGGAGTTAGGAGTTAGGAATGAGGAATGAGAAATGAGAAACGAGGAGTAGGAATAAGGAGTTAGGAGTGAGAAGCTAATATTTGTAGGGGAGGGGTGCTCCCCGTTGGGGTGACGTCACGAAGTGACAGTGGGAGATTCCCCTGTTAGGGGAAATGTCCGCAAAGCGGACAAAAGGGTTGCCGTTCTCGCTGAGAGAAGGGCTTCTCCGCCGAGGAATGCCCCTCCCGCAGCCTATCCGATACATACCACCCAAACGCGAAGCAGATAGTGCTTTTCCGTAGGGTACGGCGCTTGCGACGTACCGAAACCTTTCCGATATATGTCACAAAAATGCGAAGCAAATCAATTCATCCGTAGGGTACGGCATTTATGACGTACCGTGTATGACAGGCGTTTCTGCTAACGCAAGCCCTGGATAGAAATACTACGCTTCCTCCATGCGGCTGATCAATGACCATCCCCATGGAAACGTGTTTCTCCCAAACGCTTCCGATGTATGCCACCCCGCGGGCTGTTCGCATTTTTTTCGATGACCCCCATCAACAACAAAAGACCCCGCACAAGCGGGGTCGATGTTTCAATTTATTCCTTAATCACAAAGGAGATCAGGTGCGCTCTTTCTTGCGAGCGAAGAAGATAACACCAGCAGCTGCAACCATTACGCCGAGCATAATGAACAGTACAGTTTCGGTCTGACCGGTCTGGGTGTTGGAAGCAGAACCGCTCTTAGAGCTGGAACCCGAAGAACCGCTGGAACCCGAAGAACCGCTGGAACCCGAGGAACCGCTGGAACCCGAAGAACCGCTGGAACCCGAGGAACCACTGGAACTCGAAGAACCGCTGTCGCTGCTGCCGCCGGAACCGGTTGTTTTTGCATCGCCGCTGGACTCATCAGACAGGCTGGACTTATCCTTGCTCCACTCGGTGGAAACACCTGCTTCTTTGATCGCAGCTTCAACGTCATTCTTACCAAGGTCAAGAGCCTTAGCGGTATCGTCGATCAGCTGCTGCTCAGTCTTCTTACCTGTATCAACCATGTAAGTTTTTGCATTAGACAGTGTATCCGTCAGGAACTTAACAAACATATCATACTTGGACTGGGAACTGAGGATTGTCTCACCGACTACGTTACCGATAGAGGTGATCTGCTTACGCGGACCCAGAGAACTGTTCGTCCACTTTGCCTCTTTCGCAGTCTTGTTGGAGTCAACCGGGTTCTCGATTTTATTACCGGTCGCTTTTGCGGTATCGCCAAAACAAGAGGAATCCATTACCAAATCATATGTCTGGTCGCTGGAAGTCTCGTCAAAAAAGATGACGCAATACTGCTTGCTGCTATCAAGACCGGAAGCATCAAAAGACCAGATGTTGTTTCCTTCGTCTTTACCACGGAGCTTCTTGGAGCCCCACTCACCGAAAGGCTTTACATCTTCAACAGGCTCATAGATATAGAAGCATATCGGACCTGCCCAGTTAGTACCACTGTTATCATATTTGATGGTGCTTGCACCGGTAGATGCGGTGTCGCTCTCAGCACCCTGAGAAGCAACGTCGCCGTCTGCGCCCTGCTCTGCTACTGCTGCCTCAGCGCCGTCAGCAGAAACCTCTACCTGAGCGGCAGAGAAAGATACTGCGCAAATGCTCATCAGCATCATAGCGACGATAGCAAGGCTCAAAATCTTTTTGAACATAATAATCTCCTCCGTATTAAAATACTTCTTTACAGAATATGTACATTGTACACTATTCCTTAGTATCATATATTATAGCGCAAAAATCAAAAATTTTCAATATCTAATTAGAAAAACGACAAACAAAAGTGAACAAAAAACATTTTTGACTTTACTGCATATTCACTAAAATTTTTGGTAATCATACCCGATTATGGCATTTTTTACAGCAGCAAGAGCAGACGCTTGTAACTACCAAGAAGACCGGGGCTTATTTTTCCCCTTGGTTCTTTTTCGCTAACCTGACCACGAAGATCATGATCGCAATAAAGAACACCGCACTGATACAAACGATCCAAATCGTCGCGACACGCGTATTGATCCCGTCCTCTTTGATCTCGTCCGCATCATATTCGGTTACCGATTGTACATCAAGCAGTCTACTACCTGTGTGTGAAGTGATCGCTTCACTGTGGCTCACCTTGGCTGTGAGCGCTCCGGTGGGCGAGCCGATCTCCCCTACCGGGCTTTTCACTTCGTATGCCGATGCATGGATCGCAAAGACAGCCAGCGCCGTCATCAGCACCGCCGCCAGCATGATGAATACCCTCTTCATAATCTCCTCCGATATAATCATAAAGAGGCCGGCTCATAGAGTCAGCCTCAAAATGATTTTCATTATTGATTGTCAGATTCAGTTGCGTCGTCAGCTGATTGGGTCGTTGCATCCTCATCAGCCACTTGCGTTGTTTCATCCTCCGCGGGTGTTTCAGCCTCGGGTGCCGCATCTGCGGAAACCGTTTTTTCAGCGGTGACGGCTTCTGTCGTGTCAGCTGAAGCAGGAGCATCCTGAGCTGCCTCGGGTGCGGGAGCTGCCGCCTTATCGGCAGGCTTCTTCTTCATATAGAAGTAGATCGCCGCGCCGCCGCCTGCCAGAACAACCAGAACGATGATGATCCACAGTACGGGAGAAGCCCCGCCCTTGGAGCCGTTGCTGTCGGCGTTAGCCATCTCGGGAGCCTGGTCAGAGGTAGCGGTCACGTTGCCGTCCGCGTCGGTTGCGAGTACATAGTAGCCCTCGGCGGTTGTCGCGAGAGGAGCGGCAGATATGGTCTTGGAATCCGCATTACCACCACCGTTTCCGTTTGCGGCTGCGTTGGCGTTACCATTGCCGCCTGCGTTACCATTGCCGCCTGCGTTAGCGCTTCCGCCGCCGTTGGCAGCATTAGCGGCGCCGTTCGCCGAACCGTTATTCGCCGCAGCGTTATCTCCAACATTTTGCTGCTGTGCGTTATTCGTCTTGTTTTTGGATTTATCAACGACACCGGCAAGATCGGGATCTGCATCTGCGCTCTTACCGTTAGGTAAGCCGCCGGGCATTTTACCGTTTTCCGGCGCTTCTGAATCATTCCATTCAGGAGCTTTGTTCGCGTCTATCTCTTCTCCGTTGATCTTTAGATCATAGGTGAAATCAAATGTTTCAAGGTATGGCTTGGGATCAGACGTATCAAACGCCTTGTTACCATACAGAAAACGAACACGATAGGTGATATGAGTATCGTTCGAGTCTTCCTTCGCCTTTAAGTTCACCGTGACAAAATGGCGCTTTGAAGAAAAGTCAACACCCTTGAGAATCGACCAGAGGCCTCTGACCTGACCGTCCAGATCCGGATTGATAACCGCGGTCCATTCTTCGGAATTCGTATTATCATTAAAGTCAGCTACCGAGTCGAGCTCAAAAACAGCAGAATCATAATAGATGGAAAAATCGGTACCGACTACCGGCTCAGATGCGTTTTCCAAATTCAAGATATAGGTAACTTCGTCACCTTTTTTGACGTTTACGGAAGTTTCACCTCTATCAACATCTTCAGCGGCAGAAGCGCTGACAACAGAAGCGGTAATGGTGCCCAGAATCAGCATGCACACACACAGCAGGGAGATCCACTTCTTCATTTCTATCATTCCTTTCCGGATCATACACTGATTTTCGGGTCGAACCACCAGCGTATCGTTTTATTTATGAATTCATTATATACCAAGATCTCATATAATTCAATAAATAAATTGTAAACACTAAGGGTTATTCTTAATTCTCATATAAGGGGGCTAAAGAGAATTTAGCCCTTTTGTCAATTATACTAATTTCAATTAAAACGCTTAATCAAGATATTAGCGGAAAATTTCGCAGTGCAAGGCGGAGATCGCAGGCAGGCTTGAGGTGCTGTCATAATCTTCGATTTTGCCTACAGCACCCATGCAACAGCGCTCAAAGAGCAGACACGCGTGTCGGCGATTGGTATAGCGCCACTGCCGGCGCCTGTCAACTTTCGGGGTTCCCATCACGCCCCGCGTGATGGGGAGAGGAGGAGCCGCCACACGAGATCAAGGCATCCCTGCCGGATATGCCTACCGAGTATGGTGTGCGACGACCGCAACGCAACTATGGGGAATTTTCCGCAATAGATGCTAAAGGGCTTTATTTGAAATTAGTATAAGTATTATTGGAAGATTGCTGTATAAACTGTTGCTTATATCAATATGATATTACTCACGTGCTTTTATACAGAGGCTAGGGTGACAGGAATAATCCGAACCTGCTGAAAATGGCAATATTTCGGCAATTTTCGGCTTATCGATCTTGGCAGGCGCCAGCCTGCCTGCACTTTCTGCACCGAAACTTGCTCGAAATCTTGCTCATTTTCAGTCCTTCGGAGTTTTGACGGAGCAGATTTTTGTCTGACCGCGGCAAAACCACAGCGAACCCTGACGGGTTCGCGAGGATTTTAACAATGGGCAGGCGGAAATATGCCCGTCAAAACCACGGTTCGGATTTTTCCTGTCACCCTAGCCAAATCGAATATCATCTCATACCTAAATACGAACCCCCCTTCACAAGGAAGGGGGGCCGTATATTTTTAGTCTGGAAATATCAAACCGAATGTTTATCAGTTATCTTTTCTTCTCTTCTTGTTGAAGATGATGATACCTGCAGCCATCACGAGGAGAACTACGAAGATGATAGCAGCCTCGGGTGAACCGGTCTGAACAGCAGCGCCGTTCGTAGACGAAGCGGTATCAGTTGTAGAGGACGAACCCTTAGTAGTTGCAGCAGGTGCTGAACTATCATCGGTGCTGCCGTCGGTCGCGCTCTTGCCGGGAGTAGTCTCACCGGAAGTAGTCTCAGGAGCAGCGGTCTCAGCTTCAACTACATGGAGAGTGCCAACCGTCTCGCCGTCGGAGAAGACAAACTTGAAGTTGTGATCACCGATAGCCAGCGTCTGCAGATAATCAGGCTTCAGAGTAATCTGTAATGCGCCGTTATCATCAGCAGAGGCGGTGTAGTTGTCAAAGCTTACGAGAGTGTAAGTGCCGTCACCGTTGTCGATCCAGAGAGATCTGAACTTATCAAATGCCTTCTTGGGATCCTTATCAGCCTTAACCGTGAAGGTCTTCTCCTGCTTGGAATCCTTCGTGTAGGACTGCTCACCGTCAACGGTGTAGGTGTCGGTCTGCTTCTGTCCGGGCTGACCGTCGAGCTCGCCGTCTCTCTCAACAGGCGGCTGCTTCACATCGGTACCTTCGAAGATTTGCTTATCTTCTTCCGGACCCTCTAAGGTCTTGATCCTCGTGTTGATGTAGTAGATACCGGGTTCTGCATCGTCAGCTACGTGGATCTTGAAGGTGATGACCTCAGCCTTGTCGCCGCTTGCGTCAACGCCCTCGGCGTTAGTCCAGTTGAATCTGATCTCGTCGATATCGCCATCAGTATTGTTGAAATACTTGTAGACTACGTTGCCGTCTTCCGGAGCGACGCCGCCGAGGATGGGGAAGGTGGGATCGCCGACCATCTGGATCACAGGAGTATCCCATGTGGTGGTCGCGTCGATACCGTAGATCATACCGGCATTCTTCAGGTAGAAGGTGTAGGTGTGATCCTCACCCTTCTGAACCTCATAGAGGTTACCGTCAGCGTTGATGTAGATCTTATCAGCGGACGGAGCAGGCTCGGTTGCGGGCTCTGTTGCGGGCTCGGTTGCGGGCTCAGTTGCAGGCTCTGTAGCAGGCTCGGTTGCGGGCTCTGTTGCAGGCTCAGTTGCGGGCTCGGTCGCAGGCTCGGTTGCGGGCTCAGTTGCAGGCTCGGTTGCGGGCTCAGTTGCAGGCTCGGTAGCGGGCTCAGTTGCGGGCTCGGTTGCGGGCTCAGTTACAGGCTCGGTTGCGGGCTCAGTTACAGGCTCGGTTGCGGGCTCTGTTGCAGGCTCGGTTGCGGGCTGAGTCGGATCGGGCTGAGTCTCACGAGTGTCGAAGCTGGCCTCGACGTCGATCGGCTTAGTCGTATCAACGGGCTCGCCCTTCTTGATGATCGGGGTCAGATCTTCATCGGCAGCGGTCATGGTCTGGATCGCATTTCTGATCTCACCTTCGCCGGGAGCGTTTACGGTGTAGGTCGTCTTGATCATGACATCATCGTCGGTATTGAATACGAACGGGCTGTCAATCTCAGGTGTAGATGCGATATACATAACCTTACCGGTCTGATCCTTATTCTCAACTACTGCAGTGCCGAGTACCGGATATGCAGTGCTGTCGAGGGATACAACGGTGTTGGTGTAGGTCTGAGAACCATTTACGTTAGCGAGCTTGCCGCCGTCAGCAACGTTGGAAGCATTCAGATAGGTGTATACATCGAAGCTATCGCCTACTTTGATGGTCTTGGTCTCGGACTGACTGTTGAAGCCGTAGATAGTGATAGTAGCGTACTGCGGAGCGGGCTCGGTTGCGGGCTCTGTAGCGGGCTCGGTTGCGGGCTCTGTAGCAGGCTCGGTAGCAGGCTCAGTTGCGGGCTCGGTTGCGGGCTCAGTTACAGGCTCGGTCGGAGCGGGTACAGGCTGATCGAAGGTCATGAACTCGTCGCCTTCGCCAAGCTTGTCGTCCTTGATCTCGCCCTTGCTGATGATCTGAGTCAGATCCTCGTCAGCAGCAGCCAGAGTCTTGAGAGTAGTCTTGATGTCAGCGGTACCGCCTGCGGTTACGGTGTAGGTGGTAGCGATAATGACATCGTCGTTGCTATCGAATACGAAAGGCTTATCGATAGACGGGTTGGAAGCGTTGAAGTAGATCACGCCGGAGGTTGCAGCGTTGCCGAGGGACTGATCACCGGTGATCGGGAATACCTTCGCGAGATCGGTGATAGCGCCTTCTGCGTCAAGCGCGTCAGCCAGAGCAACTACGGAATCGGTGTAGGTCTGAGAACCGCTGATAGAAGCGATCTTGCCGTCGTTGATATCAGAAGCGTTCAGTACGGTGTATACGGTGAAGGTATCATATACATCGAATTCCCTGGTATCATTCAGGTTACCGAAGATATCGTAGATGTTTACGATTGCCTTCTGCGGAGCGGGCTCTGTTGCAGGCTCTGTAGCAGGCTCAGTTGCGGGCTCTGTAGCAGGCTCAGTTGCAGGCTCGGTTGCGGGCTCAGTTGCGGGCTCGGTCGCGGGCTCAGTTGCGGGCTCGGTCGGAGCAAGCTGATCGAAGGTCATGAACTCGTCGCCTTCGCCAAGCTTGTCGTCCTTGATCTCGCCCTTGCTGATGATCTGAGTCAGATCCTCGTCAGCAGCAGCCAGAGTCTTGAGAGTAGTCTTGATGTCAGCGGTACCGCCTGCGGTTACGGTGTAGGTGGTAGCGATAATGACATCGTCGTTGCTATCAAATGTAAACGGATCGTCGATAGACGGGTTGGAAGCGTTGAAGTAGATCACGCCGGATTCTGCAGCGTTACCAAGCGACTTGTCGCCGGTGATCGGGAATACCTTTGCGAGATCGGTAATAGCGCCTTCTGCGTCAACTGCGTCAGTCAGAGCGACTACGGAATCGGTGTAGGTCTGAGAACCGCTGAGAGCAGCGATCTTGCCGTTGTTGATGTCAGAAGCGTTCAGTACGGTGTATACGGTGAAGGTATCATTTACATCGAATTCCTTGGTATCATTCAGGTTACCAAAGATATCATAGATATTAACGATTGCCTTCTGAGGAGCAGGCTCGGTCGGAGCAGGCTCGGTCGGAGCGGGCTCGGTGGGAGCAGGCTCAGTGGGAGCGGGCTCAGTGGGAGCGGGCTCAGTTGCAGGCTCGGTCGGAGCTACAGTGGGCTCTACGGGTGTAGTCCAGGTGATGGTCATCTTCGCGCCGGTCTTGGAGTCATAATCAAAGCCGCTCAGGTCGAGCTGCATCTTGATGGTGGTGCCGGCGGTCAGACCTGTGATCTTGAGGTTCTGGGAACCGTTGTAGATCGCGTCGGTCTCTACGCCGTTCTCGATAACGCCGTTGTCGCCGAGACCGAAGTTATGAGTCCATGCATCATTGACTGCGAACTTGAACTCAGGATCAGAGGTGTCATACTCGCCGAGAGTATACTCAGCCTCATAGATGCCGTCAGCGACCTTGGTCATGTGGTTAGCTTCAGCAGCCGGATTCCATTCGATGTTGTTCAGCCAGCCATCGCCGTCTGCAGTACCGTTACCAACCACGGTGATGGACTGCACATCCAGACCGGAATCATAGGAGACGATGTCGCCGTCTACCCAGGTCTTGGTGCCGTCACAATATACGGTGAAGGTGCCGGGACCGGTCAGGTTGAAGGTGACGTTGTTGCCTGTCTCGTCGCCGATCCAGGTCTCGCCGTTCTTAACCGCCTTGAGCTGTACATCCTTCATGGCTGCGTTTACGGTATACTGCTTGGTGTAGATACCGTCGTCGCCCTTGGTCATGGTATTGTTAGCGTCGTTGCCGTTCCAGGAGGTACCGAAGATACTGGTAGCGTTACCGGCTACGATGTAGGTATCCTCAGGAGCAGGCTCAGTTGCGGGCTCAGTTGCGGGCTCGGTTGCGGGCTCGGTTGCGGGCTCAGTTGCGGGCTCAGTTGCGGGCTCGGTCGCGGGCTCAGTCGGAGCAGGCTCGGTCGGAGCGGGCTCGGTCGGAGCAGGCTCGGTCGGAACTACAGGAGCAGTCCAGGTGATGGTCATCTTCGCGCCGGTCTTGGAGTCGTAATCAAAGCCGCTCAGGTCGAGCTGCATCTTGATGGTGGTGCCGGCGGTCAGACCTGTGATCTTGAGGTTCTGGGAACCGTTGTAGATCGCGTCGGTCTCTACGCCGTTCTCGATAACGCCGTTGTCGCCGAGACCGAAGTTATGAGTCCATGCATCATTGACTGCGAACTTGAACTCAGGATCAGAGGTGTCATACTCGCCGAGAGTATACTCAGCCTCATAGATGCCGTCAGCGACCTTGGTCATGTGGTTAGCTTCAGCAGCCGGATTCCATTCGATGTTGTTCAGCCAGCCATCGCCGTCTGCAGTACCGTTACCAACCACGGTGATGGACTGCACATCCAGACCGGAATCATAGGAGACGATGTCGCCGTCTACCCAGGTCTTGGTGCCGTCACAATATACGGTGAAGGTGCCGGGACCGGTCAGGTTGAAGGTGACGTTGTTGCCTGTCTCGTCGCCGATCCAGGTCTCGCCGTTCTTAACCGCCTTGAGCTGTACATCCTTCATGGCTGCGTTTACGGTATACTGCTTGGTGTAGATACCGTCGTCGCCCTTGGTCATGGTATTGTTAGCGTCGTTGCCGTTCCAGGAGGTACCGAAGATACTGGTAGCGTTACCGGCTACGATGTAGGTATCCTCAGGAGCAGGCTCAGTTGCGGGCTCAGTAGCGGGCTCGGTGGGAGCGGGCTCAGTTGCAGGCTCAGTTGCGGGCTCAGTTGCGGGCTCAGTAGCGGGCTCAGTAGCGGGCTCGGTTGCGGGCTCAGTTGCAGGCTCAGTAGGATCTGCAGCAGGCTCATCGAAGAACGCCTTACCATTAACGGTGGAGCCTTCGGTAGGTACACCGTGGCTGACAACCTTGGTCAGGTCTTCGTCAGCAGCAGCCAGTGTAACCAGAGCGTTTCTGACTTCGCCCTCACCGCCTGCGATGACTTTGTACTCGGTAACGATCAGCTGATCGTTGTCGGTATCGAACTTGAACGCATTGGTGAGGCTCGGAGTAGAACCGTTGTACTGAACCTTGCCGGGTTCGGTCAGTCTACCCATCGCTGCGTCGCCCATGATCGGGAATACGGAAGCGTTATCGGTAAAGACAGCCTCTTCGTCCTTTGCGGTTACAAGGCTCAGGATGGAATCGGTAAAGGTCTGGGTACCGTTGACAGAACCAAACATGGTGTTGCCGTTCTTATCTGCAGCGCTCAGAGTAGTGTATACAGTAAAGGTATCATCGATGTTGAAGGTCTTGGTCTCGAAAGAACCGTCCAGACCGTAGATGGTAATGGTAGCAGTCTGAGGTGCGGGCTCGGTAGCGGGCTCGGTAGCAGGCTCAGTTGCAGGCTCGGTAGCAGGCTCGGTTGCGGGCTCGGTCGGAGCTATAGTCTCAGTCGGAGCTATAGTCTCAGTCGGAGCTACAGTGGGCTCTTCCTCAGGCTTTGTGAACGTAGAGTGCATACGGATGTTCTCATAACCGTCCTTGACCACGTACTTATTGATGATCTTAGTCAGCAGGTTATCCGCAAGCGCCAGAGTCTTACATTTGGTTTCGACTCTTGTCTCACCGGGTGCAAGAACTTTATAGTGTAATACTGCCAGAAGATCGTTGTTATCATCAAAGATATACGGATTCTTGATAGAGGGAACGGAGGCGTTGAAGTAGACGGATCCCGGCCACTTACCGTTAGCGATCCAAGCACCGCCTTTCGTATTCGCGATGATCGGCAATACTTCCTCGGGATTTTGGATATCGCCCTCATCGGGATCATACGGATCCACAAGCTGGAGGTAATTTTGGTCATACTCCTGAGAGCAATCCAGCGCGCCGATATGACCCTCCAAATAATCGGAGGTGTTCAGCGTGGTATAAACGGTGATGGTATCGCCTACGTCAAAGGTCTTTGTATCTTCTACACCGTCCAGGCTGACAACAGTTACAGTCAGCTTATCAGCGGGAGCGGGCTCAGTGGGCTCGTCCGGATGGGGACAGGTGACCTCGAGGGTGCTCCAGAAATTGGGCGCCTGATCGATCAGCAGTTCACCTTCGTTGTAGTAGAAGTACTTGGGTACGCCGTTTTCCGCTTTGAACAGCTCAATTATCTTGTTGGTGATGGTCGACGTTCCACCCTGAGTAATCTCAAACTCCACGTCGATCAGCGCCGGGCTGTTAGCGGCACCATCATACTTGAGACCTTCATCGATGTCTAGGTCGCTATAGGAGATCTCATTTTCCACGTCTGTACCAAATACCGGGGCATAAAAACTCGGGAAGTTTTTCTTTCCGAGATTGCCGGAAATGGTCAAATTGGATTGGGTGTAATATGTCGTTGCGTTAACCGCGCCAACATATCCATCAGAAGCCGTTGGGATCGGGGTAACGTCCATATATGCTTGATACCTGATGATATCGCCTACATGGGCATTGACCGTCTGACCATCATAAACGATGGTCGCGCTCTCGACAGCTTCAGCCGCGCCTGTTGTCACGATCGCTGCGGAAAATACCGACAGCATCATCGCTACAACAAGCAGCAAACTGATTAGTTTTCTCGTCTTAAGCATTCGTATTTCCTCCTAAAAAATTTTGCTAAAGATATAGTTTTCGCCAATTCTAAGCAATTACATTATATTTCAAGCGCAGAGTTAATGCCAACAACAATACTGTAACCTTTTTGACTATTCTGTAACTTTTTCTTCATTCTTTTGTAACTTTTCTGTAATATTTTATTTCTTCCATGCCAATTTGCGTTTTTTGCCCGATTCTTTTGTTATCTGACAAGAATAATACTTTTGAGGGCGGTTTGCCGGGTGGATTTAAAAACCGCTTGTGAATGCGGATATATTGTATGCCGTACATAAACAGGACACAAAATGTGCAAAAAGATTACAAATTGTAACATTTCTGCTTATTTCAGCAGAAACGGCAGAGCTTTACAAAAGCAACAAAAATTTCCTCTTGTCAAACGCAATATATGACCAAATCAACAAAAACGAAAGACCGCATGACGCGGTCTTAAAAAGCTATATGGCGCAAATGCCCGATGATACCTCAAAAAACGGTTGTTTGGCTCAGATCTCGGAGTTGATGACCTCGGGCGGGTTCTCCAGCACCTCGGGGTGCAGCAGGTATTTCTGGAATTTTCGGAACGCCAGACCGAGGATATTGCCCGAGGCGATGCGGTCGTCCGTGACGATACCGAGCGGCAGGCATCTCTCAAAGGTGACCTCACCCTTTCGGCGCACGGGGACCTCGCGCAGGTTGCCCATCGCCAGACTGATGGAGGTGGTGCCGAAGTTGTAGATATGGTGGTGGATGGAGTTGGTCTTGATGCTCGCCAGGTCGGTGAGGATGATGGAGCAATGGAAGGGAGAGGCCTCGATGATCGCCTTGGGGCACCAGTTGTGCTTATCCAGCCATTTGATGAAATTCGCCGCTACGCGCAGCAGTCCCGGCACGGAGCACAGAAAGTCGGCGAGCTTATCGGTCGCGTTGGTGTCGTCCTCCTGGCGGTTCTTCTCGATATATTGCGTGATGATCTCGTTGATCGTGTCGATGGTAGCGTCGGGCGGGAACTTCATCTTGCTGGTCGTACCGACGCCGTCGATCTTGCCGCCCTTTAAGACGACCATGCCGACAGCGATCTCGTTGCGGGCATAAATACGCTTGTTGACGACAAAGCGGTTGAGCTGGGGATACTCCGCAAAGGCGCGTACCATTGCCGCCAAGATCAGCGAAAGATGCGAATAGTGCTTGCCCTCCTTGCGTTTACGATTCAGGTATTCCTTCATCGGCGCTTCGGGAAGATCGATGGTGATCATGTTCATCGCATCGGAGCGCTCCGCCATCACGTGTGCGCCTACCAAATACTCGACGCCGAGGTTCTTTAGTTTTTTTCCGTCAGGTCTGCCCATTGTTCTTTCCTCACTCTGTAGAATCGGCGCACGTATAACCGCGCCGTTTTCCATTATAAACGAAATAAAAACGAATTACAATAGAAATCGGGATTTTTATGCAATCAAAATGCAAAGAGCAGGATCGTATAGAGCAGGTACATCGACAGCGATACCGCGCCCTGCCAGCGAGAAAAACGCCTTTTGATCAGTGTGGGCACCAGCATGATGAGGGCGATCAGCAGACAAAACGGGATATCGATCCACAACGTGCTGCGGCTCAACGGCAGAACGCCGCCCTGTGTCAGCGCGCACAACGGCAGGATCAACAGCAGGTCGATGATGTTCGCGCCGAGGATATTGCCGACCGCTAATGAACCGCTTTTCTTGACAACGGCGCTGATCGCGGTGACCAGCTCGGGCAATGAGGTGCCGATCGCCACCATGGTCAGCGACACGATGCGCTCGTCAATATGCAGGATATCGCGGGCGATGATGGTGCCGTTATCCACTAACAGCCGTGAGCCGATGATGATCTCCCCTGCCCCGATCACAAATAACAAGATATGGCGGATCAGCGTGCTTCGATTAACGGTGATCCCCGATGCGATATCTGATCGGCGTTCTGACTTTGCCGAACGCATGTTCTCATATACAAAGAATCCGAACAGGATGAGCATGCCTACGCATCCGAAGGGGGTCAGCCAGCCCGAGATCCCCGACAGCCAGAGGGTCAACGCCGCGGCAATCTGCAACAATGCCTTCGGCATCAGGCGGGCGCGATCGATCGGCTCGGGGCGCAGGAGCACCGAGAATGACAGAATCAGCGCGGTATTTGCCGTAACGGAGCCGACAGCGTTGCCCGTTGCCATGTCGGTCTGCCCCTGCCATGCCGCGATCAGGGACACGATGATCTCGGGCAGGGTGGTCGCGAGCGACACAACCGTCGCACCGATGATGAACGGCGGTATCCGCGACGCAGATGCCATCCACACCGCCGCGTCGACAAAGCGGTCTCCCCCGCGGATGATGCAGATCAGCCCGAGGGCGAACAGGAGGAAGATCAGAATAGATGTCAAAATATCACCGCCACATTATTTAATTAGGAATTAGGAATGAGGAATGAGGAATTGCGGGAAACGCTTTGCGTTTTGAATTCCTAAGAATAACGGAGACGTTTCCTTCATCTTATCAATGGGTGTGGGCAAAGCCCACCATTAACTCCTCACTCCTCACTCCTCACTCCTAACTAAAAAAACCTCTGCCATATCTCTATGCCAAAGGTTCTCTTGATATTCGGGAGGAGCAAGCCCCTCCCCTACATGATACTTTTTTTAATTCGGATGGCGCTCTTTATCACGGCACGTTTGTCGGCGCTTTTTCACGCGAAAAGACACAGCCACAGTAGTTCTGGCGGTACAGATGATACTGTTTACTCAACTCGATGGAGCGCTTATAACCCTCCTTCTTCTTGAAATCGGAGCACAGGTAGCTGACGCCGTATTCCTGTGCGAGCTTCTCACCGATTCGGTTGAGCAGCTCCGCGTTCTTGAGCGGGCTGATGGTGAGGGTGGTCGCGAAATAATCGTAGCCGCCCTGTTTGCATAATTCTGCGGTATAGCGCAGGCGCTGGTCAAAGCAGATCGCACAGCGTGCGCCGCCCTCGCGGTCATTCTCTCTGCCCTTGACCGCCTGCAAAAAATCCTCGGGGCGGTATGCGACCTCGGCAAAACGGATATAGCCGCTCAGACCCGCCTCCTCGACATAGCGCCTCAGCTCACTGTAACGGTAACGGTACTCGCTCTCTTCGGTGATGTTCGGATTGTAGTAGGCGATGGTGATATCAAAATGGCGGTAGAGGTATTCGAGCACATAGCTGGCGCATACGGCGCAGCAGACGTGCAGCAGCAGCGTCGGACGAACCCCCTCGCGGGCGTTGCGCTCGATCAGCGCGTCCATTTCCTTTTGATAATTACGTTTGTTCATTGGTTATCCTTTTTATGGATCAGATTATATAATTCTTCTGCGGAATTAACAATGAAATCCGCACCGGCTTCTCTGAGTTCCTCCGCGCCGCGGAAGCCCCAGCTCACGCCGCAGACCATGACCCCGGCGTTATGCGCGAACATCACATCCACGTTGCTGTCGCCGACATAGAGCGTGTCGCTCTTTTGAAAACCGTTTTGCGCGATCATCGCCTCGAGCGACTCGGGCGAGGGCTTGCGGGGGAATTCGTCCCGCTGACCCCACGCGCCCAAAAAGGTGTGATGCGGATAGAGCGCCGAGAGGATCTCGGGCACAAATTGATTGGGCTTATTGGAGATCACGGCCGTGGCCGTTTGATCCGCGTCCAGTCTGTCGAGCAGCGCTGCAATGCCGTCATAGGCGACGGTATAATCCCTGCAATGGTCGGCGTAATATGCCTGAAACGCCGCCTTGACCCTCATTGCGCCCTCGGGGGTGTAGGCGTCCGCCATGGTGTCGCGCACCAGACGATCGATACCGTTACCGACGAGGTGGCGGTACTCCTCCATCGAATAACCCGGCAACCCTTCCCTGCTCAGTGCGGTGTTCATCGCCGTGCCGAGGTCTTTGAGGGTATCGGCAAGGGTGCCGTCCAGATCAAATACAATCAGTTTCATTATCATCATTCTCCTTTGCGGGAGCGTCGGCGCTTTCACGAGCGGATTCCGGCGCTTCGGTAGGCTCCAACTCGATTGGTTCCGCAATATCGTCGGTCGCAGTTTCATCAGAAGAAGGCGTGCGCGCCCCGTAAACCTTGCGGCTTATTTCCTCTAATTCACGGGCGCGGATATCGTGCTTCTGCTCCTCAAGACTCTGCGCATGCAAGCGCTGTTCGACATCCTTGTTGATCTCGTCAACATATTTTTTGTTGCGGACGAGGGTGTTCAGCTCAAAGATACTGAACGTTGTGGTCTGTGCGAGCGGGGCGCGTGCGTCTTTTTCTTCTGAGGACGCGTCCTCTGTATCATTCTCGGAGGCGTCGTCAGTTGCATCCTCAGGCATATCTGTGTCCGCATAGACCGCTTCTGGGTTGTTCAGCGGATCGGGCACGCGCTTCTTCTTCGGCTTGATCAGCTTGATCGCGATGAAGGCGGTCAAAATCAGCAGCACCAGACCCGCGGTGAGATAGATGACGATGCTCACGGTCACGGGGATATTGCCGCGATAGCGCACCGTCGCGCAGCCGCCCTTGATCGCCATTGTGCCCTTGTTGCTCTCGGTGAACGCCGTTTCACTGCCGTCAACGGAGAGCGAAACGATATTCTCGCCGCCCTCGGAGCTGACGGAATAGTGCATCGGCTGTGCGGCATTGTCGCTGTTGAGCATATAGCCGAGATTGACATAGTCGGTCAGCACGGTCTTGATGCTCAGATCGAACGCGCCCTTCTTCTGCTCATATGCCATGAAGTTGCCGCTGCCGAAGACATTCACCAGCTGTGAGGTGATCTCATCGGTGGTACCCTCAAAGCTGACGCTGCAAATGATATTTTGATCGGTCGTATTCACGGCGGCATTCTCTACGCCCTTTGCCTTGAAGTAGCTCAGCGCGTAATTTGCCGCGGCGGTGTTATCGGCGTCATATAAAAACTCGGTCGTCCTGCGAAAGCGCGAATCGCCCAGGCTCGCGACGGAGAGGTCGATGCCGCTGATTCGGTACTGGATGCCGTCGGGGATCCTCAGCTGTACCGTTCCGCTGTTTAGCTCGACGGTGTACAAATCGTTCTCCCATGCGCCCGCGCTGACCCATCTGCCGTCTTCAAAGAGCGAGCCTTCGCCGTAGGTGGTGTTCAGCGGCAGTGAGTAGGAGTAGCGGATCGTCGGGAAGCCGTCGTTTTCGCCGATAAAGGAGAAGGAATCGAGGTTTTCCGCATAGGTCAAGCCCTCGGACAGCGGCGTGGAGGCGTTGTCGATATCGCCGTAGGAGATCGCCACGCTGTCGGTATCCAGCAGCTTTGCGGTCACATCCGCCATCCTGGCGACGGTCATGTCCTCATAGATGACGGTATAGACCATATCGGAGCCCTCTGCCGACCAGCCCGCGTACTTCGCCTCGGGCAGGGTGTTCGACAGGAAATACGCCTCGATCTTATCCTTATCCTTGGTATAGGTAGCGTTGGGCAGGTGGAACGCGAAGGTGCGGTCATAGCTGCCCGATTTATGGTTCATCGTCTTGATCGAGATATGGTTGATCGCACTGCCGGTGCAGTCATTGATGGCAGCGGTCGACTGGGTCGTATAGCTGTCGGAGCCGATCTGCACAGTGTTAGCGCTGTAATCAAATTGAAGATTCTTGGTCTGCTCGACGGCGGCGGTATCGCTGACCATCCACGCGATCAGCTCGCTGACGTCAAAATCCTCCGCCATACGCGTGCCCTGTGTGAGCGCGGTATTCTTGCGAGAGAGGAAGACCGCGGTGTCGCGCCCGATCAGGGAGCCGACGATCTTCTCATACTCGGCTTTATCGGTAAAGCTCAGTTGCAGCTCAAAGTAGTAGCCGTCCTCCTTGACGCCGCTGTAAGAAAATGACGCGCCGGGGATCTCGGCGGTAGGATCATCCGCGAGGATCCTGTCCTTCACCGCGTCGATATCGGCGGACACGGGATAGACCGCAGTCACGGTGCGGATGCCCTTGAAATGCTCGTCGATCGACAACACGGAGCTGACCGCGACCTTCGCCTTCACACAGCCGGAAAGGCAGGCGCATAGGCTTACTATCAGCACTATTACAAGTAAAACAGAGATTAGTTTCTTCATAATTACCTCGTACATTTAGATGGGAGTTAGGAGTGAGGAGTGAGGAGTTAATGGTGGGCTTCGCCCACACCTGATTGATATAGTGATCGAAAACGTAAACTATAAGGGGCGACAATGATGACGTCCCGATCATTTCCATTAGATTTCTTTAAAACGCGGAGCATATCGATGTTTCAATCTATGATAACTCCTAACTCCTCACTTCTAACTCCTCACTAATCAATACCCCTTCGGTTCGCGCATCAAGACGGCGCGGCAGGGGGACGCTTCCAGCCCTTTCATCTTGAGCGGCAGGGCGGACAGGGTGTATTCGCCGTCCTCAACGCCCTCGAGGAACAGCCCCTCCAGCACCGCGATCCCGGCTCGTGCCAGCTCGAGGTGCGGCATCATTTCGTCAAACGGCGGTGCGATGGACATCGCGTCGGTGCCCACCAATCTGAGTTTGCTGTCGGCGATCACGCGTGCCGCCGAAACGCTGAGAAAGGCTTTGCCCGAGCCATGAAAAATCAGCCGCTTATTGCAATGCGGCAGCAGCCGTTCCATGTCCTCACCCGTGAGAATACCGTCGATGGTGACGACCGTGCATTTGCCGTAAAAGCACGACGGCTTCATCGAGCCGATATCCGCGCCCTCTTCATCAAAGTGGAGCGGCGCGTCGATATGGGTGCCGGTATGGGTGCACAGGTTCACGGCGGACAGGTTATAGGTCGAATCGTCCCCGATCGACTTGATAAAGCGCTTAGAAGGCTTGGGATCGCCCGGATAGACCGGCGCCTCAAACACCTCGCGTGTAATATCATAGATCAGCATGCTGTTCCTCCTTTTGCTTTGGAGTCGGAATACTCCCCAAAACACTACATATTACTCCATTATATAATGTATTATACCATATCTCGACAGAAAATAAAGTCTTTTTTGGTGGCATACCACTTTTTTCTTTTATCGCTGCAATGTACTGCGCGGAAGGAGCAAGCCCCTCCCCTACATGAAACGATCCTGCTTAGGGTGAAGGGCGTTTCATTGATCGAAAATCTCAGATAGGAACACGACGTTCTTTCCATGCGGTGCGTCGACGAGCGCCGCACCCTACAAAATGTCACCCAAACGCAAAGCAAATCTTTGTTTCGTATCTCTTAACGCCTCACTCATAACGCCTCGCTCCTGATAAAAAAAGAAAAGCCTCACCCGAAGGTGAGGCATAATCTCATATGAACTTAAACCAGCTCGATGATCGCCATCTCGGCAGCGTCGCCGCGACGGGGGCCGATCTTGGTGATGCGGGTGTAACCGCCGTTGCGGTCCGCATACTTGGGCGCGATCTCCTTGAACAGCTTGGTCGCGACGTCCTCCTTGGTGACGAACGCCATGACCTGTCTTTTGTTCGCGAGGGTGTCCTTCTTCGCGATCGTGATCATCTTCTCCGCCATGGAAGCGGTTTCCTTCGCGCGGGAGAGGGTAGTCTCGATCTTACCGTTTTCGAGCAGGAAGGTGACGAGAGCTCTCAGCATCGCGAGACGAGCGTCGGTAGCTCTGCCCAGTTTTCTGGTACCCGGCATTTTAATTCACTCCTTTCGGGTCATTTCTTTACAGATATTCTATAAAGGTAAATCGGTTATCATAATGTCACGCCTCGTTGTCCTCCGCTTCTCCTCGTATATCTCCCACTCATTATTCTGTCAATTGTCGGGGTCCCCGCAACGCCCCTGCGTTGTGGGGAAAGGACGAATGACGGAATGATACGGAAATAGGCTTTCAGACTATTTCCAATGAATGGAGTCCATGAGGACGCGGCTCCGGACCTCGGCGCTTCTTGATTATTCGTCCTCTTTACGCAGGCTGAAGCCAAGCGTATCGAGCTTGAAGACAACTTCCTCGAGCGACTTTCTGCCGAGGTTGCGTACCTTCATCATGTCCTCCTCGGACTTAGAGATGAGGTCTTCTACGGTATTGATACCGGCTCTCTTCAAGCAGTTGAACGAACGAACGGAGAGGTCGAGCTCTTCGATAGTCATCTCGAGCACCTTCTCCTTGCCCTTATCGTCCTTTTCCACCATGATCTCGGTGTTGTAGCCTCTGTCGGAGAGGTTGACAAAGAGATTGAGGTGTTCGGTAAGGACCTTAGCCGCCAGCGATACAGCCTCCTGCGCGTTGATAACGCCGTTTGTCCAAACGCTCAGGGTGAGCTTGTCGTAGTCAGTGATCTGACCGACACGGGTGTTGTCCACCGTGTAGTTCACCTTGAGGACAGGGGTGTAGATAGAGTCGATGGGGAGCACGCCGATGATCTCGTTGCCCGAGATCAGCTTGTTCTTCTCGGCGGGGACATAGCCTCTGCCCTTATCCAGCGTGATCTCCATGTTCAGCACAGCGCCGTCGGCAAGGGACGCGATGTGCAGCTCGGGGTTGAGGATCTCAACCTCGCTGTCGCACTTGATGCTCTCGGCAGTGACCTCACAGGGACCCTCCGCCGAGATCTCAACGATCTTGGGACCGTTAGAATGGAGTTTAGCTACCAAGCTCTTCATGTTCAGAACGATCTCGGTGACGTCTTCCTTGACGCCGGGGATGGTAGAGAACTCGTGAAGAACTCCGTCTATCTTGATCGATGTGACGGCTACGCCCTCGAGTGACGAGAGCAGTACGCGGCGCAGAGAGTTGCCCAGCGTGTTGCCGAAGCCTCGCTCTAAGGGTTCAACCACAAATCTGCCGTACTTACCGTCCGAAGATAATTCTTCTGTATCAATTCTGGGCTTTTCTATCTCTATCATTAGCGAATTCCTCCTTAAATTTTTAGCTGCGCTGGCAGGAAAACCTGCCGCGTTGACCGCAGGAACGATCGGATGTAAAGCCTATGCTCCATCGACCGAAGTACGCAGAGAAAACAATAGGCGTACCATTTCCAACCGAAACCCACGGACACGATGTCGGAAAAATCCGACCGGCGTGTAAATTACTTGGAGTACAACTCGACGATGAGATGTTCCTCAACGGGATAGTCGATGTCGTCGCGAGCGGGAAGAGCGATGACCTTACCGCTGAGCTTGTCGGTCTTCTCGAGCCACTTCGGGATCAGAGCAGCGCCGTCATTTTCGGCGATTGCCTTGAAGCGGTTGGTGTCCTTGGAGCCGTCCGCTACAGCGATGACGTCGCCTTCCTTTACGATGTAAGAGGGAATGTTGCACTTCTTGCCGTTAACGGTGAAGTGAGCGTGGTTGACCAGCTGTCTGCCCTCACGACGGGTGGAGCAGAGACCCAGACGATAGACAACGTTGTCGAGTCTGCGCTCAACTAAAGAGAGCAGGTTCTCGCCGGTCTTGCCTTCCATCTTCTCAGCCTTTTCATAATACATACGGAACTGCTTTTCCAGAACGCCGTAGATGAACTTGACCTTCTGCTTCTCGGTCAGCTGGATACCGTATTCACTCTGTTTTCTTCTCATTTTGCCGCCGGGGTTACGGTTTGAAGTCTTTTTGGAGTAACCCATAACAGCGGGCGAAATGCCCAGCGCTCTGCAGCGCTTTGCGATAGGCTGTTGATTCTTAGCCATATTCTATATCCTCCTTCTTCTTTTATACACGTCTTCTCTTGGGAGGACGGCATCCGTTGTGCGGAATGGGGGTAACGTCTTTGATCATGGTGACCTCAAGACCTGCGGTCTGCAAAGCGCGGATAGCCGCCTCACGACCCTGACCGGGTCCCTTGACATAGACCTCGACGCTCTTCATGCCATGCTCCATCGCAACCTTAGCGGCTGTCTCGGCAGCGCTCTGCGCAGCGAAGGGAGTAGACTTTCTGGAGCCGCGGAAACCGAGCTCGCCTGCGCTTGCCCAGGAGACCGCGTTGCCCTGTGTGTCGGATATAGTTACGATTGTGTTGTTAAAGGTAGACTGGATATGCGCCGAGCCCTTTTCGATATTTTTTCTCTCACGGCGGCGGCGGATCGGAGCCTTCTTACCTGTTTTAACTGCCATTTAATTGCCCTCCTTACTTCTTCTTGTTAGCCATCGTCTTGCGCGGGCCTTTGCGGGTACGAGCGTTAGTCTTGGAACGCTGACCTCTTACGGGCAGACCCTTTCTGTGGCGAACACCGCGATAGCTGCCGATTTCAATAAGTCTCTTGATGTCGAAAGCGATATCACGGCGGAGATCACCTTCAACGCGGCAATTATGGTCGATATATTCTCTGAGTTTTGATACGTCTTCTTCGGTCAGATCGCGAACACGAGTGTCCGGATTGACGCCTGTTGCAGCAATAATGTCTGTAGCGGTTTTACGACCGATACCGTAGATATAAGTGAGTCCGATTTCAACTCGCTTGTCACGGGGCAAGTCAACACCTGCTATACGAGCCATTTAGTGCACCTCCATTTAATAATAATAAATTCTTTTGTATGAAAAGTCTGTTCTGAGTGGTCAGTGGTTAGTGGTCAGTGGTCAGAAGTCAGTTCAACTGTTCACTGATCACTGATAACTGTTCACTGCGAGCGCAGCGAGCCTTAGCCCTGACGCTGCTTATGCTTGGGGTTGTCGCAGATTACCATTACCTTACCGTGGCGCTTGATAACCTTGCACTTTTCACACATTTTCTTTACTGAAGGTCTGACTTTCATAATATCATTCCTTTCCTTCTTAGTAAGATGATGTTTAGCCTCCCTTTAAGAAGAGAGCCTGCGGCGTTTATTTTGTACGCCGGGTGATGCGTCCTCCGGTCAGATCGACGCGTGCGTCTTTTTCTCACTGACCGGCAATACATCTCATTCCGGCGTTTATTTTGTACGCCAGGTGATGCGTCCTCTGGTCAGATCATAAGGCGACATCTCTACGGTCACCTTATCGCCCGGGAGGATGCGGATGAAGTTCATTCTCAGCTTACCTGAGATAACAGCCAGGATCTTGTGGCCGTTGGGAAGCTCTACGGTGAACTGCGCGTTCGGCAGAGCCTCGGTGACGATACCCTCTATCTCGATAACATCCTGTTTTGACATGACTTAAGCCTCCTGTATACGGTTTTCAACGCCTTCGGCGTCGCGGTGGGAGCAAGCCCCCACCCTACAATTTTGAAGAACATTTCGTAATTGTCGGTTTGTTGTAATGCAATCGACAGTCGTGCGGGTCATTTGCAGATGGATGACGTTCTTGCGCTTGGGGTGCTCGATCGGTCGACGCTTGCCGTCGGCAATGAGTACCTCTCTGTCGCTTAAAGCCTCGATCACCGCAAAAGCCTTGCCCTTGTCGCGACCTGCCTTGGCGATGACAACACTGCCCCTTGTGATCTCCATATCAGCCTCACTTGAGCAAGGTCATGATACGCGGACCGTCGGGTGTGATGCACACAGTGTGTTCAAAGTGCGCCGCGAGGGAGCCGTCCTGTGTCACGGCAGTCCAGCCGTCGGACAGGATCCTCGTTTTGTGATCACCTACCGTTATCATCGGTTCGATTGCGATCGTCATGCCCGGAATGAGGCGAGGGCCTCGTCCGGGTGTACCGTAGTTCGGTACACTGGGGTCTTCATGCAGCTTCGTGCCTACGCCGTGGCCGGTATAATTCCGTACCACCCCGTAACCACGAGGTTCGACATACCGCTGCACAGCGCTGCCGATATCGCCGATGCGATTACCTGCCTGCGCTTGCCGTATCCCCTCATAAAGACTTTCCTTGGTCGCGTCGAGGAGCGCCTGCGCCTCCTTTGTGATATCGCCGCAGGGATAGGTATAGGCGTTGTCGCCGTGATACCCGTGCATTCCCGCCATGATATCGATGGAAACGATATCGCCCTGACGCAGGATCGTCTTTTTGCTCGGTATGCCATGGACTACCACACTGTTGACGGAGATACAGGTAGAAGCCGGATAGCCCTCGTAACCGAGGGTGGAGGGAATACCTCCCTCACCCTCGATAAACTTGCGGACTGCTGTGTCGATCTCCAACGTCGACACACCCGGTTCGACCATCTCCCCGGCGAGCTTCAACGCCCGCGCGGACAGTGTGCACGCGTCCTGCATTTTCTGAATTTCACGTGCGGTCTTGACAACAATCATGCTTATGCCTCGAGTGCCTCAAATGTTAATTTTGTGGTCTCTTCGACAGAGCTCGCGCCCTCTACCACATAGAGCTTACCCTGCTTCTCATAGTAATCCTTGAGAGGCTCGGTCTCTTTGTGATAGATGTCAAGGCGGGACTTGACTGTGTCAGGATGGTCGTCCTTGCGCTGAATAAGGGCGCCTGCGCAATCATCGCACACACCCTCTACCTTGGGCTTTAAGCTCTCGGTATGATAGGGTCTGCCGCATTTCTCGCACACGCGGCGTCCGGACAAACGGTTTACGATCACGTCGTCAGCGACCTCAATGTCGATCACCTTGTCGATCTCGATGTCCATTTCGTCCAGAGCCTCGGCCTGAGGGATGGTACGGGGGAAGCCGTCGAGGATGAAGCCGTCTTTGCAGTCATCCTCGGCGAGACGCTCTCTGATGATGCCGATCACGACCTCATCGGGAACAAGCTGACCCGCGTCGATGAAGGACTTCGCCTTCAAGCCCATCTCTGTACCGCTTTTCAGCGCGGCACGGATGATGTTACCCGTGCTGATCTGGGGAATATGATAGCGCTCGCTGATAACAGCTGCCTGAGTGCCTTTGCCGGCACCGGGAGCGCCTAAAAGGATAAGTTTCATAAGATATTCTCCTTTTGATGATTAATCAAGGAAGCCCTTGTAGTGGCGCATCATCATCTGGCTCTCGAGCTGCTTTGCGGTATCCAGAGCGACGCCGACGATAATGATGACGGAGGTACCGCCCATAGACAGGCCGTACATCTGTGTGATGTCGGAGTACAGGATCGGCAGCAGCGCAATCACGGAGAGGAACAGCGCGCCGATGAGGGTGATTCTTGAGAGTATCTTAGCGATAAAGTCGGCAGTCGGTCTGCCGGGACGGATACCGGGGATGGTACCGTTGTTCTGCTTGAGATTGTTCGCCATCTCGATCGGGTTGTACTGGATCGTGGTGTAGAAATACGCGAACGCAAGGATCAGAACGAAGTACAGCACCGCATACAGCCAGCCGCGGGTGGAGAAAGCATCGAGGAAGCTCTTCCAGAAGCCCTCCTTGGGCTGAACAAACATCTGGATGGTGCTGGGGATAGAAAGGATGGAGGACGCGAAGATGATCGGCATAACGCCGCCCAGCGTTACCTTGATCGGCAGGTGGGTGGACTGACCGCCGTACATCTTACGGCCGACTACACGCTTGGCATACTGGATCGGGATACGTCTTTCTGCGTCCTGCATAAAGGTGATGAACCAGATAACAGCAAGGAACAGTACAACGAACACAGGAACCAGTACATAGAACTGGGTGCTGCCCTGCGCACCGAGCTTCCAGTACTCGCCCAGAAGGTTGACGGTGTAAGGCAGTCTTGCGACGATACCCGCGAACAGCAGGATCGAGATACCGTTACCGATACCGTTCTTGTTGATCTGCTCGCCCAGCCACATGATCAGCGCGGTACCCGCGGTGAACGCGAGGATGATGACGAACGCCGCGAACCACATCGAGAAGCCCGATGTATACTTTGCCAGAGGCAGGTTGGTGGGCGTCCAGTCACCGCTGGCGGGAGCCTGAGTATCATAGGTATTCTTCAGGAAGAAGTAATACGCGGTACCCTGGATCAGACCTAAGCCGACAGTAACGTATCTGGTAATAGCGGCGATCTTCTTTCTGCCCTCTTCGCCTTCCTTAGAGAGGCGCTCGAGGGGCGGGATCGCGACGCACAGCAGCTGCATGATAATGGAGCTGTTGATGTAGGGCGTGATACCCATCGCGAAGATGGTCGCGTTAGAGAACGCGCCGCCGGAGAGGGTGTTCAGGTAGCCGACCAGTGTGTCGTCTACGCCGGAGCCCTGGGCGTTGTTCATAACATGAGCCAGCGCGTCCATATTCAGGAACGGTACCGGGATAACGGAACCGATTCTGAAAATAACAATGATTAAAAGTGTAAAGAGAATCTTTTTGCGCAGATCCGGGATGGACCAGGCATTCTTAATTGTTTGTAACAATTAGATCACCTCAGTCTTTCCGCCGGCAGCCTCGATCTTAGCAACAGCGCCCTTAGAGAACGCATTCGCTTTGACTGTGAGCTTTTTCGTGATTGTGCCGTTGGAAAGAATCTTTACGCCGTCAAAGGAATTCTTGACAATACCCTTCTCGGTAAGCGCAGCGATATCTACAACAGCGCCGTCCTCAAACTTGTTGAGGGTGCCGACATTGATAGCAACAACGTTCTTTCTGAAGATGTTGTTGAAGCCACGCTTAGGGAGACGTCTCTGCAGCGGCATCTGACCGCCTTCAAAACCCAAGCGCATTCCGCTTCCGGATCTCGCCTTCTGACCCTTGTGGCCCTTGCCGGAGGTCTTGCCCCAACCGGAGCCGTGGCCTCTGCCGATTCTCTTTGCCTGCCTTTTGGAACCCTCTGCGGGGGATAATTCATAAAGTTTCATCTATCGCACCTCCTTAGTCTTCTTCCACTGCTACGAGGTGTACGATCTTCTGTACCTTGCCTCTGGTAGCCGCGTTGTCGGGCTGCTCGGTGATGTCACCGATCTTCTTCAGACCCAGAGAATAAGCGGTAGCAATCTGATCCTTCTTGGAGCCGATGAGGCTCTTAACCAATTTAATTTTCATCTTGCCGCCTCCTTACAGAATCTCTTTTACGGATTTGCCGCGTACACGGGCAACCTCTTCTGCGGTACGCAGAGCGCCCAGACCCTGAAGAGTCGCGCGAACGACGTTGCAGGGGTTGTTGGAGCGGAGAGCCTTTGTACGGATGTCCTTGATGCCGACTGCCTCGACAACGGCACGGACGGGACCGCCCGCGATTACGCCGGTACCGGGAGCGGCGGGCTTCATCAGAACTCTGCCCGCGCCGTAGGCGCCGATGATCTCATGGGGGATGGTCGTGCCCTTGAGGGATACGGTCATCAGGTGTTTTTTCGCGTCCTCGATTCCCTTGCGGATCGCGTCGGGAACTTCACCGGCCTTGCCGATACCGAAGCCGACGATGCCGTTGCCGTCGCCGACGACGACCAGCGCCGCGAACTTCATGACACGGCCGCCCTTTACGGTCTTACTGACACGGTTGATCGCGACAACGCGCTCGGTCAGCTCCAGTGTTGATGCGTCAATAATATTAGCCAAAGTTGTTTCCTCCAATCCTTAGAAATTGAGGCCGCCCTCACGGGCGCCTTCGGCCAACGCTTGTACACGGCCGTGATAAATGTTACCGCCTCTGTCGAAAACGACTTCGGTGATGTTCTTGTCTTTTGCGCGCTCGGCGATGAGCTTGCCGACAGCCTTGGCTGCCTCTTTGTTGCCGCCGCCCTCTATGGTCTTATCGAGAGAAGAAGCGCTGCACAGGGTAACGCCCTTTACGTCATCGATGATCTGAGCATAGATGTTGTTGGTGGAGCGGAACACACAAAGGCGGGGACACTCGGCTGTGCCGCTTAACTTACCGCGTACTCTCTTGTGTCTTCTGACACGAGCAGCTTTCGAATCAGGTCTACTTACCATTTGTTTATTTCACTCCTTTGATTAAGCCTTACCGGCCTTGCCTTCCTTACGGCGGATATACTCACCGGCATACTTGATGCCCTTACCCTTATAAGGCTCCGGCGGACGTTTCTCTCTGACCTCGGCAGCAAACTGACCTACCTTTTGCTTATCAATGCCGTGGATGATGATGCTGTTGGGGTTGGGGACTTCGATGGTGATGTCCTCGGTATCCTCCATGATGACCTGGTGGCTGTAGCCGATGTTCATGACGAGCTGCTTGCCCTGCTTCTGAACACGGTAGCCGACGCCGTTGACCTCGAGCTCCTTCTTGTAGCCCTCGGTAACGCCTACGATCATATTGTGGATGATGGTACGGGAAAGGCCGTGCAGAGAGCGGTTGAGCTTCTCATCGTCCGGACGCTTTACCTCGATGACTGCCCCATTGATTTCTACAGCCATGTTAGGATGGATCTTCTGGGTCAAAGTACCCTTGGGACCCTTGACTGTGATAACACCGTTTTCGAATTTTGCTTCGACACCGGCGGGAATATTTATAGGTTTTCTTCCAATTCGAGACATGATCGCACCTCCTTCTTACCAAATGAACGCGAGTACCTCGCCGCCGACGTTCTGCTTTCTGGCTTCACGGTCGGTCATCACGCCCTTAGAGGTCGAGATGATGGCGATACCAAGGCCCTTCATGACCTTGGGCATATCCTCAACGCTGCTGTAAATACGCAGGCCGGGCTTAGATACACGGCGTAAGCCCTGAATGACGGGCTGCTTGCCCTCCAGATACTTCAGGGTCACGGTGATGACGCCCTGCTTGCCGTCCTCCTCTACGGAGAAACTCTTGATATAACCCTCGTCAACCAGGATCTGGCAGATCGCCTTCTTCATGTTGGACGCGGGGATCTGAACAGTGTCGTGCTTCGCTGAGTTAGCATTACGGATTCGTGTCAGTAAATCAGCGATAGTATCAGTAATTTGCATAACTTAAATCCTCCCTGCTTACCAGCTTGCTTTCTTAACGCCCGGGATCTCGCCCTTGTAAGCGAGCTCACGGAAACAAATACGGCATACGCCAAACTTACGAAGGTAGGCGTGTGGTCTACCGCATATCTTGCAACGTGTGTATTCGCGAGTAGAGAACTTCTGCTTTCTCTTCTGCTTATTCTTCATAGCAGTCTTTGCCACAACAATCCCTCCTTACTTCTCGAACGGAGCGCCCATCAGCGTGAGCAGCTCGCGTGCTTCTTCATCGTTCTGTGCGGTGGTAACGAAAACGATATCCATACCGCGAACCTTGTCGATCTTATCGTAGTCGATCTCCGGGAAGATCAGCTGTTCCTTCAGACCCAGGGCATAGTTGCCTCTGCCGTCGAAGGAGTTGGGGTTGATACCGCGGAAGTCACGTACTCTGGGCAGCGCTACGTTGAAGAGTCTGTCGAGGAACTCATACATACGCTCGCCTCTGAGGGTGACCTTGGCGCCGATGGGCATACCTTCACGCAGCTTGAAGTTCGCAACGGACTTTCTCGCCTTGCAGATATGCGCCTTCTGACCCGTGATCTGAGCCAGATCGGAGAGGATCGCGTCCATCGCCTTCGCGTTGTCCTTGACCTCGCCCGCGCCTACGTTTACTACGATCTTATCGAGCTTCGGGATCTGCATCACACTCTTGTAAGAGAACTTCTTCATCAGAGCAGGTGCAACTTCCTCAGCATAAAACTTTTTCAGTCTTGCCATTTCTTCCGTCCTCCTTACAGTGCTTCGCCGCACTTAACGCAGATACGGCTCTTGGTGCCGTCCTCGTAGAGCTTGTGGCCTACGCGGGTCGGCTTCTTGCAGCGGGGGCAAACGATCTGGACCTTGGATGCGTACATAGCGCCCTCAGCCTTGATGATGCCGCCGGGCTCGCCCATACGGCGGGGCTTGATGTGCTTAGAGACGATGTTGATCTTCTCTACGATAACCTTGCCCTCTTTGGGAGATACCGCGAGCACCTTGCCCTTCTTGCCCTTGTCTTTACCGCTCAAAACTACTACGGTGTCACCGGTTTTAACATGAACTTTATTCATTTATGACACCTCCATTAAAGTACTTCCGGAGCGAGGGAGAGGATCTTCATGTAATCCTTGTCACGAAGCTCTCTTGCTACCGGTCCGAAGATACGAGTACCGCGCGGGTTCTTATCTTCCTTGATGATAACGGCTGCATTCTCGTCGAAACGGATGTAGGTACCGTCCTCGCGGCGAACGCCCTTAGCGGAGCGAACGACGACCGCGCGAACGACATCACCCTTCTTTACTACGCCGCCGGGCGCAGCCTTCTTAACAGAAGCAACGATAACGTCGCCGATGTTGGCATATCTTCTCCTGGTACCGCCGAGTACACGAATGCACATAAGTTCTTTTGCACCGGTGTTGTCGGCGACCTTGAGATAAGTTTGCTGTTGAATCATGTGTTAATCTCCTCTCAAGAACTTATTTCGCTTTTTCGACGATCTCGACGAGTCTCCATCTCTTATCCTTAGAGAGGGGACGCGTCTCCATGATCTTAACGCGGTCACCTACGCGAGCCTCATTCTTTTCATCGTGAGCCTTGACGCGGATGGTGCGCTTGATAACCTTGTTGTAAAGCTTATGCTTTACGCTGTCCTCGATCGCTACGACAATGGTCTTATCCATCTTATCGGAAGCAACGCGACCGATGAGAGTCTTTCTCATATTTCTATCGCTCATGGTTTACCTCCTTATGCTTCCCGGTCAGCGAGCTCGCGCATCACGGTAGAAACGCGCGCGATATCTCTCTTGACCGCAGTAATACGCATCGGGTTCTCGAGCTGGTTGATAGCAAGCTGGAAACGAAGATTGAAGAGCTCCTCCTTGAGCTCCTTCAGTTTAAGCTCGAGCTCGCTCGGGGTTAAATCTCTTAATTCCTTAGCAGTCATGCTTAAACCTCCTCTTCCTTCTTAATGAACTTGCACTTGATCGGCAGCTTGGCAGCCGCTAAGCGCATCGCCTCTCTTGCTGTCTCTTCCGGAACACCGGCGATCTCGAACATTACTCTGTCGGGCTTGACGACAGCTACCCAATACTCGGGTGAACCCTTACCGGAACCCATTCGGGTCTCAGCGGGCTTCGCTGTAACCGGCTTATCGGGGAAAATCTTGATCCAAACTTTACCGAATCTCTTGCAGTAACGGGTCATGGCGACACGGGCTGCCTCGATCTGGTTGGAAGTAATCCATGCAGGCTCTAATGCCTGGAGACCGAACTCACCGTAGGTGACCTTGTTACCTCTGTAGGCGCGGCCTGTCATTCTGCCTCTGTGAACTCTTCTGTACTTCACACGCTTAGGCATCAGCATTATTTTCTGCCCCCTTCCCTATTATCTCTGCGGGGTCTTCTCTCGCCGCGGTTGTCGCGTCTGTCCCCGCGTCTCTCGCGTCTTTCTCTGCGCTGCTGGCTGCCGGCGTTGTCTCTGAGGACCTCACCGCGATACAGCCAAACCTTGACGCCGATCTTACCGTAGGTGGTGTTCGCCTCGGCAAAACCGTAGTCGATATCGGCACGCAGGGTCTGCAGCGGGATAGTACCCTCATGGTACTGCTCACTTCGTGCGATCTCAGCGCCGCCCAGACGACCGGAGCACTGTGTCTTGATACCCTTAGCGCCCAGACGCATTGCTCTGCCGATGGACTGCTTCATCGCGCGGCGGAAGGAAATTCTTCTCTCGAGCTGGGAAGCGATGCTCTCTGCGACGAGCTGTGCGTTGAGGTCGGGGTTCTTGACTTCAATGATATTGATAGCGACGGGTTTGCCGAGCTTCTTCTCACACTGAGCGCGGAGCTTCTCGATTTCCGAGCCGCCCTTACCGATGATCATACCGGGCTTTGCGCAGTGGATGTGAATACGGATCTTCTTGCCGTCTCTCTCGATTTCGATCTTGGGAACACCTGCCGCGGCGAGCTGCTTCTTCAGATCACGGCGGAGGTGATAGTCCTCAACCAGTGTATCGCCGAAGTGCTTCTTATCAGCAAACCAACGGGAATCCCAATCTTTGATGATACCTACACGTAAACCGTGCGGATTAACTTTCTGGCCCATAACTCTACCTCCTTATTCTCTTTCCTTGAGCACCAGGGTGATGTGCGAGGTCTTCTTATCAATGCGGAAGGCTCTGCCCTGTGCGCGGGGACGGATACGCTTGAGTGTGGGGCCCTGGTTTACATAGCACTCGGCTACGTAAAGACTTGCCACATCCATATCGTGGTTATTCTCAGCATTTGCTACAGCGGACTTGAGCAGCTTTAACAGCGGCTCGCAAGCGGCCTTGGGAGTCTGCTCAAGAATAGCCTTCGCGAGCTTTGCGTCCTTACCTCTGATGAGGTTCAGTACAACGGAAACCTTGCGAGGTGAGATACGGACATAATTCAAATATGCCTTACTTTCCATTCTCTGTACTCTCCTTTGCCTTACTTACTTGTCTTGGAACCGGCGTGGCCGCGGAAGGTACGGGTCGGAGCGAATTCGCCCAGCTTGTGACCTACCATATCCTCGGTGACATATACCGGAACATGCTTTCTGCCGTCATGAACAGCAAATGTGTGTCCTACAAATTCGGGGAAGATTGTCGAGCTTCTGGACCAGGTCTTCAGAATTCTCTTCTCGCCCTTTTCGTTCATTTCCTGAACTCTTTTGAGCAGCACCGGCTGAACAAAAGGTCCTTTTTTCGTACTTCTACTCATAAATCAAGTTCCTTCCTTTCTGCCTTACTTGCTGTTTCTGCGTCTTACGATGAGCTTATCGGACGCCTTGTTGGATTTTCTGGTCTTATAACCGAGCGCCGGCTTACCCCACGGGGTAACAGGGCCGGGACGGCCGACAGGGGATTTACCCTCACCACCACCGTGCGGGTGGTCATTCGGGTTCATGACAGAACCGCGGACGGTCGGGCGAATACCCATGTTTCTCTTACGACCGGCCTTACCGATCTTGACGTTCTCATGATCGATGTTGCCGACCTGGCCGATGGTGGCCATGCAGGTCTCGGGTACGTTTCTTAATTCGCCGGAGGGCAGTCTAAGAAGTGCGTAGCCGTTTTCCTTAGCCATGAGCTGAGCCATGTTACCTGCGGCACGAGCGAGCTGAGCGCCTCTGCCGGGATAAAGCTCTACGTTATGGATAAAGGTACCGGTGGGGATGTTCTTGAGCGGAAGGGCGTTACCGGGCTTAATATCCGCGGTCTCGCCGGCTACGACCTTGTAGCCTACCTTCAGACCCTGGGGCGCGGTGATGTACGCCTTTTCGCCGTCCTCATACTCGACCAGCGCGATGAACGCGGAGCGGTTGGGATCGTACTCGATGGTCTTAACGATACCTTCTACGTCAAATTTCTGTCTCTTAAAATCAATAATACGGTATTTTCTCCTGTTGCCGCCGCCTCTGTGACGAACTGTGATGCGGCCGTAGCTGTTACGACCACTGTTCTTCTTCAAAGGCTCGAGCAAGCTCTTTTCGGGAGCGACCTTGGAAAGTCCGGAGTAATCCGTAACCGACATATTACGTCTTGCGTTTGTTGTCGGCTTATAAACCTTAATAGCCATGTTATTTCACTCTCCTCATGATGGCTTTGCGGGATGATGGCGCATCCCATACATTCTTGCCTGTGATAGTAGTATTAAGTTAATTGACAGCTCACATAAACGTGGGCTATATCACGCCTCGTTGTCCTCCGCTGATCCTCGTATAACTCCTACTCGTCTGATCCGCTCCGTCGCTGTTCGCGACTTTGCGGCTCAGTCCTCGTCCGTCGTTATCCGAGGGCTTCGGACCTCGGCGCACAGGCTTACATCATGCCTTCAAAAAACTCGATCGGTTTGCTGTCGGCAGTCAGCTGTACATAGGCCTTTTTCCAGCTACGGGTGTAGCCCTCAAAACGGCCCTGTCTCTTCATACGGCCGCGTACATGAACGGTGTTGACCTTCTGTACCTTAGCGCCCTTGAAGAGCTCCTCTACAGCTCTGGCGACGTCTATCTTAGTAGCTTTCTTTGCTACCTCGAAAACATATTTCTTCTTGGTAATGTCCTGCATCGACTTCTCAGTGATGATGGGGCGGATGACGATATCTTGAGCAATCATGCGTATACCTCCTCGATCTTGGTGAGCGCGTCCTTCGCGATGATCAGCTTATCGGCATTGAGAATGTCATAAACGTTCATCTCGTTTACCTGAGCGGTCTTGACACCGGGGATGTTGCGCGCGGACTTGATCGCCTTTTCGTCTACCTCGGGCAGAACGATAAGCGCCTTTTTCTCAGAGCCAACGGCTTTGAGCATTGCGGCAGCCTTAGCGGTCTTGATCTCATCGAAAGCGATCGAATCGATAACGATGATCTCTTCCGCCTGAGCCTTGCTCGATAAAGCGGACTTCATAGCGAGTCTCTTTACCTTCTTGTTCACAGAGAAACGATAATCTCTGGGCTTAGGAGCAAATACGACGCCGCCGTGGTACCACTGGGGAGCGCGAGTCGAACCCTGACGAGCACGACCGGTACCCTTCTGTCTCCAGGGCTTTCTGCCGCCGCCGGAAACTTCGCTTCTGGTGAGTGCGGACTGTGTACCCTGACGCTGATTAGCGAGGTAGCTGACTACCATCTGGTGCATAACAGCCGCGTTCGGCTCGATGCCGAAAATCGATTCTGCAAGGTCTACGGAACCTACGTTCTTGCCCTGCATATCAACAACCTGTACGTTAGGCATGTGATTTCCTCCTTCCTTAAGCCTTTACGCTGTCTTTGATGACAACGTAGCCGCCGTTTGCGCCCGGGATGGCGCCCTTGATGGCGATGAGGTTATCCTCAGCGTCGATCTTGACAACGGCGAGATTCTGAACGGTGACCTTCTCAGCGCCGAGGTGGCCTGCCATCTTCTTACCCTTCCAAACTCTGGAGGGAGAGGAGCAAGCACCCATGGAACCGCCGTGACGAGCGTTCGGGCCGGTACCGTGAGATTCCTTGAGTCGAGCGAAGTTCCAGCGCTTGATCACACCGGCATAACCTTTACCCTTGCTCTTGCCCGTGACGTCGACCTTGTCACCTGTTTCAAATACGTCTGCCTTGATGACCTGACCCAGCTCATAAGCGGAGCAGTCATCGAATCTGAATTCCTTAAGAACTCTCTTGGGAGCTACATCAGCCTTCTTGAAGTGACCCTGCAGGGGCTTTGTGACGTGCTTCGGCTTTACATCGCCGTAGCCCATCTGGATGGCTGTGTAGCCGTCGGTCTCAACGGTCTTGACCTGTGAAACGACACAGGGGCCCGCCTCGACTACGGTTACGGGAACTACTTTTCCCTTTTCGTCGAAGATCTGTGTCATACCGATCTTCTTGCCGATTAATGCTTTCTGCATTCTGTATATCCTCCTTTTAGGTTATTGGTCGGCATTTGCCGACATGACCCTGTCTGCGTGGTAGGTTGAGATAATCTTTATATAATAGGTTGGGTTAAATACGGATTATAATTTGATTTCAATCTCAACGCCGGCAGGGAGCTCTAAGCTCATAAGAGCCTCGACTGTCTTATTGGACGGTCTCAAAATGTCGATCAGGCGCTTGTGGGTGCGCATCTCGAACTGCTCGCGGCTGTCCTTATACTTATGAACAGCGCGCAGAATGGTAACGACCTGCTTCTCGGTGGGGAGCGGGACAGGACCCGATACTCTCGCGCCGGTACGCTTAGCGGTAGCTACGATTCTCTCTGCGGACTGATCGACCAGCTGGTGATCATAGCCCTTTAATCTGATTCTGATTTTTTCCTTGACTGCCATATCTTCGCCTCCTAATCATATTGGTTGGGCGCGACATTTCGCTTCAACTTTCCAAACACCCGCCCGGGTGTTCCTACCCCATCCGTTAAAAAAGCCGATAGCCGAATTTCGGCAACCGGAAGCACAGTGGCGCAGTAATGACATAGCAACCCCAATGTCATCAAAAGCTCAAACTATTCTTTCGCCCGGTTTAAAATCGGACATACTCCACGGAAAAACCAACGCCTTCGCGTTGCAACCTCCCGCTTCATCGCATATCTTGTGCAGTCACGCAGGGTTTATTATAGTATATAAGATACGAAAATGCAAGAAATTACAGAAAATTTACATTTGAGAAATACGACGATATTTTTTGTGTAATTTTATGCAATTTGCACAGGCTGTCAATATATAGTGTCTGTACTCAGAAGAAACACAAGACAAATATCATTATTACAGCTACAGCCTGCGAAATCACTCCGCAGGCTGTTTGTCATTTACTGAGTCATCGGGAAGCAACGCTCCCCCCGCCGATTAACAGATTATTTGAAGTACTTGACCGCCGACTCAAACATCTTGATGTCATAGTTGCCGGGCACGTTTTGATACAGACCGCTGTTCCAGCGCTCGGAGTGTCCCATCTTGCCGAACACTCTGCCGTCGGGCGAGGTGATACCCTCGATCGCGTAGACGGAGTTGTTCGGGTTGAAGTGAACGTCGGTGGTCGCGTTGCCGTTCAGATCGACATACTGGGTCGCGATCTGGCCGCGCGCGGCTAATTCTCTCACCAACTCTTCGCTTGCAAAGAATCTGCCCTCGCCGTGCGAGATCGGCACATTGTACACATCGCCGACGTTGGTCAGGCTCAGCCACGGGCTCATATTCGAGCACACTCGTGTGCGAACAATTCTGCTCTGGTGACGTGCTATTGTATTGTAGGTCAGGGTCGGACAGTTCTCATCGGTATCGATGATCTTGCCGTAGGGCACCAGGCCGAGCTTGATCAGCGCCTGGAAGCCGTTGCAGATACCGCACATCAGGCCGCCGCGGTTGTCGAGCAGATCGGTCACGCCCTCCTTGACTGCCGCGTTGCGGAAAAAGGCGGTGATGAACTTTGCCGAACCGTCGGGCTCGTCGCCGCCGGAGAAGCCGCCGGGGATAAAGACCATCTGGGCGGTTTTCAGCTCGCGCGCAAATTTTTCTACGCTCTGCTGAATTCCCTCGGCGCTCAGGTTATTGATGACAATGATCTGAGCGTCCGCGCCCGCGTCAGCCATCGCCTTGGCGGAATCGTACTCGCAGTTGGTACCCGGGAACGCGGGGATCAGCACCTTCGGTTTAGCGGCACACGCGTGTGCTGTTATTCTCTGACCCACGGTCATGTCAGCCTTTGCATCATAGGAGAAAGTCTCGACCGGAGCCTTTGTATCCGCAATGTTGCAGGAATACACGCCCTCGAGCTTGTCCTCATATACCTTTAATATGTCATTCTCCGCAACAAACTCGGCGCCGTAGGTAAACTTGCCGTCGTCTGTTACGGTACCGATCAGCAATGCGCCGTCGATATCCTCGGTCACTTCAAGCAAGAACGCGCCGTAGCAGTAGCCAAAGAGCTTGTCGAGCGCGAGCTCGTTGTTAAAGTGAAAACCGAAGCCGTTACCGAACGCGGATTTCATGACCGCCTCGGCAATACCGCCGATGGTCGGCGTATACGCGGCGCAGACCTTGCCCGCGCGCATCAGGTCGGTGACCTTGTTATACAGCGCGATCAGGCTGTCGGTCTCGGGCAGACCGTTTTCATCGGTTGCGGGGGCGAGCAGAATCACCTTGTGACCTGCCGCCTTGAATTCGGGAGAGATGATGTTCTGCACCTTATCGGTGGTAACGGCAAAGGAGACCAGCGTCGGCGGAACATCGAGATCCTCAAAGCTGCCGGACATACTGTCCTTGCCGCCGATGGAGCCGATACCCAGATCCATCTGCGCCTTGAACGCGCCGAGCAGTGCCGCAAGCGGCTTGCCCCAACGTTTGCCGTCCGTACCGGGCTTCTCAAAATACTCCTGGAAGGTCAGGTACACATCTTCAAAGGACGCGCCTGTCGCGATCAGCTTGGAAACACTTTCCACGACCGCCAGATACGCACCGTGATAGGGGCTTTTCTCGGTGATGAGCGGATTGTAGCCCCACGCCATCAGGGAGACGGTATCGGTATTCTTCTTCTCGACAGAAACCTTCTGCACCATAGCCTGGATCGGGGTAAGCTGATTCTTGCCGCCGAAGGGCATCAGCACCGTACCCGCGCCGATGGTGGAGTCAAAGCGCTCACTCAGTCCGCGCTTGGAGCAGATATTCAGATCAGCGGCGAGTGCGCTCATGTTCTCGGTGAACGTACCGCTAATCGCTTTATCATAATCCTTCGGAGCGGCGGGTGTGATATCGATATGCTTCTCCGCGCCGTTAGAGTTGAGGAACTCGCGGGAGATATCGACGATCTTGTTGCCGTTCCATGTCATGGTGAGGCGCGGCTCTTCCTTGACCACCGCTACCGGGCAGGCGTTCAGATTCTCCTCTTTGGCGAGCGCCAAAAACGCCTCGACGTTCTCGGGCTCGACAACGACCGCCATGCGCTCCTGTGATTCGGAGATCGCCAGCTCCGTGCCGTCTAAGCCCTCGTACTTCTTGGGAACGGCGTTGAGGTCGATATCGAGACCGTCAGCCAGTTCGCCGATCGCAACGGAAACGCCGCCCGCGCCGAAGTCGTTACAGCGCTTGATCATGCGGGTCGCTTCACGGTTGCGGAACAAGCGTTGCAGCTTTCTTTCCTCGGGCGCGTTACCCTTCTGCACCTCCGCGCCGCAGGTCTCGACCGAATGGGCGTTGTGCGCCTTGGAGGAGCCTGTCGCGCCGCCGATGCCGTCGCGGCCTGTCGCGCCGCCTAAGAGGATGACGACGTCGCCCGGAGCGGGGACCTCGCGGCGGACGTTCTCTGCGGGAGCGGCGGCGATGACCGCGCCGATCTCCATACGCTTAGCTGCATAGCCGGGGTGATAGATCTCGTCCACGATACCGGTCGCCAGTCCGATCTGGTTGCCGTAGGAGCTGTAGCCCTGCGCGGCAGTGGTAACGATCTTGCGTTGCGGGAGCTTGCCTTCGATGGTCTCGGATACGGGGACGGTCGGATCGGCCGCACCGGTCACACGCATCGCGCCGTAGACATAGGCGCGTCCCGAGAGCGGATCGCGGATCGCGCCGCCGATACAGGTCGCCGCGCCGCCGAAGGGCTCGATCTCAGTGGGATGGTTGTGGGTCTCGTTCTTGAACAGCAGGAGCCACGGCTCACTTTTGCCGTCGACCTCAACCTCCATCTTCACGGTGCAGGCGTTGATCTCCTCACTCTCGTCGAGCTTTTGGAGCTTGCCGTCCTTTTTGAGCTGACGGACGGCAATGGTCGCGAGATCCATCAGGCAGATCGGCTTGGTTCTGCCGAGCTGTTTGCGAACGGAAATATATTCTTCATACGTTTTCTGGAGCAAGTCATCCTCGAACTTCACGGAATCGATCGTGGTCAGGAAGGTGGTGTGACGGCAGTGATCCGACCAGTAGGTGTCGATCATGCGGATCTCGGTGATGGTCGGGTCACGGTGCTCCGACTGAAAATACTGCTGACAGAAAGCGATATCGTCGATATCCATCGCGAGCCCATAGTCTGCTACAAACTGTGCGAGGCCCTCTCTGTCGAGCTGATTGAAGCCGTCAAGCGTCTTGACGGTGGTCGGGATCTCATATTGAACCGCCAGGGTCGCGGGCTTCTCTAACGCAGCCTCGCGCGCCTCTACGGGATTGATGACATATTTCTTGATTGCAGCGATCTGAGCATCGGTCAGATCGCCGGACAGGACATAGACCTTTGCCGAACGGATCGTCGGACGGTCGCCCTGCGAGATGATCTGGATACACTGAGCGGCGGAATCCGCGCGTTGGTCAAACTGACCGGGCAGAAATTCCACGGCAAAAACTGTTGCGTCTTCTTCTATCTTTAACTCATCCGTCGCAATATCGAGCTGCGGTTCAGAGAATACCGCGCCGACAGCATAGTTGAACAGCTCCTCGGTGATATTCTCCGCATCGTAGCGGTTGATGACGCGCACATCGGTCAGGGACTTGATCGACAACAGATCGTTGATCTCACTGAGCAGGGCTTTCGCCTCATTCTGCAAGCCCTCTCGTTTTTCTACAAATACTCTATATACCATATTTCGTACCTCTCCAAGGTTGATTCCGCCCCCTCTGACGAGGGGGGTCGGGGGAGAGATAACGCAACACAAAAGTATCGTAGAACGATTGACTCAATTAAGCCCGATACGACATCACAAACGGCATTGAGCCAAACATTCTAAAACTACTGTTACGCTTCGTTATCTCTCCCCTGCGTACTAAATAACATCTCTTTCCAAACATCTGCTCGCATGCCCCCTCGTCAGAGGGGGCTGACAAACATTTTCATTCTCTTCAGGCTTATCCTTTTGCTTTCAGCGCTTTTTGACCGATATCGTGGCGGTAAAAAGCGTTGTCAAATCGGATCTGCTCCACCATTTTGTAGGAACTGTCGATCGCCTCCTGCAGGGTATCGGCGATCGCGGTCACGCCTAATACGCGTCCGCCGCTGGTCAGGAGCTTTCCGCCCTCTTTCTTTGCGCCCGCGACAAAGACACACGGCGCGATACTGTCGGGAATGGTGATCTCGTAGCCCTTTTCATAGGATACGGGATAGCCCTCAGACGCCATGATGACACAGGCGGCGCTTTTCTCTTCAAACACCACGGGAGTATCGGCAAGCGTACCGTCGGTGGTGGCTTTCATGATGGTGAACAGGTCGGATTTGAGCAGCGGCAAAACAACCTGCGTCTCGGGATCGCCGAAACGACAGTTGTATTCGATCACCTTTGGGCCGTCCTTTGTGATCATCAAGCCGAAGTACAGGCAGCCCTTGAAGGTTCTGCCCTCGGCGTTCATCGCTTGGATCGTCGGCAAAAAGATCTTTTCCATGCATTCCTTGGCGACCGAGTCGGTATAGTACGGATTCGGTGCGACCGTGCCCATGCCGCCGGTGTTCAGACCCGTGTCATTATCGCCGGCACGCTTGTGATCCATCGACGAGATCATCGGCACAACGACCTTGCCGTCGGTGAAGCTCAGCACGCTGACCTCGGGGCCTTCGAGGAATTCTTCGACAACGATACTGTTGCCGCTCTTGCCGAACTTCTTGTCCTTCATGATCGAGATGATCGCCTGTTCGGCTTCCTCACGGGTCATCGCGATGATGACGCCCTTGCCCAGCGCCAGACCGTCCGCCTTGATGACCGTAGGGATCGGAGCGGTCTTGATGTAGTCAAGCGCCTTGTCCGCATCATCGAACACTTCATACTGAGCGGTAGGGATGCCGTATTGCTTCATCAGGTTCTTCGAAAAGACCTTGCTACCCTCGATGATCGCGGCTTCACTGCGCGGGCCGAAGCAGGGGATCCCCTTTTCTTCGAGCGCGTCGACACAGCCCAGTACCAGCGGATCGTCGGGAGCGACGACCGCGTAGTCGATGCTGTTCTCCACAGCGAACTTCACGATATTGTCGATATCCGTCGCGCCGATACCCACGCACTCTGCGTCGGCGGCGATACCGCCGTTACCCGGCAGGGCATAGATCATATCGATCGCCTGATTCTCTTTTAACTTTTTGATGATGGCGTGCTCGCGTCCGCCGCCGCCAACGACTAATACTTTCATAAAAACTCTCCTGCTGTCATCTAACGCCGAAATCGGCTTATTCTGTTAATTCTCCTTTGAGCCCATCCAACCATACTGCGGCTCCGTCGCGTATAAGCCCTTGAAGCCGAGTTCTTTGGAATCGTTTCCGATCCTTCCCAGACGTGCCCATGACTGATATCCGGAGGGGAGCTCATCCCATGGCGCATCTGCGGTATAGGCATTGATCACCTTGGTGCCTCGATCCAGACCATATGCTTCGGTATATACACGGCGCTGTCTGGCGTTTGAGCCGACTTCAACGATCTCCTCCGTTCCGGGTTCGTTCTCATAGCTGATATCGCTCAGCTCAAAGGAATAGGTATAATCGTTCACCTTTTGCGGATTGCTGAACGTGCCGCTGAAATTGCAAAGGTATACGGTAGCGTCATAGCCGTCGCCTCTCTCTCCCATGTTGGAGTCGGAATAGGAACCGGTAAAGGTACCGTCACTGTTCAACTGAATGGTAGATCCCCATGCGCCGGCACCCGATGTGAAGATATACTTGCCGGCAAACAAACCGAAAACATCCGGCTTTTCTTCAACAGGCTTGGATGAGCTGATCTCACTGTCGGCTTCCGTAGTTTCGGCGTCATCCGTTTTTGCCCAGTCGGGAGCTTCCTCCAAATGACGGTACAGGGTCCAGTAGGATTTTCCGTCAATCTCCTGATAGGACATTTCGACATAAAGATCCTCCGAATTATCGGATTTGGTCATTGAGGTACCGCCGATGGAGCGTTTCATCGCTATATAGTACTTCTCACCGTCATACTTTGCGGCAGTCAAATCAAAACTGTATCCCGGACCGCCGACGCCCATCAGAACATTGCACAAATAAGTCTTGCCGTCCTTCTCAAATTCATACATCTCATTGCTGTCGGATGCAAGCGCTTTGTTGACCGATTCGACTGCTTTGTCACTTGAGAGATGGAAGATGTTCTGCATGATCCACAAGACCTTTTCTTTTTCAAAGGCACAGTATCCGCTTTGGGAATACTTCCCCTTCGGATCGGAATTGGTCTTCCATGAATCTATCGTATCCTCGCCGGGATAGCTATTGAAATCAACGCAGGTTGGGTGACCGGCAATATGTTCCGCCAGCTTCTCATCCGCGTTTTCAAAGTCAAATTCCCTTACCACGGTACCGTCGTCCTTTTTGACAACATAAGCAAAGTTGAATGTCTGCAAAAAGCTTATGAGCTCCTTTTGAGCCGGGATCTCGGACACGCTGATCTTCTCGGGCTTCGGCGCTGCAGTCGGCTTGATCGTTTTATCAGCCGTCGCATTGTTGTCGGTATCTGTGTCTTGCCCGGTATCAAATTTCTCCAGCGCTTTATCCGAACCGGTAGCAACGACATCGGGCTTGTCTCTGAAGATCTCTCCGATATCCTGATCATCGAGGTCGGTCACGATGATCACCGTATCGTCGTTGTTGATATCCGTTATGAGCTGATCGTAGTTCTCTTTTGCAGTATCGGCATCCGACTCTACGCCCTTTTTGGAATAGGAATACTGATATGCTTCCGTATCCTTATCATAACTGCGGGTGTATGTCTCTAAGCGGCTGCCGTCCTTGGGCGAGATCCGATCGATACGAACGGTCTCTCCGTCAACGGTATAATAGTACAGAGCGCCGTCGGACTTGCGGTAAAACAGGCAGAAGCTGCGTCCCGCGTCCGATGTATACTGCTTGACAGCGCCATCCTGATCGGTCGCGTAGTGGACTCTGGCCGTACCGTCGTCGGCGCCGTCCTCTGCTTTGAGATAAACCAGGTCATCTACGCCGCTTTTGTTGATATCATAGACAGCGACAGGAGCAACACCGTATTGCTCCGCGTAGCGGTCGATATCATCCTTATCCTCGGCAACGATCTGTTTATACCTTTGGAATGCATCCGCTTTTTTGAGCGGGCGCGACCAGATTTTGAGCATGATAAAGACGGTTGTTCCGGCAGCGATCGCAACACTTAAAAAAACCAGCGCCATCGTAATGACTATTGTTTTAGTGTTACGGGGCTTCTTCGGCTGTGGATACGGCTGATTCACCGTAGGGCCTCCCGCCGCAGCGGTACCGCATCGCGGACAGTACAGTTGATTGTCGTGATACACATTTCCGCAATTTCTGCAAATCATTGTGAACTCCTTTTTTCAGCCTTTTCCCAAAGAAAAGGTCGGATGAAGCAGCACCGGCGGTTCCGATCCCCGCTCAGACAAGTGTCGGAATATGGCTCTGCCTCATCCTACATGGCCTCCCTTTTCTGAAAAGGGAAAGATTTTTAGTGGTGGAACAATCTCATACCCGTGAACGCCATCGCCATGCCGTACTTGTCGCAGCAGTCGATGACAGCGTCATCACGGATGGAGCCGCCGGGCTCCGCGATATATTTGACGCCGCTCTTATACGCTCTCTCGATATTGTCGGAGAACGGGAAGAACGCGTCCGAACCGAGCGCGACGTTGTCGATGGTATCGAGGTACGCTCTCTGCTCCTCATCGGTGAAGGGAGCGGGCTGCTCGGTGAAATACTTCTGCCAGTTGCCGTCAGCGGTAACGTCCTCTTCGTTGCGGTTGATATAACCGTCGATGACGTTGTCGCGGTCGGGACGGCGGATATCCTCACGGAACGGGAGGTTCAGCACCTTGTCACTCTGTCTAAGGAACCAGGTATCTGCCTTAGAGCCCGCCAGACGGGTGCAGTGGATACGGCTCTGCTGACCCGCGCCGACGCCGATCGCCTGACCGTCTACCGCGTAGCAAACGGAGTTAGACTGGGTATATTTGAGGGTGATCAGGGAGATGATCAGATCACGCACCGCGCTCTCGGGCAGCTCCTTGTTCTTTGTCACGATATTTTCGAGCAGTGCGCGGTTGATCTCAAAGTTATTGCGACCCTGCTCAAAGGTGATGCCGTAGACCTGCTTATGCTCGACGGGATCGGGAACATAATCGGGGTCGATCTGTACGATATTGTAGTTGCCTTTTCTCTTGGATTTGAGGATCTCGAGCGCCTCGGGCTCATAGCCGGGGGCGATGATGCCGTCACTTACCTCGCGCTGGATCATCTTCGCGGTGGTAACGTCGCAGACGTCACTCAGCGCGACCCAGTCGCCGAAGGAGCACATACGATCGGTACCGCGAGCACGCGCGTAAGCGCAGGCGAGCGGAGAATCATCCAGACCCTCAATGTCGTCGACGAAGCAAGCCTTCTTGAGCTTATCGGACAACGGTACGCCGACAGCCGCCGAGGTGGGGCTGACATGCTTAAACGAGGTGACGGCAGGCAGTCCGAGCGCCTCCTTGAGCTCCTTAACGAGCTGCCATGAATTGAACGCGTCGAGGAAGTTGATGTAGCCGGGTCTGCCGCACAGGATCTCGATCGGCAGATCGGAGCCGTCGTGCATAAAGATCTTTGCGGGTTTCTGGTTGGGGTTGCAACCGTATTTTAACTCAAATTCTTTCATTGTGATTATCTCCTTTTTTGCAAAGAGGGGACTTGCTCCCGCCACCCTCGGATTTATCAATGTATATGGTTTGCGTTATAAACGCATGGATGATTTACTTGTTTTTATTGACCAGACGGTTCTCTTCTTCGCCTGTCTCGAGGTCGATAAATCTGACATACAGCGAAATCTTATTGTTCTCGTCCAGCGCGTTCCACAGCTTGTCGGTGAAAGCGTCGATGTTATCGTCGATCGCGACTCTCTCGGGCTCACCCTGGAAGGTCGGGATCGGGTTGCCGTCGCACACATAGGTGTGGATAAAGTGACCTAAGCCCGCCTTGGACGGATAGGTAAAGCCGTAGCGGGCGCAATCGGAGCCCTCGGGATCGATGGACTTCAAAATGGACATCTGATAGGTGAAGTCGCCGTCCTCGAAGGTGAGCATACCGCTGATACGGGGCGTGAGGTTCGGCGCGTCGGGCTCGAATTCACGGCTCTCAAGCGCTTTGTTGAAGCTCAGACCCTTTTCAAGGCCCTCATAGATGGTGTCGGTCTGGTCGCCGTTGGTGACGATCAGGTTGTTCTCATACTCGCGGATCGCCGCGTAGATGATCAGCGAGGGATCCTCGACCTTAGATGCGTCAAAGGGCTCGGTGAATACCGCGCCGTCACGCTCAGTGAAGATACGGTTTCTGGAGTTGGCGCTTCTACCCATGATGAAGTAGGCAGTAACAGCTCTTTTTCCGTCGGCAGTCTTGCCGATGATGATACCTCTGCCCGGATAGGTGTTGCCGTCGAGCAGCTCGGCGATGTCGTTGATTTTGTAAATATTCATTTCATATACCCCCAAAATGATAAATGAATACTGAAAACTTAAAATTGAAAAATGAATAAGATTAGTTACTCGCTTTGCTCAAACAAACTACAATCAGGCGAGGGCAGCGCCCTCCCATCATTATTCATTCTTCAGTTTTCAGTTTTAATTCTTCAATTAGCATTGCTTATCTGATCAGCAATGCGCTCTACCGCCTGCGGCAGGATGATCCACTCCGCCTGCTCCATGACGCGTCTTTGCAAAAGCTCGGGCGTATCGCCGTCCTCCACCTCGACCGCCTTTTGGGCGATGATCTCGCCGCCGTCGGGGATCTCGTTGACAAAGTGGACGGTCGCACCGGTGACCTTGACGCCCTTTTCGAGCGCCGCCTCATGGACCCGTAGGCCATAGTATCCCGTTCCGCAGAAAGAAGGGATTAAGGACGGGTGGATGTTGATGATGCGGTGATCATAGCGCGAGGTGAACCGCTCCGATAGGATCGACATAAAGCCCGCGAGAACGATCAGATCGACCCCGTTCTCTTCGAGCGCGTTGATCATGGCGGATTCGAACGCCTCTTGCGTTTTTAATTCCTTTTTAGAAATATATAATGCTTTGATCCCCGCGTTCTGTGCACGGGTCAGCGCATAGGCGTTTTGGTTGTTGGAGATCACCAGCGTGATCTCACCGCTGTGGATGATGCCGCTGTTCTGCGCGTCGATCAATGCCTGCAGATTGGTACCGCCGCCGGATACCAAAACAGCGATTTTGGCTTTTAACATAACTCGATCTTCTCCTCGCCCTGCGCCTTGACGATCTCACCGATGATGTACGCGTCTTCGCCCTCATCCTTGAGGATCGAGAGCGCCTCATCTGCCTGATCGGCAGGGACAACGATGCTCATGCCGACGCCCATGTTGAAGGTGTTGAACATGTCGTGCTCGGAGATGCCGCCCTTTTCCTGAATGAGTTGGAAGATCGGCAGGATGCGGACAGCGTCCTTTTGTATCTTCGCGCACAGACCGTCGGGGATGGAGCGCGGGATATTCTCATAAAAACCGCCGCCGGTGATGTGTGAGATGCCCTTGACCTGTACCTTGTCGAGCAGTGCCAGAACAGGCTTGACATAGATCCTGGTCGGGGTGAGCAGGGTCTCGCCCACACTCTTGCCGCCGAGTGCCTCAACAGGCGTTTTGATATCGGCGTTCTCTACGTCAAAGACCTTTCGGACAAGAGAGAAGCCGTTGGAATGGACGCCGGAGGACGGCAGCGCGATAACGATATCACCAACCGCCATCTTCTTGTTATCGATGATTTTGTCTTTATCGACCACACCGGTGCTGTAACCGGCGAGGTCATATTCGTCCTCGGGATAGAAGCCGGGCATCTCGGCAGTCTCGCCGCCGATCAGCGCCGCTCCGGACTGCACACAGCCGTCAGCGACACCCTTGACGATGTCCGCGATCCGCTCGGGAACGTTCTTACCGCAGGCGATATAGTCGAGGAACAGCAGCGGCTTAGCGCCCACACAAACGATATCGTTGACGCACATCGCCACACAGTCGATACCCACGGTATCATGCTTATCCATCAGGAAAGCGAGCTTGAGCTTGGTGCCGACGCCGTCGGTGCCGCTGACCAGAACCGGCTTGCTGATACCGGTCAAATCCAGCTCGAACAGTCCGCCGAAGCCGCCCACATCGGAGCATACGCCCGCAGTCGCGGTACGCGCGACATGCTGTTTCATCAGCTCGACCGCCTTGTAACCCGCGGTGATATCGACGCCCGCTGCAGCGTAAGCGTCGGATTTGGAATTTGTATTCATATTGATTACCTTTCTATCATTGCATAATTAAGTGACAGAGCATTTATCAGCCTCCCTTTCCTAAGGGAGGTGGCTCGAAGAGCCGGAGGGTTGCCTCATTTGATGAAAAAACATACATAAACTTATTTCAAAAGATAACGATTCAACCCTCAGTCGCCTTTGGCGACAGCCTCCTCGCCGGAAGCGGCTTCTTCTGCGAAGACAGCCGACCCTTTTGTCCGCGTTGCGGACATTTCCCCTAACAGGGGAATCTCCCCTTGTCCTTCGGGCATTCCCCCAACGGGGGCACCTTAGGAAAGGGAGCCATAAAAAGGCATACGTGCCCACACGTGCCCGCGTCACTCTTCGCCGTCCCAGCAGTAGGTGCACAGCTCGCACTTAGGCAGACCGATCGCCTCTACGATACCGTCGAGGGACTGGAAATCCAGCGAATCGAATTTCAGCTTCTCACAAATGGTTTTTCTCAGGTTCTTGCCGCGGGTCGTAGAACCGTCGGCATACTCCTTGATATGATTGAAGCCCTCTTCCCCCTCGAGCTCGAGGATGACACGCCTTGCAATTAAATCCATGTCGGATGTATTGCGCGAAAAATTGAGGTACTTGCAACCGTACATGATCGGCGGACATGCCGAGCGCATGTGCACGCTCTTGGCGCCGTTCTCATACAGGAATTCGACCGTTTCTCTGAGCTGGGTACCGCGCACGATGGAATCATCCACAAAGAGAAGGTCTTTGTCGGTGATCAGATCATAGACAGGGATCTGCTTCATCTTCGCGATCTTGTTGCGGTCGGTCTGATTGGTCGGCATAAAGGAGCGCGACCATGTCGGTGTGTACTTGATGAACGCACGGGCGAAGGGCTTTTTGCTCTCATTGGCATAGCCGATCGCGTGAGGCGTACCCGAATCCGGCACACCACCGACATAATCGACGTTGATGTCGCCGAGATTATCCTGATCGTGGTGCGCCATGATTGCGCCGTTGCGGTAGCGCATCAGCTCGACGTTCACGCCCTCATAGGTCGAGGTCGGATAACCGTAGTAACTCCACAAGAAGGAGCATATCTTCTTTTTCTTGCCGGGCTTTGCGAGCTGTTTGAGATAGGTCGGCGTGAGCAAGACGATCTCGCCGGGGCCCAGCTCCCTGTCGTCCTCATAGCCGAGTTTCTGATAAGCGTAGCTCTCAAAGGACACCGCGTAGCCGAACTCGCTCCTGCCGATACAGACAGGCAGTCTGCCGACCTTATCACGCGCGGCGATCAGTGAGCCGTCCTCCAGGAGGATCAGGATATTCTGCGTGCCGTCAATGATGCTCTGGGCGAACTTGATGCCCTCGGCAAAGCTCGATTGTGTGTCGATCAGCGCTGCGAGCAGCTCGGTGGTATTCACCCTGCCGCCGGTCATCGCGTCGAAATGACCGTAAGAATGCTTGAGATGCTTGTCGATCAGCTCCTCCGCGTTGTTGATGATACCGACGTTACAAATCGCGTAGGTACCCAGATGCGAGCGGATCAGCATCGGCTGGGGATCAGTATCGGAAATACAGCCGATCGCCGAGGTGCCCTGCATCTCATCAAAAATACGTTGAAATTTTGTCCGGAACGGTGCGTTCTCTATATTATGGATCTTGCGCTGTAAGCCGATCCCGGGATCGTAAGCGGCAAGACCGCCGCGCCGTGTGCCGAGATGGGAATGGTAGTCAACGCCGAAGAATACATCCATCATGCAGTCTTCGGTTGACGTAATGCCGAAAAAGCCACCCATGATATACCTCCAAATATCGGTGAACGGTGAATGGTGAACGGTGAATGGTGAAGGGCGGGCGCTGCCCGCACCCATTTTATTGTATTTATCTAATGTAATACAAATCAAAAACGCATCAGCGTTTCCCACCACCGTTAACTGTTAACCGTTATCCGTTAACCCTATCTAAGATTCCTTTATCCTTCTCCAGAACCACTGCCGCGTCTGCTTTACGCTTTGCGTCCAGCTTTGCGGCGAGCTCTTTATCTTCTACGGCGATGATCTGTGCCGCCAGAAGCGCCGCGTTTGCCGCGCCGTTCAGCGCGACGGTTGCTACCGGGATACCGGTAGGCATCTGTACGGTAGAGAGCAGGGCGTCCAGACCGTCCATCATGCCGCCTTTGCAGGGGATGCCGATGACAGGCAGAGTGGTATTTGCGGCGATCGCGCCCGCTAAGTGTGCCGCCATACCCGCCGCGGCGATCAGTACGCCAAAGCCGCGCGCGCGCGCATTTTTCGCAAATTCAGAAGCCTCTACGGGTGTTCTGTGAGCGGAATAAACGTGTACTTCAAAAGGAATGTCGAGGGTCGACAGCATATCGGTCGCCTTTTTGACGATCGGCAGATCGCTGTCGGAGCCCATGATGATCCCGACTTTTTTCATAATTACCTCCAAATTAAGATGGCTTTGCCATCAGTGAACAGTGAGCGGTTTTGAGTGAACAGTTAAGGGCGGGCAAGCCCATACCCATTTTTAACATTGCAACAACTAACCACTGATCACTGACCACTGAACCACTGACCACTGACCACTAAACGTTTATTTCATTGCGGAGCTCTTATCCTTCTGGATCACGTCGTGCGCGCCGCCCTCGACGATCGAGGTCGCGGATACGAGCGTGAGCTTCGCCTTTTCCTGTAATTCGCGGATGGTCAGCGCGCCACAGTTGCACATGGTCGACTTGACCTTGCTGAGCGACAGCGCGACATTGTCCTTCAACGGGCCCGCGTACGGTACGAGAGAATCGACGCCCTCTTCAAAGCTGAGCTTCTTATCGCCGCCGAGGTCATAGCGCTGCCAGTTTCTCGCGCGCTGAGAACCCTCGCCCCAATACTCTTTATAATAGGTACCGTTGATGCTGACCTTGTTGGACGGGCTCTCGTCAAAGCGGGCAAAATATCTGCCCAGCATGATGAAGTCGGCGCCCATCGCCAGTGCCAGCGTGATATGGTGATCGTATACGATACCGCCGTCGGAGCAAACAGGGATGTACACGCCGGTTTCTTCAAAATACTTATCTCTCTCGGCACAGACCTCGATCAGCGCGGTCGCCTGACCGCGTCCGATACCCTTGGTCTCGCGGGTGATACAGATCGAGCCGCCGCCGATACCGACCTTGATGAAGTCGGCGCCGCAGTCGGCAAGATAGCGGAAGCCCTCCGCGTCAACAACGTTACCCGCGCCTACCTTGACGCTGTCGCCGTAGTTCTCACGGATCCAGTCGATGGTCAGCTTCTGCCACTCCGAGAAGCCCTCGGAGGAGTCAATGCACAGCACATCGGCGCCCGCCTCAATCAGCGCGGGGACACGTTCGGCATAATCGCGGGTGTTGATACCCGCACCGACGACATAGCGCTTGTGCTCGTCGAGCAGTTCGTTGGGGTTCGCCTTATGGCTGTCATAGTCTTTACGGAATACAAAATATCTCATTTTGCCGTCCTTGGAGATAACAGGCAGAGAATTGAGCTTGTGATCCCAGATGATGTCGTTACACTCGGACAGCGTCGCGCCCTCATAAGCGTAGATCAGCTTATCGAAGGGGGTCATGAAGGTCTCGACCTTCTCAGATTTATCCATACGGCTGATACGATAGTCACGGCTGGTGACGACGCCGAGCAGCTTGCCGTCGGGAGCGCCGCCCTCGGTGACAGCGAGGGTGCTGTGACCGGTGCGCTCGGTCAGCTCGATGACGTCCGCCAAGGTCGCGTCGGGGCGGATATTGCTGTCGCTCTGGACAAAGCCCGCCTTATAGCTCTTGGCTCTTTTGACCATCGCCGCCTCGTCCTCCACGCTCTGGGAGCCGTAGATGAAGCTCACGCCGCCCTGTGTCGCGAGGGCTACAGCGAGCTTGTCGCCGGATACCGCCTGCATGATCGCGGATACGAGCGGGATGTTCATGGTGATCGCGCTCTCTTCACCCTTCTTGTACTTAACAAGCGGTGTCTTGAGCGTGACGTTCGCGGGTACACACTCCGAGGAGGAGTAGCCCGGGATGAGCAGATATTCATTAAAAGTATGGGCAGGTTCATTGATAAAAGTTGCCATCTTGAATACTTCCTTTCAGCTTATTCATCAGCAGTCTTGCGAGGGGCAAAGCCCTGCGGCAATCTCAACTGATTTAGTATTTTCTTTCCGCCTTGGTCTCGCAGTAAATACAGCGGTATATCTTATTCTCTTTGTCCGTCAGGCGGAACACATGGTCGAGTTCCTGTTCCGTTGTGGTGATACAACGCGGATTCATGCAGCGGATAACGTTGGTCAGCTCCAGCGGCATGTCGATGCAGCGCTTGCGTACCAGCTCGCCGTCACGGATGATGTTGACGGTCGCCTGCGGATCGACGAAGCCGATCACGTCCATATTGATATGGGTTCTGGAATCGATCTTGATGATATCCTTCTTCGCCATCTTCTTGGAGGTGACGTTCTTGATGATCGCAACGGAGCAGTCCAGATCATCGAGGTGCAGCAGCTCATACAGCCGCATCCCGCGACCCGCGGTGATGTGGTCGATGACGACGCCGTCACGGATGGAATCGATATTCATATCGTGCCCGCCTCCTTGAGTAGTTTCAGAATCAGCGCCATGCGCATATATTTGCCGTTTGCGACCTGCTTGAAGTAGCAGGCGCGGGGATCGTCGTCGATCGCGACGCTGATCTCATTGACACGGGGCAGCGGATGCATGATGCACAGATCCTCTTTCGCGGTCATGAGCTTTTGCGGCGTGAGGATATAGCTGTCCTTGAGACGCAGATAATCCTCCTCATTGAAGAAACGCTCACGCTGTACGCGCGTCATATACAGGATGTCGAGCTGCGGCATAACATCCTCGAGGCTCGTTGTCTGCAAATATGGGATACGCTTGCGCTGGAGGACGTCCTTTTTGACATAGCTCGGCACTTTTAATTCTTCAGGAGAAATAAGCACAAAGCGTGAGCCTTCATAACGCGACATCGCGTTGATCAGGGAATGAACGGTTCTGCCGAATTTCAGATCACCGCACAGACCGATGGTCAGGTTCTCCATCTTGCCTTTTTCACGGTAGATCGTCAAAAGATCGGCAAGCGTCTGCGTCGGGTGATTATGACCGCCGTCGCCGGCGTTGATGACAGGGATCGTCGCTGCTCTTGCCGCTACCATCGCCGCACCCTCCTTGGGGTGGCGCATCGCGATGATGTCCGCGTAGCAGGACACCGTCTTGGCGGTATCGGCGACGGATTCGCCCTTGGCCGCGGAGCTGTTGTTTGCGGAGGATACCGAGATCACGTTGCCGCCCAGCTCGTACATCGCCGCCTCAAAGCTCAGGCGGGTGCGGGTGGAGGGCTCAAAGAACAGGGTCGCGAGCTTCTTGTGCCGGCAGATCTCCTGATACTTTTCGGGATGGTCGATGATGTCGCAGGCTGTCTGCATGAGCTCCTGCAGCTCTTCAACAGACAGATCGACGATATCGAGAACAGACCTCATGCCTCTCCTCCGATCCAGCTCTCATCAGAGGGATTGTTGCGGAATTTGATGAGTCTTTCGACGTCCTCGGGCTTGATATAGCCGTCCTCGGCGGCGACCTTGGCGATCACGTCGAAGTTGGTCAGGGAGATATTCTTGACGTTGGCGGCAGCAAGACGGTCAAGACCCTTCTGCATGCCGTAGGTGAAGATGGACACGATGCCCAGCACCTCGGCGCCCGCCTCACGGAGCACGTCGACGACCTCGAGCACAGAGCCGCCGGTGGAGATCAGATCCTCGACGACGACGACCTTCTGACCCTTTTCGAGTCTGCCCTCGATCTGATTCTGTCTGCCGTGATCCTTGTGACCGGAGCGGACATAGCCCATCGGCAGACCCATCAGGTGAGCGGTGATCGCCGCGTGAGCGATACCGGCGGTGGAGGTGCCCATCAGCACCTCGACCTCGGGGTAGTTTTCTTTGATCAGGCTCGCGAGCCCCTCCTCCACGTCGGTACGGACGTCCTTGTCCGACAACGTCAGGCGGTTATCGCAATAGACAGGGCTTTTGATGCCGCTCGCCCAGGTGAACGGCTCCTCGGGGCGGAAGAACACCGCCTTTATCTTTAATAAATCCTTTGCGATTTTAGTATTCAGTTCCATAGTTTCTCCTTTCTAAGCCTCCCAATCCTCAGGGAGGTGGGCTCGCCGTAAGGCGAGGTCGGAGGGTTGTCATGTGTATTGTTATGATTAAGCCGTTTGTGTGCAGATATCAACCCTCAGTCACCTGCGGTGACAGCTCCCCTTAGAAAAGGGAGCCTTTCACGTTAGCCAACAAATTCATCCACACATCTTCTGTATGCCGCGACGGGATCCTTTGCCGCGGTGATCGGTCTGCCGACAACGATATAATCGGAGCCGATCTCCTTCGCCGCCTTGGGGGTCATCACGCGCTTCTGGTCGCCGATATCGCCGTCCGCAAAACGCACGCCCGGGGTAACGGTCAAGAAGCTGTGACCGCAGGCCTCATGCACCTTGCCCGCCTCAAGCGGAGAGCATACCACGCCGTCAAGGCCGCTTTCCATTGCGTTCTTCGCGTAGTGCATGACCACCCGGTCGATCGGTTCCTTGATCAGCAGGTCATTTTCCATCGCCTGCTGGTCGGTGGAGGTCAGCTGGGTCACCGCGATCAGCAGGGGACGACTGCCGTCGGGACGGGTCAATCCCTCCAACGCCGCCTGCATCATCGCCTTGGTACCGGCGGCATGCAGATTGGTGATATCTACATCGAGCTCGCTTAATACCCGCATCGCTTTCATCACGGTGTTAGGGATGTCGTGGAGCTTTAAGTCGAGGAAGATCTTGTGTCCTCTGCGCTTGATCTCGCGCACGATGGACGGGCCCTCCGCGTAATACAGCTCCATGCCGATCTTGACGAACGGCTTACGCGCCTCATTCTCGAACTTGTCGAGGAAGTTGAAGGTAGCTTCCGCACTGGAAAAATCGCAGGCTACGATTACGTCCTTACCCATTCTTAACGCCTCCTATGATTTCATGTAAACTGTTGATATGATATTGATCCATCACGGCGGGGAGGTTCTCGATGATCTCCTTACACGCCGTGGGGTTAACTAAATTCTGTGCGCCGACTTCAACCGCCGTCGCGCCCGCAAGCATCATCTCGATGACGTCCTCTGCGGTGCTCACGCCGCCAATGCCGACGACGGGGATGTTCACCGCGTGAGCGACCTGATACACCATCCTCAGCGCCACCGGGAAGATCGCCGGGCCCGAGAAACCGCCCATCGTATTCTTGATGATCGGTTTTTTCGTTTTCAGGTCGATCCGCATCCCGAGCAGGGTATTGATCAGGCTGATACCATCCGCGCCGGCTTCTTCACACGCCTTGGCGATGCTGACGATATCGGTGACGTTCGGGCTGAGCTTGATGATGACGGGCTTTTTCGTCACCTTTTTGACTGCCCTTGTCACCTCGGCAGCCGCCTCGGGATTGGTACCAAAGCTCATACCGCCGCCGTGGACGTTCGGACAGCTGACATTGACCTCCAGCCATCCGACCTGCTCCTCTTGATCGAGGCGCTCACAGGTGTAGGCGTAGTCCTCAACCGAAAAGCCGCTGACGTTCGCCATCACGGGTTTATGAAAACAGGTTTTCAGCTTAGGCAGTTCTTCCGCGATGACCTTGTCGACGCCGGGGTTTTGCAGTCCGACGGCATTGATCATGCCCGCGGTACATTCCGCGATACGCGGGGTAGGATTGCCGAAGCGGGGATCCTTTGTCGTTCCCTTGAAGGAGAATGTCCCCAGACAGTTGATATCGTAGATCTCGGCGAACTCGTAGCCGTATCCGAAGGTGCCCGAGGCGGGGATCACGGGGTTATCGAGCTCGATACCGCAGAGATTAACACTCAGTCTGTCCATATGATCTCCTCCTTTTTCAGCACCGGGCCATCCTTGCAGATGCGCTTGTTACCGGTGAGCGTCTTGCAGGAGCAGCCCATGCAGGCGCCAAAGCCGCACCCCATGCGCTCCTCAAAGCTGAACTGACCCGAGCTTTTGACCGCCTTGTTCAAAGCCTTGAACATCGGCATCGGGCCGCAGGTATAGAAATAGGTATACTGCTCAGGCAGCGCGTCGGTGACAAAGCCCTTCACGCCATAGGAGCCGTCGACGGTCGTGACCTGTACGTCACAGCCGAGCGCCTTGAACTTATCCTCATAAAAGACCTCGTCCGCGGTGTTGAAACCCAGCACGACGCTGACCCTCTTCCCCTGCGCCAGTAATCTCTTGGCGAGCAGAACCATCGGCGGCACGCCGACGCCCCCGCCGACCAAGAGCGGATGATCTCCCGACAGACTGAGATCATAGCCGTTACCGAGCCCTGTCATCACGCGCAGCTCAGTACCCGCGGGCATTTCACTCATTGCCTGCGTACCTTTGCCGACGACCTTGTAGATCAGGGTGAGCATGTCGCCCTCCACATCACAGACGGAGATCGGGCGGCGCAGATAAAAGCCGTCGAGCTGTATATTGACGAATTCCCCGGCGTTTTGGATCGCCGAGGTATCGCCGCGAAGACACATTTTGTAAACGTCCTTCGCAATTTTCGTATTTTCAATGATGGTAAAAATGGTATCTTTCATGATTCACCTCAATGCCTCCCTTTCCTAAGGGAGGTGGGTCGGAACTTGTTCCGACTCGGAGGGTTGCTGTTGTATTCAAATGGACAACCCCCAGTCAGCATGACACGAGTGTCTGCTGACAGCCCCCTAGGAAAGGGGGCCTATTCTATTTAAGCATCAATGGTAGAGATCGTCAGTGTGGTCTCCTCGAGGACGTCGAGCAGAACGCGGACGGTATCTAAGGATGTGAAGATTGTCACGCCGTTCTCGACAGCCGTCTGGCGGA
>CAMJMQ010000017.1 GCA_946407065.1 uncultured Clostridia bacterium | reverse complement strand
AGTAATCGGCGCCTATGTACCCAAAGCCATAATTTCCTAAATAATCGGGCTCCATGGTAGATTCCCATTTACATGACCAAATAGAAAAATCAAAACTGTAATTCTCAGAATTCTCAACACTGACGGAGTCGTTAAGTTCATTATTCTTTAAATCAGCCGGTGCACCCGTTTTTACAAGGTTGACAAAATTAAGCGTCTTATTTACTATATCCACCTCTTGCGGCATCGCTCTCAATAAATCTTCGCTTAATGCTCTTGTTACAGAACGAATATCAATTCCAGAATTTTGCAATGTAATTCCAAGCACTTTCTCTGCAGTACTTAGATAAACAAAGTGATTTGGATTATTTTTAACATCAAGGAGAATTGCCGCATAATCAAGAAACGGATTATTTCCGTTTTCGTCTTTGACATTTTCGAACAAATAGCCTTCATAAATCCGACGAATCTGCTCCGCTTTTTCTTCCCAACTCAAATCGCTGTTTATTATTCTTTCGACTTCATCTTTTTGTTCCTGAGGCAGTGTGAACGTCTTAAAACTGTTTTCTGCCTCTGTTTTATAAACATCCCATCTCTTAACCAAACCATTTGACCATTTCATATCAACGCTCGAATAATCATAACGTCCGTTTACAAAAAGCGGCTTTGAAAAAATGGAATTAATTTTTTGCACTACCATATCCATTTGTAAGGCAGCTACTCCGTGCACATTTCGCGTGGCATTGTCATAGTTAATCAGCTTTTCTCTTTCCTTATTTAATTTTGATATCTTCAATTCATTACAAATGATTCGCATAGAATTGATTTCTCTTACAACCGGAAGACCCTCCCACCAGTCATTATGCAAGTCATTATTTTCACTTTCTAATCTTCTGATTTCATCATTCAGGGAATCTTCATCTAAAAAATCAACGCCGTCTAAATATGTATTGCAACAATCAATTACTTTTTTATTCGCCGCAGCCTCATCATTAAGCGCCATACCTAACGCTTTGTTGATAGGGATAAGAACGCTGCTCATATATCCCTTTACATTTGCATATGCCTCACCTGACAGTGAATCGTCACTTGCCAAAGTTTCCAATGACGTTATTGTGTCGTTAATACTTTCCTGTCGCTCTAACGCACAGCTTGCTAAGCTTTGTGCCTTTGCAATTTGTCCGGATTTTGATACCCTTCGTCCCATACTTTAATACTCCTCGTCACTTCTATTAGCTATCGTTTCCAAAATGTATTGTTCCTCTGCTTGCAAGCTTTTCTGTTTATCAAGCAGGCGATCTCGCTCGGCCGAAAAGGCTTGTATATATTGTTTTCGGAACATTTCATTTTCTTCAATAGCTTCGGAAATGTATTTTTCAGCGTCTTCACCTGTCCAACCCACAGACAAAGACTCTAATGCATTCCTTTCAGCTTTAAGGCTTTGCATACATTGTTCTTCATATGAATTCACACGCTTATTATCCTGTTCAATTTCATATTGTAAGTCGCTATTCTCTCGTAATAACGACTTTAATTCATCACTCGAACAACTTTCAAATTCAATCATATTATTTACCTCTTGCAAGTTCGCTGTCTTTTTCTTCAAACAATCCTGCCACAGACAGTATTCTACCATAGTCGTCAGATATCTGTCTTGAAATAGAGTTTACAGCTTGTTTCGACAACTCATTTAATGATGTGCCGTTTCTATTTACTGCAAGATTCGTATTACAGTCTTCTGTAACAGAAGCACTGTCTCTCGCCAAATTGTCATTAGCAGATTTAATCCCTGTAACATACCCTTTAACTACTGCCGCATCTGATTTAATCTCACTCATAAGAACACTCTCCTTTGCAAAGGCGCATCAATGTTATATCTCCTATTCTATTTCACGCTTATAAAAGCATGACCTATATACTTCCCGCCACGAATCCGTTCATGGTGTTTTTCCAACACACTTCCAATAGCAAAACAAGTTGCCACCGCGTTATGGTCGAGTTTAAACTGACAAGCGGCGCCGTTACAGCGACTCCTATCAGCTTTGAGGCAATTATGGCTCCCATTCCCGCGCCAATAAAACCTGTGACAATTTCTTTTGCTCTGCCAAGAAGAGAACATTTTCCTACATCCAGCCTATTTGTCTTACTAAGGTTTCCCGTTTCTACCCTCTGACTTGTGATGTTTTACATACTGACCATAACAATGCCTTGACTGTGGGAGTCGAGCTTGCAGTCAAGGCAACTGGTAACGGAGAAAAACACTCCATCATAGATGCTTTTCAAAACCAGTAAATAATTAGTTCGCAGATAACATTTCTCTTTCTAAAGAAACCCACTTCATAAAAACCTCTCCTGAGGAAATATCGGTACAAACAGGCTTATACTGATAGTCAGCAATATATCCACCTGTTTTCACATCATAAGTCATTTTCAACTCAGTGGGAGTGGAAACTTTATATTGTTTGCATAAAGATTTTATTTTTTCAATATCATCTGTACCAAGCTTCAAAAACCGCATGAGCAAAGCCCGATCACTTACTACCTGGTTTAATGTTTGTATTGTATTCGATTTTTTTACAAAAACATTAAACAATTGACTTTTATCTTCTATGGATAAATATATGTATACTTTTTCAACTGTGTTACCTAATAGCTCTAAACATAACGATACATATTCTGATTGTAATTCCATAAAAGCATCTTCAAAGTTTTTTTTCATATTCTTCTATCTCCTGTCAAGATTCAGCTTATATAATAATTACTATAATCACCTCACCTTTGAATTATAGCTTTTTAAAACAATAGAATTTACAACTTTATCAAATTCTCTTTTGATTATTTCCTTTTCGTCTTTTTTTTCAGATAAGTTCATTTCAATATGCACTTCCAGATAACTCTCGTTATCTTTGTAAAACAATGATTTTATCTCGCGACCATCAACATGTGCAGTAACTGATTTTTTTAATGTCGGATGATTCAACTCTGTATAATGATAATCTGATAATTCGCCGTAAATCTCCGACCATCTTTTTCGTATATCTTCATCGCTAAAAGAACAAAATCCACTGTCTATGACAAAACTAATATAGCTTTTCGCATCGCTTTCAAAAATAAAAGTTTTATATGCATCAGTATGTCCATCCCCTATGTCAATAAATCCATTAGCTGGTTTTATAAAACTAACACAATTTTCATTTACAGTTTTAAATGACTCGAATCGATCTTCTGTTATTTTTGTTTTCTTTGACAGAATATTTATAATAACTTTTGCTATATCGGTACCAGTTGAGTTTATTGACAAGTATCTTTTATCATTACTTTCACTTGAATCCAAATAGCTTCCGTCACGGTCACGTATACATTCTGCTATCTCATACTTATCTTTCTTTTTTATTATCTCTATACAACTGTATTTCTTACTGAAGGCAGAAAAGCTCTTATACTTACTTAAATGCCAGAATTTATAGTTGTTTGCATCAATTCGATTGATCGGTTTTGAATTTTCAGATTTTTCTAAACCTTTTTTTATCGCATGACCCAGCTCATCAACTGTACAATCAGATTCAATTGTTATTGCCGGATTCACTACTGTATGTAGCAACGTTTTTTCTATGGTAGTATCTGATGTAACAATATAGCCTTCTTTATCATTAAAATAAATTGATGTACTTATTAATTTCATTATTATATCCCCACAGTTAATATTATTTTAATGTCTTTTGTAGCCGCATATTTTATAGAATTATTAATAGCTTCAATTTGCGAAGCAGATAAATCAATATTTGGTACGACTAGTTGTAACTGTTTACCTGAAATGTCACTAGGTTTTATTTTTATTCCATTCCAGTTTCTTCCTGAGAAACTTGTTATCATAGTTTTCGCTCCCCATTAATGATGTACATAGTATATTCACTAATCACCAATCCTCAACGCCTGTTTCCGTTTCAAACACAACATTATTTTTAAATCTGATTAAATAGATTTCCCAGCCGCTTATAATATCTTCTCGAAGCCGATAGTAAAAAATCATATCTGTTCTGTCGTCATGTGTAGAATACTCTTCAAAGCCAACTTGCCCTTTTACCTTTTCATCATATGGCTCTCCCAATAATTCTCTTACTTCCTGCGACGTCATGCCAATGAGATTGTAATTATCTTTTAGGTCTTTTATGTAATGATGTTTTTGTCCGTCTTCTGTTTGTATCCATTTTTCGGTTGAAAACTTCCTATCGCCGAACGCGCACCCACAAACAGAAAAGCACAGAAGCACGCACAGTATGATCAAAACGATTCTTTTCATAGTAAGCTCCTTTCCAAATTAGCTGATATAAATATACATTCTTTTATATTCTATCATAACAACCTTTGTTTTTCAACTAATCGCCAGATGCAAAAGCGTTTTGGTCGAAACCCATCAAAATATCAATACTACCGTTAGCGGTTGATTAATTCCACTTATACTGCCAAATCCAACATAGACATAAGCTTTACCTTTAATAAGAGTCTAATATTCAAAGAACGTTACAACGAAATGGTAAAAATTTTTAAAAATCCGCACCTCACAGGTACGGAATCGAGAGTATTAAATGGATTGCAGATAAGTACTATGGCGATGTATCGTTTGATCGTAACGTTACAAGTTCAGTATTTACAATGCGAGTCATCTTAAAGATGAATAGAATATGTTCTAAAAATATATTACTCTATTACAATCGAATATACATTTAAACCGCCGATAGACTCATTTGAAAGACTATCGGCGGTTTTGTAGTTTTATACGAAATAGGAATTACAACTTTGGTAGAAAATACCCTTGACAAAACTCGTCTCAACAGGATATTCTTGAAAAGTACGCCGCTGAGAACGGCTTCACTAATACAAGAGTATTCATCGATGATGGTTACTCCGGCACCAACTTCAATCGTCCCGCATTCAATGAGATCATGCAGCTTGGCGAGGAAGGAAAGATCGGAACGCTGATCGTCAAGGATCATTCCCGACTCGGCAGAAACAGGTTGGTTGTCGGTTCGCTGATGGAAGAGGATTTCGACCGCATGGGTATCCGATACATCGCCATCATGGATAACATCGACACCAAGGATGGCATCAGCGATCTTGTCCCGATGCAAGACCTCTTCAACGAATGGCACGCTAAGAACACAAGCGACAAAGTCCGCAAGGTATTTCAAAGTAAGGGTAAATCCGGCAAGCCGCTGACTTCAAATCCTCCATACGGATACATGAAAGATCCAGATGACAAAAACAAGTGGATCATCGATGAGCCTGCCGCCGAGATCGTCAGACGCATCTTTAGTATGTGTATCTCCGGGCTCGGACCCGAACAGATCGCCAGACAACTCAGCCGTGAACAGATCATGACGCCGACGGAATACTGGAACAGTATCGGAAGAAAATGCTCTTCCACACCGGAAGCGTCGAATCACTGGTGTTGTGCTATGATTTCTAAAGTTCTCAGTCGGCAGGAGTATTGCGGAGATACCGTCAATTTCAGGAGCACTACCAAATCCTTCAAGAACAAGAAGCGAGTAGATCGGCCAAAGGAAGATTGGGTGATTTTTGAGAACACCCATCCTGCCATTATCGATCGAGAAACCTTTGCGATTGTTCAGAACCTTAGAAAGAACAAGCATCGACCTGACAGGCGCGGAATCATCAGTATCTTTTCGGGAATGGTATTCTGCGGAGAGTGCGGTTCAAAAATGTACTTTCGCTCTCGTGAATGTGCGAAATATGATAAACCGAGCTTTGCCTGCTCACGATACATCATGAATCGGCAACAATGCTCTATGCACTATATCCGTGAAGCTGCGCTTAAAGAAATTGTACTCGAAAATCTGAGGCGTGTATTTCTGAATATTCAGTTTTTTGAGAGCGAGTTTGTTAAAAAGCAGATAGATTGTTACAACGCAGAGAAGCAAAGAGAATTGCAATCGAAGCAACGCGAACTCGACAAAGCGAAAAATCGAATCACTGAAATAGATAAACTGATCCAGCGGCTCTATGAAGACAACGTCAGCGGAAAGCTGAATGACGAGAGATTCAATACGCTGTCTGACACCTATGAGGACGAGCAAAAGGCTCTTCGTGAAAATGTGACGGAATTGGAGCATTATCTTTCGACTGAGATCGATAAGACGGTGAGTGTCCAAAAGTTCGTACAAAAAGTAAAGAAGATCATGGAACCTAAAGAACTGACACCGGAACTGGTACATGAATTCATTGATAAGATCGTCGTGCATGAAGCGCGCTATCTGGACAATAAGCGGTATCAGATTGTAGACATCTATTACAACGGAGTCGGCATCTTCAAAGAATTCACTCCCGAAGAGATGGAAGAAGGTTTACAAGAGTCCCTCAGAGAACAGCGCGAGCGTAAAGAAAAACTAAAAAAGACAGCATAGCCGATAAAAGCTGTGCTGTCAAGGGATAAAAGATCACTTACAGAGCCATCTTATAGCTCCATCCTTATCGATAGTGTACGACCGGACTGTTTTTACCTTCGGTTCTTCGCGCGGCTCGAACCTCGGCACGGTCGCCTTCGATTCCCACCATCTCCTCTTTGCTTGTATAAAGATTTTAGGGGGTACCAAAAAGGTACCCCCTAAAATCAATGTGTTAAGACTAAAGAAATAATACAATTTAGGCTTTTCAAAAAAAGCGAACAAAAAAGAAGTCGAAGCGAACACATTTTTTGATAAGCGAACATTTCCTTTTGGGGCGTCATCATATATGTAATTCTAATCGAAGTAAACATGGAATAAGGCTTACGTTGCGTTGATTATTTTGAAAAATCTTATCGTTTCATTCCTCTTACTTTCACTTTTACTGACAACTATATTTTGTACAAAAATATAGTTGTTCCTATTGTGTAATAGTAATATAATGGTATAATAATATTAAAGGAGTGATAACAATGAAAGCTGTACCCGGTGATTTTTTATTAAATGATATTATTTCAAAAATCGAAAGTAGCGAATTATTAATCCCTCGCTTTCAGCGAGCATTCGTGTGGACAAAAGAGCAAACCGCCAGTTTATTAGATAGTATTTTTCATAACTACCCAATTGGTTCGTTTATCATTTGGAAAACTAAAGAGCGATTAAAAAGTATGAGAGAGATTGGCTCAGTTGTTATTCCCAATCCTCCCGATTCTGATTATGTCTATTACGTTCTTGACGGACAGCAGCGAATTACCAGCCTCTATGTTAGCGTTAAAGGATGTGCTGTTGATCTCGGAAACGGGACAACAGAGGACTACAGTTCGATAACTGTAGATCTAACAGCAGAGGACGATGATAGGATTGTCTATGCGACACCGGACGCAGAAGTGTTAAATCCGGATTCTTCTATCTCATTGTCCAGCCTAGTGTCTTCTGATATACTGCCATTGGTCGAAAAATATGGAGCATATATAAAGAAAATAGACGATTACAGAAAGTTATTAAATGGACAGTATCGGTTTTCAAAAATAGATCTTGAAGATGCGACCATCAATGTTGCAACCGAAGTTTTTACACGTTTAAACACATCGGGTAAGGCTCTTTCTGTTTTTGAAATTATGTGCGCAAAAATGTATGACGAGTCGCGCGACTTTGATCTACTATCAAAAAGAGAAGAACAGGTAGAAGAATGGAAAGCAAGTGGTTATGACACACTTCCTGATACCACAGTGCTTCAAGCTGTTTGTGCGTGTATAAATAAAACTATTTCTGGTAAGGATATCCTCGCACTAAATAAGGATAAATTCATCGATGAATGGCCAAAAGTGTCTGTTGCATTTAACGCTGCCATTGATTACATTAAAAATGCATATGGTGCTGTTGTATCGAAACTACTTCCTTATGATGTGCTTATTGTTCCATTTGTCTATTATTTCAGATTTCATCCTACTAATCCATCAGGTGAAGCTCAGGAATATTTGCAGGATTATTTTTGGCGCTGTGTCATTGGCTCTCGATTTGGCGAGGGAATGGTAAGCAAAGTCTCTCAAGATATCGACAACGTAATTGTGCCAATTCTTAATAATTTAAAACCTGTTTACGATAAAGGAATAGATTTGTCTTTTGATACCATAAAGCTAATTGGAGGATTCTCAACAAGCAGCGCTTTTGCGAAAGGAGTTCTTTGCATTTTAGCATCTAAAAATCCTCGTTCGTTCAAAACAGATTTAAAAGTTACTATTGATAATGCATGGCTTGCACAAGGCAACAGTAAGAATTATCACCACTTTTTCCCGAAGAAATATATGGAAAAGGCGCATCCATCTATTCCGAGCGCTCAGGTGAACCATGTCGCTAATATTACAATTGTTGACAGTCACCTTAACAAAAATGAAATACGTGCTAAAGCACCGTATATTTATATGAATACTTTTGCTAAAGAAAACAATAATATTGAAGAAACGATGCAAACACATCTCATTTCTTATAACGAGAAGGACGAGTTTGGTATCATGTCAGATGATTATGAAAAGTTTTTTGAAAAGCGCATAAAGCGAATTCAAAAAGAACTAAAAAATAAGATCATTTTCAATCCAAAGCTTGATGTAATTGATCAGGATGATACAATACCTACTGAAGGAATCAATTAGTAGATTTGCCACGAGCACGATAGCCGACAGATTTACCGAATTCTTATGGAGGAGAAATCAAGCCTTGGCTGTATAGCTCTCCTTTATGTAGATTATCAAAAGGCAAAGAAAAGAGGTCTCACCATTATCGACGTACGAGCTCAACGACCGGAGTAATAATTCAACGACCGGAGTTAATCAACAAAACCACCCTCAATGCTGAACCAAGCAAAAAGGGTGGTTTTTCTTACCTCTGTTTCGGACGATTATTCATAATGCTGGGGAGCAATATGTCTAAAAATGTCTTAGATAAGCAAAAAAACAACACCACTGACATTGTATCAACGGTATGGTCTTGATATGGTGGAGATGGTGTACGCTTTATTTGTCGGTAACTACTGCCCCGCCTTCGGAGCGTCACCTTCTATCACAAGTCGCGCCTACGCTCTCCCTAAAAACAGTCCACCGGACTGTTTTTACCTTCGGTTCTTCGCGCGGCTCGAACCTCGGCACGGTCGCCTTCGATTCCCACCATCTCCACTGGTCGGTCTAATGATAGAGGCGTGGGGTATCTTGACGATACCCCACGCCTCTATCAATGGTGGAGATGGTGGGAATCGAACCCACGTCCGAAAACAGTTCCACAAGGTTTTCTCCGAGTGCAGTTATTGTTTTAGGATTCCCCCGACGCAGCGCCCAATAACAGGCTATGCGCTTCGGTAGCCTTTGATGTGTGACAGCTTAAAGGCGTGGGCTGTTCACAGAAACCGCTGTCGACGCCTTGTCCCGGGGCGCGGTACTCCCGGGCAGACGAGCTGCATTAAGCAGCTAAAGCAACTTTATTGTTGTCGTTTGTTTTGAAGTTGAGGCTTTTAAAGCGGCGCCTCACCGCTACTCGCTTACCAAGCTTCGCCGTCCCCGTCGAAGCCATTACATCCCCATGTAGGCAACGGATTAATCCGTTGCAATGAATAATGAATATTGAAAGCTGAATAATGAAGGGAGGGACACCCTCACCCGATTAATAAATCAGCTACTGCTGATCCAAAACGCGTCAGCGTTTCCCTCAATTATTCATTTTTCAGTCTTCAGTTTTCAGCTTTCAGTTTTACCTGTTCTGCTCCTTCATCGCGCGGTCGATGTCGCGCTTGGCGCTCTTTCTGGCGGCGTCCTCACGCTTGTCATAGAGCTTTTTGCCCTTGCAGAGTCCGAGCTCTAATTTGACGACACTGCCCTTGAAATACGCCGAGAGAGGGATCAGCGACAGTCCCTGCTGCTGCAAAGTGCCGAAGAGCTTGTTGATCTCACGCTTGTGCATAAGGAGCTTTCTAACGCGCATGGGATCCTTGCTCCAGATATTGCCGTGCTCATAGGGGCTGATGTGCATGCCATTGACGAAGAGCTCACCTTTGACGATACTGCACCAGCTGTCCTTGAGGTTACAGCGACCCTGTCGCAGGGATTTGACCTCGGTACCCGCGAGCTCAATGCCCGCCTCGTACTTTTCGAGGATAAAATAGTCGTGATACGCCTTTTTATTATTGGCGATGATCTTGATATTATCCATCACAGCTCACTCCTGCCCTCAAGCGCTCTGGCGAGGGTCACATCGTCGGCATATTCCAGATCGCCGCCCACGGGGATGCCGTAGGCAAGGCGCGTGATCTTGACACCAAGCGGTTTTAGAAGCCTTGTGAGATACATGGCAGTCGCCTCACCCTCAACGGTGGGGTTGGTCGCCATGATGACCTCACTCACTTCGCCGTTATTCAGCCGCGACAAAAGCTCCTTGATACAAAGCTGATCGGGACCGATACCGCTCAGCGGAGAGATCACGCCGTGGAGCACATGATAGGTGCCCTTGTACTCGCCCGTACCCTCGATGGCGATCGCGTCACGCGGCGTTTCCACCACGCAGATCACGCTCTTGTCACGCGCGTCATTGCGGCAGATCGGACAGCGCTCCTGATCGGAGAAGTTACAGCAGATCTCACAGCGGCGGATAGTCTTGTGCGCCTCTTGGATCGCGTCGGAGAACTCCTTCGCTCTCTCGTCGGACATATTCAGCACAAAGTACGCCAGTCGCTGCGCCGTCTTGCTACCGATACCGGGCAGGCGTTCGAATTGCTCAACGAGCCGTTGCAGCGGCGCTACATGATATGCCATCAGAACAAGCCGCCCAGTCCGCCGAGATTCATACCGCCGGAGATACTGTTCATGGTCTCTTCCTTATCGGTATTGGCGTTGCGGATCGCCTCGTTGACCGCGGCGGTCACGAGATCCTGCAGCATTTCGATATCGTCGGGATCGACGACGTCGGGCGAAATCTCCATCTTCTTGATCTCGAGCTCACCGGAGATGGTGACGGTCACCATGCCGCCGCCTGAGGACGCGGTGTATTCCTTTGCGTTCAGCTCTTCGGTAGCCGCTTCCATCTGATCCTGCATCTTCTGCGCCTGACGCGCGAGCTGCTGGAGATTTCCGGCGCCGCCACCGCCGTAGCCCTGGGGTAATCTTGCTTTCATATTGATCTTCCTTTCGGTGTAATAGGTGCCTCCCTTTGGTAAAGGGAGGTGGGCAATTCGATTTATCGAATTGGTCGGAGGGATTGCATCAATCGCCGATTATCACGGCAACCTTATGATTCGGTTTGTCGCTTACGCTCAATTCATACAATCCCTCAGTCGACATTCGTCGACAGCTCCCTTTACCAAAGGGAGCCTTAGGCAATCATTCCTCCGTGACGTTGACGCCGGAGGATTTGAGTCGGTTGATGAAGCTGTCGAGCACGTCGTCCTTGCTCACCTTTTTCTCAGGGAGCTTATACGGCCCGAGCTTATAGACCTTGCCGGTGATCTCCTGCACCGCCTTGCGGATCTCTTCACGCTGGGCGGATTTTTTGAGGAGCTCAAAGGCAATCTCATGATTGGTCTCGATCAAGAGGTAATCGCCGCTGACATAGGCGTTGGTGTCCTCAAACGCGGCGGCTATCGCACGCGAATAATGCCGCAGGTTCGATACGACATCCTGCCACATCTCAAAGGGCTTCGCGTTATAATACAGCGCCTCCATGTCGACCTTCTGCCGCTGCGGCTGGGTAGGCTGAGCGGGTGCTTGCTGTTCGGGTTTGGGATCCGATGCAGGCGGAGCGGGTTGAACAGGTTTTGCAGGCTCAACAGGCTTTTGCTCGGGTGCGGGATCAGGCTGTTTTGCTTCCTCCGGCTGAGGTGCGGGAGCCTCTTCCCTATCTGTCTTTGACTGATCCGATTCGGATTCAGTGATCGGTTCGGGAGTCGGTTGTACCGGCTCGGGATTTGTCTGCACAGTAGCAGTCATTTGTACAGCAGTAACAGGCGCCGCCTGAGGAATCGGCGCCACAACACCTGCGGGTGTCGCGGGTGCGTTTTGCAGGAGCTTGACCGCCTTTTCCAGTGCGGTGACGCGCGCAAAAAGTGCCTCGTCCGTCTGATCCAGTTCGGGAGCGCAGAGCTTGACGAGCGCCATCTCCAGCTCCGTGCGCGGCGATACACTGTCGCGCATGGCGGAGCGTGCCCGTGCCAGCACATCCATGTCGTAGAGGATATCGGGCAGTGAGAGATACGCCGCCTCGGCGACTGCCGCGTCGAACTCGCGGTCGCTCATCACGACCAGCTCACGCGGCTTGCTGACCGTTTTTATCAGCATCAGCGAGCGAAAATGGCTCTGCAATTCTTCGCAGAGTGAAGCCATATCCTTGCTGTCCTTATACAAGGCGTCGATGATCTCGAGCGCCCGTTTGACGTTTTTGTTGATGGTACAGTTGGCAATCTCAAAGAGCTGTCCCTGAGCCGCTAAGCCTGCCGCCGCACGAACAACCTCGGCGGTGACGTCCGACGAAATGCCGATACAGCGGTCTAAAAGCGAGATCGCGTCACGCATCGCGCCGTCGGCGATCACGGCGATCAACAGCGCCGCTTCGTCGGTCAGACTGATATTCTCCCTGTCGGCGATCTCATGCAGCCGCGCGGAGATATCGGTGGGGCTGATGCGGTGAAAATCAAAGCGCTGACAGCGCGAGAGGATGGTCTCGGGGATCTTGTTGACCTCGGTGGTCGCGAGGATGAACACGACATGAGCGGGCGGTTCCTCCAGCGTTTTCAACAACGCGTTCCACGCATCGCGCGAGAGCATGTGCACCTCGTCGATGATGTAGACGCGGTATTTGGCGCGTGCAGGCGCAAAGGCGACCTCGTCGATGATGGCGCGGATATCGTCGATACCGCGGTTGGAGGCGGCGTCCATCTCGACCACATCGAGAATCTCACCGCTGTCGATGCCGACGCAGTTGGCGCAAACACCGCAGGGATCGCCGTCGTGCAGATCGAGGCAGTTGACCGCCTTGGAGAGGATCTTGGCGCAGGTGGTCTTGCCCGTACCGCGTGAGCCGGTGAACAGATAGGCGTGATGGACGCGACCGAGGCGCAGCTCATTACGCAAAGTCTGCGTCACATGGTCCTGTCCGTAAACGTCGTCAAAGGACTTGGGGCGGTATTTGCGATATAAAACCTGATATGCCATCATATCCCTCCTTTATGGAATAAAGTTTGCGCTGCAAATAAAGCACGCATAGCGCATAAAGTTCGGTGGTACTGAGTGAGGTGCGCCTTCGACACAAGATCGTTTCTTCCGTCTGTCGATCAATACATGTCAACCCTCAGTCACTTCGTGACAGCTTCCTCGCCGGAAACGGCTTCTTCTGCGAAGACAGCCGACCCTTTTGTCCGCTCTGCGGACATTTCCCCTAACAGGGGAATCTCCCCTTGTCCTTCGGACATTCCCCCAACGGGGGTACCTTAGGAAAGGGAGCCTTTGGCTGTTCGGGATAACAAATTGATAATGGATCGAAATGCGGGTTGTGGTTAGATTAATCAGCCTTTGACAGCCCTTTTGCTTTTGATCTTGTCGGCGCAAACGCTGATCAGGATCGAAAGAGCGATACTGACTATCGCCAAAACAATGCTGATCGCAAGCTGCTCGCCGGTGACATTTTCCGGATCATATCTCATCGAGAAGCCCGTGATCATACAGATGATCCAGGCAATAAACACATGGTACATATACAGGTAGATGGAATGGGAGCCGAGATACGCCGGTTTATCGACCTTCACACCACTGTCTTCGATCTGCTTGCAGACCAAAGTAACGCCATAGGTACCGATACAGCCAAGCAAAAATACCACTATCATCATGACAGGCTCCGGTTTATCAAACTCACCGCGGAACATTTTCGCGCCGAGTGTAAAGTAAGCCGCTATTCCGATCGGTACGACAGCGCTCACGATTCCCGTCACCCATGCGGCGGCGCCCGACAATTTGTCAAAGATATTCACATTTCGTGCGATCTGCCCGAGAAGGATGATCGCCGTCCAGTAAGGAATCATTTGAAGATTATAAGGAAGGCTGATCCCAAAGGCTCTCAGCACTCCTGTTACGGTCAGTAAAGCCGCCACCGTTACGATCTGAGGGATCAGGGATTTGCTGAGCTTCTCGACCAAAAGGATAAACAGTATGCTTGCGATAAACATAGCGGGAAGGAACCAGAAATCGGCAAGGAAGGGATAATTCTTTCCGAGGGAATGATACTCCCAGCCAAAAAAGTCCTGTATGACTCTGTTCCAGATAGAACCCGCAAAAAAGTTTCTGATACAGCACAGCGCGTCCATGACCGTCTCTTTCCCCTTGAGGATCAGGACGGCGCTTCCGACGAACCAGAATGAAACGGAATAGGTAAAAAAGGGAACAAGAAGTGATTTCGCACGGGCGGCGATTCCGTTCTTGATGCTTGTTTTTCCGGGTTGATAAAAATAGCCGGAGAAAAGGAAAAAAGCAAAAAACAAAACACATGACATTCCCGATAGAATGCTTTTGAGCACGCCGGGAGCGATGATGTGATAGACGGCAATCCCCACGATCGCCAGTCCTTTTACCATATCAACATATTTCACTCTTTTTTTCTTCATCAGGAACCTCCCTTTCGCAATCATCCCATCAAGGCAACAAAACGATATAGAAAACGCAAGCCGCAGCCATAGTGGCTGAATGATGTTGATAAGTGAACGACAGACTTACTGCATCGCATCCCCGAGAACACTTAATGCTGCTCGCTTCCGCGCCTGACATGATTCATGGCCGGGAATCGTACAGGGCCTGTCGCTCGCTTATCCACACCGTGGACGGCTTGCGAACAGTGTTATTATAACATACGGCTTTGATAAAAGCAAGTGTTTCTTTTCGACGGCTTCCGTCAATTCGGAAAACGCTGCAGCGGATTTGTAGGGGGCGACATTTATGACGCCCCGCAGCAGGGCGTTTTGATCTGCTCCGCATTTGGATGGCGTTGCTCGGAAAGGTTTCGGGAGGAGCAGCAGTGGCGCTTAGCCAATCACAGGCTATGCCTGTTCTTGGAGCGCTGTTGCATGGGAGTTGTAAACCAAATCAAAGATTTGGACAACTCCTCAAAGCCCCTCCCCTACAGTAGACGTTGCATAGGATTTGTAGGGGAGCGCCTTGGTGCTCCCGCGGCAGGGCGTTGGATAATGAACAACGTCGGTTAAGGAAATGAAGCGTACAGAGCAAAACAGGGTATGGCATTTGAACACGCGTGTCCGACGACCCGCGGTAGGGCGTTTTGATCTGCTCCGCATTTGGATGGCGTTGATCGGAAAGGTTTCGGGAGGGGCAAGCCCCTCCCCTACAGTAGACGTTGCATAGGATTTGTAGGGGAGCGCCTTGGTGCTCCCGCGGCAGGGCGTTGGATAATGAACAACGTCGGTTAAGGAAATGAAGCGTACAGAGCAAAACAGGGTATGGCATTTGAACACGCGTGTCCGACGACCCGCGGTAGGGCGTTTTGTTTTACTCCGCAAGATACAGTCAGTCTTATCCTTGACCGCACTACCCTTTCCTGCTATAATCAAGACGAATAATCGGTTGAGATAGCCACAGGGCTTTGCCCTTCGCAATGACAATCGATAGACAAAGCGGGGCGAATGTGGAATCCAACCAATTCACCTATCGACAATACTACCACGGAGGAACACCATGAACCAAAAGGAACGCATGCTCAGCGGACTGCCGTATGACTCGTTTCAGGACGGCTTATTTGAGGATCGTATCAGGGCTAAAATTCTTTGTAAGAAAATTAACGAGGCGGACGGCTATGATCCCGACGAGATCACCAAGCTCGTGGGCGAGCTGCTCGGCAAGCATAAGGAGCACTTTTTCATCGAGCCGCCGTTTCGGTGTGATTACGGCTACAACATCGAGGTCGGCGAGGGCTTTTATGCCAACTACAATCTCAGCGTGCTGGACTGCGCCAAGGTCACCATCGGCGACCGGGTGCTGATCGGCCCGAACGTCTGCATCACCACGGCAGGCCACCCGATCCATCCCCTCTCACGCAAAAAGTACGAGTATGCCTTCCCCATCACGATCGGGGACGATGTGTGGATCGGCGCGAATGTGGTCATCAATCCCGGCGTCACCATCGGCGCGGGCTCCGTCATCGGCTCCGGCTCCGTGGTCACCAAGGATATCCCTGCAGGTGTCGTCGCGGTCGGCAACCCCTGTCGCGTACTCAGAGCCATCACCGACGAAGACATCGACTGCTACTATAAAGACAGAAAATTCGACGTGGATGATTATCGGTAACACCGGTAGCCACTGTCAACCATCACCATACAGTATTAACGGCGTAGCGCTTGCTATGCCGTTTTTTTTCGCAACAAATACCCCGCATGAAAAGCGGTTGATGATTCGGCGGCAAATATTCCTTTCCTGCTACAACTGAGAACACTCATGAACGGCTTAGCATTTTTCACAAACGCACGACAGCTATTTTGTGGAATCATCCAAAAGTAGTAAAAATTGCATCATGTTTGTCACATTCTTATCGGATCGGTGTATGAAATAACGATAAAAGAAAAGAACGACAGCGCTTTTTGAACGGTTTTCGCTGTCGTCATCCGCGTTTTTAAAAAAATTTCAAAAATATTAAACCGATCGTTGACGCGATGCGTCTATATAGTGAAATCAAAAGCAAAGGAGAAGCATTATGCCTATCAATCAACACGAAGAAGCGTTAGTGCTTGCCGCACAGAACAGCGACACCAACGCGTTTGAAGAACTCTATCAGTTGTATTACGACAAGATCTACGCGCTCATCATGATGACGGTGAAGAATAGCGCCGACACAGAGGATATCCTGCAGCTCACCTTCATCAAGGCGTGGCAGAATATCGCGAAGCTCAACGATCCTAAGGCGTTCAACACCTGGCTGCAGCGGATCGCGCTCAATGAGTCCAAGTCGATGCTGCGCAAAAAGCGCCCCGATCTCTCTGTCGATGACGAAGGAGAGAACGGCGAGATGCTCCAGTTGGAGTCCGATCTTCTGCTGCCGCAGGAATACGCCGAGCGTGACGATCTGTCCGCGCGGCTGCGCAGGATCATCGAGGAGCTGTCCGTCGTACAGCGCGACACCATCCTGCTATACTATTATAACGATATGAGCGTTGAGGAGATCGCGCAGATCATGGAGTGCTCCGAGGGCACCGTCAAATCTCGCCTCTTCCTCGCGAGAAAAGCCATCAAGACCGAGATCGAGGAGCAAGAGCGCAAGTCGGGCGAGAAGTTCTACGGCGCGGTACTGTTGCCGTTCGGCCCCATGTTCAACGGCTTTGTCCGCTCTCAAGCGCTCTCGCCCGAAGCGGCGCTGCGCGTCTGGGGCGCGATCCATCAGTCGATCGCCGGAGCCGCGGCCGCTTCTGCGGCAGGCACCGCCGCGACTACTGCCGTCGCCAAAACAGGGCTGTCGCTCGGCGCGAAGATCGCCATCGGCGCGATCGCCGGAATCGCCCTCATCGGCGGGGCGGCGTTCGGAATCTCTCAGCTGATCAAGCCGCAGGAGCCCACAGCGCCCGCGTCCTCCGCTGTAATTGCTGAGCAAGCGGACGAAACGCGGGAAAATGCCGAGGCACCGACGGCGCCTGATTACAATAAGGCGTACAGCGATTATCTGAGGGTCCTTATTGACGACGAAACACAGATAAAGGACTATACCAATTATCCCAACAAGTATATTGATCAGGGCGTTGTCCTCCGTCCGATTGCATTCATTGATCTTGTCGGCGACGACACGCCCGAGATGTTATATATAAAACAACTCAGAGAAGCGAACGGAACACTCTGTATCGAAAGCTACAAGGATGGCAGCGTATCTGAAATCTATTATGACGAGAAGTTTGCTGATAGAGTTTCACACGGTACGCGTTATTTCCTTTTCGCCTCCAACGATACGCTCTATGCCGAATCAGTCAACGGAGGAAAAGAAACGGAAATATACGACTTTTTCCGTTTTGATCCCGATGATTCCGGCAAGCTAAAAAAAACACTAATCATGTCCGGAAGGTATTCTCTTAATGATGCCCGTCCGAGCAGCTTTACCATCAATGATGCGGAAGTATCTCAGGAGAAATTTGAGCAAGCAAAGGATCGGCTTATCGGTACTGCCAGCAGATTGGTGATGGATAACAGAGAGGAAATTCAGTACTCAGAGGATGACGCGACCCTCAAGCAGCTCAGCAACCTGGACGATCTCGCCATGACCTATGCCCAAGCAATTGAATACCTCAGGGGATACGTTTATAAAAACATGGCAACTTCAGCCGATAACGGCACAAAGCCCGCTTCTGAGAAGGAGATGTTATCCACTATCGCGAACACGTATCTGAGCGGTCGCGCCAACAGTGAGGGGAGTATGATCGAGATCACCGGCAACGGACAACTGAACCGTTTCATTATGGGCGAGGGGTTCTCTCCTGTCGGCACTGTCACAGACCTGACCGATATGGGAAACGGCATATATTCCTTTGTTGTAAAAAGTGAGAACGCCGATTATGATGGAAGCACATTTGTTTATTACCCGAAGGGGCTGCCAACCTCATCTGTCCCGAAGGTGGATATGGACAGTATCAACACGCTCTTCCAACATCCCGATGGTGATACGATGGATGTAGCATACATAGTCTACGGTAGCAGAGTTGCTTTTCGAGTTGCCGAATAAAAAAATCAAATTAAACCAAAATCAATTAAACCAAAACAAATAATGCGACGTCTATATAATGCGAAACGCAAAAAACAGATATGAAAGGAAAACTATCATGAAAACAACAAACAAATTATTCGCCCTGATCCTCGCGGTCGTGATGACCGTATCCCTCGCGGCTTGCGCCAAGCAGCCCGCAGGCACTCCGACTTCAAACGCCCAGGAACCTACAGTTGCATCAGACAAAAAGCTCGATCTTGCTACTACAGAGTTTGAGAATGCCTCCCGTTTTTCGGAGGGACTTGCGTGGGTAACAAATCTGGGTAGCTCAACGGTGATCGACAAAGAGGGAAACATCATCTATCAAAGTGAATTCAAGGTATACGATAGTTGTGCCGACTTCAAGGATGGCGTAAGCTGGTTCCAGGATAACAACGACTATTCCATCATCGACAAAGAGGGTAAGATCTTGTATCAGACCAAATCGAATACCGAGGAGGATTTTGAGCGGATCCTCGCTTACGGTGACGGAAATTTCCTGACCCTCAGACATTCCACCGGCTTCAACAAGGATGAGTATTCACTCGGCGCCATCGATAGGGACGGCAAGGAAACCGGCGCCTTCCAAACCGTCACGCCCGATGATACGAATGGCTTTCTCCAATCAAAGTGGAGCTACGCAGGTGACGGTCTCTTTGTAAACGTTGACGAAGTATATAAGGTATATGACGTTTCAGCCGGAACGTATATTGACCATAGACAGGATAAAAATCAGAATTGGGGGTTTATGAGCTTTAATGGCAGAAACGACATTCAGCCAACCCCGCAAAACGGTAAAATGTGGATCCCCATCAGTGAGGACTCGCCCAGGGGATGGTACATTGCTGCTTTTGATCTTCGCAGCGGAGAGATCGGCAAAAAAATCTCCTACTCCATTCAAAATGATTCTCCCAGTGCAGTGTTCGGCACGATCTGCGTCTGTGACGGCGTTTACTATGATCTGAACGGTGAGGAGATCGCCAAGGTGGATCTCTATCAGGATCAGGTAATCGACAGGGGTGAATTCACCGAAGCGGGCAACGCGTATCTGGAGATACAGGATTCGAACGGTGATACCTATCTCACCTATGTGAATAAAAGCGGTGAACAGCTGTTTGAACCCAAGAAGATCACCACCGGTAAGTTTGAAGCGCAGAATTGTATCCACGGGGATCAATTCGCGATAACGGAGAAAGACAGCAACACGGTGATCATTTATGACAGTAACGGTAAAGAGGTTCACCGAATTGACAATGTCGATAACGCCAATGTTCGCTCGGTAGACGCCTTGGATAACGATTACGCGATCATCGGCGGAAAATACTACTTCTTCCAATAATCCCCGATAACGAAAGACAAAACACGAGAAAGGAATGTTTTTGATGAACAAGCTCCATAGATTATCCGCACTCCTCCTCGCGGTCGTGATGATCGCATCCCTCGCCGCCTGTGCGGGCAAAAAGACCGGATCTGCCGAGGAAGCGACACCCGCCGAGGCCGCCGCACAGGTGCAGTCTCAGCCCGCTGACGACAGCAAGACTGCCTCGCAGCCAAAGGACGACAAGAGCGAATCGCAAAAGGCGACAGAGGCGAAAGCACAGGACGACAAGAGCAAGAAAGAAAGCGACAGGACGATCCTAGACTTGAGCTCCGCCTCCTTTGATTATGTCAATCCGTTCTCCGAGGGACTGGCATGGGTCATCCATGAGGGTCAGATCAAGGTCGTCAGCAAGGAGGGTAAAGTGATCTTCAAGACCGACTCCTCCTCTTATGAGACCGATATCCCCCTGCCGTTCCAAGACGGCGTGAGCTGTTACAACAGCGGTAAGGATTTCTTCATCATCGATAAGGACGGCAACACCCTGTATCAGACAAAGGAATACAAGGAGGACGACTATGAGGAGATCCTCGCTTACGGCGACGGCGGCTTCTTAGTCCACCGCTTCAGCAAGGGCTTTAAGGACGGCAAAAAGACCGGCGGTCACTCGCTGGGCATGATCGATAAAAACGGTAAGGAGATCTCCGAATTCTATTCCGTCGATTTTACACCGGAAAGAGAATGGGAGCATTTGTGCGACGGCGTCTTTTATGAACCGCTCGACGGCAATGTATTCGACAGCAAGAGCGGCAAATGCAGCTCCGTCAAAAACGACGTCAACTGCATCGGCAATGAGACCGATTCCGTCAGCACCACTCCTCACAGGATCGTCGCCGAGAACGGCAAGGTCTGGGTGGAGCTGTCAACCCTCCACGGACTGGGCATCATGGACGTCCATACCCTTGAGATCCAGAAGTTTAATTGCAAGGACAGCTACCACACCTATATCATTGATGACATCGGCGTGGTCGACGGCGTGTATTATGACCTGAGCGGTGAGAAGGTCGCCGAGATCACCGCCTATCTGCCCAACGTGATCCGCAGGGGCAATTTCTCCGACTCGGGCGTGACGCCGCTGGTCATGAATGACGGCAGCAGCTACATCACCTATGTCGACAAAGACGGCAAGGATCAGTTCGACCCGATGAAGCTGGGCGTTGAATCGAGCTTTACAAAGGATCACTTCGCTAATTCCGAGGGCACGCAGATCGCGGTCTATGATAACACCGGCAAGGAATGCTTCCGCATCCCGCTGACCGAGCAAACGGATCTGAGGCTCTATGACGATTATTTCATCGCCGGCAAGAATTACTATTTCTTCAAATAAACAATTTGCTGACCAAAAATCGTAAATCCATCAGTTTTTGCGATTTTAGTGTATACGGATATCCGTAAGATGTCGTTGACATAACGCGGGTATCATACTCAACCGCCGCCCGCCCGGACGGAAAGGACGATCATAAAACGGATAATCGCACAACAGGCACTTCCCCCCCGGGCGGCTGCAAGGCAGCAAACAAAGAAGAAGCATTCCGCTGAGAAAACTCCTTTTATCGCGTGAACAAAACCTTTTCTTGACGGAATGATACAAAACAAGGAGGCTTTTATGAGCAACAACAGAAAAATACTATCGATCGTCTTAGCGCTGATCCTCGCGCTGAGCGTCATCCCCACCGCGACCCTGAGCGTTTCGGCTGAGGAGACCGGCTACACCGCGCCCGAGGGCTTTACACCCGAGCCGAACAAGATCTATTTCGATGTGAACGGCACCGGCTGGGAGATGGGCGCCAAGGATAAGGTCGCTTTCTATATCTACGACGGCGACTTTGGCACCGAAGCCAATCCCACAACACCATTTGGTTGGGGCACGAAAAAACCCATCGGCACTGCCACCAAAGGTGTGAGCGGCATGTATGAGATCGACCCCGCAGCAAAATTGGGTTACACGTTTACCGAAGGTGTAAAGTATAAGATCTCTTTTATTCACATATCCGGCATCAAATGGATAGAGCAGACCCATGATCTGTACTTCACCACCGACTGCCTCGGTCATGTCGCTTACTGCAACGGAGAAACCCGTCCGTACGAGATCGATCCTTCCAAATCAGCGTTAGTGCCTCACTGGGATTTGGAGGATTTGGATGGCGGCTTTCTGTACCGCTATCACCGTTACCTGAACGCCCAAGGCGAGATGGATATCGATCCTACCTGCTTGGATATCACCGGCTACGCCGGCAATGAAAGTGATCTTGAGATTCCGGCTGCCATCGATAGTCTGCCCGTCGTCAAGATCGCGGATAACGCGTTTGAGGACAATGAGAACCTGAAAAGCGTCAAGCTCCCCGACTCGGTGACCTCAATCGGATCCGGCGCTTTTAGCGGATGCACCGGTTTGACAGAGATCAATATTCCCTCTTCCATCACAACAATAAAAGATCGCACATTCAATTATTGCACCGCTTTGACGAGCATTACGATCCCCGACGCAGTGACTGAGATCGGGGATTATGCTTTCAGCAGATGTACCGGACTGACAGAGATTGTCATTCCCGACTCGGTGACAGAGATCGGTGAAGGCGCTTTTGAGGGATGCACCGGTTTGACGAGCATTACGATCCCCGACGCAGTGACTAAGATCGAGGATTATGCTTTCAGCAGATGTACCGGTCTGACAAAAATCGTTATTCCCGAATCGGTGACCTCAATCGGAGCCGGCGCTTTCTCCGGATGTACCGGACTGACAGAGATCGTCATTCCCGACTCGGTGACAGAGATCGGTGAAGGCGCTTTTAAGGGATGCACCGGTCTGACAATCGTCAAGCTCCCCGATTCAATAACGGGAATAGAGGATGATACGTTCGCCGGATGCACCGGATTAACTGACTTTACGCTTCCCTCATCCATCGAATATGTCGCTAAAACAGCGTTTGAAGAAACTGATTTTGAGGGTATCTGGTACAACGATCAGCCGGACGGCGTACTATATTGGGGCACATCAGCGATGGACTATAAGGGCATCTGTCCCGAGACAGTCGAGATTCGACCCGGTACAACAAAGGTGGAAGGCTTTAATGACCAAACGACCTTGAAGACGATCATTTTCCCGGATGGTCTGCGTGATATCACAGGATTCTACAACTGCACTGATCTCAAAAGTGTGACAATTCCCAAATCGGTCGAATCGATTACCGCCAGTTTTGGCAAAACAACAGTATATGTAGGCTCATGGCAAGAACAGAGAACCTTATACTTTGATGTAACGATGTACGGTTATCCGGGCACTGAGGCAGAAAGATTTATCAGACAGTTTGAAAGCCCGGACGCCAAGAAGATGTTCGGTCCCGGATTTGTCAATCATTTCTCTTTTGTTCCGCTCACGGACGTCACCGATACATGCGGTGTAAGCGTCAGTGTGGCAGAGGGACAGGAGTTGAGTGTTGAGGATATCACCGATACATTTGACAAGACCGCGTTGCCCAAAACCGTTGAAATGATCAACGCCTACGATATCGGTTTGAAGAAAGACAGTGAAGCGGTTCAGCCCGAACATGTTGTCACCGTCAAGATCCCGTGTGATGATCCCGACGCTAAGGTATATCGCAAAGAAGCCGACGGCAGTCTGACCGATATGAACGCGGTTTATCAGGATGGATACCTCAGCTTTAAAACGACCCATTTCAGCGTCTACATCATCGCGACAGGCGCCGAGGTCGATTTAGCGATCTGCGGTGACACGGACGGCGACGGAGAGGTCACCATCAGCGACGCGACGCTGATCCAGCGTTACTGTGCCGGCAGCAAGGTCAATATCGATCCCGAAACGATGATGAATGCCGATGTTGACGGCAACGGTGAGATCGAGATCATCGACGCGACCTTCATCTGCCGCTACCTCACCGGGATCCCCACCCCCTACGCGATCGGAACATCTATAGAATAAACTGACAACGTAAGCGTTACCATCATAAAGCCTCCCGCGTCATGCGATCGACGCGGGAGGCTTTGTCTGTTTATTTGCGATTCATCTCTTTTGATACAGCACGAGCTCCGGATCAGCTCCGTCCGCGCCATAGGTGCAGATCAGGATAAAATCCATACCGGCGAGGACGCCGAAGCACCGTTCCGAACTCACTTGTTCGCCAACTTCCGATGCGAGCTGCGTACCGAGATAGGTGGTATCATCGTCGAGGAATTTTGCTGTCGTACCGTTCGGCAGGCGGTATGCGAGGTTGACGTACTTGCCGACGAGGGCGTTCAGCTTTTCGACCTTCGGCATGCCCTCGACAGAAAGAGCGTTGATCTCATCGATCAGCTTCTGCTTGAACGCGTCAAACTGTCCGTTGTCACTGAGCTCGTCATACCGTTTCCAGTAGTCGAGCCGGGGCAGTGCCTCTTTCATGTAGGCACGCGCCTGCTCCTCGGAAAAGCCCTCTTTGACCATGTGAGGGATACAAACGTCGATCAGCTCGTCCATATCGCTGTAGGTGTACTGCCCGTCGGCATAGCACCATTTGCAGTAATCCTCATTCAGTGAGCCGTCCCGATCTCTGCCGATGATATCATCCTCAAGCGGCATTCCGCAACACTGGCAGATCAGCTGACGCGGTGCGCCGAGCAGGGTGTTGATCGATACGCCGAAGAGCTTTGACAACAGCTTCAGGGTATCGGTATTCGGCACGGTCTCGCCGTTCTCCCAGCGCGAGACCGCCTGACGGGTCACAAACACCTTCTCGGCAAGCTCGTCCTGCGATAAGCCGTTCTTTGTTCTGAGTTCAAATAATACTTCCTTTGTGTCCATATAAACACCTCCTGATGGTATGATAACATAGAAACAATACGATGAAAAGCAACCGCTTGTTGCTGATAACCTGTTTCAACGTTCGATATGATTATCGTCAGTATCTGAACGATATTGGGTTCGCTTTTTCTGATAAAAGACGAATCCATCCTCAACCTTTATGACACGATAGCCTAATCTTTTGTAAAAAGCATTTGTCCGCTCATTCCAACACGGGGTATCCAGATCAAACTCAGCAGCGCATGGGAAACTCTTCTCTATGCATTCCATCAGACGAATTCCGTAACCTTTTCTATGATAGATGCTATCAATAAATATTCTGCCAATGTACACGCTGTTTTTGGTTTCATCCGGGAATAGTATGGCTGCACCGACCAAATCTTTTCTTATCATTGCCCGATACAAATGTCCTTCCCGAGCCATTTGTTTATGCCATTCTACCGAATCAAATCCGGGCGGACAATCACCTTTTGCTCCGCCGACATTTACATCTGTTTCAAAAGCTCTGATAGACATATCTACGATTTTTTCTACCTGATTTGCTTCTGCTTTGACAATAACCATCCCGCTTCTCCCAACTGTCTTACAACTTCCGTTTTATTAATGTGTACTCTGCATTCATCCCGTCCACAAAGGCGCGTGTGATGTGCATGGTGTCGCTTTTCTCTTTCTTGGGGCTGCCGTTGATGACCAAAATTTTCACATCTTATCCCCTCTTTCTCAAAACGATCTTGATAAAATTCAGATATTTTCCGCCGCCTGCTTCTATCGCCTTGCGATCGCCGACGGCGTATTCGTTCTCCTGTTTGAGCCAGTCAGCCCAGACCTCGTCGTTTGACGCCATCTCGGATACTTCCAGCACCTGAGCACCCTTGCACCCTTCGACGATATGCTTCCAATAGGAAACGTCGTGCAGATAATCAAGCTGTTCGGGCGTCCATGACAAAAGCAGCTCCGGCGGCAGGTCATCATGACAGTCCTTTTTCATCCCGGGGACAGTGATGTAGATGTAGCCGCCGGGCTTTACGAAAGGCAATAGCTTGCTGTCAAGATAGGCGGGATCGCGCCCGAAATAGTTATATGAATCCGTCGACACGACCGCGTCGAAATATTCCCTATCAAACGGCAAATTTTCTGCATCCGCCTTGACGGGGATGATCTGCGATTCACTCAGCCCCATCGAGGTAAAGAACCGACGGTTCTCCTCCGGATCGCTCCACAGGTCGGCGGCATAGACCGTAAAGCCGTATTCCTTTACCAGAAACGCGCTCGTCAACCCCTGACCGCTGCCGAGGTCACAGACGATCGCGTCTTTGGGGATTTGATGATCCGTCAAGAGCTCCTCTTCGAGCTTAACAGGGTTCGGCCCCATGATCTTTTTCATCAATTCGGCAGTCATATATTTTTCACTCAGTGGATAATTCATACTTTTCTCCTTAAGCAACCCTTGATCACCAAAATCGCAAAGCAGAATACGCCTGCATAGGGCTGTCGGGTGATCATAAACAGCAAGCACGCGGTAACCGATAAAGCGATTCCTGTTATCGATCGGTGCTTGCTCCACAGCGGCTTATCCAATCGGCTGATGATCAGTCCGCAGACGCCGTTCAAGACGGTCAGACCGATAATTACAGCAGATACGATCTTGATCCAAAGCGGTGTTTCGCTCAGCGCAAACAAAGCGACCGATCGCTTGTCCGCGCCGTTGCCGAAAACAGGAATGAACAGCAGTAAAGCCGTGAATACATCCAATACATGGCATAACAGGGTGGTGTATTTTCCGATCAACTCCTGTTTTTCTTCCTCTGCCGCGGTGATGATCTCATCCGTAGACAACAGCTCGTCAACGGTCACAGAGAAGAATTCGGCAAGCGTCTTGAGTGATTCGATATTCGGGTAACCTCTGCCGGACTCCCATTTTGACACGGCGGTTCTGGACACAAAGATCGCCTGCGCCAGTTCCTCCTGCGTCAGTCCTTTGCTTTTTCTCAATTGCTGTAGTTTTTCATTGAACTCCATGTTTGTTCCTCATATCTGTTGCGGTCACCGCGCTTTGGTAGAGCTTGAATAAGCCGAAGCTCAACAGGACAGCGCCGATGATGTCCGTTGCCCAGTGAACGCCCGAGATCAGTCTGCCGATGGCCATCAACATTGAGAAAATCACAGCAAAGCCAATCACAACCTTTTTGATGATTTTGCTGTGACTTCGGCGCTTGATCTGAAACACCAACGTTGGCATAACGGACAGCACCAGAAGCGTTGTCGAGGACGGATAGGACGCTTCCAAGCATCCGTCGATCAGGATCGGGCGGTAATTGATCGGTACCATCTCAAAGAACAGATAACCGATAATCACCAGAATGTAATAGCCGCCTAAGAGCAGGATATCCGCGTCGACCTTGAACAGACTTCTTCTTTTGATAAGCTGACAGAGTCCTAAGCCGCCGAAGCACAGGCACACGGCGATCGGCACTAATCCGAGCCAGTCCGTGACGGTATACAGCGTCATGTGTACGCCTGTCAGCTGATGAAACCATGTGTTAAAAGTCGCAAATCCTACCTTCGACCCGTTCGGTCCCACTGCCTGCACATCGACGAACAGGATCAATATCGTCCACAGTACAAAGACGATTAACGATCCGATACCCAATGGCAAATTCCTTTTCAAATCAATCAGTCCTTTCAAATTGGTTAATTTGAAAGTAACATAGATTGAGCTAAAAGGAAAGAAACGCTCCGTCACATAGATGACACGATGCGTGTCAGTGCTGATTTTGGTTTAAATACGCTTCAAATTCAGGCGTTCTCGACCAATATTTGACGCCCCAGTTTTCAAAGCTCCATTCTTCCATATAGCCGTTGCACTCATAGTCAATATAGTAAAGCAAGCCGCCCTGAACGACAAAGTTTGTCGGGAAGTAATCAATATTCAGTCCTGCGTTTTTCGCAAGCGCCGCCATTTCACGGACTTGCGGTAAATACGCTGCAACGGAACAGCCATTTTTTACCATTTCAAAAATCGTATCGCCGTCGATATATTCCTTGACGATTCGCTCGTTTTTGATATCAATATCAAGCATTTTCGGGATTCGGATTCGCGCATCCGTCAGCCGTCGATAGTCGTTTTGTTCCGCTTCGATTTTGTTGCCGAAGGTGTAGTAGTCGCACGGCTCGTGATGAGTCTGCTTGACAACGTACTGCCTGCCGTCACGTTCTGCAAGGTAGGAATAGCCGCCTTTGCCCTTGCCGAGCAGCTTAATCACGTTGTATGTTACATTGTTAACAGTTATGTTGTTCATATTAATTGCCTCTTTTCCAATAGAAAGTGAACTGCTTGTCCTTTCGGAATCCGAGCTTCTCATAAAACGGCATATCGGACAGAACATACGCTTTCTTCGCGCCGAGGGCTTTCGCGCGATTCAGCGCTTCGAAGATCACCGCTTTCGCAACGCCTTTCCCTCTATATGCAGGGATGGTACAAACCGGCTCGACATAGGCGTAGTCGGTCTTATCGGAGTACCACAAGCAGCAGTAAGAAACATATTCTCCGTCACTGTTCTTTGCCGCTACGCTGAGATACGGATTCAGGTGTGGACGATCCTGCGGGATGATCTGTTCCTGCCGTTCAAATTCCGCCTTATCGGTTCCATGATCAAAGCCTTGCCACAAAAGCCATTGGAACGCGTACGGTTCCTTTACAGGGTCAAGCTGTGCAAAATGTAAACCGCGGGGCAGATCGATAAGAAGCTCCCTATCGAAATCGAGCAACATCACAGTCTCCGTCTGCTCGGCAAGCGCAAACCCGGCCGATTTCGCCATGTTGATTTCATCGGTACAAGTGTCGCAAATCGCGATTCCGAGACCGTTTTCATCTTTCAACTCACGATAAGCATAGGCGAGGATTTCCGGATAAAGCGTGCTGTATGCGGGCAGAGCACCGACAAACGCCTCGCCGAAATACATATCGTAGATCGCCGCACCGACGACCTTTTCGCCGTCATTCCAAAGCCCGAAAGAACCCATCATGCTTTTGTCGAACTCAGGATGCTCCATCATCCACTCGAACCGTCCCCAGTTCCAGTTGATGTGGTTTTGATTGTCACGGTTCAGCTCGATCAGAAAATCACAGACCGCTTCATAGTCTTTGCTGTTGTAGTTTTTGAATTTCATCGTATCATCTCCTCTTACTTCATTTCGTTCATTACATTTTGTAGCTTTTCTAAGAAACTTCCCGCGTGAGAGCCGTCCATCTGCGTGTGGTGGAATTGGAACGAGATCGGCAGCTCGACCCTTAATTCTTTCTTGCGGTATCTGCCCCAGCTGATGAAGGGATTGTTGAAGATACCGCTGTTCATACCGACGATGCCGTCAAGCTCGGTCTCGATGATCGCCGATGTGCCGATGACCATACCGTTGTCTGACAGATCTTTGTTATCGCAATTCTCGGCGACCCATGCGGTGTTTTCCAGATAACTTTGATTGAATGTTTCCAAATCAGCCGCGTAAGGAATATCGCAGGAATTGATCTCTCCGCGCTTGTTCTTCACAATCACGCTGACGGCAATTTTGTCGTATTGCAGTAGCTTTTCGCCGACAGGGAGCGTGTAAAACTCATCAATACCGATTGCAGCTTTAGCAACGCAAAAACAAAGCAGCATATTGTATTTCATATTTCTTTTTCTGCTGACTGTAAGCAGATTGGTAACATCGAGCGTCTTGAAAAAAGTCACCATCGGATTCGGCGCTTTCATCCACAGCTCATACGCTGTCGCTCTCGGACTGTCTTTCGGATCAATTTCTTTTGGCATTATGATGTTCCTTTCGTGCTTCTGCCGTCCATTTGGAGATAAAACCTATCTTTGCATCTGTACGCTTTTTCTGTTCTTTTTCCGGTAAAAGACGAATCCGTCCTCAATCTTTATGACACGATAGCCTAATCTTTTGTAAAAAGCATTTGTCCGTTCATTCCAACTTGGGGTATCCAGATCAAACTCAGCAGCGCACGGGAAATTCTTTTCTATGCATTCCATCAAACGAATTCCGTAACCTTTTCTATGATAGATGCTATCAATAAATATTCTGCCAATGTACACGCTGTTTTTGGTTTCATCCGGGAATAGTATGGCTGCACCGACCAAATCATTATCTATCATTGCCTGATACAAATGCCCCTCCCGAGCCATTTGTTTATGCCATTCTACCGAATCAAATCCGAGCGGACAATCACCTTTTGCTCCGCCGACATTTACATCTGTTTCAAAAGCTCTGACAGACATATCCACGATTTTTTCTACTTGATTTGCTTCTGCTTTGACAATAACCATCTCACTTCTCCCAACTGACTATTCGATCGTCCAATATCCGTCATAGGCATAACCGGTTTTTCCAATCAGCAGATGTTCTGATTTTGTAAAGCCGACTTTTTTGATCGCTTTGATTCTTTCTACGGCGTATATCGGAACTTTTGTCAGAACACCTTGACAGCCTAACATTTCATCAAGTTTTGGTGTAATAAGCGAAAAAAGATCATATAATACATTTTCTTCTTCATAGTCGCTTCTCACATCGACTCTTAGAATCCCCATATTGTTAAATGCGTCATCCGACACTCTTTTGCAACATTCAACCGTTCCGATAACACTTGCTGTTGCTTTATCAACAATCGAAAGTCTCGCAAACCAACCGTTTTCATAGGACATACGCCAAAAGGCGATCGCCTCCGCCATTCTTTCTTTTGTCGGATAGTAGAAATTATCACCGTCACAATTATCACTGTTAAAGAACGGCAGCGCGTTTTTATCGCTGTATACTGCTAACAAATCATCACCATCATAATCTTCAAATAATCTGAGTATAAATCTTTCACTTTCCAATGTCGGACAGGTTTCATAAATATTCATAAGGTACCTCTGAATTTTGATTTATATTACTAATACGGTATAGCTTTCCATTATCGCCGCGACTGTTGCGACTGCGCAGACAAAAACAGCGGAGTATCGTATGTTGATGATCGTCAGTGTAAAAGGCAGGATAAACACCAACGTTCCCGTGACCTTATTGATAACGGAATGAACCGCTGTCAGCGTGTGATTGCGGACGAATCCGATTACGATATTGATGAGCTTGATCAGCGCGATCACACTGACCCACACGATTATCCACACAGGTAGCGCAAGGATTGGCAGGAGCTTAATCAATACGACCGCGGCAAAAACGATATCGGCAAGGGTGTCGAGCTTCGCGCCGAATTTTGTTGCGGTATTCGTCTTCCGCGCGATCCATCCGTCAAATATATCGGATGATCCTGCGGCTGTGTAAAGCGCATAGAACGGCGGCGACAGCGGCATACAGAACAGCAGCGCGAGGCTGCACAATATCCTAATGATTGTTATGAAGTTCGCCATAATTCCATTTCAAGGCATTTCCATTCCTCATCAAAGACACGGTAGTACTCAGTCTTATCAGTTTCACTTTCACGGAACCCGACCGAGCGGTAACAGCGGTATGCGGACGGATTGTTCTCAAACACGCCCAAGGTAATCTTATCCGCTTTCATCTCCTCAAAAGCATATCGAATCGCCAATCTGAGCATTTGTCTGCCAATGCCTCGACCGCGCCTTTTATTGTCAATAATGATGAATCCGAATCTGAGGGTATGCATTTCTTCATCCGTATAACGCAGGATCAGATGTCCGACGATACCGTTTTCATCATACGCCGTCATCGGAAAGAAGCGGTCATGATCCGCTGCGTCATATTGCCGGTTCATATCGTCCGCTGTGATCGGATAGGTTTTATATCTGTCTGCACACCATTTCCGGAAAGCGACCTCGTCGCCGATCCATGAAATGATTGTGTAGGCATCGCGTGGTTCGTATGGTCTTAATTGTATCATCACTAATGTCCTCTGTGCTTTTCCTTGCGCTTTTGCTGTTTCAACTCGAACAACCGCCGCTTTTCGGCTTCTCTCTGCTCGCGGGATCGCTGCTTGCGTTCAAGCTTGTTTTCTTCATACTGCTTTTGGAGTGCCTGCTGCGACTTGGTGCCGACGCCCGATTTTTCGAGCTGCTTCTGCGCGTTTCGCTGACGGCGTTTCGGATTGTCGGCTTTCTGTTTGATTTCAGCTTTTATGGGTGTGCTGAATCGTAAATGATCATAATGCTTTAGAACGAACGCATAGACCTCCGCGTCTGTCGGCTCGGCTCCGAATACTACTTTGCAAGCAGAAAGCTTATCGCCGTCCAACTCCTCGAACACGCCCACCCAAAACGGCTCGTCAAAAAAGATCGTCAGCTTTGATTCCAATAACATTCTGTATCACTGTGCTTTTTCATTTATTCCGTATCATCTTGAACATACCCGGTCCATCCCAATCACAGGGGCGTTCCTCGAAGCCGTGTTTTTGATAGAAGTCCACCGCTTTCTTTGAGCTGATCAGCTCCAGACTGACCGCCCAATCGGGCGCGATGGTTTCTTTGATACAGTCCTCCAAGGCATTTAGCAACAGTGCGCCGACGCCCTTTGACTGATATGCGGGCACGACGGCGAAATCCTTGATGTAGAACGACATACCGCCGTCGCCGATTAGTCGTACCATGCCGACAGGCGTATTGCCATCGTATGCGGTAAAGGTCGCAGTCGTGTTCTCCAGCGCTTTCTGCACCTGCTCGATCCCGGGCGGTTCCCAACCGACGGAAGTGTAGAGCCGCAGGAATAATTCAGCTGATAATTCATTTGTTTTTACTGTCATACGATTCACCTTTTTTCCAAGGACGTACCTTACCTGTCCAGCCTTTCTCTTTCCAATAGCGCGCATCCGCCTCATTCCAACCGTTTTTCTGCATGAGGTGCATCATCCAAAAGAAGCCTTTGGTTTTCAGCCCGGGCTTTACGCTGCTTTTATGTCGATGTATTCTTTTCGCGATAGAATCTGTTTCTCTGTTGATTCTCTGTTTTTTCTTTTCAGACACTTTGTTCCAATCAATTGCGGCGACGCCGATCCCGAATTTGTATATCTTAGCGACACCCCAGAAAAACAAGCTGTCTGCCATATCCTTATTGGTGGATCTCATGCCGCCGCCCGCGGCTGTGGAAATGCACACACCCTGCTTTTTAAACATACTTTCCTCAGGACGGTGAACCATCCAACGCCAGCCATAATGATCCAAAAGCGCTTTCATCGCTCCCGTTGCGTGATAGACATAGACGGGACTTGCGAGGATAATAACATCCGCTGCATCGATCGCCTGCGTGATAGTGGCGAGCTTGTCATAATGCGGACATTTTGTTTCGCTTTCTTTAAAGCAACGCGTACATCCACAACAAAATTCACCGAAATCCTTCGGTAAAAAGAATTCAGATATTTCTCCGCCGATTTTGTCCGCAAGTATACGCGCGATATGACAGGTCGAGCCTGTGTGACTCTGACCGTGAATGATGACCATTTTCATTTTCTCACCTTATATCAATGCTTATCGTCTTGATCTTTTGTTTCATACGGCTTATCCCAAGAGCCGATCTCTATCAGGTTGCATTCCGGGTCGGCGATATAACAGGTGCGTTGTCCCCAAGGCTCAGTCGTCGGTTCCAACACGGGTTCGGCACCGTTTTCAACAGCCGCTTTGAAGGAAGCGTCGACTTCATCAAAGGTATCGACATACAGCGCCAGCTCAAAGTGACCGTTAAGACCTTTGACATAGTCATATTTTCGGCTTGTCATTTTTTCAAAGTCTTTTCTGCCATAGAGCAGGAACAATGCTCCGTCCTTGACAAGATACACGTTTTTCGTGTCCTCAGCCTCTTTTATCTCAAAGCCGAGCACATCCCTGTAAAAACGGATCATTCTGCCCATATCATTTACCAATAATCCAAAACCGTCTAATCGCATAGCTTACCTCCAAATTCATTCAGTCATATACACATCGCAAAAGTGGCGGATGTGGCGCTCGATGCTCTCTGTGATCTCCTGCTCTGTCTGCGGTTGTCTGTCCGCTTTGGCGATCAGCAAAACGACCGGCGCCGTCAGTTCATCGGCGAGCAGCGCGGGATCATCCTTGACGAACAGCCCCTTTTCCATCATGCCCTCGATGATCTTTGTGTACATCCGCTGCACGCCCTCGAGCTGATGGCGGGTGGTGATGGCGGCAAGTCTGGCGTTGCGGAATTGCTCCTGCACTAAGAATTTACGGATCTTGCGGATCACCGTATCGTGCATGGTGAACAGGATCCTTTCCATTGTTACACGGACGAATTCCTCCCTGCTCTCGGGGAGCGTTCCGATGTGCCGCTCCGAGCCGAAGGATTCTTCATATCGCGCTTCGGCATTGTCGATGAGCGCGTTCATTATGTCCTCTTTGCCCTTAAAATGCTTGTAGAGCGACGGCGCCTTGATGCCGACCTTCTCGGCGATCTGCTCCACACCGGTACCGTCGTAGCCGTTCTCGGAGAACAGCGTCAGCGCCTCATCCAGTATTCTGTCCTTTGTTGACATAGGATCCTCCCATCATCAGCTAATAGTTATTAGCCTTATTATAGCTAACAATCGTTAGCCTGTCAAGTGTAAATCCATTTTTTGATGATAGCGATAGGTTCGGTACGTCATACAGTGGCGCTTAGCCAATCGCGAACACAGGGTCCCCATAACTCCCCGAGTTATGGGGAGAGGAGGAGCCGCAATGCGAGGTCAAGGCATACCAACCGGATATGCCTACCGAGTAAAGCGCGCGACGACGATGGAGCGCTGTTGCATGGGAGTTGTATACCAAATCATAGATTTAGACAACTTCTCAAAATGCCATACCCTACGGAAGGATAGATTCGCTCCGCATTTTCAATTCATCTGACGGAAAGGTTACGGGATGTCGCAAGCGTCATCCCCTACAATGTACATTTCACCATGATATTTTCACGCAAAAACACCGACTGCCCTATGAGCAATCGGTGTTACAGAATGTAATTATTTTTCTGATATAGAATTATTCTTCTGCCCTTACTGCGCCAGACCTCTGATTTTGGAGGCGACCTGTGTGATATCGCCGACGGTGTTCTCTTTGGTGATGATCGCCTCGGTGCCGTCGCTGTTCAGCGTTGCGGTGCCGATCGTTTCATCGTTGAGCGTCATGGTATAGGTAGCGTCGGCGCTTTGATTCTTCAGCTTCGTCGCGACAGTGTCACTGAGCTTGAAGCGCAACTCCTGAGAGCCATCCTTGTTCATCACGATCGCGAAGTACAGGATCTCATCCTTGCCTGTTGCCAAAGCCGTGCTATCACCGCCGAGCAATTGCAGCGTACCCTCGGCATAGGTCCATTCCGGCTCGCTGAGCTGGGTGTCGATATACGGCGCGTCGGTCGCCGGCTGCGGCGCCGTTGTCGCCGGAGCGGAGGACGAGTTGCCCTTACCGCATGCCGCTGTCAGGATCATCAGCAGCACTGCCGCCGCGATCAATAGAATTCGTTTCATCATATCCCCCGTTATTTATGCTGATACAGCTCGGCAAAGCCCGCCGACTTGACCAGCGTATAATTATCACCCATAACCGCCTTCATGTCGTTTGCGATATCGGAGTAGCGCGTATCGATCACGAAATAGTCGGTATCTACTGGCTTATCACGCTTTTGTGTATAGTAATCGGGCATCGTGTAGAGCCACTCCACCTTGTACAAATGCGGCACCAGACTGTGCGTCGCCGTGACGGTCGCGTCGGTGGGCACGCTCTCGATCAGCTCGTCCACCTGCTGACAGGAGGAAGAAGAATTCTTGAGATAGCCGGTCACGTTGACGGCCTTGGGATAAACCAATGACGCTGTCATCACCGCGCACAGGCACAGTGAGGTGAGCACCACAATGCGCTTGGGATCCGTCTTGAGCTTAGCAATGACAAAGATCGCACTCATCAGAATCAGCGCCGCCACACCGTAGGTGTACTGGTAATCCACATCATACTGGTATTTCCAGCTCTGCATGAGGTTGATCGGGATGATCGGGAACAGCAGGATCAGGGAGCTGATCTTCCCGGTCGCAAAGGGAGCGAATGCCACCGGCGCGAGCATCCAGAGGATGAACGGCAGCTTTTCGACCGTGAACATCTGCTTGATGAGGAAGCCCATATCGAAGAACACGGACTTGAATACGGAGAAGAAGCCCTGCTCACCGTTGATAAAGTAGTCGCCCAGTCGACTGATCATGACGCCCTCGCCGCCGACTGCCGCCACGATCTTTTGCGCGATCAGGAAGTAGACGACCGCCATGCCCAACATGATGCCGCCGCGCAGGATCTCCTTGCGGTTGATCATCATAAAGAACGCGATCGCGATCAGATAGATCGCCGCGTCCTCCTTGACCATCAACAGCATAAGAGCAAAGACGAACTCCCAGATCGTGTTCTTGCACAGGATGAAGTAGAACAGGAACAGGATGATGGTGGTCAAAAATTTATTTTCGTGGAAATCATAGAAAGTACCGTTGAACAGACAGGGATAGAAGGCGTACATCAGCTCGAGGGCGAGGGTCAGCTTACCCGAGAAGCCCAGCTTGCCACAGATCAGATAGACTGCAAACACGCCTGCCGCCACCGACGCGCTCTGCACATAGAACAGATAGATCGGACTGCGGAAAATATAGTACCCCGGCAGGAAGAGGTAGAAAATCGGTGAGAAATGCACGCCGAAATGCGACATCATATGCGAGCGCTCAACCGTAGTGCTCGGCGAGAAGCTCACCGCCATTCGCTCATACATCTGGGCAAAGATGCCGAAATCGAACGCGAAATTCGTATAGGTGCGGTATTTGATCGACGTCAAGTAGCCGAACACGAAGGTGGTCACAGCGAACAGCACCGCGGCTACGATCAGCGCCACCTTGCGGCTGACGGCGATGCCCGCAATGCCGAGCTTGTCGCCGCGCACCTGCCACAGCACGATGATCAGATCCACCACGCCGATACCGACGCAGAACAGCGCGCCGCCGTCCTTGTAGTTCGCCGCGAACAGCACTGATACCGCGATCGCCGTGAGCATCAGCGCCCACGGAATGATATACTTGTTCTTTGACAGCCATGTCACACCGACCAGCGCCGCAAAGCCGAGTATCGTGATCGCAAAGAATCCGACGAAGCTGATACTGTTGTAATAAGCGCTGAGATTGGTGAAATCACCGTGCGACAAGAGCGCGTAGATATACGCCATCAGCACCGATGACATCAGCGCCGCGACGATGCGCTCGAGCGACAGATGGCGCTCGGTGAGCTTGTCAAACAACGGGAAATTCTTCTTTTCAACCGTTTTCTCAGGGGATTTTGGTTGTTTGCCCATCCAATCCTCTCCTTTTGTTGTTTGTCTGATTCGGGTCAGCAGTTGAAAGGGTTTCCATCGCCCTCTTCCTCTTGACCCTATTAAATCATTTTACATTGTAACACATAATCCTGTCTACGGCAAGAGGGAGATGAAGATTAGTTAGGAGTGAGATTATAAGCGCCGCCCCTGTGTCGGGGCTTGACAAACGCTAATCCGTGTAGTATGATTTGTATAACAAATCGCACAAATCATATCGAAAGGGATTGGTATTATGAGAAGGCCAAAGGGCAAATACGCGTGGAGCGTCACGGTCGGCGCGAAGGGACAGATCGTGATCCCGAAGGAGGCGCGGGAGATCTTCGGCATCGCGCCGGGGGATACGCTGCTGCTGCTGGGAGACCGGACGAAGGGGATCGCCAGCCCGCCGAAATCCACCTTTACACAGCTGGGCGCACTGGTGTTCGGCGCTGACGAAACGGAGGAGGAAGAGGAATGAACGTACTTGAGGTGCGGGAGCTTTGCAAAAAATACCCGAAGTTTACGCTGTCGGACGTTTCGTTTTCCGTGCGTGAGGGCAGCATCATGGGCTTCATCGGTCGCAACGGTGCGGGAAAAACCACCACGCTCAAGTCTATTCTCGGCATCGTACACCCGGACGCCGGAGAGATCCGCTATTTCGGCAGGGAGTTTGCCGGACACGAGCGGGAAGTGAAGCAGCAGATCGGCTTTGCCGGCGGCGCTGTGGACTACTACAAGCGCAAGCCCATCCGAAAGCTGCTGGATGTTACAAAAACCTTTTATGACAACTGGGACGACGACGCCTGCCGCCGCTATATGGATCTGTTCTCGCTGGACGCGGAAAAAACGCCCGGAGAGCTGAGCGAGGGCATGCGGGTGAAGCTGAACCTGACCCTGGCACTTTCGCACGGGGCGCGGTTGCTGCTGCTGGATGAGCCCACCAGCGGGCTGGACCCCGTTTCCCGCGAGGAGCTGCTGGACACCTTTCGTTTCCTGCGGGATCAGGGGATCGCCATTTTATTCTCCACGCACATCACCTCCGACCTGGAAAAGTGCGCGGACGACATCACCTATATCGCCAAAGGAAAGCTGATCGCGAGTGAGCCGATGGCGGCGTTCCTCTCCCGCTGCAAAGAAACGGGCTGCGGAAACACGCTGGACGAAATCATGGTGCATTTTGAAAAGGAGAGTCTGTATGAAAAAGCTGCTGAGTAAAGAGATCCGGCTGGCGGCGTCGCCGCTGTCGTGGATTTTTCTGGCTGCGACGCTGATGACGCTGCTGCCCGGATATCCCATCCTGATGGGGGCGTTCTTCGTCTGCTTCGGCGTGTTCCACTCCTTTCAGAACGCGAGAGAGGCGAACGACACGCTTTACACTGTTTTGCTGCCGGTGAAAAAAACGGACTGTGTTTCGGCGAAATATGTCTTCACCTGCTTCATCCAGCTCATCGGCTTCGCGCTGATGGCGGTGCTCACCGCCCTGCGCATGACGGTTCTTGCCAGTGCGGCGCCCTATGTGGGCAACGCGCTGATGAACGCCACTCCCCTCTTTCTTGCCTTTGTGCTGCTCATCTACGCCGCCTTCAACGGCATTTTCATCACGGGCTTCTTCAAAACCGGCTACAAGATCGGCATGCCCTTCCTGCGGTTCGGCATTGCCACGCTGCTGCTGGTTTTCGCCGGGGAGGCGCTGCACTTCTTTCCGGGGCTGGCGTTTTTCAACACCCCCGGCGGCGAACGCCTGGGGCTGCAGCTCGGCATCCTCGCCATCGCCGCGCTCATCTACGCCGCCGGCACCCTGCTTTCCTGCCGCGTTGCGCAAAAACGGTTTATCCGGGTAGATCTGTAAAGAAAACATAAAAACAAAGTCCGTAAACCCTTGAAAAATAAGGATTCGCGGACTTTTTGTATAATACCGCCAAAATAATAGGTTATAATATAAAAACACCCGTGGAAGTATCCACGAGTGTTTTCTATGGCCCGCCCGAAGAGATTTGAACTCCCGTTCTCCGGAATCGGAATCCGTTGCGTTATCCAGCTGCGCCACGGGCGGATATATGTTCAGCAAAACCGAACAGGTTTATTATACACAAACTCCGCCGAATAATCAAGTACCGCAAAGATAATTCACAAATGATTTTTTATCATCGTCATCTCAGAGGCATCACAAGTGACGACATGAAAAATTCTTGGATTTTCGCAAAAACTGTTGACAAAAGCGTTCCGTTATGATATTATATTTGAGCACGAAAAAAGGTGCCGGTTAAAATGCTGGTGTAGCTCAGTTGGTAGAGCAGCTGATTTGTAATCAGCAGGTCGGGGGTTCGAGTCCGTCCACCAGCTCCAATCAAATATGGGAGAGTTCCCGAGTGGCCAAAGGGGGCAGACTGTAAATCTGTTGTCAGTGACTTCGGTGGTTCGAATCCACCCTCTCCCACCAGACTCAAATAATCCGAACTTTTTACTGATTGGTGAAACGTTCGGATTTTTGGTTTTATGTAGCTACTTAAAGGAGCAATAAACGAATACCGCCGAAGCGTTATAATTGTCGCTTCGGCGGTTTATTAATATTGGTGTTTTATTTCTGATGATTTAGGATTGAAGAGTTTATCAAAAAGCACTTGATTACTCTTTTTTGCATCATCCAACAATTTAGAGTACGAAATAATTTCAACATAAGCATTTCTATTAGGATTATAACCAAAATAACCTTCTCCATCAGGTGTTTTAGTATATCCTAAAGTATCAGCTCTGTCAATCAACGTAGATGTAAGATCAGCGATGATATAACAATAAAAAGGAGTGTTTTCTACATTTCCAAAACCTCTTCCGTTTGCAAGCTTTGCTTTTCCCTCTCTAATAAGCTTCACATAACGTAACACTTGCTCAATCGGGTCGTTATCCTTTCCGTTTGCTGAATAATTATTTCGATTTGGCCTTTTCAATTCAATTATTGTGATATTATTAAAATGATCTTTTTCAATAGAGAATGACAGTGCTTGATCAAAAATCGCAATATCTATTCTGTCAGACGAATTTGAATCAATAACCGGAATGGATTTTAACTCCTGATCGGAAGCAAGATAATTATGGAAAGATAGTCTCTCGTCGATAATCCATAAATTCATCTCGTCAAAAGGAATATCGTTTGAGGAATGCTTCATAGGACAAATCAAAGAATGGATAATTTCTTCTTTTTTGTATTTTTTATCATCATCCCATTCTAATGCTTTTTCCAGTAAGTCTAAAATGGTCTTTCTACGTATTACATATTCTGATAGACTTGCCCTGCTAAGATCAGTTACTCCAGAACAATACTTATCAAAAATATCATCGTAATCACCAATACTACTGATTTTCTCTTTGCTTTCTTGTTCAATCTTCTTGCCAATTTCTTTTAATTCTCTTTCCCATTTTTGACTTTGTTTATGGAGTTCTAATTCTAAATCATCGTCTTTTAGCCCGTTGGGTATATCTTCGATAATACTTGGCTTAGCATTTAATAAGAATTTATACTGTGGCTTTTTAAGGTTAACAAAATGTTGAATATGATCTTCTTTCTTCTGCCTTACGTTTTTTAGATCATCACCTAAGTATAACTCTATGAATTTTATTGCTGCATTATATAAATCTTCTTTGGTGATTGGATTAGTAAGACTTTTTTCTTTGTCTATATAAAACGCCGTTCTGTTTGAGTTTACATTAGTATCGAGATATTCTCCTGTAATATAACCTACATAGTAATAATCGTTTCCATCGGTATCAGTTAGTTTTGTGTTCAAGTCGTGGATCTTTTTTGATAGATCAATTGATTCCACTTCTCTATCACTAGCACACAGATGCAATTCATGTCTTGTGGCATTATCCCTCATTTGGATATGATATATCGAAAAAGACTGCTCCTGTATTTCAATTTTATCTTGATGTAAAGAATCTTTAATATTGGCTTCGAAATAATCATTTATATTGATTGAATCTATATCATCTGAAAGGACAATCTGTGGACAGTTGTCAGAGATAAAATACATCATACAATGCTCAATTATCTTTTTGGCAATAGGTTCAACCGATATACTGCAATTCTTTTGATACTTTTTTCTATACCCCACAAGGCGAACTTTTGTATATGGATCGGCTTTTTCAATTTTCACTGTGTTTTCTTCAGGGGTAATAAAGCTATCTTCTGAGAATTCAAATTGTCTTTTATAGCAATTATTATTCTCAATATAAACACTTTCAATTACAACTTTTTCAAATGCCTTAAGCCACAAAAAACGGCCTAATCCTTTACATCCTTTAGCGACCTTTAGAGAACTATACGCTTCCAAAAAAGAGTTGTAGTTTTGCTCATTGAAGCCAGGACCATTATCGGTTATTACAAACTCACAATAAGGTGCATTTTGAACATCAGTAAAAGAACCTTGATTTCGAATAGCATTGATAGATATTTCGCCTTTGAAACTGTCGCCTAATTCATTAATTGATTGGATAGAATTAACTACAGCTTCAAAAATCGGCCATAATGATTTGTACTCCGGCAGAGACAGTTCTTTTAACAAACCACTAAAGTTTACTCGTAAAACGCTGGGCATAGCATTCACCTCATTTGTATTATAAATGAGTTTAAAACATTTTTCAATATTTTGCAATCTTTCATCACTCATTTTTATGGTTTTATTCTTCTCCTTTCTCTTTTTGTTCCTCTCATACTTCTATTGTACAATAAATAATGTCCAATAAACGGGACAAATAATGCTTAAGGACTTAAGGGCTTATCAAGCGATTTACATCTCAAAAGTCTATTTCTCCAACATCTATTCACAAGGTATGTGGCACAGATTAGTAAAAAATATATCTGTGCCACATATCAGCTATTCATTCTTAAGTGTTTTGTGTTTCCATTCCTCAAATTCTTTTTTGCCTTCTTCAGTTTCAAAGAAGGCTAAGATTTCAGGAAGGAATTCCTTTGCAAGCGTGTCAATTTCATGCTTTGGAATCTCAGTTTTCTTCGATGCCATAAGACATCACTGTTTCTATTTTTGCTATCATCCTCCTTACATGCTCATATTGAATCCGTTGGATTGGTTATTCTTTTTGTTCTTGGGCGGCTGCTTTATCGTGGTACAGTCCTCGGTATGGCTGTCGTTATCGATGATGTTTATCATGTCAGCAGCCACATATGCCGAATCAATTCCCAGATGATCAGCAGGATAGTCGGAATAAGCGAAACCATGATCATCTTCCGCAAACTCCGTTTCGTCATTTCCTCCGCTGAGGAGAGCTGCTGTAAGAAACTCTCGCTCATCTTCCCAACCTGTGATTGGAAGTTCTCCGCCGTGGTCGCTGTCGCCTCTTGCATTTTCTCCGCCTGCTCCTGAAGAATCTCCTGAAACTCCATTAACATCTGCTCGGTCTCCTTCGTATGAGCGGTCATCAGCTTCATTTGTTCCTCCTGCAAATCCGTGATATCTTTCCATGTTGTCATGTCCTTCATCTGATCGAGTATCAAATTGAGAATGCCGATCTGTGCTGTTTGGGTATCGATCAGAGCTTTCCATGATCTCTCCGGCACGGCCATAAAGCTTGTTATTTGGGCTGCCCTGTCCATATTCATCTTCATTTGAGCCTTCAGTTCGCTCGGTGATTTTCTTTCTGATTCGGAATTCATCTTCCATAACCTCCTTTAAATATTTCTCTTCATGAAGTCTGATATCCCTGCATCTCATTCCGTTCGGACAAGTGTAGGTGACATACTTGCGTGTATCTTTCCAGTTCACCTCGTAGCCTTCCATCTCCATCAGCCGAATGAAATGCTCTTTGCTGACGGCATATTTCATCACTTCGTCAATCGACATTGCTAAATCCAGTTTCCAGCTTTCTCCCTTTTCGGCAACATGATACTCGCTCGTTGACATTCCTTTGACCCTTTTGCTCTTGGGCACAATCACAGATAATCCGTATTCCATGCATAATTTATCCGAGGCATCACGCAAGCGCTGGATTTCATTGTTATCAGAATGATATTTGTAACCCGTTTCTGCGTTTACAGAGTTGAGAACAAAATGCGAATGAATGTGACCTCGGTCTATATGAGTAGCGACCAGCACCTCAAAGCCTGGGAAGTTTTCTTCCGCAAACCTCAAAGCAATTCTATGTGCTGTTTTAGGCGTCAGCTGCTCGTCCGGGTGGAATGACTGCATGAGGTGATAATACATCCTGCCGTTTGTCTTACGGTACCGCAGCTTGGTATTCATCATCTCGTTGAATGCCGACTGCGCCACACAGTTGACTCCGCTGACGAGCCGCTTTCCGTTATGCATGGTTTTCCTGTCCTTTGTGCAGTAGTGAATCAGCCCCCACAGACCTTGACGGGTCTGTGTTTTGTTTCGCGCAATGAATGTGACGACTGCTATGCCGACCACCTCTTTCTGTCAAGCAACTCTGTGAGAGTCTGATTAAGGGCGGCGTATTCATCGGTCAGCTTTTGGAGATTGATAGTATTTACCTTGCCCATGTTACCGAGTACCGTCAGCTGATTGAGGTTTCTGCCGATGGCTTTCAGCTGACAAATCAACTCGTCTAAGCCGTCAATCACAAAAATCTGTTTGTCGATACCGCATTGAGTAATGTATTCGGTCAGTGTTAGTTTTGCCTGTTCCGCTTTGTGATGAAGTGTTCGCAAATCTTCATCTGAGATTCGGATGCTCATTTTTCTATCTTTCATAGGTTTCCTTTCTGCCGTAAAGACGGGTGCGGGTGTCCCGCCCAGCTGCATCGGCGGGCGCTTCGCGTCCAGACGAATGCGATGCTGGCCGCAGACGAGTCTGCGCTTATTCTTACACTCCATCCTATACGGCTATTCTTTAAATTTGTATACTATGTTTTCTCTTGCTTTATACATCGATGAGTTTGTCCGCGGCTGGCTCATACGGCGTGTCCCATTCTCGTTTTTGATGCCACACTAAATGCCGGCACTACGAAAACGTAGGCAAATACAGCCACGGACGATATGGACAGTAAAGACGATATTTTTGGGAGCGAAATAATACCGTACATATCGTACTTACCGTACCTTTTTACGCTTCGCTGTCAGGCGGCTCATAGGTGATATCGATAACTCGCGTGTTATTCCGTTTGCAGGACTCAAAATAAACGCCGCTATCCTCCTCCAACTCAGAGTGCCATCGATTCATCATTCTCTTCAGGGCATTGGCTTTGATTTCACTCCCTGAATAGGATTGGTACCTTTCGAGAAATTCGGCGTTACTGCCTGAGAAGAAAGAAATATCCTTCATCATCTCAATCAGCTTCTGCATCTCAATCGGTAGCAGCATTTCCGGGTTTTCAGAGCTGTCGGAAACGAATTTCCATGCACAGCTGTCCTTATCAAATCTGAGTTCAATCTCTCTGTCCTCTATATCCCGTCCCGAACAGTACAGCGTAGCGTTGGAGGAACACCGCTTGCTCTTATCAAGAACGAACATTGTATCCGCGCCGCCTGCCAAACCGTTAGTACCTGAGATCATATTGAACGGATCGCTGTCACCCTGCTTGCGCAGATGATGTACAAGCAGAATGGTGATCTTCAATTCATCTGCGAGCTTCTTGATAATCTCAATCTCATTGTAATCGGAAGCATAGCTGACCCCACTGCCCGTGCCGCGAATCATCTGGAACGTATCAATGACGATCAAAACTGTATCGGGGTGATCCGTGACAAAGTTTTTGATCTGCTCGTCAAGACCGTTGTCAAGAGAACAGCAGAAGGTAACGAAGTGAACATTGGCAGGGGCGCTTTCCGTTACCGTCAGCAACCGTTCCTGCAGACGCGAGCTGTTATCCTCCAAACTTAGATAGAGCGTCGTTCCCTGCACTGTCGGGTAGTTCCAAATCTTCTCCCCCTTTGCGATGCGCACACACCAGTCGAGCATCAACCATGACTTGCCAACCTTAGGGGAGCCGCCGATGATAGCGAGGCCCTGCGGCAGCAGATCTCTGATCACGTATTTCGTTTTCGGCAGATCCATTTCAAGTAAGGTTTCTCCGTCTATGGAATTAAACAGCTTCTTAGAATAAAGACCATCATTAAGATCGTCATACATAGTTTCACCTTCTTTCGTTATCTGGACAGTATTATTCAATTGTAGTGCCTATAGCTATTGGTAATTAACGATCGTTATGCTATAATTCTACCAAATAAAAATATAAAAGTATATCTGCGATGAAACTCTTGTTATACGCAGAGTTTCATTCCTAACCATCAGAGAGGATGTGGTTTTTTGTTAGATAAAAACGGATTAAACCTGCTTACGCGAGGTAAACTGAAATTTACGCTCAATTATCATCATGGAGAAACCACAACAAAGCTTTATTCGAACAGCTATGCCGGAGAACTGATAAATCTTGTAAGAATAGACAGTGACGCGATACAGATTGCATTGAACAGTGTTAATAATGAAAGTGTAGTCAATAAAAGGTTTTCACCAACAAGAGCCGATCGGATATTTGAAGAGAATTTACAGGTTGTGAAGATAATAAAATCCATAAATGAAGTTCTTGGGCTATTGCTTGAAGCCGAGCTTTCCGGAATAGAAAAGCCTTCTCCCGATGACAGAAAAGGGTATGAAAAAGCGATTGAGGCACAGAGAAAAACCTATAGAGAGTTTGGCTACGCCTTTCAAAATGCCAAGGTATTAATGATGATCTACGCAGATTTGGATTGTCCGCTTGAAGAAAAGCCGGCGAAAATCTTAAAGATTGATAACAGCTTTTTAGATAATGCTTATCAAGAGCTTTGCTTTGTTAATGAAGAAAAGGCAAAGGAAAACAAGGTGGTATTATCCAAAGGTTATTTATTTGAGTCAGCTGCAAACTATCTTAACTATTTGTTAGTCAGATTGATTCTGCTAAGTCCAAATATCTGCACCTGTCAGAACTGCGGAAGACTGTTTTTAGCAAAAACAAAAAAGAGAACGAATTACTGCAGCAACAAACAGCCGGGCAGTAAAAAGAAATGCTGTGAGATCGGTCCAAAGAACCGCATGAAACTGCAATCAACTCTGTTCGGGTTTGAGGATTACGACAAGGCGGTTGAGAGGAACTATCAGCGTTCCATCCGTTCTGTTCACCATCATCTGACTACTCCCCATGTCAATCGTAACGATTATCGTATTTGGCTTGAAAAAGCACAGAAAGCGAAACAGCAATGGATAAAACAAGAAATCTCAGATGATGAATACCTGAGCGTTGTTCATGAGCTCGACGATAACGACCCTGACTAAAAGCAGCGCCGCCCGACACTTGTCAGGCGGCGTTTATTAGGGCTCACAAACCGCGACAAATCGTCTGTGTCGCGTTTGTTTGGAGAGATCGGGTACATACCCGATTCTTTCTTTCGCGCAACACGGGACGAAACACGGCTCATCAGGTTTTCTCGCTGTTCAGTGCTTCTGTCATCAATCTTACAGCTAACGAAAAGCCTCGGATAAACGCGTCGCGTTCACCGAGGCTTAACAATTCTGTTTGATTGTCCTTAAACTTGCAGAATACTTCCTTCTGCTGCTCTGTTAGTGTTGAGGTCAGTTCTTCCTCGTGCCGAACAAGCAATTTGTTTGTGACATCATATTCACTGCCGCGAACAATCGCAAACTCATGTGGTATTATATTGCCGTAATAAAGATTCTCAAGTGTGGTCATTTCTCTCACCTGCCTTTCCAAGCAACAGACAATACCACAGTTTTTTCATCAAGTCCACTACCAAAATCATATTCTCTATTACCCACTAAAAAGCATTGACCAAAGCGCTGCAAATCTGTATAATAGCAATATAGATTGGAGGTTTTATAATGGGAGAGCTTATTAACCAACCGTTTAATGGACAGCTTGGTGACATTCTGATTGAAAAGCTTAACGGCGAGTATAACAGATGTGTTATTGTGTCTGCTTTTGCAAAGAATAGCGGCGTATTACGAATGAAACCTGCATTAGAGCAATTCAAGCAGCGTGGAGGAGAAATAGAAGCATATATAGGCGTTGACTCTCATGGAACTTCTTATGAAGCAGTATTAAATCTATTTAACTTATGTGATAGGTTATATATCATCCATTCAGAAAGCAACTCAACAACATTTCATTCAAAAATGTATGTATTGAATAATGATCATCATTCTTGGATAGCAGTCGGATCCAATAATTTTACAGGCGGAGGTTTGTGGACTAACATAGAATCCTGTATTTGCTACGATATTACTGATAATCAATCACCGATTTTAGACAATTTCAATCAGATGATAAACAGATTTCAGCAAAACGCTGACAACTGTACATTGCTGATTGATAACCAAAACCAAATCGACGCTCTGCTGACTGATGATTATCTGCGAAGAGAGATTCGCCTCGCTATAGAACATAATACCAATCAAGCTCCGCAAAACACTCGTCAGAGACAAAACGCATTTGGCACATTAAGAGGTATTAGAATCCCGCATCTTGCAAATCGGCATAACGATACTGCACACGAAGAGAATTCGCATACCGATAGGCGCAGAGCGGTTGCAACAAACGATACAGCTGTTCACGGACTTCAAACAATCGAAGAAACAAATGAAACTGAAAGAATTTGGTTTGAGACCCGTGCTATGACAGGTGGATCAAGGAATATACTGGATTTATCGAAATTAGGTATGATAGTAAGCGGAAGCGCAGCCAATTCAAGATATGAAACCAATAACAATAACACAATCTTGGGCGGCGTTGCATTTTTCGATATTGATCCTGAAAGCGCAGGCGTTGTCAAGGATATTACCGTCAATTATAACGGCGTTGATTATTCTCCGTGCACTATCAAGTTCGCTCCTGATAACGGATCATGGAGAATCCAGCTAAAGGGTTCGGACGCTGATAATCAATACAAAATTCACCTTATAGAAGGTCTTAACTGGCTGCAGCACAAGATCCTTGTATTCGAAAAAATCACAACCGATTACTATGTTATGTCTTCTGTCCCCGAAGATGAATTAGATACGATCTCAGCAAACAGTTACGTAGTTGCTACCAACGGTATTAATGCTCGTTCAAAGAAATATGGATTATTAAGATAAACACTCAGGGATGTCATTCATCGTGACATCCCTGAGTGTTTTTAGATGAAAAGCTATTCAAAATATAAGTGCTTTCTCTTTCGCTGAATCCGTAAGCATTTAAAAAGAGTTCATCAATATACTGTCTGGCTGCACAAAAGCTGATATTGTTTGGTACAGGATATACATTCGCCTTAATCTCAGCAATTAGATCTTCTAATGTAGGTTCCTTTGATAAAAGATATGCTACATATGATAAAATATGCTTTTTTATTGCGCAATGATTTCCACGATAATCTAATACGCGGTCAAAGTCATCTTGGGAAGGAACAGGTATTTGCCGTATAACAGACTGCGTTAGATCTAAGCCGGGCATTTTCAATCTCACAAAGTAATCAAACGGTTTTGAATTGAACAAACCTAATAACAAAACTAACTCTTGATAATCCCGGGTTTGCAGCATTTGAACCGATTGACAGGTCGGCTGGGTATTCAGAATCATGGCAATCATCGTTCTGTAGTTTGTCGGCGATGTTAAGCTTCTCCAGCAGAGAGAATACTTCGATGGGTATTGCTGCAAATACTTATTCCAAAGAGACTTATGAACAAAGAATCTGCTTTGAGGAAACGGAGGACAATCATTTGATGCATGATTCTTTATTGCAGAAGCTTTTGCAGAATACTTTTTTTCTTCTGACATACCCTCGAATGTTGAGAATCTTGCGTTATACTGTTCCAAAAACTTACCTTCATAAACAGGAAGATTCTCAGAGGATTCTGTTCTATCAATATACTTTGCATGAGCTGTTAAATGAATTAATCGCCCAAAGTGACAATCCGGAAAAACAGAATCGAAGACGGGTAACCGACGGTGCGCATGAATTAAGAATGAGATATGACGTGTATTATTGACATTAGGTATCATTCCTGTGGATGGATTAATCAGCTTAATATCCTGCGGCTCAACTGTAATGAAATCATCCGCCAAATACTCGTCAACTGTTGTAAGACCGGCAGAAAAAGAAAACCTCGGATTTTCCTCTTTGGAAGTAGTGAGAACACAAAACCTTTCTCTTGAATCTATATTGAAGATCTTGCTTTTATTCTCGAACAAGCTTATTTCCTTTACTTGCCCGTTATTTAAATAGAACGAGAATAATGGCTTGTTTACAGGAGAGGTAACGATTGAGCTTTTCAATACTAATGACGAAATCCCTTTTTTTGAAAGCAGATTATTAGCCAACTCGGTAAAGAGAGCATATGTATTTAACTCGCCGCAAGCAGATAACTGAATTAATGGATGACGGTAAGTTTTTGCTGTCATTAATGAATAATCGTTCTGGACGTCCTGAGACCAATAATACAAATCAGTCCATGTCTTTTCCAGATCATTAATTGCTTTTTGCCTGCTGTCCTTTTTTGTGATCGCCGCTATTTCAGGACAGATGTGAGCGAAAAACTTTCTCTCCTCAAATCTGATTTTTTCCCAAGGAGGATTTCCGATTACTAAATCGATATTGCGAAAAGCATCGTCCTCAACAATATCTATTCCCATTTGAGGAGCATACAATCTGCCTAAGGCAAACAAATTGATTCTCTCCATAAATCCAATCTCGTTATTTGTATAGATCAAAGGATTTCCTAACCTGAAATTGCTGATGATGCTTTCCCACTCAGATAATTGAACTTTTTTTATTAATCTGCAAATACATATTTGCAAGGCGATAGGATCGACATCAATCCCCCTAAACATGGTAACGATTGTTTCGGGGGTTAGTTTTTTATCTTCGCTCAGAATTGTATAGCATGCTTCAAAAAACTCTCCGCAGCCGCAAGACAAATCGGCAATTCGAAAGTCAGAATAATCAGTACTGTTGCAAATGCTATTCAATGCTTTTTTTGCAGTCACATATGCTAAATCTTTGGGAGTGTAATAGGAACCTGTTGCATCTCGGGAACTTTTTCCGATTTGTAAGGAAATAGAATCTTTAGACAAAGCAAGTTCAATATTAAGCAGATTCTCATAACAATCGGCTAATTCATTATCATCACAATCATATAGTTGAGAACTGCTTTCGATCAAGTTATCAATGATATCGGTATTTGAAAGATAAAAGTCAATCATTCCGCTTGGGATTAACTTGAATTCAGCCATTTTAGTAAGAAGAATTAGAGTCGTACTATCCTTGCCAAACAACCTTTTAGAATTAGCAATCGAAAAAAGCAGATACTTTTGATAAAACCAAAATATCTTAACCTCAGTGACTTTTTCGCAGTTATCTCCATATTTGTTTTTGATGCCTTTCAGCAACTGATTAGCAATAATACTAATGATTTCTTTCATACTTGTTTCTCCGTCAATTTGACAGTATCGGAAAGTTCATCATAGTAATACACCGGCTTTTTGAATAAAGAATCAAAATGAACTTCGTTAAAATCATTTCTTATCCATGTTAGAAAAGTATTACTATCAGCTTCAGATGCAAAATGTATTTCTTTTAGCTTTTCAACAGAAATGCATTCAACACGATTTCCGTGAACACCTAAAGCACTCAACAATAAAGAATGCAAATACATATCTTTGTATTTATTCATAACCTTACTGCTTTGTGCATCTGAACCGATCAGAGTATTGTAAATTGTTTGACAAGAGACTTCGGTTGCTTGAGACAGATACTCAATTATTCCGTCACAGCCTAATTCTTCTTTTTTGTGCTTCGTTCTTTTTATATTGCAGTTCGAATTTAATACTATTAATAATGTTTTATCTATTTCTAAGACGGTTTCCTTTTCTGATTCGTTAGCATAAATAGATTTGTGACCGATTTTTCGTTCCATAGCAAACGTATCTTCTGACGTCAATCCAAAAGCTTCTGAAATCTCTTTTTCTATTCTTTCCTCAAACTGAAGCTGCAACCATTCATCTTCGATATCTTCTCTAAACCATTCCGATGCAGTCTGTGAAATCGGTGGGAGTAGATCTGATATTCTTAATGGTTCAAATTCATAATTGCAAGCACGTTTACTAAGACGATTGCGTTTTGCTTTGAGTATTTGTTTTGCATAATTCTCCAGTGTGTCAGAAAAAAGCAGAGATTTGAGTACCGGCAATTTAGCGATATATCCTGCAGCTATCGTGAGCTTTGGAGTCAGCAAGCGGATAAAATATGATGCAAAACGGGAATTCAAAAATGCTAAATGCGCCAGCGGTTTACCTTCTGAGATTCGTATTCCCGGACCAGATGCCACAAATATCTGATTCGGCATTAATAACCTTACATTCAGACCTGCGGTACCGGTATCGCTGAACACTAATTGAGTATCTTCAAAATATGCAGCATTTCTGATTGCAGAACCTTTAGTCGCTTTAATGTATTCTCCATCGTTTCCCCATTTTACCGAATAATGATTCAAGCCCTGCCAACGCTCATAACCTCCTCCTTTGCTTACCATAACCCAATCCTTATCGGTTTGATGTTCCCAAAAGAACCCTATTAACTCCTTTGAGTTACCCGTTGAGGTGCCTTGCATTGGAGTAGCAAACTCTTTGTATGGTTTGCTGTCGTTAAGGATAACTTTTAAGTGTTCGGTGCTGACCATATCAAAACGGCTACCTGTTATCTCTTTCTGCAACACGGTTACAGAGTATTTATCTGCCTGCTGCATTTGAAGCAGCTGTTCTATATGCTTTTGCTGTAGATGATTAAGGGAGTAAAGAACCATTGTATCTTTCTCTGAAGGTGTTTCTTTTGTAAAACGTAATAACGCAACATTTGTTTTTTCACCGCTGATATCATAGAAAGCGTTGGCTCCTAATTCCCATATCTTTTCTATTCTTGTTGAGGATAAAAGAGTTTTTCTGAGATCCGAGAAACTATCTAAATACATCCAACTATTCTGTGTGACAAGTCCGACGTTTCCGCCTTGTGCAACAAGGTTAGAAGAAAACTCGATAAAAGCATTGCACATATCACATTTAGAGCTTGGATAATATTTCTTCAAGAAGTTTTTCAGGTCCTCAGGCATTCCTTTTACGGTTTGAAAAGGAGGGTTAGTTAATATAGTATCTGTCTCATAAAAAACTGAGTCAAGACTATATCTCTTTTTATCCCCAACCTTTACAACGATCTGCTTTTCAGGCTCTTTATCCAATGCACCTGATACAGTTGAGTGCAACGGATAAAAAATGTTTGGATGTATTTCAGTAAACTCTTTAAATGTAATACTCTGATTATTCTGTGAATATAAAGAAATAATCTTAAGCTTTAGATTAATATAAGCAACCTTTGCGAGCAAAGGATCGATATCATATCCATATAGCTTTAATAATACATTTTTAATTGTTTCTTGTAAAGATAACTCCTCTTTTGAGTACTCTTTCATCATCTTCTCAAAACAAAGCACGAGAAAATTCCCGCCTCCGCAAGCGGGATCCAATACTTTATTTTGTTTGTGTAATTCCAAAGCATCAAGAAGCGTATGGATCATATATCGTTCTGTAAAGAACTGCGTACTCGCATAGGGAGCAAATTTATCTAAAGAATTAATGTATTGATAACTCCAGGATAAAGCATCTTCACAATAAGATTGAAACTCACAAAGATAACTCTTGATTTTCCCAACAATACTGATTGAAGTGCCAAGTAAACCTTCACTCTCAAAGAAATCTAAAAAATATTGACCGATGTCAGGAATATGGATTTCACTCGAACTATTAGCAAAATGAGAATAAAGCTCTTTTGAAAGGGTCGCAAGAAAAACTTTACGTGCTTCATAAAATGTATAGCCTTTACTAAGTAAAACTCTTATCGAAGATTGGCAAACATTTTTTAGTGAATTTCTCGCTGATTTTATAGTAGCCCTATCATCTGATTCAAGAGGTTGTTTAATACGAGCGTCTTCAGGTTTCTCTGCATCAGCCGGTAATACCCAAATATTACCGACAAGCTCGGCGTCTTTAATTCTGTTCGTTGCGCACAATGTTAATACTCTTCTTTTTGTGATACCCCATTTGTTGGCTGCTTCCTGTGCTGAAATCAATCTCATAGCTTACACCTCAAAGCCATTATATTCTCAATCGAGAATAATGTCAACAAATTTTCTCATCATTTTTGTTTATAACAGATTGACTACATTTCTTTCCTTACAAAATCATACAATATCGTACAATAACTTGACTAATACGGCAACAAGAGTTATACTGGTAACCAGAGGTGGTTTTTATGAAAGAAATTGAGGATCGTTATTACTCTATGCCTGAAATACTGCAATATCTTGGTGTGAGTAGAGATTCAGTACTTAGGTGGATTGCAACAAAAGATATGCCGGCACATAAGGTCGGTAAAAACTGGAAATTTAAAATTTCTGAAATAGATGAATGGATTAAAAGTGGAAAATCAAGTGAATTATAAAAGGGGTTACACGCATGAATATTAGTGAAGCAAATATGTCAAAAATAATTGACGAATTCATATATGAGGGCTTTTTCTCTGAATATCTACCGCCTTCATTTAAGCTATCAAAAGAAGTTGATTTTTTATCATTTTCGATTCGAGACAAAAACGATTTAGTTGAACCATATTCTTTTAATATGAGCCGTTTTACAGAAGACGGAAAAAGGAGAATCATTTATATTCCTGAATTCTGTTCATACATAAAAGTTGTTAAATATATGAAAGATAAAGATTTGATTAGAAAGCTAATCGAGAAATCTGTCGATACTCATTCTTATTCGCCATTAATAAACAAAAACGGTGAACTCACACGGCATGAAAGTGCCTATGGTTTAGGGGTTACATTAACAGATGGCGATCAAAACGCTTTTATTTCAACCTATGTTCCTAATGTGATTGACAAGATTAACAGAGCGCGCGGAGCAAAGGGAATTCTTCAATTGGATATTTCAAATTGTTATCAAAGCATATACACTCATTTATTGCCATGTATTGACCTTGGTTTTGAAAGGACTATGCAAGCATACAAGTTGTTCAAAGCAAATCAAAGTGATCCAGCAATTCCAGCTTCATATCCTTTATATCAAGAATTTGATAAAACTATTAGATGTATGAATGGTGATAGGACTAATGGTTTGTTAACCGGTATTTCAATATCGCGTTTTATTTCAGAAGCTCTTTTTGCTAGAATTGATGAAGAAATCGAACGAGAGGGTATTCGCTTTGTAAGGTATGTTGATGATTATGAAATCTTTATATATAACGAAGAAGAATTACAAAGGACTCAGAACACAATTACAAATATTTTTAGAAAATACTACTTATCAATTAATAATGAAAAAACGAAGTATATTGGTTTTCCATACTATGTTATAGACAATTTGGAAGCTATTGTTACTAAACATCTAACGCGTCCGATGTCTGAACAACAAATCATGGCACTCTTTAATTGCTTTTTTAGATTAGAAGAAAATGGTACTAAAGGAGCAATTAGGTTTTTAGTAAAAGCACTTAATAACAACGTAACAATTACTAACAGACCTATCTTTTTAAGCTATCTATACGATATTTTGGCAAATGATAGCAGATCGTTAGTAAAAGTATGTGAATTGATTATTTCTCATAAACGTTCGTTTATCACTACGCAAGAAGATATTAATAGAATTGAAAAGCAAATCAAATATCACATTGATAATGATAATAGTCTAGAAGCTGTATGGCTCATATATCTAAGGTTTAAGTTAACAAAAAAATACTTGAAATCCGAGATTACAAATGCAATAACGATGTGCAACAATGACTTAGCAAAAATAGTATTACTAGAAGAGTATAATAACAAACTAACAGAAAAAGCGAAAAGACAAATGATCGCAAAGGCTAATTCTTGGATTCTATACTATCAATTATATTTCCATGATTATATTGATGAAGATTGTTTTTCAAGAAATAGTGGGATAAAACAAAATATCGCATTTTATAACAGGCTTAAGCATAATCATTTTAGTTTTTATGTAAGTAGATAATTCTCTTTTAGGAGGTTGTTTTGAAAGGTATAATCTACGCCAGATACTCCTCTGACAATCAACGCGAGGAAAGCATTGACGGACAGATCCGCGAATGCAGAGCATATGCGGATCGACAGGGGATTCAGATAATCGATACTTATATTGATCGAGCTATGACTGCAAAGACTGACAACCGTCCGGATTTTCAGCGCATGATTAAGGATAGCGCTAAAAAAGAATTTGAGGTTATCATAGTTTGGAAGCTTGACCGATTTGCGCGAAACCGCTTTGATTCAGCAAAGTATAAGATGATTTTGAAACAAAACGGAGTCAGAGTAATCTCCGCCACTGAAGCGATTTCAGAAAACCCAGAGGGCATTTTACTCGAAGCAATGCTTGAGGGAATGGCTGAGTATTATTCTGCAGAACTTGCAGAAAAGGTAATTAGAGGTCAAACTGAGAATGCTTACAACTGTAAATTCAATGGAGGCACTATTCCTTTCGGTTTCACAATTGATAATAATCATCATTTTCAAATCAATACGGATTTGGCGCCTTACGTTTGTATTGCATTTCAAATGTATGATGAAGGCTTCACGATGAAAGAGATTGCCGCAGAATTTAAACGTAAAGGCGTAAAGAATTCACGAGGAACAGAGTTCACAATCAACACGATATCCAATATACTCTCTAATCGAAGATATATAGGCGAATACAAATACCGAGATATTGTTATTCCTGACGGTATCCCCGCCATAGTTGATAAGGATCTGTTTGAGCGTGTCCAACAGCAGATAAAGAAAAACAAGAAAGCGCCTGCCAGATACAAAGCAGACGCTGATTACATCCTTACTACCAAACTCTACTGCGGTAAATGTATGTCTTTTATGGTGGGCGAAAGCGGTACCAGTCGTAATGAAACCACCTATCGCTACTATAAGTGTATTACCGCCAAGCGAAAGAATGGCTGCGATAAAAAGGCGGTCAAAAAAGATTGGATTGAGGATATCGTAATAAAGCAAGTTAAGAGAGTTGTTTTTGATGATGCTTTGATCGAAGCGATTGCTGACAGAGTGTATCGTCTGCAAGATCAGGAAAGTAATACCTTGATTCTATTGAAGAAGCAATTAGCAGAAACTGAAAAGAGTTTGGGTAATCTTCTGACGGCGATTGAACAAGGAATTATCACGCCGACAACCAAAACCCGATTCGAAGAATTGGAACAGCAAAAACAAGATTTACAGATTGAAATAGCAAAAGAAAACATCAAAAAGCCTGTTCTGACTAAGGAACAGATTCTATTCTGGCTGCACCGCTTCAGAAATATCGATACCGATAGGATCAAACAAAGGAAAAGATTGGTTGACAGTTTTGTAAATTCTGTTATACTGTATGATGACAGAATTGAATTCTATTTTAACTATAACGAGGGTGCAAGGACATTGACTTTAGAGGAACTGAGCAAAAGTTCGGATTTGCTTGCCTCTGCTCCACCATATGAATGAAGACGATATCTTTTGATATCGTCTTTTTTCAATATCATTAGTGGGAAAGGATTGATTCGAAGGCGACTGTGCCTCGTCGTCACTCGCCGTACGCGGTAGGCGTATCCGGTAGGTACGCCTTGACCTTGTGTGGCGGTTCCTCCTCTCCCCATAACGCAGGCGTTATGGGGACCCCGATTATCTGTGCGAAGAACCGAAGGTAAAAATGATTCAGTGAATCATTTTTAAGGAGAGCGTAGGCGCGACTTTTCATAAGCGGTGTCGCTCCGAAGGCGGGGGTAACTATGTACCGACATCATAAGCCTAACCCTCTCCCACCAAAACAATCCTGTCACATATGTGGCAGGATTGTTTTGTATTTTTCTATCTTCATTCTTCAGTTTTCAATTTTCAGTTGCTATTTCGGCGGGAGCATTCCTCGGCGGAGACGCCTTTCTCTAAGCGAGAACGGCAACCCTTTTGTCCGCTTTGCGGACATTTCCCCTAACAGGGGAATTTCCCACTGTCACTTCGTGACGTCTCCCCAACGGGGAGCACCCCCGCCCTACGATAGACGTTGCGGTGGATTTGTAGGGGAGCGGCTTGCTGCTCCCGCGGTAGGGCGTTTGATCTGCTTCGCGGTTGGGTAAGATTTAGCGGATAGGTTCGGGACGTCGAGGCGCCGTCCCCTACAGTAGACGTTGCAATATATTTGTAGGGGTCGGCGCCCTCGACGACCCGCGGTAGGGCGTTTCAATTGCTTCGCATTATAATGTCATCTTGACAGACGTTTCGGCGGGAGCAAGCCTCGGCGGAGACGTCTTTCTCTCAGCGAGAACGGCAACCCTTTTGTCCGCTTTGCGGACATTTCCCCTAACAGGGGAATCTCCCACTGTCACTTCGTGACATCTCCCCAACGGGGAGCACCCCCGCCCTACAAGAGACGTTGCAGAGGATTTGTAGGGGTCGGCTGTTTGACACACGTTTTCGAGCCTCCACTCCTACATGAATTTATCAAGTTTTCCGGACAAAAAAACAGCCTATAGCTATTTTCAGCTATAGGCTGTTCTCACATATTGATCTTTCTAAAATCACTTCGCCGGAATGAACGGCATTTCATATTCATCGGGGACATATGACGGTGCCGAATGCTCCGATTTAGATGAAGCACCCTTGGAGGAATCACCCTTAGAGGATGAACCGTCCTGTGCACCGTCGTTCATCGACTGAGAGGAGCCGTCGCTCCCCGAATCGGAACCGCTGTTGTCGGATCCGGTATCGGAGCCGGTATCGATGTCATTAGACTGACCGCCGGTTTGCGCGTCCTGATCGTTCGATTGTTTGTTGCTTTGAGCGGAGGACGAGGATTTGTCGTCGGATTTCTTATCATCGTCCGATTTTTTGTCATCCGCGTCCTGACCGGATTGGGTCGCTTTTTCGGATTTTGCCTCGGTCGCCTTGGTTTCTGCCGTATCCGCGGTCGATGCGGTATCCGGCGTAGCTTCTTCCTTTTGTTTCTTGCCGCAGGCGGTCAACATACAAACGCTCAGCAAAAGCGCCAACAAAAGCAAGCTGATTCTTTTTATCATAATTCCTCCGTAGTTCAGTGAGAGCTAATTAGTTTTTGGGAATGAAGGGTAATTCATACGGATCGAACAATTCGTCAATTTTATTGGGATTACCCTGTTGAGCGAGAAAACGCTGGATCCATGTCGCGTCGCTGATATCCACCTCACCGGATTTATCAACGTCGGCGGCTTGTGACCTGAATTCTTCAACTTCCATGAAAGCGAGCTTTCTCTGGATCACAGTCGCGTCCGTGATCGTGACTTCATCGTCAGCATCAGCGTCACCACGGCGCCACATAGTAATGGCAGATGCCGAAAGGCTCATGCTCATCACAGACAATACACATAATACGGCTAAAATAACAGCACAGATTTTTTTCATTACAGTACCTCCTAAAAAATCTTGTTCTTTATTTCTTATCTTAAGGCGGAGACGGTGGGCGTTGCCCACGGCATCTGTCGGCGGGAGGAGCAAATCTAATGCCATAAGCCAAGAAAATGTATCTCGCTGACAGCTCCCTGAGGATCGCGGAGCCTTTCTTAACTTAAGAGCGGAGCTCTCCCCTACCTTTTCGCCTACATCACTAAATCGATCTCGTCGTCATCTTCTTCCGAATAGACAAATTCACCCGGCTTGTGCTCTACCTCAACCATCAGAGCGGGGAGCATCAGGCAGATCGCCGTGCCGCCGAAGCCGAAGAAATACAGGAAGCGGCTGAGGATGGTGAGCTTACGGCTTGTGTCGATATTCGCGCCGTATTTTGTGATCATAATCAGCTCCATGATCAGGCATGCGAGGTAAAACGCGGCAATGATAAGCGACAATACAACACGGAGCACCTGCTTTTTGCGGAATTCGCTGCTGCTCATGAGGGTGATGTAATAGACGAGCAAGCCGATCGCGCCGAGCTCAGACAGCACAAACACAGCGCAGTTCATCACGGAAACAGGCTCGGAAGGATCCAGATTACCGAACAGGAAGGGTATGTTGATCATCTTGACAAAGATCAGCAACAGCATACCGAGCACAAACAGTATCGTGCGGGCGGTAGCGGCTTTACGGTTGTCAAAGAACATCAAGATCGAGCTGATGGTGAGCACCAGCATAATGATATCCGTTACCATTCTGCCGTATCTGCTCGCTTCGATCACTACGGTTAAGTAAATCTGGTAGGCCGTGTACAAACCAAATGACAACGTAGTTAACAATCGGATGAAAAGCTGAAATTTATCGTTGTATAAAAGTGATTCTCTCATGATGATTCCTTCTTACTTCGTAATAATTGTGGCGATCATTCATCGATTGCGCCGATCGCTTTGAGCTTTTTGATCGCTTCATGCACATCGGCTTTGATATCCTCTCTGCTGCCGTCGAAACGGGCGCAAAGGGCATCGACGATCTTGTCCTCTGTCGTATCCTGCGTCAGGCACTCGGTGATTGCGGAGAGGGTCTTGTTCCCTTGGATCAAGCCGTGAAAATCCGCGCTGCCGGTGGGGACGATCAGGGTCTGTCCGTCGACGTCATGACGGATAAAATTGTCGTTCAGTTTCAAATTTTGCACATCCTTTATACTGATATTCAATAAAAATCAGGGTGGGTGGATGAGCTCGGGGTGATTGCGGAAACGCCCGCCCCTCATCAGTCAGCTTTCGCTGACAGCTTCCCCCCGAGGGGAAGCCCTGTGTCTGATTCTCATTGAATATCGGTATATCATCTGCGCCGCCGCTTCAAGCGCTACACTCAAAGCGGCGGCGAGATAAACATTGTTATTCTACGTTATTCGATGTACGATCTGCGATCAGACTATTCTGATCAACAGTAGGATTACGTACCGGGGGCAAAGAATCCGACTCCGCCTGCGGCGCCGCCTTGGTTATCATCATAAATCAAGTCGGGCATAGTTTCTTCCGAAGTGGTAATAACATCCTCCGCATCGAACTCAGTCACGTCCATATACAGACGCTCATAGGTTTCTTTCTTCATCGTTTTTCAATTCCTTTCCTAATCAAGCAAAGCATGCGATTGCCGCCTGGTTGTAGAGGTACATTGCAGATACAAGATCCTTGTTCGCCTGATCCATGTTGCTGTTCAGCACCGCCTTAGCATAATCGAGTGCGGAATAGTTGAAGGTTGCATTGCCAACTGTAAAGGTCTGCTGTTTATGGAGTTGAGCCGCAGGGATATCTTTCTTATCAACCCAGTGGTACCATTTACCCTGATGGCCGGTGTAGGCGTTTTCAGGAAGCTTAGAACCGGAGCCGTCGGGAATTGCAAATACCATTCTGAGAGTGGTCTCGGACAGGTAGATTACGCTGGATCCGTAGAATTTAGCACCGGGCTCGGGAGTGACTGTGGACATATCGGTAGCTTCACCCTCGATGGCGTCGTCGATCATATCAACAGTTACAGTTGTCTTGGTGTAATCGGGAATTTCTTCATACACAGCATCTTCCGGATTAGCCATCTGAGATTCGAAGACTGCCTTTGCCTTTGCGCCGTAGTTGAGCATTTCCTTCATCAGGGTCTTACGAGCAGCAGGAGCATTCGGATCGTTGATGGTATCCAGAGCATATGTCTGTACGCTGTAGGTATCAGTACCAATCGCCGGTAAGTTGTTAATCTTAACATTGGAAGCGATAATGTCGCTTGCCATGTACGCAACGGGAACATAGTAGGCAACCTTGATGCAGCCTGTAGCGTCATCCTTCGTGAACTCTGTGACAGTACCGGAGTACTTGTCGCAAGCAAAGTCTACGGATACACTACTAACCTGATTGAGAGAGAAACCTGCCGCTTCAGGATTGAGGTAGAAGATCACGCCGATATCACCGTGCAGGGCAAGACCGTTACCAGCGAAGAGTTTCGGAATCTTGACCAGAGTGCTGGTGCCGTCGCCGTTGTCCTTCCACTTGTAGCCTGCAGCGGGATCCTGATTGAAGGTGTTCTTCTTGTTGACAGAAGCGTTGTCAGGATTATTATCGATAGCAGTCTCAGCGTTAGCGGTCAGTTTGATCTCGCCGTTCAGGGTGCCGCTCTCCAGATTCAGGGAGAAGCCGTCCCTAGGATCGCCGTTTCTTGCGTCAACCTCAACATTGCCGTTGATGACGCTGTTGTCGGTAACGGTAACATGAACGTATTTATAAGCGTTGCTACCGCCGCCACGGCATACGTCAAATGCGAATTTGCCTGCGGGGTTCGCGTTGATGGTGGTGTCCTTGATTACGGTGTTGCCGTAGTTATTGGACAGGGTGTAACCATAAGCATAGTTGGGGTTGTTCAGGGTCAGCGTCATGCCGTCCAGCGTCAGGTTGCTGTAGTTCTGAACAAGGAAGAGCGCCTTTTCGGAATAGAGAGTACCATTCTTGAAGGTGATCTTGTTGCCATACTGAAGCTGGAATGCCTGTGTTGCTGTACCGGGAGAACCGACTGTCGCACCGTCCATGGTATAGGTATGATGGTCGAAGTCTACAGTCAGACCTTTGGTCTTAAACTTATTTTTGAGAACCTGGATACCATTGCCTGCGCTGTCAGCAAGAACAGTGATGGTGTCGCCGTCTACAGCTGCAGCGAATGCAGCCTCGAGGGTCTCGTACTTGGTGTTGCCGATCTGAGCAACATAGGGGATCGGAGCGAGAGAAGAAGTGCCATCTTCGTTGGAAACCCACTTGAAGCCTTCGGGAGCTTCCTTAGCGAAGGTATCTTTCTTGGTGACCTTGTTAACTTCGCCGACCAGAGCCTGAGCAGAAGCGTCGACTACGATAGCGCCGCTCATGGAGCCGCTCTCGAGGGTCAGGGAGAAGCCATCCTTAGCCTGTCCCTTAGAAGCAGAAACCTCAACGTCGCCGTTGATGACGCTCTCGCCGGTAACCTTTACGTGAACGGACGGATAGCTGGAGAAGCGGCAAACGTCGAACGCAAAGCCGCCTGCGGGGTTCGCGTTGATGGTGGTGCCGTCGATGACGATATTGCCGTTGTTGTTGGACAGGGTGTAAGCCTCAGTGTAGTCCGGGTTGTTCAGGGTCAGGGTCATGCCCTCCAGCGTGAGATCGCTGTAGTTCTGAACCAGAATCTTCGCCTTTGCAGAGGTAATGGTACCGTTCTTGAAGGTGACCTTGTTGTTCTTCAGAAGCTGGAAGCCGTTGGTCTCGGTGCCGGTGGAACCGACAGTCTCGCCGTCTACGGTGTAGGTGAAGCCTGCAAAGTCAACGGTCAGACCGGTAGCAAACTTGCCGGCGGGAGTAACCTTGATACCGTTGCCTGCGCAATTAGCCAGCAGGGTGATTGTGTCGCCGTCAACTGCCGCAGCGAACGCGTCAGCGAGGGTCTCGTACTTAGCGTTGCCGATCTTAGCAACGTAGGGGATCGGAGCGAGAGAAGAAGTGCCATCTTCGTTGGAAACCCACTTGAAGCCTTCGGGAGCTTCCTTAGCGAAGGTATCTTTCTTGGTGACCTTGTTAACTTCGCCGACCAGAGCCTGAGCAGAAGCGTCGACTACGATAGCGCCGCTCATGGAGCCGCTCTCGAGGGTCAGGGAGAAGCCATCCTTAGCCTGTCCCTTAGAAGCAGAAACCTCAACGTCGCCGTTGATGACGCTCTCGCCGGTAACCTTTACGTGAACGGACGGATAGCTGGAGAAGCGGCAAACGTCGAACGCAAAGCCGCCTGCGGGGTTCGCGTTGATGGTGGTGCCGTCGATGACGATATTGCCGTTGTTGTTGGACAGGGTGTAAGCCTCAGTGTAGTCCGGGTTGTTCAGGGTCAGGGTCATGCCCTCCAGCGTGAGATCGCTGTAGTTCTGAACCAGAATCTTCGCCTTTGCAGAGGTAATGGTACCGTTCTTGAAGGTGACCTTGTTGTTCTTCAGAAGCTGGAAGCCATTGGTCTCGGTGCCGGTGGAACCGACAGTCTCGCCGTCTACGGTGTAGGTGTGACCAGCGAAGTCAACGGTCAGACCGTTGGTAGCAAACTTGCCTGCGGGAGTAACCTTGATACCGTTGCCTGCGCTGTTAGCAAGAACAGTGATGGTGTCGTCATCAACTGCCGCCGCGAACGCGTCAGCGAGGGTCGCGTAACCGGTAGTACCGATCTTAGCAACATAGGGGCCGTCTACGGTGTAGGTGCCGTCGGTGTTAGTTACAGGGATGAAGCCCTCTGCGCAGTATGCCTCGGGAACAGCCTTGTTGAACGTACCGCCGGAAACAGTCGGATGACCTGTTTTGCTCTGCTCGAACTTTGTGTAGGTGAAGCTGCCGCCGTTGAGCTCGGTGGTACCTACGCCGGTATGGGTCAGAGCTGTACCGGTTGTATTGGTAAATGTACCGCCGTTTACAATGGAATTAGCACTATCGGAACCGTTGTAGATGGAGTAATAGTTCTTCTTAGCACCCTTAACAAGTGAGAAGTTACCGCCGTTTACGGTCATGGTACCCGCGTCATTCGCGAGGTTACCGTTGTTTTTACCATATACGGTAGCATCGTTGATGGTGATATCGCCATAGTTGATGATCGCGTAAGCATAGCCGTTGTTACCTGTTTCTGCAGGAGTGAAGTTATCGCAAGCGGTGAAGTAGCCGCCGTCGATCACAGCAGTGCCTTGGTTCTGGAAGCCCGCGCCGCGGTTTACATCGTTAGCGTCGGTCATATCGGAGTTCTTGTCGCCGAAGTAACCGTTCTTAACGGTAGCAGTGCCGTAGTTGACGAAAGCAGCATTGCCCTGCTTGTCGATATTGGTGTTATAGATATGACCGGGAGCTGCGCTGGTATCATCAACAACAACAGTACCATTGTTCTGGACTAACTTGTCGTTAACATTACCGGTGATATCCTTACCGTTGAGGTCGAGGGTAAAGTTCTTACCTTCGGGAATGACAAGAGCCTCGGTAAGAGTAACATTTTCCAGCAGCTTAACGGTATCGCCAGCCTGAGCAGCAGTGATAGCTGCATCGAGGGTCTCGTACTTGGTGTCGCCGATCTGAGCAACATAAGTCGCAGAGGAAGCGGGACGGAAATTGTTAGCAAATACTTTGCCGTCTACCCAGCCGTCGGCTGTATTGCCGCCGCCGTTAGGACGGAAGTAAATGTCATAGGTACCGGCCTCATTGAGCGTGAAGTTATTAGTGGGAGCAATATATTCGCCGACACTAACGACCTTGAACTCTGTGTTGGCATCGGCTGCAAAGTCCAGCAGCATGTACTCGTCGGTGTTGCCGGGGTTCTTAGCGAGCTCATAGGTGCCGTCATTGGTATCCCACATGTTCATTGTGCCGGCAAGATAGTAGTCGCACATTCCGCGGAATGTTATTACACCGTCATCATTATTTACGTCAAGAACAAGCCATGAACCGGACTCGTAACCGTTCGCATCGACAGGGACATACTTGGTACCGTTGTAACGGAAACCGTCAGAATGAACGGTCACACCGGAGCCCGACCATGCCTCACCTAACTGAATGTCGGATTGAGCGACTTCGTTACTGCCGGCAACCTTGTAGGTGCCGCCCTTCAGAACAACAGAATAAGTCTCAAACTCAATGTAATCACCCTGCAAATGGATAATGTCGCCTGTGGTGACATATTCGCCAATCTCGTTTTCTGTATAGACGGTTGCGCCTGCCGAAATCGGCACCATGGTGAACATGCCTACGACCATCAGCACTGCAAGCAGAATACTGATTGGCCGTCTGATTGTTTTCATGATAGAATTCCTCCTTTTAATGAATAGGTTGAGATCGTCACCAAATGATGACAGATCTCTGTGAAAACCGTTTTCTTTTGGGTCTGCCCGCTGACCGCATATTTTCACAATATCAGGCATTGACCTTTGTCAATTGAAAATTGAAAGATGTTATCGGAAAAAGTATCTCGCTGACGCTCGGTCAATCGATACAATCCCTCAGTCCCTGTTCAGGGACAGCTCCCTTTCCCAAAGGGAGCCTTGATTCGGTTCGCGATAACATTTCCGTTTTTCAATCAATAAGGTCAAACAAAGGAAAACAAAGATTTAACAAAACATAAACACAGGCGCAGGTATCCTACGTCTGAGTCAGTTTTCAAAAGAGAAATTGATAAAAACAGGCATGACAAAACAGAAAGGTTGCCGATGTGCCGTTTGCGGGTGAGCTGTACATAGAGTTCCGTTTGCGTTACGCTTGCCGGTGTAGCCCATCGTCATCGTCGAGTCATGCCCTTTCTTGTTTTAAATTGAACGATAATTTTCATGATTTTTATGAATTATTAGTAATTATAGCATATGAAAAAAATATTTATCTTCTTCTATGGAATTATATAAATTATTTTTGGCGGGTCGATAAAGAAATATTTGGCAATGTGACGAGGTGGAAATGCAATGTCCGTTGAGGGGGTGAGCGTTTCCGTAGGGACGATCATCGATCGTCCGCGTGGGTGAAACGTGTGTTTTCTATCTCACGTTTTCGATCATGGTAACGCCCGGCATTCTGCGGGTCGTCGAGGCGCCGACCCCTACAGTGGGATATGCTCCGCGTTGGGCAGCATCGTAACCAAACGTGCGGTACGTCATAAATGCCGTACCCTACGGAGGAATTGATTTGCTTCGCGGATGGGTGGGATTTGTCGGAGGGTTTCGGCGGGAGCAAGCCCC
>CAMJMQ010000016.1 GCA_946407065.1 uncultured Clostridia bacterium | reverse complement strand
GCTGGCGCCTGCCAAGATTGATAAGCCGAAAATTGCCGAAATATTGCCATTTTCAGCAGGTTCGGATTATTCCTGTCACCCTAACCGAACAGGCGCTCGATTATCGGAAAATGTTGACTCAGTTGAGGGTGATGGAGTTGAGCACCTCTTCAAATGCGGGGAGCTTGGTGGAAGAGCCCTTCTTGCGGGTAACATAATAGATGGAATAGAAATGCTTTTTGTATTTGAGCACGACCAGATCGCAGAGCTGTACCAGCGCCGCGTCCTTGACGCGATACTCAAAGCGGATGGCATATGCCTTTTTCTTGCCGATCTTCATCTTGTAATCGGTGACGCGCTGATAGTTGAGCAAAGTGCGGTGCAACACCGATTCCACCTCGATCATATAGGATTCGGCGTCGGTGAAAAGATATTTGAAGCCTGCTTTTTTCCAGCTGACGGAAAGAATGATATGTTCATCGGCGTTATAAACGCCCCAGCGGTCGGCAGGGGTACGGAAATATCGGATCAGCTCTTCTTCTCCCATGGTTTCGAAGCCGTCAGGATAGGTGATGTTCAGTTCATTGTTGATCTGCATGGTATTCATAAATATCCTCCGTTCCGCTTAAAGCGTAGGCTTTTCAATTATTATACACCACGAAAACGCGTTTGTCACTATGAAAAACAAAAAAGATGGCAAAGGCGTTGGTCAGATGGAACAATAGCCGGCGGGTATTGCCGATAATTGAAATCACCCGATTTTATTTTCAAAATCGGGTGATTTTGTCAAGCTGTTATAAATCGATTACGCTTCCTTGGGCTTGGCGAACTTGTGGAGGATCAGCATTGCGCCGATCAAGAGCACCGCGCTCACGGCAAGACCGATCCACGGCATGTTGGTGAAGCCGATGATCAGGTAGCCGACCGCGCAGACAACAGCCGTCAGGGTCGCGTAGGGGATCTGGGTTTCCACATGGCGGATATGCTCACACTGTGCGCCTGTGGAGGCGAGGATGGTGGTGTCGGAGATCGGGGAGCAGTGGTCACCGTAGACAGAGCCCGCCAATGTCGCGCCGAGGGTGGGGATCAGCAGCTCAGCGCCGGCAGTCGCCGAACAGATCATGGTCACGATGGGGATCAGCAAGCCGAAGGTGCCCCAGGACGTACCCATCGAGAAGGACATCAGCGCCGCGATCACGAATACCACGAAGGGCAACAGCTGTAACGGTACATTCGATGACGCGATAAAGCCGGAGATGAACTCGCCGGTGCCGATCAGCTCACGGCATACGCCGCCGAGCGTCCATGAGAGGATCAGGATCAGCATGGGCGGTACGATACTGCCGATACCGCTGACGATATTGCCGACAAACGCCTTGGGCTTCATGATCTTGCGGGGGATGTAGAGGAGGAACGCGGTCACCAGACCCGCAAACGCGCCGAGGGACAGTCCCGCGGTGGGGTTGGCGCCGATCGCCTCGGAGAAAGGCGTACCGCTGAAGAAGCCGCCGACATACGCCATACCTAAGATCGCACAGACGATGAGCACAAGGATGGGCAGTACCAGATCGATGACGCGACCCTTGCTCTCCTTTTCGTCATCCATCTCTTCGGTCAAGGTGTCGGTGTAGCCCTCACGCTGTGTTCGTTCCTCTGCCTTGCGCATCTTGCCGAAGTCGAGCCCCGTGATGCACACGAATGCGACCATCAGGATGGTGAGCAACGCATATAGATTATAGGGTACGGTGGATAAAAATGTTTGAAAGCCGTTGGTGTCGCTGACCTCCGACGCTACCGCTACCGCCCATGAGGACACGGGCGCGATGATGCAGATCGGCGCCGCGGTCGCGTCGATGATATAGGCGAGCTTTTCACGCGAGATACGCTGACGGTCATAGATGGGGCGCATGACCGTGCCGATCGTCAGGCAGTTGAAGCCGTCGTCGATGAAGATCAGAACGCCCAGCAGTGCGGTCGTGAGCAGTGTCGCACGCTTATTCTTGAGCCGTTTTTCTGCCCATCGCCCATATGCCGCTGTGCCGCCGGACTTGCCGACCAGCGTGATCACCGCCCACAAGAGCGCCAAAAAGATGATCATGTACGCGTTGTCCGCAATCTTCTGCGCCATCATATCGAACATGCGCGAGAACACCGCCATGAACGGCTCCTGCGCCGACACGACATAGATCACCATTCCGGACAATACGCCCAAAAACAGTGACGAGTATACCTCTTTGGTCACCAGCGCGAGCACGATCGCGATCAAGGGCGGCAGGATCGATACCCAACCTGTTTCTATCATATGTTTTCCTCCTCTTTTTTTAGCTTTTTCCACATTCTTGTTTCGTCATCCGACGTCGGCTGCATGCCGAAGCGCAGATATAAGCCGTCCGCTGTGCTGTCACAGCAGAGATAATCCGCGCCGAACGCTTTGGCGTCCGCTTCTATCGCCGCCAACAGCTCGGTAGCGTAATGACGATGCCGGTGATCGGGCAGCGTATAAGCGCCGCTGATATGCGCGATCCGACCGCTCGGGGAATCCTCACACGGAAACACCATGCAAAAGGTGGCGGTCATTACGCTGACGAGCTTGTCGTCTTCAAAAATGCCGTAGGTCTGCACGCCTGAATCAGACGCGGCCCTGCTTTGGCAATAGACCCGCGCGATATCCTCCGTGATCGGATACGGGAAGCCCTCCGCTCCCGATATTGCGATAAGGTCGTGTATATGATGATGGTTCAATTTTCGACAATTACTTTTCATATTCCCCACCTTTATCTGCGGTTCATCTTCGCGATCGACGCGAGAGTCGGGATCTTCTAGGCGACCTTCTTTGCGTCATGCAGGACAAAAACGCTCATGATCGACAGGATCACGTGCAGTCCCAACGCCGCGGCAAGCGCGTAGCCCGTGACCTTTGTCAGAGTCGGATTGTGATACATGGCAGTGTAGGCATACAAATGATACCCCTCATGTATCAAAAACAACACGACAGTCAGCAGCGACAGCCGCGCGTTCCACTTCTTTATGTTTATAATGACTCCTCATAGGGAAATCTCCCCGACAATTAGTTAGCTCAATTCTATATGATTCCATCCACAAAGTCAATAAATATGAAAAACCTGCAACATTCCGTTATAAATCATGCAAAAAATCTCTTGCACGGAGGACGGATTCTTGTTATCATATAATCAATATTTGCATAATTACCGAGAGGAGAATGATTATGTTAGATAATATATTGACCAAACAAAACGCAACCACTCAAAAAAAGCTCACCCTGCACGCGGTTTTATCCGTCGGGCTGATCGCGCTGGCGGTCGTCCTGCCGCAGATCGTCCATATCGCGCTCGGACAGCCGGGCGGCGTTCAGCTCCTGCCGATGTACCTGCCGGTGCTGATCGGCGGTTGTCTGCTGGGATGGAAATGGGCGCTGGCGGTCGGCATGCTCTCTCCTGTCGTCAGCTTTGCGATCACCTCGCTGACGGGCAGCGCAATGCCCGCCCTTCCGCGACTGCCGTTCATGATGGCGGAGCTTGCTGTATTCGCGCTGGTATCGGGACTTTTCTCGAAGAAAATATATGAAAACGGCTTGTGGGCATTCCCTGCCGTGATCCTCGCTCAGCTTGCGGGTCGCGCCGTGTTCCTCGGACTGGTCGCGATCTTCCAAAGCATTGCGCCGTTCTCCCCCCGGATGATTTGGGGACAGATCGTCGCGGGATGGCTCGGACTGCTGATCCAGGCGATCGCGGTACCGCTGCTGATCATCGCCCTGCGCGCGGTTTTGGTCAAGAATGATGACTGATATCGAGCTTGCAAAGGCTCACCTTGACGGTCACAGCATTTGCCTGTGCAGGGACGGCGAGCTTTTTACCGATGACGGCCGTGGGATCTCGCCGATGCTCCGCTTGATGGAGGAGGGTCGCGATCTGCGCGGCTATGCTGTCGCCGATATCATCGTCGGCAAGGCGGCGGCGATGCTGTTTATCAAGGCGGGGATCCGCGAGGTGTACGGCGAAGTGATGTCGAGAGCAGGGTATGACTATTTGCAGCAGCACGATACCCCCTGCGCCTACGGCACGCTCACGGAAATAATCATCAACCGCAGGGGTGACGGTATCTGTCCGATGGAACAGACGGTCGCCCTGATCGACGACCCCGAAGAGGGGACTACCGCGCTCAAACAGCGCCTGATGGAATTAAGGAAAGGAACAGAACATGTCTGATTGGTTTGGAAAAGATGTATTCAAACTCGGTTTTGGGCTCATGCGCCTGCCAAAGCGCGAGGATGGCTCGAACGATACCGAGAGGGTATCGCAGATGGTCGACCGCTTTATCGAAGAAGGCGGCACCTATTTTGACACCGCCTTTGTCTATGACGACGGCGACAGTGAGCGCGTAACTAAGGAAGCGCTGATCGACCGCCATCCGCGCGAGAGTTTCACCCTGTGCACCAAGCTCAACGCTACGTTGTCGGGCTTGACGGAGGAAACGGCGAAGCAACAGTTCTTCACCAGTCTCAAACGCACCGGCGCGGGCTACTTCGACTATTATCTCCTGCACGCGCTGGACAGGAACAATTATAAAAAGTACGAGGACTTTCACATCTGGGATTTTGCCCGTGAGAAAAAGGCGGAGGGACTCATCCGCTACTATGGCTTTTCGTTCCACGGCGATCCGATGCTGCTCGATCAGCTGTTGACAGAGCACCCCGACGTGGACTTTATCCAATTGCAAATCAACTACGCCGACTGGGATAACCCCGGCGTCGCGTCCGGGGAATGCTACGAGATCGCGCGCAAACACAATGTATCCATGACCATCATGGAGCCCTTAAAGGGCGGTAAACTCGCGAATCCGAACGACGCTGTCAAGCGCCTGTTCAAGGAGGCGCGTCCCGAGCTGTCGTATGCTTCCTGGGGCATCCGCTATGCCGCGTCGCTCGAGGGCGTGATCACGGTGCTCTCGGGTATGTCCAACGAGGAGCAAATGGAGGATAACCTCTCGTATATGAAAGACTTTCAGCCGCTGAGCGACGAGGAATACAAGGTGATCGCCGCCGTGCAAAGGGAATTGCAAAAGGACAATTCCATCGGCTGTACCGCCTGCAAATACTGCGTGTCGGGCTGTCCGATGGACATTGCCATCCCGGGAATCTTTGCCGTCAAGAACAAGGAGACGGGCAACTGGGACGGCGGCAGAGGCGCTTACCAAATCGCCACCGAGGGCAAGGGTAAGGCGAGCGACTGCATTGAATGCGGTCAGTGCGAGGACGCGTGTCCCCAGCATTTGCCGATCATCTCCCTGCTCAAGGAATGTCGAAATCTGGAATAATCAAATAACAATATAGACAAAACCGGTAACCGATTTGTTCAGTTACCGGTTTGTTTTATTTTATGATCTTTCTCGCAAACGCCGCGGCTTTCTTCAAATCACTCTCATTGGGTCTGCCCTTGTGGAGTCCCTTGAACTCGCCCTTGCAGTGGAATTCACGGTCATCCATCGTAATGCCGACCTGATCCGCTTCCGCCTTCACCTTTTTCCATGTGGAGTTGAGCATGGCGGCGGAGCCGAAGTTGACGATGCGCTTCACCTTGCTGCTGTCCAGCGAGCGGACAAAATTCCGTACCTCGGGGTCGATGCTGAACGCATAATAGGAGTTGCCGAGGAAGAGGATATCGACGGGCTCATCGATCGGCTCGCTGATCGGCAGCGCCTTGACGCCGACAGCGTCGGCGACTGCTCGAGCTAGCTTTTCGGTGTTACCCGTTTTGGTATAATATCTGACTGCGATCTTCATTTGCCTTTACCTCAGAGCGCTTCTTCGACCGCTTTTCTGACGTCCTTCATATCGACGGTCGGCTCAAAACGGGCGATCACATTGCCCTCGCGGTCAACGAGGAACTTGGTGAAGTTCCATTTGATATACGCCTTGTCGCCGAACGCCTTGTTGTTCATGTCGGCGAACTTATTGAGCGCCTTGTTCTTAAGCCCCTTGCCAAAGCCCTCAAACGGCTTTTCGGTCGCGAGGAACGCAAACAGCGGATCGGCATTGTCACCGTTGACGTCGATCTTCTTGAACTGCGGGAAATCGGTACCGAATTTCAGCGTGCAGAAGTTGTGGATCTCCTCCTCATCTCCGGGCGCCTGATTCGCGAACTGGTTGCACGGGAAATCGAGGATCTCAAAGTCCTTGTCGCGCAGGTCGCGGTACATGGCCTCAAGCGGCTCATAGTGCGGGGTGAAGCCGCAGCCGGTCGCCGTGTTGACGATCAAGAGCAGCTTGCCTTTATAATCGGACAGGCTGACGTCGTTCCCTTTTCTGTCTTTTACCGTAAAATCGTATACTGTTTTCATGGTCATTCTCCTTTCGGTTCATTGATTATGATGGTATGTTTTCTAATAGTTCATACAAGAGTTGATATAATTGTGCGGCCTTTTCGGGACTGAGCGCGATACAGCCGCCGACCTTGCGCGGGATCTCGCTCGCCTGTTCCTGCAGCGCTCTGCCCTTGTCGGTCAGAGTAATCAGAAAGGATCGCTCATCCTTCGCGCTCTGGCGTTTTTCGACATAGCCCGCCTGCCGCATCTTTTTGAGGAGCGGTGAGAGCGTGCCGCTGTCAAGCATCAGTCGCTTGCCCAGCTCCCCCACGGGGATACCGTCCTTTTCCCACAGCACCAAAAAAACGATGTACTGGGTGTAGGTCAGCCCCAACGGTTTGAGGTACGGCGTGTACAGAGATGTCACACTCCGCGCCGCCGCGTACAGCGGAAAGCACAGCTGATTCTCGAGCTTCATTTCTTCCTTTTTTCTCAGTTCCATTTTGTTGCACCCCTTTATCTATTGTGCAACTATATTGTATCAAATATAAATGAGTTTGTCAAGGGGAATTTATGCGTTATTTCAATATTTTTTCATCGTTTATCAAATGGAACCGGTCTTTCCGTAGGGTACGGCACTTGCTCCCGCCGAATCCTTTCCGATACATGTCACCCAAACGCGAAGCACATCAATCTTTCCGTAGGGTACGGCATTTATGACGTACCGAGTATGACGGGCGTTTCCAATATCGGGAGCATCGGATAGGTGTACCACGTTTCTGCCATTCGGTACGTCGCAAGCGCCGTACCCTACAACACACACATCTCCTCAATAGGAATTGCTTTTTATGCAACGCCCTACCGCGGGAGGAGCAAGCCCCTCCCCTACAAATACGCTCCACCGTTTATCGTAGGGGATGACGCTTGCGACATCCCAAAACTTTTCCTTTATATCATTTTATTACGCGGAGCAAATCTCACCTGTAGGGGTCGGCGCAGACACGCGTGTTCGACGACCCGCAAGGTAGGGCGTAGATTAAAACGCAACGTCGGTTGAAAAAATAACACGTTTTCGTAGGGACGAGAAGTGCTCGTCCGCACGGCAGGAACGTTGTATTCCTATCCAATGTTTTCTGCGGACGACCGATGGTCGTCCCTACAAAATCTTTGTCATTTAACAAAAAGTACCGAGCGCTTTGGGCACTCGGTACTCGGAAACACTATTGCTTATGACAGGAGCCGGACATCGCGCAGTGCTTGCAGTTACCGCAGCTGCATACCACCGACTTACCCTGCTTTTTCTTTTTGATCATGCTGACGATGATTGCCGTGACGATCGCGATCAGCACCGCACAGATAATGATCGTGCCCATGTTATTCGATATCCATGTAAGCATACAGTCCACTCCTTTAGTTATGTGATGTCATTCCGGGGGAGCAAAGCGACCATCCCCCTGTCACACCGACCGGTCGTAGCAGGAAGGAGATTGCCACACCGCCTTGCGGCGGTTCGCAATGACACGATCCTATTTGATCTTGACGTCCTTGGTCAGCTTATTCGCTTCTTTATAAGGTCGGAAGAGCATATACAGCATGAACGCGATCAGCAGGATCGCAACGATCAGACCGAATACATTCAGGTTGCCGGTGAAGGCGCCGCCGATCTGGTTGATGCACAGCGCGATCACATACGCAAAGCCGCACTGATAAGCGATCGCGAACGCGGTCCACTTGCCGGAGTTCATCTCACGTCTGATGGCACCCATCGCCGCAAAGCAGGGTGCGCACAGCAGGTTGAACACGAGGAACGAGAAGCCGGTCACGCCGGTGAATACGCTCCCAAGCGCTGCCCATGTGGACATTTCTCCGCCGCCGTAGAGCACGCCCATCGTGCCGACGATGTTCTCCTTGGCGATCAGGCCGGTGATGGAGGCGACAGCCGCCTGCCAGTTGCCCCAGCCGAGCGGTGCAAAGATCCATGCAATGCCGTTGCCGATCACGGCGAGAATGCTGTTGCCGATTTCCTCTTCACCCAGCATGGTGAAGCTGCCGTCGACCCAGCCGAAGCGGCTCAGGAACCACAGAACGATGGTGGAGAGCAGGATGATGGTGCCCGCCTTTTTGATGAACGACCAGCCGCGCTCCCACATCGAACGGAGCACGTTGCCGAGGGTCGGCCAGTGGTAAGCGGGCAGCTCCATGACGAACGGAGCGGGTTCGCCCGCGAAGGGCTTGGTCTTTTTGAGCATGATACCGGAGATGATGATCGCCGCCATGCCGATGAAATACGCGCTTGTCGCGACCCACGGAGAGCCGCCGAAGATCGCGCCCGCGATCATCGCGATGAAGGGCACCTTTGCGCCGCAGGGGATGAAGGTGGTGGTCATGATGGTCATACGGCGGTCGCGCTCATTCTCAATGGTACGCGACGCCATGATGCCGGGGATACCGCAGCCCGTACCGATCAGGATCGGGATAAAGCTCTTACCCGACAGACCGAAGCGGCGGAAGATACGGTCGAGGACAAAGGCGATGCGCGCCATGTAGCCGCAGGACTCGAGGAACGCGAGCAGGAAGAACAGCACGAGCATCTGCGGTACAAAGCCGAGTACCGCGCCCACGCCGGCGATGATACCGTCGAGGATCAGGCTCGACAGCCATTCGGGGGCCTTGGCGGCCTCCAGCCAGTTGCCGACAACGACGGGGATACCGGGTACCCATACGCCGAACTCGGCGGGATCGTCGGGCTTGCCTTCGTTCTTGACAAAGATATCCGCGGCGTCCTTGACGTCCTTGCCGGTGATGGTTTCTTTCTTCACCTCGAGGGTCTCTTCATCCTCGACCTCAAAGGTGAATTCGTCACTGTCCTTGACGCTTGCGGCAAAGCTCTTAACAGAGGTCACCGCCGCGTTGGCGTCATATTTTTCCGATTCAAAGTCGAGCGCCGCGAGCAGATCCTCATTGCCTGCCGATTCCGCCGCGCCTGTCAGCTTGCCGATCGCGTCGGCGTGCTCCTCATACTGCGCGGAACCGATACCGAACAGATGGAAGCCGTCGCCGAACAGACCGTCATTCGCCCAGTCTGTCGCCGCGGATCCGACCGTTACCATCGAGATATAGTACACGAGGAACATCACGACCATGAAGATCGGCAGACCCAGCCAGCGGTTGGTCACGATCTTATCGATCTTGTCAGAGGTCGAGAGCTGACCCTTTTGCTTATTCTTATAGACACTGTTGATGATCTTGCCGATATAGACATAACGCTCGTTGGTGATGATCGACTCCGCGTCATCGTCATATTCGTCCTCAACAGCCTTGATATCCTTTTCGATATGGTCGAGGGTCTCTTTGCTCAGGTTGAGCTTCTCCACGACCTTGTCATCGCGCTCAAAGATCTTGACCGCGTACCATCTCTGCTCCTCCTCGGGCATATCATGGACGCAGGCTTCTTCGATATGCGCGATCGCGTGCTCGACCGATCCGTCAAAGGGATGCTTGGGGACGGGCTTCTTCTCCTCTGCTGCCTTGATGGCTGCTTCGGCGGCGTCCATGACGCCCTTGCCCTTTAAGGCGGAGATTGAAACGACCTTACAGCCCAGCTGGCGGCTGAGCTCCTCGATGTTGATCTTGACGCCGGTTTTTTCGACAACGTCCATCATGTTGATGGCGATGACGATCGGGATGCCGAGCTCACAGAGCTGGGTGGTCAGGTACAGGTTACGCTCTAAGTTGGTACCGTCGACGATGTTCAAAATCGCGTCGGGGCGTTCTTCGATCAGATAGTTACGCGCCACGACCTCCTCCAGCGTGTAGGGAGAGAGCGAGTAGATACCGGGCAGGTCGGTGATGGTCACGTCGCTGTGCTTTTTGAGCTTACCTTCCTTTTTCTCGACCGTTACGCCGGGCCAGTTGCCGACGAACTGATTCGCGCCTGTCAGGGCATTGAACAGGGTGGTCTTACCGCTGTTCGGGTTACCCGCCAAGGCAATCTTGATGTTCATATCCATACCTCATTTCTTGGTTGTCTTATGCTAACTAATGGTGAAAAAATATAGCGCGCCAAAAGCTACGCTAATGATCCGCTTTTCATTGGGAGCTACGTGATATCAAGCGGAAAAAGCTTATCATCGATGATCCGATACAGCCTGCTTTAAAGATAGACAGAAAAAGATGCGCGCATCACTCTACCTCGACCATCTCGGCGTCCGCCTTGCGGATCGACAGCTGATAGCCGCGCACGGTGACCTCCATCGGATCGCCCAGGGGAGCGACCTTCTGCACCTTGATCTCGACGCCCTTGGTGATGCCCATATCCATGATACGACGCTTGACCGCGCCCTCACCGTGGAGCTTTTTGACCTTGCAGGTACTGCCGATAGCAACCTCTTTCAATGTTCTCATACTCTTCCTCCTTTATACTCTGCCACTGCATGCAATCTTCAAAGCATCAACTCGGGTGAGATTGCCGCACCCCGCACAAACGCGCGGGGTTCGCAATGACGATTATACAAATATCTTCTGCGCCATCTCTTTGCTGATGGCGATGCGTGTGCCTTTGACATTCACGATCAGGTTGCCGCCCATGGAGCTGACAACCGTGACGGTTGCGCCGGATACAAAGCCCAGGTTTTGCAGGTGGGTCCTTACCTCTGCGTTTCCGCCGATTCTTTTGATGATGTTTTCTTCGCCGATAACGGCTAAGGTGAGCGGCATAGCGATCTCCTTTTGCAATGAGTTATGATTCGCTAACCGGATTAGCTAAAGCTAACCTTTGGGCAAATCGTAAGGTCAGGCGGTTAGCCTAACCTTACTCATATAGTATATCAGTCAAAACAGGGTTTGTCAAGAACAAATTATACGGATCATTCAATGCGATTTCGTTCGCTTTGATCGCATATTTTCCTTTATTCAGCGCCCTTCAGGGCTTCGACCATATCGATCTTTTTGTTCTTTCGCGCGACCATCAAGCCGACCAGCAGCGATACGCCGAAGGTCAACAGGATGGAAACGGCATAGGTCAAGCCGCCGAGCATCAGCTTCATCTCATACTCACCCGCGAGGGCGGCCAGCAGCCATTGCAGTACCCCGACGCCCGCGGGCAGTCCGATAATGACGCCGATCACGGTCAGCCAGATATTCTGTGAGATCAGCAGTCTGCCGATACTGCGGTTGCGGAATCCGAGCACCTTCAAGGTGGCAAGCTCGCGGGATCGCTCCACATAGCTCATGATGCCGAGGTTGTACAGCACCACGATGCCGAGGATCACGGCGGCAACGACCAGAATGACGACCATGCTGTCCATGATCTGTACAAAGCTGTTGAAGGTTTCCATCAATTGCGCCTTATCCTGTTTGCCCGCGATCAGCTCTGACGAGCTTATTTCATCAGCGGACTTGTCGGTATAGATCGCGGTGAGGGTATAGTCGATGCCGAGCTTGTCGGCGAAGGTGTCGGTCATCGTCACACTTTCGGTCATGATGGCGCGATTGTAGCCGATGACCTTAGCCGTATAGGTATCGCTCGAGCCGTAGCGAGAGAAGGTGATCGTGTCGCCGATCTTGGCTTTATCCTTCAATCTCAGGCAGAGATAGACGCCCTCGTCGCTCAGCTCGATGCGCTTTTTATCCTCGTCGATGACGTTGAGCATATTGTTCGGGTTATGGATCACATCCAGTGAGACCGTGTCACCGTCAAGGCTGATTCCGCTCAGGCTCTCCCAATCGCCGCCGATCTCATCGGCGAGCTTTAGCGCGTCCTTTTTTTCAGCGTTATCGACAAGATTTACCTTGGTGGTATAGTTGGAGATGTCGCTGTCGAGCAGATCGAGGAAACCCGCCATCGTATCGCGCATCCCCAGTCCGCCGACCATCAGGATCATACAGCCGACGATGCCGAACAGGGTCATCGCGGAGCGGCTCTTGTGGCGGCTTAAGTCGCGCAGATTCCACTTGGTGCCGAACTTCATCTTATCCCAGAAGGGGAAGCGCTCCAACAGCATCTTACGCATCTTCTTGGGCGAATAGGGGCGCAGCGCGTCGGCGGCTGTTCCCTTGAGCTGCTGCCGGACGGACAGGAAGCTGATCAGCGTCAGCAGGATCACCGTACCCGCCATCACGGGATAGCAGAAGGTCGGTACTGCCGCGGACCAGTCGGGCATGTCAAAATAGGTGCCCATCATGCCGTTCTTGCTCATCACGAGCTTGCAGATGCCCAGTCCGAGCAGGGCGCCGATGCCGGTACCGACCAGTCCGATGAACAGACCGTAGGAGGTGTAATGCCGCAGAATCCTGCGGTTTTTGAAGCCGAGCGCCTTTAAGGTGCCGATCTGGAGTTTCTCTTTTGTCGCGATACGGTGCATGGTGGTGACCATGGTGAGGATCGCGATCGCCAAAAACAGAACGGGCAGTACCGAGCCCATCGTCTTGCCTTCTTCCGCCTCACCCATTGCCTCCTGATAGACGACGTGGTCGTCCTTGGGGGTGACCATGATCGTGCGGCCGAGCCTCTCCTTGACCGCGTCCTCCAGCGCTCCTTTCTCCATGTCGGAGATCAAATTGATCTGGGCGTAGACCTGATCGAGCACCTTGTCGATATCTTTATCGGTGAACAACAGCTTTGACAGGCTGTCGTCGATGAATTCGTCGGGGATACCCGTTTTTTTCAGCTCCTCGGCGGCGGTGTCCTTCATCTTCGCTTCGACGGCGCTTTTGAGCTTTTTCGGCGTGATGTAGGCAAAGCCGAAGGTGTTGTAATCGGGCATGAGCTGGTTTTTGTCGGCGACACAGATCATGTGCTCGCCCGACTTGATCAGCCCGACGATATCGCCGCTGAGCGCCACCCCTTGGAATTCGAGCGTGAGGGTATCGCCGACCGTGTAGTCATTTGCCGCGGCGAATTTGTCGCTCAGCCAGAAGCCGTCGCTGTTTGCGTCATACCCCGCGCCATCCGTGACGAGGAAGGTCGACACATTGAAATCCTCGCTCACATCCAGTGCGAGGGCTTTGTTTTTCTCGCCCTTGATGTCGAGGTTGACGGTCAGGTACCGCGTCGCCTTGTCAACGCCGTCGATCGCGGCGATCTTTTGCAGATCATCGGAGGTAAAGCCTTTCTCGGAATAGAGCCGATAGTCGGCATAGTTGGTATCACGAAAAAAGTTGCCCGTGTCGACCTCGATCGTGCGCCACTCCATATTGAAGCCGAGGAAGATGCCCATGCCGAGGGTGATCATGATGATCATGGAGATGAACTGCGCCTTGTAGCTCCACGCGGTACGGAATAGTTTTCGTATCAGCATTACCACTCCACCTCGTCGGCGCTCATGGGATCGGCTTGTTCCTCGATCGAGCGGATCTTGCCGTTCTTGACACGGATGACAACGTCAGCCATCTTGGCGATGCTCTGGTTATGGGTGACGATGACGATGGTCTTGCCGTAGTTTTGCGCCATACGCAACAGGAGCTTTAGCACCATCACACCGGTCTCGGAATCCAGCGCACCTGTCGGCTCGTCGCATAGCAGGATCTTGGGATTTTTGGCGAGCGCACGCGCGATAGAGATGCGCTGCTGCTCACCGCCCGAGAGCTCGGAGGGAAAGTTGTGCAGGTGGTCGGACAATCCGACCTCAGCGACCATCTGTTTTGCGTCGAGCGCGTCCTTGGAGATCTCCGACACCAGCTCGACATTTTCATAAACGGTCAGGGTCGGGATCAGGTTGTAGAACTGGAACACAAAGCCGACGGTCGCCGCGCGGTAATCGGCAAGCTCATTGTCGGACAGGGTGCTGATATCCCTGCCACCCACGGTGATGGTGCCCTCACTCGGACTGTCAAGACCGCCCAGCATATTTAATAAGGTGCTTTTGCCCGCGCCCGAGGGTCCGAGGATGACGACGAATTTGCCCTCATCCAGCGTAAAGCTGACGTCGTTGAGCGCTTTGAGCTCATGGTCGCCGCTAATGTAGGCTTTGGTCACATTTTCAAATTGAACGATCGCCATGTTATCTCCTCCCGAACAGCGAAAACTTCTTCTTTTCATAAGGCTCGGCGTGGTATTCCAGCACCTGATAGCCCGTTTTGCCGATTGCTTCTCTCAGCGCGGTTTCATCCAACTCACCTTCGCTGATGATCTCGGTGATCCCCTTGGAATGAGAAGAAGAAATCTTCTTCACTTGAAAGTCCCTGCGGACGGTATCGTTGATATGGCTCTCGCACATCGAGCACATCATGCCATCGATCTTCAATGTTGTTTTGATCATACGAATCCTCCCTATCTATCGTCGATAACTGTTATTATTGAGGTTAGCAAGAGCTAACCCTTTGCCAAAAAAGAAGCATCCGATCACGGGATGCGGCATGGTTTCTTAACGGTTATCTGTTGCTAACTGCATTATATTTCTTTTTTTCCTGTTTGTCAAGTTCAGCCGTCCATTGGACAAATCCCGCTTTTTGGTGTATCATATCGACAGATATCATGATGACTGTGAGGAGCCCATGAACAGCACAAACGACAAAACCAATTACACCTATCTCCTGAGATGTGCCGACGGCACCTTTTACTGCGGCTGGACCAATGATCTTGCAAAGCGACTCGCCGCCCATAACGCGGGCACGGCGTCAAAATACACCTTTCCGCGCCGACCGGTCGAGCTCGTCTACACCGAACATTTCGCGACAAAGCAGGAGGCGATGCGCCGCGAGTATCAGATCAAACAGCTGACAAGACAGGAAAAGCTCGAGCTGATCCGACACGGCAACGCCTGATCACGACAGGGATCATCCCCATTTTTCGCTTGAAATTTTATCAAAAATCTGTTATAATCATCTTACAACGTGTAGCGATCAACTGCGTAAGTCCGGTTGGTACTGCACGTTTTTCTTTATACGAATACAGCGAATCATGAGAAAGAAGGCTATGTAATGACACAACTGGAAATGATCAAAAAGAAGGTCGCCTATCTGTACACAACCTCACCGAAGATCCACATCAATGTGAGATTGACCCATCCCCGACTGGAGCTGAAAAATGATCTTGTCGAGATAAAGGGCGTGTATAAAAACATTTTCTGTATCGAAGAGACCTCCACCGGATCACCGAGAACACACTCCCTGCAATATGTCGACATCCTCACGCATAATATCGAGATCATCGAGGATCCGACGATGGTATCATCATCATGACCTGCTCAACACGGAGTCCCTATGTGGGCTCCGTTTTTTGTATCCAACCAAATTTCACATAATCATCACAATACGTTCAAATGATTTTCAATATCATATGTTAATATTTAGACACAATCAAGAAACAAGGAGGTCATCCTATGAAATTATTATCGAAGAAAGGTACCGCGATTATTCTTGCGGCACTCATGGCATTACCGCTCGCGGCATGCGGCACTCAAAAGGGCAGCACGGAGGCGACGCAGTCGGTAGCTACCGTTGATGAAGCGACCCGTCCTGCCGCGGCAGCCACTGCCGATACAGCAGGCTCCACCGCCAAAAAGCTCACGGAAGCGGATGTCAACACCACCCAAACCATCGAGAATACTACCGGCGGCGAGCATGCGATCACTGCCGACGGTGAAAAAGCAAGTTATAGCAACGTCAAGGTCGTCAAGAGCGGCGACAGCAGTGAGAATGACGAAGCCGACTTCTACGGCGATAACGCTGCGATCTTCGCCACGAACGGCGGTACGCTCGACTTAAGCGAGATCGTCGTCAAGTCCGACGGCAAGCACGCCAACGCCGTGTTCAGCTACGGCGAGGGCACGACCGTCAACATCAAGGATTCCTACATCGAGACCGCCGGCAACTGCTCGGGCGGCTTGATGACCACCGGCGGCGGCACGATGAACGCCGAGAACCTCACCATCAACACCTCGGGCAACTCCTCGGCGGCGATCCGCTCCGACCGCGGCGGCGGTACCGTCAACGTGGACGGTGGATATTACACCACCTCGGGCACCGGCTCGCCCGTCATCTACTCCACCGCCGACATCACCGTCTCCAATGCTGAGATGACCTCCACCGCCTCACAGGGCGTGGTGGTCGAAGGCAAGAACAGCGTCACGCTGAACAACGTCAACCTCAACGCAGATAACAACAAGAAGAACAGCAATAAGTCCTCGTATTATCAGGCGGTCATGATCTATCAGAGCATGTCGGGCGACGCGGCAGAGGGCACCTCGTCCTTCACGATGAACGGCGGTACGCTCACGAACCAAAACGGCGATGTGTTCTTCGTCAACAACACCGCGACCGACATCAATCTCACGAACGCGACCATCACCAATAATGACGCGGAAGGCGTATTCCTCAGAGCGGCGGCAGCCGGCTGGGGCAGCGACGGCAAAAACGGCGGCCAGGTCACCATGAACGCCAAACAGCAGACCATCAACGGCGACATGGTGGTGGATGACGTATCCCACCTCAACCTCTACCTCTCCGACAGCTCTGTCTTCAGCGGCGCGATCAACAGCTCCGGTGAAGCGGGCGAGGTCTATGTCGACCTCAGCGGCGGCGCGAAATGGACGCTCACAGCTGATAGCTACATTACCTCGCTGACCTGTGACGCGGACAGCATCGACCTCAACGGTCACACACTCTACGTGAACGGCAAAGCGTACACCGCGGGCACCGCATCCACAGGGGAGTCGATCGCGGTCGTATCGACCGGCAGCGGTCACGGCGGCGGCAGCACCCCTCCCGACAAGCCCGGTGAGGGCGGCTCCGACCGCGGTACCCCTCCCGAAAAACCCAATAACTGATCATCTTTTTCTTCATTTTCCATCCTCATGAGGCTCCCGAAAAGGGAGTCTCTTTTTTTATTTGTTGAGATTGCCACAGCCCCTTGCCGTGTGCCAAGGGGCTTCGCAATGACTATTATACATGGCGCTACAATTGTTCTGGACAAAACAGCTTATATTTGTTATGATGAAGTCAGTCTTTCAAGAAAGGGAGATGAAAATGGCGGACTACAACCTGCATACGCACACCACACGGTGTCGTCACGCTGTGGGCGAAGATCGAGAATATGTTGAGGCGGCGATCAAGGCAGGGTTCAAAACGCTCGGCTTCGCCGATCATTGTCCCCAGTTCTTTCCTGTCGATGACTATTACAGCCATTTTCGCATGTTCCCCGAACAGGCGCAGGAATACGCCGAGAGCATCCGCGCCCTGCAAAAGGAATATGCCTCCGATATCCGCATCCTCTTGGGCTTTGAGACGGAATACTACCCCGAGACCTTTGACAAGCTGATCGCCTTTGTCAGACCTTTGCACCTCGACTACATGATCATGGGTCAGCATTTTGTCGGTAACGAATACGACGAAGGCTCGTACTCTACGATCGACAAGGGAAAAAGAGAGGATTACCTTATGCAGTATGTCGCCCAGGTCAAGGAGGGCTTATCGACAGGCGCGTTCACCTATCTGGCGCATCCCGACACCGTCTGGTACGAGGGTGATCCCGATTTTTACATTGAGCAAATGACCGAGCTCTGCCGCTTTGCGGGGACGCATGACATCCCGCTGGAGTACAACATCCTCGGCTTCCTGAACAAGCGCTGTTACCCGAACCCGATCTTCTGGGACATTGTCGCACAGACAGGTAACAAGGCGGTTATCGGCTATGACGCGCATACACCCGAGGTATTGCTGAATGACAAAATCTTTCGCGAATGTGAGCAGAACCTCGCAAAGCGCGGCATCACGCCCGTTGCGTTCGAAGATATCAACCTGCGCGGCATCAAATAATTCGGTTGCTTATGCGCCCTTCGCAATGACTATTCATAATAAAGGATGAAGAACATGAACTATAACGACCAGACAAAGCTGACCGATATCCTCGCAGCATATCCGTGGCTGCCCGACGAGCTGATCAAACTCGACAGCCGCTTTAAGATCGTGAATACGCCGGTCGGCAAAATGATGATCAAAAAGGCGACCGTCGCCGATCTGAGCAAAAAGGCGGGATTATCGACCGACGAACTGCTGCAAAAGCTGCAAGAGATGGTGGATCAGCATAACAAAGCATGATCCTTTTTCACCGTATTTGATAAAACTGATATAGATGATGGAGTTAGCCTATGAAATGTTATCATTGTGGAACAGAACTGCAAAACGGAATGACATATTGTCCCGCATGCGGCGCCCCTGTCGGCGGTGATCCCGTAAACAGTCAAGCACCCTCTCCCGATTATACAAACGCGGGATATTATCAGCATCAGCCGCCGATGCCGCCCAAGAGCAACAATGCCGTCAAGTGGACGGTGATCATCTTATCGATCCTGACCGTCCTGGTCGTTTTGGGAACTGCGCTTTTTATCATTTTTCGTCTGAACTCCGGTATGTCACAGAAAAAGGCGTACAAAAAATATATACAGATCATTGAACAGCATCGGGATGGGATCACAGAGTACGAGGATAAGAACGACAGCAACAGCATCGCCTTTGTCGATATCAACGGTTCCGGTATCCCCGACGCGCTGTATATCACACAGGACGAGAACAACACACCGTATCTGCACTGTGTCACGGACGGCGAAAGGGATGTGGAGGTCGATGCGGAAAAAGGTATCACGGGCGAACTTGACCCTGAGTATACCATGTTCAAAGGATATGGCAAAGACACCATCTACATCCGAACCCAAAACTGCCTGTTCCAACTGGTCAACGGCAAGGATGCAAGCGACAGAAAACGGCTGCAACCGGCGTTGATCGCACAGCGCACCTATGACGAGTCGAGCGACGGATACACCTATATGTTCCTCGATTCCGATGAATTCAAAGAGGTCAGCGAAAAGGAATACAACGATTTTATCGATTCCATATGCAATCAAAAAACCACTATCATCCTCACGACCTTATCCGATGACGACCTCAACAAGCTGTTCCCCGATGTATCTGAGGACATTTCCGAAAAGCAGGACAAAGCCATCAAGCGGCTGAAGGATGATCTTGCCGAAACGGGTGATTCCACTCCCGATTCCGCTGACTCTCAGGGACAGGAAACCGACGGCAATCAGGCAGAAGAAAAGGACCGAAACTTTGTCAAGGATCATTATCTTGTCGAGTACGATGACGTCATCTATTATGCAGATGACGACGGACTATGGAAGAAGGAACCCGACTCCGAGAGCGAAAAGCTCGTGTCCTGCTCCGCGACCAACCTTGCGACCGACGGACAGGTCATCTACTACGGCGCGTTCAACGACACTGTTTCCTATTCCTACTATTCCACCAAGATCGATATCAACCAGTATGATCTATACAAGTATGATCTGAAAACCGGCTCCAACGAGAAGCTCACCTCGTTCATCGAAGCCGGCAGACCGATCTGCGCTGTCGGTGATACTGTCTATTATACCGACTTCCCCGATGATTTTGACGGCAATATGGCGGGACTCGCACAGGGGATCTGCTCCTACAATACCGCTACGGGTGAGAAGAAGTATCTCTGTGACGGTGCCCACCTGACCGCGTCCTATGACGGCAAAATCTTCTATCGGGAGATCATGGCGGCAGGCGGCGGTATGGGCGTTCATCAGATCCACTGCCTTGATACAAAGACAGAGAGCTCCAAGGAGATCAGCGAGGATAACGTGATCAGCTTCAAGGTGATCGGCGATCAGCTGTACTACACGATCAACACCGACTTCGCCTCGGGTACGATGTCATCCGTTCATTACAAGCTGTGCCGCTATGATATCGCAACCGAAGAAACAACCGAACTGTCCGAGTTTAGTAATCTAAAGGATTATGATGACAAATATGCTATCGGCGCCGATAAGCAGACGGTCGATCGCTTTGACCTCTCTTCGGGAGAATCCGAGCATATCAACCTGTCGGGAGCCGGCAGCAATTATACCAATGTGATCCGCGACAAAAAGACGACCTATTGCATTGCGGTCACCAACACCAAAAACATCATTTATGCCATCGACGATGATTCATCCTCCGCGGACAATATCGGCAGTCTGAGCTGTCAATCCGTTCTGGCTATCAAGGATCATACCGCATTTTACATCGATCCGTCTGATAAGAACTATTATTTCTATCATATCGATCAACAAAAACTCGACTGAATAAAAGGGATGTCACTCGATGGAGCGGCATCCCGATTTTTTCAAGAATGTAATTTGACATCATACGCTCACGAGGCGAATAATACACTTATCTTTTATCACAGGAGTGATGTTATGATATCACTGTTCATTTCCCTCGCCGTACTGATCATCGGTTATCTGGTGTACGGCAAGGTGGCAGAAAAAGTATTCGCTCCCGACGACCGCCAGACCCCTGCGATCGCGATCAACGACGGCGTGGACTGCGTGCCGATGAAGCCGTGGAAATCGTTTTTGATCCAGCTGCTCAACATCGCGGGTACGGGACCGATCTTCGGCGCGCTGATGGGCGCGGTGTTCGGACCTGTCGTCTTTCTATGGATCGTATTCGGCTCCATCCTCGGCGGCGCGGTGCACGACTATATGTCGGGCATGATCAGCTCGCGACATAACGGCGCTTCTATCGCGGAGCTGTCGGGCACGTATCTGGGCAAAGCGGCAAAATGGATCATGCGCGTGTTCTCCGTCGTTCTGCTGATCCTGTGCGGCGTGGTGTTCGTCACCTCACCCGCGGCACTGCTCGACGAGCTGACCCCCGACTGGATGAACGGCACCTTCTGGGCGATCGTCATCCTCGTTTACTATCTCTTGGCAACGCTGCTGCCGATCGATAAGGTGATCGGCAAGCTCTATCCCGTTTTCGGCGTACTGCTGATTTTGATGGCGGTGACCGTCATCGGCGGTATCCTGTTCTCGGGCGGAGAATATACGATCCCCGAGATATCACTGCAAAATATGTATCCCGAGGGCACCCCCATCTGGCCGTATATGTTCATCACGGTCGCCTGCGGCGCGATATCGGGCTTTCACGCGACCCAGTCCCCGATGGTCGCCAAGTGCATCACCTCCGAAAAACAGGGCAGACCGATCTTTTACGGCGCGATGATCGCCGAGTCGGTGATCGCCCTGGTATGGGCGGCGGCAGGCGTTTCCTTCTACGGCGCGACCGAACTGCTCAATGAGGCACTCAAAGGCGGCGCCTCCAATGTTGTCTACGAGATCTCGACAGGCGTTCTCGGCGTGTTCGGCGGTATCCTCGCGGTGGCGGGCGTCGTTGTCTGCCCCATCACCTCGGGGGATACGGCGTTCCGCAGCGCGCGACTGATTTTAGCGGAGACCTTCCACTCCGATCAGACGAAGATCAAAAACCGCCTGATTATCACGATCCCGCTGCTGGTGATCGGCGGTCTGCTGACCTGGTACGCTATTGTCGACGACAACGGCTTCCAGACGATCTGGCGCTACTTCTCGTGGAGCAACCAAACCCTCGCCATGATCGCATTATGGGTGTCGACCGCGTATCTATTGAAAAAGGGAAAATACCGCTTTGGTTCGCTGATCACGGCATTGCCCGCGACCTTTATGTCCGCGGTGAGCGTGACCTACATCCTCACGGCGCAGGAGGGTTTTCGCCTCTCCACCGCGATCGCCTATCCCGCGGGCGCGGCGTTTGCGGCGGCGCTGTTCATCGTGTATCTCGTGTTCCTGATCAAACGCCTCAAAGCAAATCAACAACTTTCCACATAACGAAAAGGGTTGGCAGAACGCCAACCCTTTTGTTGTATCGTATTATTTACTTTTGCTATAAGTAATACCGTCGCCGTAGATGGTCGTCCAGTCGTTCTTCATGGAAACAGCCGTCCAGCCGTTTTCCTCACAGCTCGCGCGCATTTTGTCCGCCTTTTCGGTGTTGCCGTTCTCACGCTCGAGATCATCACAGCAAAGCAGATAAGCGCCGCTCTTGTACTTGTTGTTGGTGATGGTGTAGTTCGCCATCGCCGCGTCGCCGGAGCTGTTGCCGAAGCACAGTACGGGCTGTTCGCCGATCTCCTTCTCGATGACGCTGACTTTGTTCATCTTGAGGTTCTTGATGATAAACTCGCCGCCGGTGATGAGCTTGTCATCCTTCGAGAAGGTGTAGTCCAGACCGTCCTTATCGCCCTGATTGCTGGCAACCAAACTCTCGTCGGAGCCGATCATCTGGGATTTCGGGATATCGATCACGCCGTCACACAGACCGCGTGTGATCAGACGGTCGGTACCGCTGACGACGTAAACGGTGAAGTCGTTCGCCTGTAAATAGTCGATGACCTGCAGCATGGGCTTGTAGAACGCCTGACCGTTGGTCATGTTGCTGTAGCTTACCATCGCGGTGTTCTTGTAATCCTTGACATACGCGTCAAATTCATCGGGGGTCATGCCCTTGAAGGCGGTCGCTACGGCAGTGCCGTGCTTGACGTCCAGACCCTTGGGATACTCGCCGGTTTCAAAGTATTCTTTGATGATCGCCGCGGTCTCCTTCTCTTCTTCGGACGCCTTATCCTTATAGCTCTCGTCCTCCATCACACGGTGATACAGCAGCTTGTGATCAAAGTAGCCGGGATCGGTCTCACAGCACAGGGTACCGTCCATGTCAAATACCGCGATACGGTTCTCGACGGGGATATAATCCTTGGAGTCCTTATCGGTGATCGTCTTCATATAGCTCGTCAGTTCCGATTTCAGCGGCGCGGACTCTGTCCACAGCGACAGCGCGTCCTGCGAGTTGTCAGCATTCGACTCACTGACTGTTGTCGGCTCGGCAGAGGGCTGAGCATTGTTGTTCTTACCCGCACCGGAGAAGTACAACACGGACATCACGATCAACGCGACGACCAAAATGCCCGATACGACTTTCCACGGGAGGGTAGGGTTCTTTTTCTTTTCTTCCATTGATAGTCTCCTTTCATCAATATACATTTACTTTAACAAAACAATGCAAAAAAATCAATAGCTATCTATGATAATCATCTTCTCAGAACAAAAAGAGAGCAAAAACCAACAATCCTCCGCTCGCTCCTCGAAAAAACAGCGCCGATCTATCCGATCGACGCTGTATATTATATACTATTATATTAGAAAATCATATAAGCCAAAGTGCCGAAGAATGCCACGATCGCCAGCGCAAAGATGATATGCTTCCACTTTTGATCGACCAGGAGTCCGACGAACTCTCTGAGGAATGCGTTCGGGAAGAAGTAGGGCTTGGTTTTGGCGGAGATACCCTTGGCGTCTTCCATCTCAATCTTCTTCGCCATGATATAGCCGCGGAACACATGATAGCCGGAGGTCGCGAAGGCGATCTTTTTATCCTCGCTGTCGGACATTCCGTCGATGATCTCCTTAGAGAGCTTCAGGTTCTCTAAGGTGTTCGTACTCTTGTCCTCACGCACGATACGCTCCTCGGGGATCCCGATGCTCCCCAGATAATTCTCCATCGCCTCGCCCTCCGAGATCACCTCGTCAGCGCCCTGTCCGCCCGAGGGGACAAAGACAGCATGCTTTCCGGTTTCTCTATACTGCTTCTTCTCAAAAGCAACCGCAGCGTCAACACGATCCTTGAGCAGGGGTGTGAGCGTTCCGTCACCGCGGATCGCACAGCCGAGGATGATGATAAAATTGCGATCCGTCGGCACCTTATATTTTGTCGCAAGGAAGGAACATGCCACCGTAGAGATAAACATACATTCCAGATAACCGATGATGTACACCAGTACCATCAGCACGATGTAGCCGACTCGTCCGCTGCTGTAGTTGCTGTACGGGATGAAGTAGACGCCTACCGTTCCCAGGGTGCCCAGTGCCCAGATGACCGCAAAGAAGATGCCCAGAGCGTTGACGGGTCGATAACCCTCGTTTTTCATCAGCCAGATATTGCTGATCGCCAAGAGGATCGCCAACAACAACATCAGCGGGAACAGGACGATCAACATGATCGTACCCGCACCCGTGACCAGCATCAAAAACGTACCGATCGACAGGTTCGACATATTGATGAGATAATAGATGACATACGCCAGGAGGATCGCATTAAAGATACTCAGGCCTCCGCAGGCGATCATGGTATATGAGAACTTACCCTGTTTGCGGTAATCAATGTACATCCACAGCATCATCACCTCCGCCAGCGCCAGCAGGGCAATGATCGAGATGATCACAGCCTTGTCGCCGTTGAAGTGGATATCGCCCATCGTATGGTCGATGATCGTGTCGAACTCATTGACTTCCAGATTGAACACCATCGGATCCATTTTTGTATCACCGATGCTGTAACTGATCAGCACATCCGTTTTGCCGCGGTTGTCCGATCGAAAATCTGCCACGAGCTCTCCTTTTTCCGTTCGCACATTGACAAACTCGACAACATCGTCATCCTTGACGTTGACGACAACATTATCGATGGTTCCGTCCTCCGGATAAAAGTGCGTGTGCAGGGTATAATCATCGCCGACCGTCCAGACGTAAAGTGACGTAAAAACGATCACGGCGATCACAGCGATATTCAGGATCAAAAATCTTTTGTCCATCTTCTTTTTCTGTGTCAGTTTTGTTTTCATCTTCTTTTCTCACCTCAAAACTCCCAAAAGCTGTTTGCGGAATTTTTATTGATCTCCCGTTTACAGCCCTATCTCATTAATTATAGCACAAAAAATCAGAGTTGTCATTCCCTAATTGACAAAAATTCTCAATAAAACAAGCCTTTTCTTAACGGTGAAGAAAAGGCTTGTGGTGATTCGGTGCTTGATTTTTCCGTTTGTTTTGACTTTTACTTCACATCGCGTTTTTTGAACATCATATATGTCAGCCACAGGAACACGCCGATGAAAATGGCTGCTACGATGATCGCGTTGACCACCAGCTCGCCTGTGATCACGTTCACGGAGCCCATCAGCGCGTCGGGCAGGTAGTTGCCGACGTCGATGTTCTCGACCTTGAACAGCGCCGTGATCCCGGTGTTGATGCCCATATAAAGCAGTGATAACGCGCCTGTCGAAAAGACCACCGCCATGATGATCGCGAGCGTTTTGTTCCTCAGCCCGACCGCAAAGAACATCAGTACGGTACACAGCGACAGGGATAACAGCCACTTGAGCAGCAGCGTCAAGATACCGCTCCATACTGCCGCGTCCACGACGATCCCGCCCGTCAAAGCTGTCGCGAGGACAGCGGATATCGCGGCAGCGACAAAGAAGATCAGGTTATGGACGCCGATCATGATGAATTTGGCGAATACCAGACTGCCTCGATCGGCAAGCTGCCCCGCGATGTTTTTGATATAGCCGCCCGAAAAATCCAGATACAGGAACGATACCGCCGAGATGAAGATCGGTATCATCAACAATCCCAACGCAAAGGGAGAGGCGAGGATCGAGGAGAGCTCTGTCGCGGTCATCTCAGCGCCCAGAGCTGAGGTGATCATCGGCAGTGACGCGAGGAATATCGCGTTGAGCGCGAAAGTCACGATCAATAATATGATGAACAGCTTGGATGTTCTGAGCTTATACCATTCCATTTTGATCAAGTTAGTCATTCTGCTTCCCTCCCGTCAGGCTGAGGTAGTAATTCTCCAGCGAAATATTCGTCGTGTGGATCTCGTCGACCGCCAGACCCGCCTCCACCAACGCTTTGTTGATAGCTGCTGTCTGATCCAGATGGTCGTCGATTCGTATTTTGTTGCCGCTTTTCACCGCGTTCTCGATGCCGAGCGATCGGATGATCTCCATCGCCTTGTCGTTATCGTCGGTGTTGACGGTGATGTACTGTCCGCAGCGGCGTTCCAGTTCTTCGCTTGTGAATTCCTGGATCAGCTCGCCGTTGTTGATAATTCCGAAGGAATCCGCTACCTTGCCGAGCTCCTCGAGGATATGGCTGGAGACCATCACGGTGATCCCCTTTTCATCCCTAAGCTTTTCAAGTGTTTCTCTGACCTCGGCGATACCCTGCGGGTCGAGCCCGTTGATCGGCTCGTCGAGGATAATAAATTTCGGATCCCCCGCCAGCGCGAGGGCGATCCCGAGGCGTTGGCGCATGCCCAGTGAGAAGGAACCGACCTTCTTTTTGCCGGTATCCGCAAGCCCCACCGTTTTGAGCAGGTCATCGACATATTCCTTGGAATAGCACCCCAGTGCGATGCACTTGATCTTCAGATTATCAAACGCCGAGCGGTTGTGATAAACGCCGGGGCTTTCGATGAGCACGCCGACCCCGCGGCTGTGTTCACCGTGGATCTCATAGCTGCCGCTCGTCGGAGCGGACAGCCCGCTGATCATCCGCATGATCGTCGTCTTGCCGGCGCCGTTTCTGCCGATCAGTCCGTAGATCTCACCCTCGCGGATATGGATATTGATGTTGCCGGCGGCGATTTTGTTGCCGTATTTCTTTGTCAGATTTTGCGTTGTTAAAATCGTGTTCATCATTATCTCTCCTTTCTTTCGGGAAGCGATACGCAAAGCCGAATGGTTGCATCCGCTTTTACGCGATTATTGATGGTATCAGAGAGTGCTTTTCTCTCTGTTATATTTTTATTATACCATGGATACTGTGACAAAACCATGACATTTCACGGCCCGATTCATCTTGAGGGGGAAAGCCCGACGGCTTTTGGTCGATGCAATTCGGGAATAAAACCGTCTGTTCGGGAAAAAGCATTACGATTTATGCAAAAGCAAAACCAACGAAAAAGTTACGCTCATCATCATAATGATCACCCTTCTTCTGTTTGTTTTTACGATGACGGCCATTGCGACCGGGACACAGGACGATACCGTCTGACAATGATACACAAATAATACTAATCCTTATTAAAAACAACGCGGATAGGCAAGCGTTCTGCTTACTGATCCGCGTTGTTTTTATTTTCAATCGGTTTTACATGGAGCTCCTCTTGCATGAGAATCATCAAAGGGATCCCGAGAAAGAGCGGGAATACCGTTCCGTTGAGAAGCACCATGACAGCGAACAACCCGAAATCGATGTCGGGATAGATCAAATTGACAGCGGGGGTGATGATGACCGCTTCCATCGTTGCGGAGGCGAGGATGACCGCCGTCTGCTTGAGCAGGCTTTTTCCCGTTCGGAGGGAGAAGGGTTCTTTTGAGATCCGCCGCCAAAACACATAAAACAGAAACGGCCCCAAGAAGTTCGCCGCAAAGCCCGCAATCGATGACCATCTCAGGCTGTCGCTCATGATATCCCCGATCAGGTTGCCGATCGCAAAGGCGATACAGCCCGGGATCCCGAAGAATACGCCGAAAACCGGTTTCAGCAGCATGACGGGACGGATATCGGTGAACCCGGGAATGACGCCCATGACCTTGAACGGGATCGCGATGATCAGATAGACGAAGATCAGGATGACCGTCAGGGCACATTGCCGAACGGGCTTGGGAAGGTTACTGCTTTTCAGCGCCATTGACGAGCCTCCTTTTTCCTTTGAACTCAACGATCTCGATCACGCTGCCCGCGACGATCAGCGCCGCTCCGACGATTTGGAACGGAGTCGGGATCGCGCGGTCGATCAGCGTTTCCGGCAAGACAGCGCCCCATATCAGTGAAAAGACGATCTCCAGCGCGTAGATGATGGTCGACTCTGCCGCCGTAGTGCGTTTTTGAGCGAATATATTCAGCGTCTGCGCGAACGCGATGATAAAATACGCATGGATAAACAAGCTGGCGATGATCGTGCTCGACCACGGGATCGCGCCGAAGGTCTCCGGCTGGAGAAAGAACCAGATGCCGAAGCTGATCACGGAAACAAAAATGGAAATAAACGTTGACAGCGTAATGGAATCGTGCTCCCGCGCAAAATCATTCAGTTTGACAATAAAGACGGCACGCACGATACAGCCCAGCAGCATTAGGATAAAGCCGGTAGGATGGATCCCCGCTATATTGCCGCCCAGAGCGCAGACGATACCCGACAGGACAAGCACAACGGATAGCCACGTTTTCGCTCCGACCGCCTTTCTCATCGTGAGCAGTACGACGGGCAGTACCACCACCGTCATCGAAAAGGTGAACGCTCCCGTGGAAACGTCAAAATAGTTCAAGCCGTAGAGGTACAGGGTGTTGTAGCCGCAGTTGAGCGCGCCCAGCAACAAACATCGCAAAACGAGCTTCTTTCCCGAGCGGTGCAGCTCATTTTTGACACGCTTGGAAAAACAGGCGGCAAGGATCACCGATGCGATCGCGTTACAGATGAATGTCGTCGCAAACGGTAAAACACTGTCCGGGATACAGGCAAAGATGATCACCTCTGTCGACCAGCACAGCGTGACGCAGATCAGGCAGAGATTCGCCTGCAGTCTGTTCATAGTCAATCCCCTTTCCCGTTGAAGCTTCAACGGCATATCGTCCGTATTTTACGGGTATCTTATGTCGATGCTTTTTTGTGTTTCGTTACCAAAAACAAAGGAATCCCATACAGATAACAGCCTTGTGAGGTCTAGCCCTGTTATCTGACTTTTTTAAAGCGAGCCTGTACGGATCACGGCTCAAAGGTCGTCAGCCCCGGATCAAAGGCGGGCATGAGCGCCAGCTTGAACAGGTTCATCTTATGCAGGCGGTCGATCCGTTCCTTGCTGACGGGATTCTCGATCTCGCCGGTGCGGATGTAGCGATCCAGCTCCGCATAGGTGAAGCCGAGCTTGTCCTCATCGGTCCGGCCGCACAGCCCGTCGGAGGGGACCTTGTCGACCAATTCCGCAGGCAGTCCGAGCAGTCTGCCGATCTGCTTGACCTCGTCGACCGTCAGATGGGAGCATGGGCTGAAATCGCCCACGCTGTCGCCGTAACGGGTGGAGTAGCCGACCCAGTCCTCGCTGAGGTTACAGGTGTTCACGACCCTGCCGTTATGGCTCTGGGATACCGCGTAGAGTGTCGCCATACGCAGACGCGGCGGCAGGTTCTGTCGGGTCTGCTCCGTCGGCTCAAAGGGCAGCTGGTTCATTACGCCGTCAAAAGCGTCCTTGATATTGATGATGAAATGTTGGATGCCGAGCGTGTCGACCAACAGCTTTGCCTTGTCGATATCCGACTGCTCGCCGTTGGGCATCAGCACGCCGATGACCCTGTCCCTGCCCAGCGCCTCGACACACAGCGCCGCGACGATGGAGCTGTCCTTTCCGCCGGAGATCCCGACAACGGCGTTACAGCCTTTCCCGTTTTTGTCAAAGAAATCGCGTATCCACTGTACGCATTCGTTTTTGATTTGTTCCGCGTTAAACATCATCATTCCCTCACTTTACTTCGATCTGGCAGCTTCTCATCGTTTCGAGCGCCGCTTCATGTTTTTCGGGCGTCACACCGGCACAGCAGGCGGCGTCCACCGCTATCTCGACCTCGGGGAAGCTCGCCTTGAGCAGCAAAGCGTTGCTGACAACGCAGATGTCGGTGCAAAGACCGATCAGCTCAATCGTGAAATCTTCGTCACCGGCCGCCTTGCGGATCATTGCGGGCAGATCAACAGAGCCGAAGGTCAGCTTCTCGACCGGCGTATAGCCTTTCTGCTCCAGCGCCGCGGCGACGGTCTTGTCCAAAGCCCACCCTTCGGTGCCCTTGATGCAATGGGGAACGGGGAGCTTTCTGCCCTCGGCGGTCTGCATATAATTCTCAAAATGCGTATCGAGGGTGGCGAAGATCGCGCCCTTAAAGTCCGCTATCTTCTTCGCGACGTCGGGAACGATCGCGACGGCTTCTTTTGTGCCGAGCGCGCCGTCCACAAAATCCTTTTGCATATCGACAACGACCAAATAATGCTTCAATGTCTTTCTCCTTCCGCTTTGGCTGCGATCTTCGCCGCCCCGGGCGGGGCAGATGATCGGCAGTCGGATGCCATAACATCTCTGTTTTGATAATAAACGATTGTCGGGAGCAAGTCAAGCGATCCGCGGGATTTTCCATCCCCCCTTTGTTGACGGTCACAACGTATCGTGCATCCAACGGAAACGGGGCTCGATGGACGAAAACGCCTTTGATATCGTGATATTGCACAAAGAAAGGTTAAAAATTTTAGGCAAAAAGAGATTGCAATTTGCAAAAATCTATGATAAAATAATATATATCTAAAACGGCAAACTCGCTGAAAGGCGGGGACGCAAAGCTCAGGTGTCTAAATAGCGATTCTATATGACCGACCGGCTGCATAGTTTTTTACGAGTGTAAGAAACTGGCAGGCGGTCATTTTTATTATCCGGTCAAAATCCCGATCCGCGCCATGCGGCTGAGGGTTTATTGATATCATCATATCAATATATATGTTTTAATCACCCAAGCAAAAGTCAAATCAAGAAAGGATGATTACGATGAAAAAGATTTTATGCGTATTACTGGCAGTCTTTCTGCTGGTATCCGTGATCCCGCTGGCGGCAAACGCGGCTGAGGGGGACTTAAAAACGCTCACCATCAACGAGAACGGTGACTACGTTTTGGATGAAAACGACTACAATGCGGTCGATATCGACGGCGTGACCGGCAAGATCACCCTTGCCGACGCGGGTGTTTTCTCCACCGGCCGTTCCGCGATCAAGGTCATGAACAACTCCGACGTCACCTTCGTATTAGAGGGCTTCAGCACCGTCGAGGGCGACTCCAACGCATATTCCTGCGGTATCGAAGTCGAGTACGGCTCCAAGGTCACCTTTGAGGGTCAGGGCACGCTGAACGTGACCGGCGGTCTTTGGGGCGCGGCGATCGGTTCCTACGGTACAGACCGCAACATCCCGGCTGAGGAGAGAGTCAAGGTCGGCGAGATCACCATCAACAGCGGTTATATCAACGCTTTCGCCGGCAGAAGAGGCTCCGGCATCGGCTCCGGCTATCATGTTGACGCCAACACCATCACCATCAACGGCGGTGTGATCCACGCTTACGGTAACGAGTGCGGCGCCGGTATCGGCACCGGCTACGGCACCAGCGGCGGCGCGTCCGGCGTTGCGGCAGTCGGCGATTACAGCGCGGGCCGTATCGTCATCAACGGCGGCGAGGTTTATGCGGCTACCGCATGGAACCAGGGCTTTGATTACAGCGATCTGGCTGCTTTGAACGCAAACGATCCCGGCACCTTTGCGGCGGGCATCGGCGGCGGCTACGGTTCCTCCGCTCCCGACATTGAGATCAACGGCGGTAAGGTCGTAGCGATCGGTTCCTGCGGCGGCGCAGGCATCGGCGGCGGCCGCGGCACCAGCAAAACCGCTCAGTATAATCAGGATACCTATACAGTAAATGTCAAGATCGGCGGCAACGCTGACGTTACCGCGATCACCGCGAACAACAGAGCAAAAGAGCTCAACTCCGGCGGCGCCGCGATCGGCTCCGGCAGAGGTACACATACCGGCGGCACCATCGAGATCACCGGCAACGCCAAGGTGACCGCGATCAGCGCCACCCAGGCTCCCGCGATCGGCGCGAGCAAGCAGATTTCTCCCGTAGACGGCGCGACTCCCGTAGCTGATCGCATCGTGATCGGCGACAACGTCGACCTCTTTGCGGCGACAGCAGGCGATTACGCAGTCGACAAGGACGCTGCTACCCTTTCTATCAACGACAATTACTTCGGCTCTTCCGACAGATGGTTCTTCAACGAGGACGCTGTCGCGATCGCTGACGTTGCCAGCGTCAAGGTCGAGAGCACCAAGGGCGATATGACCTACGCCGCTCCCGCAGGCACCGTCTCCGTATGGGCCCGCATCAAGGCGCAGGAGTCGAAGCCCGATGAGCCCGACACCCCCGACGAGCCCGCTGATCAGGGCAAAGTCGGTCTGAGGATCGATGTGCCGCTGAAGATGGCCGTCGTATTTGAGGACGGCACCGTATACTACGGCGGCGAGATGAAGGACGTCACCGTCGGCAAGGAGTACACCTTCCAGATGTGCGCTGTCAACTGGGATAACGGCACCTTTGATGATGACGGCAACGGCATCCGCGGTACCGTCGTCTACAGAATGGAAGTTGTTCATCAGAACGAGTTCAACGAGCTGGCTAAGGCCGCTAAGGAAGATCCCGACAGATACACCGTCAAGGGTATCGATATCATCGACAACGTAGGCAAAAAGATCATCATCAACATCGACGCGAAGGATACGCACCTCGAGACCGATGTCAACAACTTCTTCATGGCGTACAGATTCCACTTTGAGGGCGAGGATTACAACAAGCAGACCGGCATCAAGCAGGTCATCAACACCCCGCTCGAGAGCCTGTCCGTCAACCTTCCGCTCGGTTCGACCATCACCTGTGACGCTTATCATAACTATGAAAAGGTCAACAGCGCCGATATCCTCATCGTTAATAACTCCGGTGAAGGCATCTACGAGGATGAGTTCCTGACCAGCGTCAACGACTACACCTGGAAATAACCTTTTCAGCACCTTGAGATCCTGCTTTTGAACGGTGGCAGCACACCGTTCAAAAGCATAGTAAAATAGACAGCCACGATGATTTCGACGGCTGATTTATTGGTGAACTATCCAAAAGACTATTCCTTGACTTGATTTTTCACGAGTCAGGGAATATTCTTATAAAGGGGCGATTTTTTATGAAGAATCACATGATAAAATTACTGGCATTTCTCACCGCTGTTGTCTTTGCGGCATCGGCTTTTTCCGCCTGCGGCGTAGACCCCAAGGTGAAGCAGGAGGATCAAGCGACATCGGACTACAAAGTCAAGATCGACAGCGAAGATCAGGAGACCGAGCGCGAGGGCTTTTATGCTTACGGAAAGGGCAAAACCGACCCCGTAAAGGTCGGCGACGTTACGGTCAATGTCAAGGACTATGCGGTGCGCTCCTATGAGCTGGCGTTCATGATGGCGCAAAAGAAGTTCGATAAGCCGAAGGACATCCCGCTCGAGGCTGCCGTACAGTACGCCTTTATCCATGTTTTCTTCGACGATTTCTACACCATCAATAACAAAACGGTACAGTACCGCAGCGCCGAGGAACAGCAGATCCGCGACGTTCTCAAGACGCAGTTCGGCACCGATGACTTCAACGTCACCTCCTCGATGCTGTATAACGCCGATAAAAAGATCTTTGAGATGTGGATCCCCTCTTACGGTACCAACATCTATTATAATATCGACGCGGTCAACGTCAGCTCGGATCAGGCGGAGATCATCACCACCTTCTATAACGAGCTGGAACGCAAGACCCTGTTCGGCAGAGCGACACTCACGGTCAAGATCCAAGACGGCAAACCCGTGATCTATTCACTCAAAGCAGAGTAAAGGATTCGATATGGAAGATAACAAAGCCTTGGCGAGTGAGAACGCCCGCCTGCTCGGTGCTCTGAGAAAGATCAAGGAGCATAAAGACGAGATACAAAAAATACTGAACGAAGTGAGCGATCTGCTCGCGACAAACGAGCAGACCGAGTCCGCGCCGGTGACGGATGAGGACGTCAAAGAGCTTCTCAAAAAGTATTCGCGTCTGCACTGACGCGACAGATTCTATCCGATGGAGCGCGTAAGATGAAAAAGATCCGCTTAAAAAAACTGAATGACAAGGTCACTAAAGGGGGAGTGCTCCCCCTTTTAGGCGTATCGCTGATCATCCTTTTGCTGACCGTGGCGGTCTACTTTGTCGCGCACTATGTCGCCAACAGCTATACGGACGAGAACCGCTTTTCCAACTGGAACTACCTGTATACCGAAAAGGCGGGCTCCGTGCCCGACGGCGAGCTGCGCATCTATAACGCGCAGAACCCGATCGTATCGGATGGCAACAAAAGCAATATTTACTTCACTAAAACGCTGGAACCATCGGATAAGGCGAGCAACTTTGTGCTCATCACCGATTTCGCGCCGGTCAAGATCCGACTCAACGGCAAAGAGATCTACAATAACCAATTCGACACGGCGGAGTATGTTGGCAACTGCTACAACGCCGTCACACTGGAGCCGTCCACACAGGAGCGACAGCTGGAGGTCATGCTCAAGCTGCCCTTCTCGGTACGGTTTGAGACCTATCTGAATCCCCCCGGCGATCCGACCTTTACCTACATGCCCGGCTTTACCATCGGGCTGATCCTGATGGGGCTCGGTCTGTTGGCGGCGATCGTCTTCGGGATCCTCTCGGCTGTCAAAAAACGCCTGTTCCGTTCGGTCATCGTTTCGGGACTGCTGTGCTATGTAGGGCTTGCTCTGGCGCTGTACATGCTGCCCGAAGTCACCTATACGTTCAATACGCCGAAGTGGCTGAGCATCACCGCGCTGCCCGTTCACCTCACCTTTATGGCGGTACTGCTGTGCCTGAACGGACTGTTCAAGGAATCGCGTAAAACCGTGATCGCGATCCTGGTCGCTTCCGTGATATCGGCGATCGCGCTGCTGGTGGCGTTCAATCCGCTGACGGTCAAGATCGCCATCCTGCTGATGTGCCTGCTCACCACCGCCGCCGCGGTGTTTGTTTCGCACACGGCGATGGTACAGCTCGACCGACGGATCCAATACGCGGCGCCCATCTTTGTGATGTGTGTATTTTGCACGATGATCATGGTGCTCGCGGCGATCTTTATGATCACCCGCCAGCGGATCCTGTACATCTATAATGTCACGATATCGTCGATCGTCATCATGTGCGTGCTCGAATACATCTATATCCGCCACTTCCGTCAGGAAAAGCAGAACAGCGACGTTCGCCTTCAGAGCACCAAATACAGCAAATCGGTAGAGGGCATCTCGCAGTTTATCCGCCATATGCTCGATTGTCGTGACAAATCGAGGTTTTATGATACGGCTGTCCGCGAGATCCTCGATTTGATCGTCAAATATCATCCGGACAACACCGATATCCGCTACTGCGTCGCCGTCAAAAACGGAGATGCTTACACGGAAGTGGTCAACAACGGAATCGAAGGCTGCCGCTATGACCTGATCGAGCAAAACGGACGCAAGAATGATAAGGAATGTCTGTTTGCGGGGACTTATTTTGAATACATCCTCAAAAACAATGATCAAGTCGGCGCTGTCTTCCATTTTGAGAACATCAAAGACGGTATGGACGTCTTCTTCATCAGCATGATCGAAGCCGCCTACTGCGGACTGGTGACCACCTATGAAGATATCTTCACCGACGGTACCCACCGCGATATCAACGTGATCTTTGCCGAGCTTGCCGAAAATACAGAGATTGACAACGGCTGCAGCGTCGATCACCTGATCAATATCAGGAACAATAGCCGCGAGCTGTGTCTGAGGATCGGCATCGAAGAGGAGAGAGCCGAGCGTATCTCCATCGCCTCGGAGCTGCACGACCTGGGCAAGATCGCCGTACCCAAGGACATCATCCATAAAGAGGGCAGGCTCAGTGAAGAAGAACGCGTGATCATCAACAGCCATACCGAATTCGGCTATACCATCCTCTCGGCATATGACGATGATCCCATGCTCGCCACAGCCGCCGTGATCGCACGCTATCATCACGAGCGTTACGACGGTACCGGCAACAACGGATTAAAGGGTGAGGAGATCCCCGTCGAGGCGCGCGTCGTCACAGTATGCGACGTATATGACGCGCTGATCTCCGAGCGAACCTATAAAAAGCCGTGGAGCAAGGAGGACGCGATGCGTTACCTCAAGGATAACGAGGGCAAGATCTTTGACCCCGCTATCTGTGAGCAGTTCCTTGCGTTCATCGGCGAAGAAGAAAACGGTACCAAAGCTGTAACCGCACAATAACCGACAGTAAGGCGGTGTGTTCATGTCAAAAGAAAATAAGAATAAGCAGACCGACTATGTCCCGACCACACCAGAGGAAAAGGCTTTTGAAGAGCAGCAGACCGCGCGCAAGTCAAAGGTCAAGTTCTATATCAAGAGATTCAAATGGTACCACATCGTGGCTGCCGTCATCGTTTTGTTCCTCATCCTGCTGTTCGGCATATGGCATCTGATCCCGAAGAAAGCGATGAATGTCGCGGTACTGGACAAAACCGTGCTCGCCTACGCGGATGATGAGAACATCATCAAGCATACCGTGTACCGTAAGCACCAGGGCTTTTACTGGATCATGCATCAGCAGCGGTATGTCAAGCCCGACGGAAAGTATTATGACTATAAAAAGGATTATTTCGGCCCGATGCTCGATGAAGAGGGTAACTTTGACCATGACGTCGAGCTCAAGGACGCGAATGCCACGCCCGACCTGCTCTATCTCTCCGACGCCTACGGTCTGGGCAACGATACCTTCGGTCACTATAACGGCGGCTCACCGCTGAACGGCGGTATCTCCGACGACGATATGTCGTATATCTCCTTCGCGCATGAGAGCGGCGCTCCGATCATTGCGGAGAGCACCTTCTTCAGCTCGCCGCTGTCCGACTCGGTACGCGCTCAGTTGATCGCGCTCACCGGCGTCAATCCGACCAAGTGGATCGGCAGGTATATCGTCGATCTGGAGGACTTTACCGACGTTCCCGACTGGGCGCCGCCGATGTATGAGCAGCAGGAGGGCGTTGAATGGCGCTTTACCGGCCCCGGTATCCTGCTGGTATCGTCCGACGGCAAGATTATCATCTTGGAGCAGAATACGGATTTCTTATCCAAAAATCTGCTGCGGATCTATATCAACGAGGAATACCGCAAGGAATTCTCCGGCTGCGATAAATGCAACTTCTATAATTGGTTCGAGCTTGTCGAGCCGAACTACGGCGTTGAAACGCTGGCGACCTTTGATTTTGACCTCAACGCCACCGGTATGGAAAAGATCAGCGAGATCAGCAAAACACCGCGCTTCTGCGCGATCTCACGCCATCAGGAAGAGGGCTATGCGCCCGTCTACTACTTTGCGGGCGACTGCAACGACTATGTTAACGGCGACCGCTACGGCGATTTTCTATTCTCCAACCAGTTTTTCAAATTCCTGTCCTACGACCGACAGGGCGATATTTCCAACTTTTACTGGCGGTTCTACAATCCGCTGATCCGCCATATCCTGTCCGATACCAAGAGCAATAAGTATGTAGAGGAGAAGGAGGCGCACGCGGAGGTCGCGCGCGTCAACAACGGCAGCTTCCAGGTGCTCGAGGATGAAAAGTGGCGCGGCATGACGCTCAAAGCCGCCGCCCTGAACGCGCAGGAGCCCGGCAAGGCGACCTACTCGCGCGATTTCACCTTCTATGAGGATCTGATCAAATCCGCCGGCGAGATGGGCGTCAACTGTCTTGTGGCAAAGGATCTGTTACCGCCCGAGTTCTACGCGGCAGTCAGCCGCTATAACAAGAATCCCGAGAATGGGGCGATCTATATCCTGCAGCGCACCGGTGTGCCCGATGAGCTCAGTGCTGCGGATTATCTCAAGTCCGACGGCCTCGATCAATGGAAGGAGTCGATCACGACTACGATCAAAGCGCTCCACGGCAACGGCCACGCGCAGAGTGAAAAGCTCGGCGCGGCGACCTACTTCATCGATGTATCGGAGTATGTGCTGGGCGTGAGCATCGATCCCGCGCTGACCTCTCAGAACGTCGCGGCGATGACCGGGCTTTCCTCCTATTCCTACAGCGGCAAGTATGTCAAGGAAAGCAAGGGCGTCGAGGGCTTTGCGGCATATCTGTACGATACCGCCCAGACGGTTTCCTGCGATGATTACGATTACCATACGCCTGTTTCCGTCTGCGGCTCCTATGAGATGATCAAGGGTATGACGGGCGTCAAGGATAAAAACGCGTATGTGTTCAACGACATCGTCACTGACGATTGTCAGGAATATTACTTCTGTGATATCGCTCTCGATAACGCGAAGATCATTGGCGGCGGCAAAAAATCCGACACCGTAGAGACAAAGTATCTGAGCGTTTTCAACGAGCTCAAAAAGATCACGTCGCCTGTGCTCGCTTCGGGTGTATCGTTCTCTGACGTCAACGCGGTTTACGATCAGGACGCGGTCACCGAGGCACAGCAGGGTGAGCGGATCATCTCAGCACTCAAGGCAGCGAAGGACAGCGACATCCTGGGCGCGACCGTGTATGACCTCAACGACAGTTGGAGCGAGGTCGGCGAGGACATGGCGTTCTTCAGCTCCTCCGCCTCCGACAGCCATCTGTGGCACAACACCTGTGACCCCGAGCAGATGACCGGTCTGATCGCGATGGACAGCGTGATGCCCGAGACACCGGGTCTGGTCCTCTCCGACGACGACCTGGCGCAGGCGGTCTCCATGTACAGCGACGCGGGCTATCTGTATATCACCCTGCAGCTGCTACAGGAGATCGATTATAAGGATAACGCGATGTTCATCGGTCTGGATACCTTCCAGCGCAACGACGGTGAATATTACTATGCCGACGACTTCACGGCGAATTCCCTCTCCGGTATGGAATACTCCCTCCGCTTTGAGGGCAAGCAGAACGCCGCGCTGTACGTCATCGAGACCTATGACCGCAGCAAGGGCTCGGCATATACCAAAGAAAGCTATACCGGCGACTACAACAAGGTGGCAGATCTGAGCTACGGCGGCTTTACCTCGGGCGATACCCAGTTCTACCAGACCGGCTCGACGATCTATATCCGCTTGCCGTGGACATGGCTCAACGTCGCCGATCCGTCCAAAAAGCTCGTGATCAATGACACCTCCTTCAAGGAGAAGACCGCCAAGACCGTCACCACCAACGGCGTGCTGGTATCCGTCATGGTCGGCGAGCGTGAGGAGGGCGACTTGATGTATGCCTTCCCCGTCGATAAACACGACCCCGGATACAAAGTCTTTCAGTGGGATAAATGGGAGACCGTCAAGTACGCCTCCCGCCGCAAGGAGAGCTTTGATACACTCAAACAATATTTTTCGGGGCAATAAACTTCCCGGTGCAAGCACTAACGTGTCCATCGGTTGAGATTGCCACAGCCCCTAAAGGGGCATCGCAAAGACTATTATCAATAAAAAGGGGGCTTGAGAAAAGCCCCACCTCCTCAGGGAGGCCGACAAACAGGAGATAACCGCTTGAAGATCGAACTGATAAGCGTTATCGGGTTACTGCTGTGCCTGTTGATCATAGGCATAGAGTACATTCTTCTTTATCGGCTGGCTGAATTGCAGGATGAGCATACAGCCCGCAACGATAACATCAGGCGCAGGCTTGATATCCATGTGGAAGGGGTGCTCTATGCACCCACACAGGGCAGTCGTGACGCCGAGATAACGGCATTGGCAGACGAGATAAACGGAGAATACGCCGTTTATGAGATGGCTGTAAAAGAAATCAAAGAGCATCAGGGCTCCGGCTTTGATGATGAAGCCAAAGAGAAGCTGATCGAGCGCATCAATACGCAGGTCGATCCTGTTGCGATGTACGCCAAGATGCTTGACGAGGGCGACGTCTACCACAAGGGCTATGCCTGCAGAAGGCTCGCCGATCTGGAGGCGCTGGAGTACCGCGACAAGATCAAGGAATGTGTCGACAGCAAGGACAGAGATCTGGCATATAACGCCGCGATGGCGCTGTGTGAGATGGGCGACGTCTATGAGGTCGCCGCGTACCTGCTGCGCATTGAGAACGATACGCAGTATTCCGGCAGGATCGTCAACGAATTTTTTGACCAGTTCACCGGCGACCGGGAGGAGCTCGCCGCAATGCTCTTTGAAAAATGCAACAAGTACATGAAGTGCACCGTCATCAAGACGATCGCGCAGTACAAGATCGACGGCTTCAGAAACATGTACATCGAGGGCGCGTCGGGCGACGATAACCAGCTCAAGATCGCGTGCGTCAAGGCGCTCGCCGCTTTCGGCTACCCCGAGGATGAACAGATCCTGCAGATCGCCGCGGGCGATAAGGACTGGGTGATCCGTTCCTCGGCGGTCAGAGGGCTGTCGCTCTTAAAGACGCAGACCGCGCTCAACACCGTCAAGCACGCGCTGGGCGACAAGGAATGGTGGGTGCGCCAGACAGCGGCGCAGTCGCTCACCCGTATGGATATCTCGCCCAGGGATCTGGAAGAGATCTTAGGCGGATACGACCGTTTTGCCGCCGACGCGATGAAGAACGTGCTGTATAAAACGGTCGACACCTGAGGATATGATCATCCGTTAACAAAGGCAACACCGCAAAATTCAGGTGTGCGGTAGTGCCCTGACTATCAGATTAGGAGGAACAGACTGTGGGATTTTTGAATGCGATACGCTACTTTATCGTGTATTTCAATTACTTCTGCATGGCTTTTACGCTGTTGCTCAACATAATATATATCATCCAGCTCTTTGTGTCCTTTTTCCGCGTACACCACAACTATAACAGGACCTTTTCCGATGATTATCTCAGCTATGAGGACAGTGAAAACCTCCTGCCCATCTCGCTGATCATCCCCGCATATAACGAGCAGGAGCATATCGTGCAGAATGTCCGCTCGCTTATGAAGCTCAACTATCCGCATTTTGAGATCATCGTCGTCAACGACGGCTCAACGGATAAGACAGGCGACAGGGTGATCAACGCCTTTCATATGCACAAGATCGAGACCTCGATCCGCTACCAGATCCCGACCCAGAAGATCGAGGCGGTCTATTACAGTAAGACCTACCCCAACCTGCTGTATGTCCAAAAGGCAAACGGCGGTAAGTCCGACGCGCTGAACGCGGGCATCAATATCTCCAAATATCCGCTGTTCACCTGTCTGGACGCCGACTCCCGTATCGAAAAGGACGCGCTGCTGCGCCTGTCGTTGGAGTTCATTAAGGATTCCCGCACCGTCGTCGCGGGCGGTATCGTGCGTATCGCGAACGGCTCCAAGATCGTCGACGGCGAGCTCAAGGGCTTTACCATGCCCAAAAAGCTCATTGAGCGTTTCCAGATCGTCGAGTACTACCGCTCCTTTTTGATGGGGCGTGTCTTTTGGGCGGCGTCCAACTCCCTGCTCATCGTCTCGGGCGCTTTCGGACTGTTCCGCAAGCAGACCGTTATCGAGGTGGGCGGCTACAAGAAGAACACCATCGGCGAGGATATGGAGATCGTCGTCCGCATCCACCACTATATGCGCAAGCACCGCAGAAAATATAAAGTCACCTTCAACGAATTCTCGGTTTGCTGGACGCAGGGCCCGATGTCGCTCAACGACATCCGCAGCCAGCGCCGCCGCTGGCAGATCGGCTTGATGGATACGCTGATCTCGCATGCCGGCATGACCTTCAACCCGCGCTACGGCTTTGTCGGAATGGTATCGATGCCCTACAACTGGATCTTCGAGCTGTTCGGCGCTGTGGTCGAAACGATCGGTTATTTTCTGATACCGTTCACGCTGATCATGGGCGAGCTGAACATGTTCTTCTTTGTCATTTATTTCCTGCTGTCGGTATCCTTGGGCGTTATCCTATCGGAGGGCAGCCTCGTGCTGGAACAGTACACCCACCGTGCCGCGATGACCGCCAAGCAGAGCATCGCGATCTCCGTCTACGCGATCCTCGAGAACTTCGGCTACCGACAGATCATCACCATCTTCCGTGTGGAGGGTATCATCAAATACCGTAAACTTCGTAAAACATGGGGCAAGATCCAGCGGAAGGAGTTTGAACAATGAAGAAGATCGTTATCTCTGTTATCGCTACCATTGTCGTGCTCTTTTTTCTGGCGCAGACCGGCTTGCTCGCGCCGTTCGGTATCAAGCAGCTCTCTGTCTTCGGCCGTGAGAACAAGAAAAGCTCCGACGTCGACTCTTCGAGCGAAGAATATATGGATACCGCCAATAATCTGAGCTACCGCTTCAAGGCGGAGGGTCAATACTTCAGCGTTTATCAAAACGGCGGCTGGAAAGAGCAGTTCATGACCGGCGTCAACATCGGCGCGTCGGAACCCTCGCTCTTTCCCGGCGACCTTACGATCAGCTACGACACCTATCTGAGATGGTTCAAATACATCAGCGAGATGAACTGCAACTGCATCCGTATCTACACCACCATGCGACCACAGTTTTATCTGGCGCTCAACGATTTTAACAAGGACGCCGAAAAACCGATCTACCTCTTTCAGGGCGTATGGGTCAACGAGGACGACATCGAGCGTCTGAGCGATGTTTACGCCGAGAATGAAAAGATCCTTAACGACTTCAAAAAGGATGTGTTGACCACCGTTGATGTCATCCACGGCAACGCCGTCATCCCCGAGAGCCCCGGTAAAGCCTCCGGTACCTACCGCACCGATGTATCGCGCTGGATGGCGGGCTGGATCGTCGGCATCGAGTGGGATCCCAACCTTGTCATCAATACCGACGAGCAGCATCCCGATATGCGCGACTACGACGGCAATTATCTGTATACACAGAGCGCTACGCCCTTTGAGGCGTTCTTATGCCGTGTGGGCGACGCGCTGATCGATCATGAGACCGAGCAGTATCAGTTCCAGGTACCGCTCGCCTTTACCAACTGGATCACCACCGACCCGCTGAGCCATCCCAACGAGCCGCATTTTGATGAGGATAAGGCGACCGTGAACACCGAGAATATCAAGTTTCGTAACTTTGATCCGGGCATGTTCGTCTCCTATCATATCTATCCGTATTACCCTGACAGCCTCAACTATCAGGAGGACTACCTGAGCAACAAAAACAGCGAGGGTAAGGTCGACACCTACACCGCGTACCTCAGGGATCTGAAGCTGGTACACACTCTGCCGATGCTCGTCGCCGAGTTCGGTATCCCGACCTCGCGCGGCATGGGTCACGAAAGCGTGATGGGCTATAACCAGGGCCATGTCGATGAAAATGCCCAGGGCGCAATGCTGACGGGCATGATCGATTCCATCTATGACACAGGCTACGCCGGCGGACTGATGTTCACCTGGCAGGACGAGTGGTTCAAGCGTACATGGAACAACGTCATGTTCGATATCGCCGACCGCCGTCCGTTCTGGTCGAATATCCAGACCACCGAGCAGTGCTTCGGTATTCTGGCATTCGATCCGGGTGAGAAATATACCGTCAGCTATCCCGACGGTGATCTGTCCGAGTGGGATAATGTCGAGGCGACCGTGACGACCGATCAGGGCGATCTGTACGTCCGCAGCGACGAGCGCTATGTCTACATCATGGTCAAGGCAAAGGACTATGACTTTAACAACGACACCCTCTACATCCCGATCAACACGATCCCGGGACAGGGCAACACCGAGGCGACAGATCAGAAGTTGACCTTTGATGACGGCGCGGATTTCCTGATCAAGCTGCACGGCGCGAGCGACTCCCACATCTATGTGGATCGCTATTATGATGCGTTCAATTACCACTTTGTCGAATCCCGCATCCTGTCGGATTTCCCTGTGTTGAAGAATTCCGGCAAAAAGGACAGCGGAAGCTTTGACGAGATGATGATGTGCTACGGCTACCACCTCAAGGTTGGCGGTTCCGGCGTTGAGGTGCCCGATAAGGCGTACGAGACCGGTAAGCTGCAATACGGCAACGGCAATCCCGACGCGGACGACTACGCCTCTCTCACCGACTTCTGTTACGGCAACGGCGGCGTGGAGCTGCGCATCCCGTGGCAGCTGCTCAACGTCATGGATCCCTCCTCCAAGCAGCAGATGGGCGACTTTCAGGAGGAGCAGGTCTTTACCCCGCAGGATTTCAACGCCTTCGACTTCGGCTTTGGCTATGCAAAAGACAACGACGAGTCGCTGAGCATCTCCCTGTCCGGCAGCTACAGCTATGACGAATGGACGATCCCCACCTGGCACGAGCGTCTCAAGCCGTCTTACTATGAGCTGCAAAAGCACCTGCAGACCTACCGCGATAACGAAAAGAACAACAAAAAAGAGGTGACAAGATGAAAAGGATAACAGCGCTGTTTTTAGCGTTGATGACGCTTTTTCTTGTCGCCTGCTCCAAAGAGAAAGAAGATAAAAACGCCGGTGTGCCCGGGCAGATCGATCTGCCCGATACACAGGGCGTTTTTATGCCTTTTTATGCTGCCGATAACGGCTATCTCTACCGCAATACCGGCGATAAAAAGGGCGAGCTGTTCTATGTCAACGGCATCAACATGGGCTTAACGGAGCCGCAGACCGATCTTGCGTCCCCCGATACCACCTATGACACCTATATGAAGTGGTTCAAGCAGATCGCCGCCATGAACGTCAACACCATCCGCGTGTTCACCATCATGAATCCCGATTTCTACCGCGCTTTTTCCGATTATAATCAGAACAACCGTGATCCGCTGTATCTGATACAGGGCATCTGGTTCTCGGAGGATCTGATGATCGAGCTCACGGACGCGCTCGAAAGCGACAAGATCCTGATCACGGCGTTCAAGCGCTCCGTTACCGAGACGATCGACGCCATCCACGGCTCCAGCGACTATACCACCTACGGAAAGTTCAACCCCGCGATCTATGACCGCGATATCTCCGACTATGTGGTCGGCTATATCCTCGGGCTGGAATACCCCGCCGCCTTTGTGGAGGAGACCAACGCCTCTCATCCCGATAGGGCGCGTTATCAGGGAAAGTATCTCTCGACCGCCGAGGACTCAAAACCGTTTGAATCGTTTTTGTGCGAGGTCGGCGACACGCTGATCACCTACGAGAGCGATGCCTATTCCTGTCAGATCCCCGTCGCATTCCTGAACTGGCAGACGCTCGATACCTTGAAGCACAGCGCCGAGCCCTTCTCGGAGGAAGAGGACGCGCAGAGCGTCGATACCGAGAAGATTAAAGCGGCGGACAGCTACTACCCCGGGCTCTTTGCCGCGGTGGATGTGTACCCCTACTATCCCGAATTCATGAACCATCAAAAGGAGTATACGCAGGCAAACGATAACTACCTCGCCTATCTCAACGACCTGAAAGCGACTTATACCGTGCCCCTGCTCATCGCCGAATACGGTCTGAGCACCTCGCGCGGGATCGCGCACACAGGCATCAACGGTTATCAGCAGGGCGGCTTGACGGAGCGGCAGCAGGGCGAGCTGGACGCGCGTATGGCGCGGGATATCTGCGACGCGGGCTGTTGCGGCGGACTGCTCTTCTCATGGCAGGACGAGTGGTTCAAGCGCACCTGGAATATGGAGATGTATTATCCGGATAAGGCGGCTGACCGCACGCACGACCTGTCCTCCGCGGAGCAGAGCTACGGCGTGATGGCGTTCGATGTCTCCGCCGCGTATCCCGACGGCGATACCGCGGAGTGGAACGGGAACACCGGCGTCGGCGACAGCAGAGTATGCGTCCGCTGCGACGCGGAGTATCTGCATCTGCTCATCTCCCTGCCGGAGGGCTTCGACTTTGAGAAAGATACCTATTATATCCCCGTACAGGTCACGGGTGAGGGCAGCACTGCCAAGAAGGGCAGCACCCTGACCTTCTCGGAGCCCGTTGATTACCTGATCGAGCTCAACGGCAAGGAAAACTCCCGCGTCCTGTGCGACGCTTACCGCGACGTTTTCTATTTCCGCCAGAATGTGATCAGAAAGATCTTCGGCAAGGATAAGGCAGCGCCCGCCGTGAAAAACAGCGGCGAGTATCATCCGACCTATATGCTGACGGCAAATGAGATGTATTTGCCCGATGAGGACATCACACTCGAGCCGCAGTATTACGAAACGGGCAAGCTGCTCTACGGCAACGCTAACCCCGACAGCGACGATTATAATTCACAGGCGGATTTCTGCCTTTCGGGCAACAAGCTGGAGCTGCGCATCGCGTGGTATCTGCTCGGTATCAAGAATCCCCGCACCAAGGCGTGCATCGGTGAGCTGACCGGCAAGGATATCACCTACACTACCTTTGACACCATCAAGCTCGGCGCGGGCACACAGGGAGAGATCACCCTGTATGACACAGGATTCTCCGGACTGAAAACCACTACGTATGATCAAAGGCTGAAACAATCATATGATATCATGGCAGAAACCTTCAAGGAGCTGCCGTCCTTTACCGCTAAATAAAGAGTAAACCGCCACAGCAAGCAGACGTTCCCCACGGAACGTCTGCTTTTTTATGCCTTTTAAAAGTTTTTTGAAAAAATTTTAAAATAATCAAAATTTGTGTTGTTTTTGTTGTAATGTTGTTGTATTGCGCCTGCTAAACTTTATACTAAGTATCCATTAAACAGAATGAAAGAACCGAAAATTCAACTGATAAACCAACATAAGCGAACCCCCTGTTCCTCGGAACAGGGGGTTTATCTTGTGATTGACGCGGTGAATCTATCGATGCAGGTTACGGTTATTCTTTCGATATGCTGCTCAGGATGATGATATAATTCATCGTGTTCGTCTCGTCGGGCATATAGTTACCGATCGCATTCAGCTCTACCGATTCTCCGTTCGCGTTTTTTATGCTCAGCTTCTCCGAGAACGGTTCGGAGCTTTTGATCTTTTTCAGGATGTCGCGATAAGAGGAGAGCCTGTTTTCGGAGCCGATCCTGTTGAAGAAGTCCTCGCGGTTCAGCTCGACCTCCAGTTCATGGGCACTGATGCCGATGATATTCTCCAGACCGTTGAACAGCACGGTGAAACGGAGATCATCATCGGAGGTTTGGGACAGAAAAAGAACCGTGTCCCTCGAGATATGCGACAACCACGACATCTGCTTTTCCAGATTGCTCAGCTTGGTGATATTCCGCACGGAGCCGTAGAAGATCTTTTCCTCTCCCTCGCTGTGCAGATAATAAAAATGCATATCAAAGGTAGTCAGTGTGCCGTCGGTTTTATAGAAATGCAGCAGTCCCTTGGAGCCGTTGAGTCGGTCGCGCTGCGCCAGACGCAGCAGCTCGGTGATCCGCGGAATGTCCGCCTTGGGCAAAAAGCGCTGGATACAGGTCAGACGATCCTTAAAATCGGGAACGTCGACCGCCTCATAGAACTGTTCGTTATAGCGCACGATATCCACATCATCGCCGTGCCACGAGTACAGCGCGCACGGGCCGAGGATGTTGTTGAGCATGGTATCGCTGTAGATGTTGCTGTCGAGCAGCTCGCGCAGGCGGAACTGCTGGTTCGCCTTGAAGACGATCCCCGAGGTATCGATCTTCTCAGGATTATCGATCAGATTTTCAAAGTCCTCTGACGGCATGGGGCGGAAGAAGTAGTAGCCCTGGATATAGCGGCATCCCATGTCGACCAGAAAATCCCTCTGTTCCTTGGTCTCGACGCCCTCCACGATGATCGGCACACCGATCGTCTTGGTCATATTGGTGACGGATTCCAGGATGCGAATGCTCTTTTCCTCGTTGCTTTCATCCATGTTCAAAAACTGCGCGTCGAGCTTGATGACGTCGATATTCAGATTTTTGAGCATATTCAAGGTGGAGCTGCCGCTGCCGAAATCGTCCATCAGCACCGTAAAGCCCTTTTCCCTTAACGATCGAACGGTATCCATGACGAGCGCCGTGTTGGTGATGTAGGAGGATTCGGTGATCTCGATCTTGAGAAGACTGCGTTCCAGAGAGTATTTGTTGATCAGGTTTTCAAAGATAGCGGGAAGGTCGGTGTGCAGGATATCGGAGACCGACACGTTCACCGATACGGGCAGCGGTGTGTGTCCGCTCTCGATCCAGTCGTGCATCCAGCGGCAAACATTGTCCCAGATATACAGATCCAAGTCGGAGATCAGCCCGCGCTTTTCGAGTACGGGGATGAACGCGTCGGGCGGCACGACCGTACCGTCGGGCTTGACCCAACGCGCCAGCGCCTCGGCACCGACGATCTTGCCCGATGACGCGCGGCATTGCGGCTGCAAATAAAAGACGATCTCATGCTGCTTGAGCGCCCGTGAAAAATCGGTGAGCACGCGATATTCTTCATTGGTGCGCGAATACATTCCCTTTTCAAATATACGGATGCGGCTGTGGTAGCCTTCCTTCGCGACCTGTGCCGCCAACAGCGCACGGTCGAGCATATCCATCAGCTCATACTCTTTCTTGACGATACAAACGCCGAACGCGGGCAAAAAGCTCGAGCTGCTGCCGCGAGAGCCGATCAAAGAGGCGATATCCTCATAGATGTGACCGATCAGCTCCATGTCGTAGGGGATCAGCAGACAGAAATCATCCTGTCCGAAGTAACCCGCCGTACCGCCGGTACGATCACCGGCTTCGAGCAGCGTCGCACCGATTTGTACCATCAAGAGATCGCCCTCGCTGTGGCCGTACCATTCGTTGAAGAGCTTGAAATTATCGATATCGATACTGACCAGACACCATTCTTTCCCTTCATCCTTGATGCGCTGTTTCACCTCTTTGATGAAGGGGCGCTTTTTCAGCAATCCGGTCATTTCGCTTCGGTTGTTGTCGGCATACACCGCGGTGTCGGTCAACCCCAGTTCGCGGATCTTGCGACTCTGGCAGTCAAAGACATACATACGGATGACATTGGGCGTCAGCCCGTAATCCTCTCCCGCGATCAGCACCAGCTCTACCCAGTGCCAATTGCCGACGATCAGCCGAAAACGGTATTCTTCGCAATACAGTCCGGGGATCTCGGATTCGGACAGCCGGTACATCACCGTTTCCGGATGCATCAGCTCAACAAATCTGTCGCGTTCACCGGGGTGGATGAGTTCCTCGGACATGCCGATGAACACCTCCCGGTAGGTGCCCTGTGACAGCGGCATGGCGTACTTTTTGGCAATATGGAATAAGCTTTTGAAAGTCTGCTGATTCAGATCGATTTCGAGCAGCTCATCATAGGATGAATTGTCAAGAAACTGAACGATGGCTTCGGGCTGTCTGACTGTTTTCAGCAGATCGAAAAAACCTGTGTTCATGACCGTTCCCTTTCCTTTGAATCATATTCGCTGGGGTATCAAAATAATCATAATATTTTTTGCGACAGTTTTCAATATGGGCGCGGCAAAATCGGGATTTGTTCTATATTTATGTGGTAGATTTTATGAAATCTACACAAGAAGAAATCTGACCTTTCCGCTCAGGATCATCGCCTGATCACGATAGCGCGCGGCTCTGCCGTAACAGGGGGTCAAAGCTCTCATATCGTTCATTGTATAAAACGCCTATTTTTCGGAATTTTATTGTATTTTTAACGGCAATAGTTTATAATAAATCAGTTAACATAAAAGCCGCGAACAAATAATCCACGGCGACCTCGCACCCATAACAAAGATGGTGGTTTGCCATCCGCCGTCATGGAGGATATGGAGCATACTATGATTCGTATTCAAAGCACCAATCAAAATAACAACGGGCTGACCAAATACCTCTCCCCGGTCGCGGTATGGGCACTCGCCTTCGGCAGTGCCGTCGGCTGGGGCGCTTTTGTCATGCCCGGCACTACCTTTTTGCCCATTGCGGGACCGTGGGGCTCGGTGATCGGACTGCTGATCGGCGCGGTCATCATGCTGATCATCGGACTGAGCTACCGCTTTTTGATGGAGCGTTACCCCGACGCGGGCGGCTCCTATATCTTTGCCGCCAAGGTGCTCGGAAGCGACCACGGCTTTTTGTGCGCGTGGATGCTGCTGTTGACCTACGCGGCGATCATCTGGGCAAACAGCACGGCGCTGTCCCTGATCGTGCGTTTTCTGTTCGGCGACATCTTCTGCTTCGGCTTTTCCTATCAGATCGCGGGCTACACCGTCTATATGGGCGAGGTGCTCCTGTCCGTCGCGATCCTCGCCGCCGCGTGTCTGGTTTGCGTTGCGGGCAAACGCCTTGCGGCGTGGGTCCAGACGATTGGCGCGGTTCTGCTGTTCGCGGGGATCGCCGTATGCTTTGTCACCATCGTGATCCGTCGCGGCGGGCTCGGCGGAATCACACCCGCCTTCTCCTCACAGGGCGATCCTTTCTCTCAGATCCTGACGATCGTGATCCTTGCGCCGTGGGCGTTCATCGGCTTTGAGTCGGTCTCCCATTCGGCGGAGGAATTTCACTTCAAGCCGAAAAAGATCCTTTTGATCCTGATCGCGGCGCTCGCTACAGGAGCGCTCGCGTATACGATGCTCACGCTGTGCGCCGCTGTGGCGGTGCCCGACGGCTTCCGTAGCTGGAGCGATTACATCCGCGTATTATCCGACATCGACGGCATCCGCGGTCTGCCGACCTTTTACGCCGCGCAGAGCACGATGGGAACGACCGGTCTGATCATCTTAGGCGTCGCGTCATTCTGCGGCATTTTCACCGGCTTGATCGGCAACATGATCGCGCTGAGCCGACTGATCTTTCGCATGTCCGCCGACAATATGCTCCCCAAAAAAGTCGGACAGCTCAACAAAAAGGGGATCCCCTCACGCGCGCTTTGGTGTGTCGCGATCATCTCCATGATCATCCCGTTCTTCGGCAGAACGGCGATCGGCTGGATCGTCGACGTCACCACCATCGGCGCGACGATCGTCTATATCTATGTATCCATCTGTGCCGTTGTCGTCGGCAAACGAGAGAAGAAGTTCTCCGCGCTGCTGATCGGCGTGATCGGCACCTTGATCACCATGATCTTTGCGGTCTCCTATCTGCTGCCTCATATCCGCTCGCAAAGCGAGCTGGCGGCGGAATCCTATATGATCCTGATCCTGTGGAGCCTGATCGGTATGATCGTGTTCCGCGCGTTGATGCAGCGTGACAAAACCCGACTGATCGGTAAGAGCACCGTCGTATGGATCATCCTGTTCTGTCTGATCCTCTTGGTATCCGTATCATGGGTGAACCGAACTACCGTTGACCACGCAAAGGAAGTCACACAAGAGGTGCAGGAGGTACACACCGACCTAGCCGGACAGGCGGGACTGGAAGCCCATCATGACAGCGTCACACGGACGAATCGTTTTCTGGGTGACCGCTTCAATGAGTTCGCCGAGACCGTCAGAAAAAACGTCCTGATCCTCGGCGGGCTGCTGCTTGGCTCCTTACTCTTGATATTCAGCATCTTTTCCATCATCAAAAAGCGGGAGCAGTTGATCGAAGCCGAACGGCTGCTTGCGGAGGAAAACAGCCGCGCCAAAAGCACCTTCCTCTCCAACATGAGCCATGATATCCGCACGCCGATGAACGCGATCACCGGCTACACGGCGCTGGCGCTCAAGGAGGATGGCGTGCCTGACTCGACCCGCGCCTATCTTGAGAAGATCGATACCTCGGGAAAACAACTGCTCTCGCTGATCAACGATATCCTCGATATGAGTCACATCGAATCCGGCAAGATGGAGCTCGACCCCGCTCCCGCCGACCTGATCGAGATCTTTGACGAGACCTGTCATATTTTTGACCTGCAAATGCAGGCAAAGCCGCTGACCTATACGGTGGATCACAGCGGCGTCAAGGATCGCTATGTCATCTGTGATAAAAACCGCCTCAACCGCATCCTGCTCAACCTGATCTCCAACGCGTACAAGTATACGCCCTCCGGCGGCAGCGTCAGCGCCAAGCTGACAGAGCTAAAAACAGCCGGACAGGAAAAGACCTACGAAATCAGCGTCAGCGATACGGGTATCGGTATGAGCAAGGAATTTGCCGAGCGTATCTTTGACTCGTTCGAGCGCGAGCGCAGCCGTACCGTCGACGCGATCCAGGGAACGGGCCTGGGCATGGCGATCACCAAAAAGTTCGTCGAGATGATGAACGGCACGATCCTGATCGAAACCGAGCAGGGCAAGGGCTCCACCTTTACGGTACGTCTGAGCTTTCCGCTCGCGAAAGAGGATGAGGTACACACCGCATCCGATCAGAGTGAGAACGAGAAAATCGATTTCAGCGGCGTGCGGATCCTGCTGGCGGATGATAACCCGATCAACATCGAGATCGCCTCGATGATCCTCACACAGGAGGGCTTCACCGTGGACGTCGCCGAAAACGGTCAGATCGCCGCCGAGATGGTCGAACAGTCCGAAAAGGGCTATTACAGCGCGATCCTGATGGATATCCAGATGCCTGTGATGAACGGCTATGACGCGACGCGCAGGATCCGCGCGTCAGCGGGAGAGAACGCCAGCATCCCCATCATTGCCATTACGGCAAACACCTTTGAAACCGACAGACAAGAGGCTTTTGAGGCAGGGATGAACGCCCATGTTGCAAAGCCCTTCAACCCCGACGAGCTGCTCAAAACGCTCGCCGAATGTATCAGGGCAAAATGATACGGAGATAGCTATGAAGAATTATATGACGGCAAGCGGCATCAAACGCCGCGTGCTGATAGTTGATGATGAATTGATCAACCGGGAGCTGCTCGGCGCCATGCTGTCACAGACCTTTGAGATCGAAACAGCGTCAAACGGTCAGGAGGCCATGATGACGCTGACACAGCCCGACGCGAATTACTCGCTGATCCTGCTCGATCTGATGATGCCCGTGATGGACGGCTTTGAGGTGATTGAGCGCTGTCAAAGGGATGAGGTGCTCAAGCGGATCCCCATCATCGTCATGACGTCCGAAAAATCCGCCGAGGTGCGCAGTATCCGCATGGGCGCGGCGGATTTCATCACCAAGCCCTATGACATGCCCGAGGTCATTCTCGCGCGGTGCGAGAGGATCATTGAGCTGAGCGAGGACAAGAGCATCATCCGTTCCACCGAGCGCGACAAGGTCTCGGGACTGTATACGCGCGGTTACTTTTTCGCCTACCTGCAGCGGATGATCCCCCGGCTCGAAAAGCCGATGGACGCGCTGGTGCTCAACCTTGACCGCTTCCATCTGATCAACGAGCTGTTCGGGCGCGACGAGGGCGACCGTGTGCTCGCCACCATCGGTGAGTTGATCTCTGAAAAACTTTCTGAATTGCGCGGCATTGCCTGCCGCAGTGAGAGCGACACCTTCTTCCTCTTTTGCGAACGGCAACAGGAGTATGAATCGCTGATGGAAGAGATGCAGAGTAAGCTCGCGGCGTTTGCCAAATCGCGCAGTCTGCGCCTGAGAGCGGGTATCTATTCCTGTGAAGATCACGAGAGTGAACCCGAAGCGTGGTTCAGCCGCGCCAAGTCGGCATGCGACCGTATCCGCGGTCAGTACGGCTCGTTGGCGACTCGCTACAACAACGAGCTGTATGAACGCACGGTCTTTCATGAACGGCTGATCGGCGACATCGACGACGCGATCCATGACCGTAACTTTGTCGTTTATTTTCAGCCGAAATACAGAATACAGGGTGAGCGTCCCGTACTCGCCAGCGCAGAGGCGCTGATCCGCTGGATCCATCCCGAGCTGGGTTTCATCAGCCCGGGCGAGTTCATCCCGCTCTTTGAGCAAAACGGGCTGATCCGTCGGGTGGATCACTATGTCTGGCGCAGCGCCGCGGAGCAGATCAAGCGCTGGCGCGAGCAATACGCGATGACTATTCCGGTCTCGGTGAACGTGTCACGCGTCGACATCTTCGATCCCGAGCTGGAGAAAAAGCTCTGCGACATCCTCGACGAGTTCTCCCTCACTCCCGACGATCTGATGCTCGAGATCACCGAGTCCGCCTATGCCGACAGCGCGGATCGGCTGATCGAGGTGGTCAACAGCTTAAGAGATACAGGCTTCAAGATCGAGATGGACGACTTCGGCTCGGGCTATTCTTCGCTGAATATGCTGACCGAGATCCCGATCGACGTCTTGAAGATCGATATGCAGTTTATCCGACGCATGCTGTTGGATGACAAAAACCTCAAGCTCGTCCGACTGGTGATGGATATCGCGGGATTCCTCGACGTCCCCGTCGTGGCGGAGGGTGTAGAGGAAGAAGAACAGCTCAACGTGCTCAGGCAAATGGGCTGTGATATCGTACAGGGCTATTATTTTTCGCCGCCGCTGCCCGCTGAACGCTTCGGCGCATTGATCGAACAGGAATGTCAAAAAAGGGGAGAAGCATCATGTTGACCATCGAAAAGCTGAACGATTTCGGCGCCGATACACAGGAAGGCCTCGGCCGCTGCTACGGCAACGAGGCGCTGTATCTGCGCCTGGTGGGGATGATCCCCGCAGAGGCGAGTTTCGATAAGCTGCAAGGCGCCCTGCAGTCGGGCGATCTCGACGGCGCGTTTGAGGCGGCTCACGCGCTCAAGGGCGTGCTGGGTAATCTGTCGCTCACGCCGATGTACAAGGTGTGCTGTGAGATGACGGAGCTGCTGCGCGCGCGTACCGAGATGGATTACACCCCGCTGCTTGAGGCGCTTTTGACAAAGAGAGAGTCGCTCGCCGCGCTGTGCGCCGACTGATCGGAGGAGCATCATGATATCGAACCAAAGATCAAAATCATCATGGAAAAGTATAGCGTCGCTGATCGGCATCATCGTCGTCTGCATCCTGCTGAATATCCTCGGCACCAAGCTCAACGGCGCGCTGGGACTGCCGCTGTTTATCGATAATATCGGAACCATCCTCTCGGCGATGCTGGGCGGCTACATCCCGTGTATCACGGTTGGCTTCTTTACCAATATCATCGATGGTTTTTTCGATTCCTACACGATCTATTACTGTATCATCAGCGTGCTGGTCGCGGTAGCGGCGGTATCCTTTGCCGAGAAAATGCGCCGCCTGAAGATCCCGTATATCCTGCTCGGGATCGTGACCTTTGCCTTTTTGGGCGGCGTCGTGGGCGGATTGCTGACCTGGTTCATCAACGGGCTGAACTTCGGCGAGGGCTATGCCGTCGACATGGCGGCGCGCATCAACAGCGTGGTGCCGATGGGCTATTTTCTGTCCAATCTGTTGTCCGTCTTTTTGATCGACCTTGTCGATAAGACGATAGTGACCGTGATCGCGCTGGTCATCTATAAGCTGCTGCCTTCCCCGCTGCTGGACTTTATCCACACACGTGACTGGTACTATCTCACCATCTTTGAGCAGTCCAACAAGCACAACCGCAAGCGGCTTTCCCTGCGCTGGAAAACCACGTTGGTGGTCGCGATCTCTACCACCCTGGTCGCATCGGCGGCGATCGGTATCAGCATTTTGCAGTACCATAATTCGACGATCGCCGAGTTTGAGGAGGACGGTCACCATGCTATCCATGTCATTGCGGAGAAGCTGAATGCCGACCGGATCGACGCGTATATGGAGAAGGGCAGAGCCGCCGAGGGTTACGATGATATCGAGGAGCTCCTCACGACGATCGTCAAGGCGTCACCCGATATCAAGTTCGCCTATATCTACAGCATCATGGAGGACGGCACCCATGTCATCTTTGATGTAGACACCGCGACCGTAGAGAGCGACGATCCCGGCGAGGTCATCCGCTATGACAAATCGATCGAAAAATACAAGGAGCGATTCTTAGCGGGTGAGGAGATCCCCACCGATATCACGAATGACGAGGACGGCTGGCTGCTGTCGGTCTATGAGCCCGTCAAAAACAGCGCGGGGCAGGTGAAGTGCTATATCGGCATCGATATGGAGATGAGCCGTCTGCGCTCCGACGAGATCGAATTTCTCGCCAAGATCATCTCGCTATTCCTCGGCTTTTTGATTTTGATCCGCACCTACGCGGTGTGGCTGGCGGAGCGCCATATCGTCAAGCCGATCAACTCCATCGCCCATGTCTCGCGTCACTCGAGCTATGATACCCCCGAGGCGAGAGAGAAGTGGATCAGCATGCTTGACGCGCTGGATATCCGCACCGGCGACGAGATCGAAACGCTCTATGAAGATTATAAAAGGGCGGCGCATCATACCGTTCTCTACATCGAAGAGATCCAGCGCAAGAGCGAACAGCTCACCAAGCTGCAAAACGGGCTGATCATGGTGCTCGCCGATATGGTCGAGAGCCGTGACCAGTGCACGGGAGATCATGTTTTCAAAACTGCCGCATATACTGAAATCATACTCTGTCAGATGCTCAGGGAAGGCATCTACAGCGATCAGCTGACCGAAGAATACATCGCGGAGGTCGTCAACTCCGCACCGCTCCACGACGTGGGCAAGATCACCGTCTCCGATGTGATCCTCAACAAACCCGGCAGACTCACCGACGAGGAGTTCCGCATCATGCAGAACCATACCGTCGAGGGCGGCAAGATCATCGACAAGGCGATGGCGCTTGTGGATGAGGACACAGGCTACCTGACCGAGGCCAAGAACCTCGCCCTCTACCATCATGAGAAGTGGAACGGCAAGGGCTATCCCACCGGTCTCAAGGGTGAGGAGATCCCGCTTTCAGCGCGCGTGATGGCGGTAGCGGATGTGTTTGACGCGCTGGTCTCCCGCCGCAGCTACAAGGAGCCTTTTTCCATCGAAAAGGCGCTCTCCATCATCCGCGAGGACGCGGGATCACATTTTGATCCGCTCGTCGCGCAGGCGTTTCTTGACGCCGAGGATGAGGTTCGCCGCGTCGCAAAACTCAATCCGGAGCCCTGATTTCAGCCTGTTTTATCCGATTCCCTTTGATTTTTGGGCACTATTACCATTGATTTTTTGCTCAAACACAGTTAAAATGCTTTATTATATAACAGGATGAAGAGTGCTGACATCCAATTGGTTGCCGGCGGCAGATTCCTGCCGGATCTTCTTCAAAATCCTCGTACATAATATCAATTTACCGATGAGGTTGATTTACCCATTGCATTTCTAATCAGAGGTGATTGAATGACAAAACCTTCGGATTGGCTCAAAAGTTGGTTTTTTTCAACCACGAGCAAGGAGACAGAAAGTGAGATCGACTCGCTGAATGTCAAGAATATCCATTATGTTACCCTTGTGATCGGGATCGTGCAGACTATCTCACTGGTCGTATTCCTGATCATGAATCACAATAGAATCAACGAAAGCGAAGTTTTATACGCTGTTATCAGAGTCGGTATGAGCATCGTGCTTTGCGTGCTGGGCTATTTGATCGCGGGAAGCTTGATGAAAAAACCGGATACCGTCAAACAGCACCCGAGATCCGTCAGACTCTTTATCGGTAGTTTTCTTATCCTACTGGTTGTTTGGAGCATGGTTGTATCGGTGTGGAACTACATCAACCATCAACAGCTCCTGACCTTCTACACGGTAGGGCTGATCGCGGCATTGTTCGTCAAGCTCCATCCCGTGTTTACAACGACGGTCATCTTCGGTTCTTATATCGTCAACTATCTGATTTTGAATTTCGGCTTTGAGCGCGGTGTGATCAACCCGTATAACTATATGATGCTCGGGGCGCTGTCGGTGATAGGCGCTATCATGAACTATCGCCTGACCGTAGGCTATATCTCGGAGAAGAATAAGGCAAATATGCTGAATAACTCTTTAGAGATCATCGCCAACCACGACAGCATCACCCGCTTGCAGAACCGCTACGCGCTGAACCAGCATGTCCCCGACTATCTGGGAAAAGATATTTGCATCGCGATGGGCGATATCAACAGCTTTAAGGCGGTCAACGATACCTACGGTCACCAAAGGGGCGACGATGTGCTCAAGGGCTTTGCCGATATTCTGGTAAAGGTTTTTCCCGCTGAGAGCGTGTTCCGCTTTGGCGGTGATGAATTCCTGGTCATCGAGAAGAACGGTGATCTTGACGGCTTAAAGGAAAAGCTCGGGCAGGTCAATGCAATGTTTTCCGCACTGAAAATCTCGGGTATCAACTCACAGTTAGGTTGCAGCTTTGGATGCGTTACGGCGTGTCCGAAGGATCCTTCGGAGTTCTTTGATTATCTGACACGGGCAGATCAACTGCTCTATCAGGAGAAAGAACGGATCAACGCAAGCCGTTGAGTGAAAAATTGAATATCACAATGAAAAAAGCACATTCGACTGAAAATGCCGAATGTGCTTTATTATATTCGCTGTATTTTATTTTGATGTTTCCGGTTTCAGCTGTGAGCAGACGGTGCAGTTCTTTCCCTGATCCTTGGCGAGATACAGGTTGACGTCCGCTTGATGGAGCAGTGCTCTCACATCGGTTGTTCCGCCGTTCGGCGCGATCACCAGCCCGACGGTCACCGTGGTGCTCAGACGCTCCTCGTTGAATCGAAATTCATGCGCGCGGATGACGTCGACGATCCTTTTACAGACCGTCGACGCGTCGATGTCGGTGTGGAACAGGATCAGGAACTCATCGCCGCCCCAGCGACACAATTCGCCGCTGTTGCCGAGCGTGTCGTGGATCGCCTGTCCGAAATCACGGATCACGATATCGCCGTTGAGGTGGTCAAAGTTGTCGTTGATGAACTTGAAGTTATCGATATCCAGCACCGCGACCGCCGCGGGCCGGATCTCCCTTTTGGGATCGCGGATGAACGATTGAAGCCAAAAGCGGTTATAAAGCCCCGTCAGCGCGTCGTGATAGCACAAAAACTCATATTTCAGCCGTGATTCCCTGAGCGCGGAGTACGCCATCTCACGCATTTGCTCCAACAACATCGTAACCACAAAGAACGCGAGATACAACAGCGGGAACCGCATCATAAACGTGTTCTCATACGGATACTGTAACAGCCCGCGTCCTAACGGCGTCCAGAAGAAAAAGACAAGTGCCGCAAACATGACCGCCGATAACAGTGAACCGTTGCGCACGCCGAACATCAGCAGTCCGAAGGACGGCAGCATCGCCGTCCACAGCACGCTGAAGCCGTCGGGGATGCCGGACACGATGAAGAAGAGGAAGGTGACCGAGATCTCTATCGCGAACAGGATGATCGCTGCTTTAGCAAACTTCCCCTTTTTCATCAACAGCAGCAAGTCGATCAAGCAGGCAAGCGCAAAGCCCATCGTCATCCATGTGAACAATCCTTGCTTCGTAAACAGATTGACAACGGACATGATCAGCGAGATCAATCCGAACAGCACAAAGATGCTGGCGTTCTGAAAGAGCTTCCACTTCTCCTCGTTTTCAACGAACGCTTTCATTTTTTGGCGGTAGAATTCTTTTGACAGGATTTTCATATGATCACCTACGGATTTTCTTACGGTGGCATTTGAAATCATCGAATAATGTTCCGCACAAGAAAGGGAACTGGTCGCGGATTAAACAGGACAGATGCTTCCAACGAATTGATATTTATATTATTTTATCATAAATCTTCGCTGACAGACATTGATAGAATAGCTAAAATATTTTGATTTTTTTATGCTTTTTGACGGCAATGCCCTAAAAAGGGACAAAATACGGCATAAAACCCGTTACTTGCCGTTATAATGCAGGCACAGCATGGTCAGATCATCGAACTGGACGGCGTCGCCGACAAACTGATTGACCGCGTCTTTGACGTTAGAGAGGATCGCTTCCGGCGCGCCGTTGGGGTCGATATTCAGCGCCGATACCATCCTGTCGGTGCCGAACTGCTCCTGCGCGATATTGTTCGCCTCGGGGATACCGTCGGTATAGAGGAAGAGGGCGTCGCCCTTTTCCAGCTTGAACTCATAATCCTTGTATCGGATGCCTTCCATACCGCCGACGACAAAGCCGTGTTTGTCCTTGAGCAGCTCGAACTGTCCGCCGCTTCTGCGAATCGCGGGGTACTCATGACCCGCGTTGGCAGCGATAACGTTGCCGGTCTCGATATCGAGGATGCCCAGCCATACGGTGACGAACATCTCCGCCTTGTTATTGCTGCAAATACGGTCGTTGACAAACGCGAGGATCTCAGCGGGCGTGCCGCCCATGAGCGCTCTGTCGTTGATCAGGATCTTGGACGCCATCATGAACAGCGCCGCGGGTACGCCCTTGCCCGAGACGTCCGCCATCACCATGGCGAGGTGCTTATCATCGATCAGGAAAAAGTCGTAGAAGTCGCCGCCGACCTCCTTGGCGGTATACATGCCGGCGTGGATATCGAATTCCTTTCTCTCCGGAAAGGCGGGGAAAATGTTGGGAACCATACCGTTCTGGATCTGGGTGGCGGTGTTCAGCTCCGCCTTGACGTTGGCAGAGGCGCGGGCGATCTCATCCTGTTTGAGTACCATGTCATGGCCGTTCTTTGCGATATACACCGCGATGAAACCGATGATGGTGAACACCAGCAGCCGCGGCAAAAAGCCGTTGACCAGCATGCTGACCACCGCTTTTGACGGATCGATACCCAGCGCCATGATCGCGTCACGCAGTTTCTTTTCGATCACGATGACGGTACCGCTTGCGGGAGAGGGATAGAAGTTCAGGTCGATGATGCCGAACAGCACGCTCAGGATACTGCCTGCCACCGCGCAAAGCGTCGTCAAAGTCGAGATCATCACCGTGAAGCCCTTGGAAAAATAACGGCTCGACAGCAGCACGGGCAGAGTCATGATCAGGATGACGTTGTGATTGAGGATACTGAACAGCTGGGTACAGACGAACAAGAGGGTGATGACCATCACATATTTGAGCCAGCGCCGTTGTCCTTTGAACTTGAGATACAGACCGATCGGAACGGCAAATTCGATCAAGCCGGATATTGCGAGGACATTCATCCTGAGTTTCGCGACGGTGAAGATCCCTGCCATGTTCAACGCCCATGATATGAGCAGGATCACCGCGCAGGAGAGTATGACATAAAAGGACAGGCGGTTTCCGTCATAATCGTTCTGTTCAAACACATCCTTGGTTTCTTCCGATTCATAGATCTTGAAATAATCTTTGATTTTTCCCATTTTATCACCTCAGTTTTTTCATGATCGAGAGTATATTGTGACCGTCCTCGTAGCGGTATTCCATATGATCCATCGTCTTTTTGACGAGGAAGATGCCCAGTCCGCCGATGCTGCGCTGCTTTAAGGAGAGCGTGGTGTCGGGATCCTCCCTTTTGAGCGGATCAAAGGGCGTTCCGCTGTCGATGAAGGTCAGCGTCACAGTGTGCGAATCCTCGTCAAAAGCGATCCGTACCGTCGCTGTGCCCCGATCATTCCCATAGGCATAGTGCGCGATATTGCCGAACAGTTCGTCGATCGCGACGTCGATCTGGATCTGTATTTTCATCGAACAGCCGAAGGTCTCCAGCTCGGCGTTGACGAACTCGGTGACGGTTTCGATATTCTCTACCACAGCGTCAACGGTCAGCTCTTTCATCCCGATCACTCCTTTTCCGATCCTATGATATGAGTATAGCATATGTTTTTAGGGCTGACAAGTAGTTCTCCATGCTGTTCAAGTAGAAATCTTCCTCTTTTTTGCCCTATGATACACGTACAGATACGGTGAGTGTTCCGCGATGTTGCAGGTGTTGCAGCAAAATAAGTCGTTTTCAGATTTCCTCTTTTTTAAGGAACTTTACTTTTTACCTGCAACATCTGCAACATTGTGCGGATCAGAGAAACCCTTGGAGCAGGTGGAGCAGCAAGAAATGGTTGTTTTCAGAAAAGCGCTTTTTAAGAGAGTACTGTTTTTACCTGCTCCGGCTGCTCCACCAAAAGGAAGGCACCAAAAAACACCCTTGGGGCAGATGTGGCAGCAAAAAATGGTTGTTTTCAGAAAAGCTCTTTTTTTAGAGAGTTTAGTTTTTATCTGCCACACCTGCCCCAAAGGCCGAAGTGTGTCAGATCAAGCGGTCATATTCTCGGCAAAAGTGTTTGTAAAATTTTCTATTTTATGGGTTTTCAAGCCGCTGTTTTTATGCTATAATGTATAAAAATCGGCGAGGATGGAGCCTGTTCTGTCATTGCCGTCAAAATATGAGGGTTAAAAAGGAGGAAAAGTTACACATGGAAACTATGTATATTTTTGTCGCGATCATCGCTCTGGTGTGTCTGCTTGGCTTCTTCAATGAGAAGGTCACCAAGATGACCTATGAGATCGGACTCATGCTGTTTTCGACCATCCTCGGTATCGTTCTGCTGATCGGCATCGCCATCTTCAACGATACCAGCGTCGGAGAGGTACTCAAACAAATACAGGGCTTCGATATCCACGACTTTTTGATGCACGGCGTGCTGTGCTTCATGCTGTTCGCCGGCTCCTGCCATATGAAGCTATCCGACTTCAAACGTATGGCACGACAGATCACCGTGCTCTCGCTGGTATGCACCTTGCTCGGCGCGATCTTCTACGCACTGCTCATCTACGGCGCAAGCCTCGCCTTCGGGCTGAATCTCTCGCTGCCCGTATGCTTGATGTTCGGCAGTATCATCGCCCCCACCGATCCGATCGCCGCGACCGGTATCCTGAGCAAGTTCGGTCTGCCGAAGGACACTTCCTTCCTGATCCAGGGTGAATCCCTGTTCAACGACGGTATCGGCGTAGCGCTGTTCGTCTGCTTCTCCGGCATGGTAAAGGCAAGCGGCGGTTCTTCCGATCAGGGCTTCCTGTCCGTCATGCTCCGTGAGGTGCTCGGCGCTGTTGCTATCGGCATCATCGTCACGCTGGTATGCTTCCTGATGTTCCGCTTCTCCAAGCATCCGCAGCTCAAGATCTTCATCAGCCTGCTGACCGTTTCTCTGGCGTATTCGCTGTGCGAGGTGTTCCACTGCTCCGGCGCGATCGCGTCTGTTATCTGCGGTATCCTGTTCTCTCACCTGCGCTCCAAGTATGCGGAGAACGAGGAGAAGGAACACGCCGAGCTGTTCGACTCCTTCTGGGAGACGCTCGATGTCTTCTTCAACTCGCTGTTGTATGTCCTCTTAGGTCTGTCATTCGTCAGCGTTCTCAAGATGGAGAGCGTCCTGCTGCTCTCGCTCACCGCGATCGCCGCAAACCTGATCGCGCGCGTCGGCAGTCTGTCGATCTCTTCGCTGTTCATGGGTGAGATCCCCGACGGATTCTCCAAATCCGGCTTTGTTACCCTGTTCACATGGGGCGGACTGCGAGGCGGCTTATCCGTTGCCCTTGCGATGAGCACCAAGGACATGGTGCCCGAAAAGGTCTACTATATCATTCTCGGCTGCACCTATGCCGTCGTCTTCTTCACCACGGTCATCCAAGGCTTGACGATGAAGCCTGTTTACAAAGCCATCACCAAAAAGCAGAAGGCATGATCGGCTGTATGGTAAGCGCATAAAATAGAATGAAACCTCTAATCGGTAATCGGCACCATGTCGGTTACCGATTTTTTGTTAGGTATGTGTCAGTTACCGTTGAAGTAACACAGGATTCTCTATGGACTGAAAATAGATCAGCTATAAAAACCATATCATCCGCATCGTTCAAGGACGATTCGGACATAGCGGCAAAGCTCGCAGACCTTCCTCATAAGCGAAAGAAAAAGCAGCCCACAACGGGACTGCTTCTTTGGTTGCGGGGGTTACGGAGACCTTTGCTCACGACCTGACGCATTGTAAAGGATGCCTTCATCAGGAGGATACGCCCGCCCCGGTCGTCGTCGCGAGTCGTCTGACTTCGCCTCGTCACCTCGGCTCGCCATACTCGCGCTTTGGACGACACCGTTCGTGAAAAACAATTCACCGGATTGTTTTTCGCTCGCTAACCCAACGAGCTAAGTACCCACCTATAGCATAACCCGCAGGTCGTGAAGATATAAGCTACATCAAAAAGAAGAACTCAGTAAATGATACAATGCAACATTCGACGGATTTTGCAACATTTCATGTTTTTTGCAACATCCGGTCAATTTTGCAACATTTGAACTTTTTTGCAACACTCGGACGATTTTGCAACATTTAGGATTTTTTTGCAACAATCAAACGATTGCATAATAATGGGCGCTTGATCCCGGCTTTGGGAAAGAGTGCCCTATGCTTTGTATTACATTTTCAGCGATTCCGTACTACATTTTCGCAAATCACTTGCATTCGGAAATACAGCATGATACGATTGATTTAATCCGGTATTTACGGCACTGTCAGAATTTCGATCATCAGCCTTACTCCTAAACGAAATCCGTCAATAAAGGCATCGCGTTCGCAGAGAGCTATCAGCTCCGTCTGCTTATCGAACGTTTCTAACACCTTGGAATGGATCGCATTATCCAGTATATCTTCCATCAACTTTTCTTCCGCTGCGGTCATCGCAGACAATTTCCGCCGTGTCTCTCCGCTCTGTTTGTTATCGCATGGTTGTATGTTTCCGTAGTACAGATCCTCTAACACTGTCATGGTACCAACTCCTTGTTAGTGCATGACATTACCATCTTTGTCGAAACAAGTCAAGAATTATTATTCTGGAGATTGTTTTCAAACACTTTATATGATATAATATTACTGTACACAAAAAAGGAGATAATCGTATTTTCCACTGATTAAGAAAGATGTTATTATAAAATAGAGCTTTATTGAATGGAGGAGGTATTATTATGGCACTAATAAAATGCCCAGAATGTGGGAGGGAAAGAGTTTCCGACTCGGCAGAAGCTTGTCCTGAATGTGGTTTTAATATTAGAGAGTATTTTTGCGACAGAAAGTCCGAGGTCAAATTAGATAGCGTAAGTAACAGGAATGATAGTGAAAAAGCAAACGAATCTGAAAATATCAATAAAACGACGACTGAACCAGAAGAATTATCAGAAAGAGGTAACGCAAAACCTGTTCGGTGTTTAAAGTGTGGTGCAATATATCCAGCTGATTCAAATAAATGTCCTTCCTGTGGGAATCTGGAAAGGACAAGTATAGACACACAACGAGATTTGCAAGGAAAGATTTATAGGAATAACCATAATGCATCATCGAATAGACCCCGCTTTTCAAAGGGTTATATTATTGGTATCGTGGTTGGTGTAATAGTTGGTTTAATTGGCTTACCGGGACTGTTTGAGAGCGAAGCTTCAAGAGCAACAAGTAGATCTCATGGTTCTGGAGATCCCGCATTCCAAGGTGTGATTCTTATTATTTTCGGTATTGTTATTATTGGAATTACACTTGGCATTTACTTTAGAGGTCTTAGTAGATACAATCTTCAAAAAAATAACCCTGAGTTATACAATAAAATCGTCGCAGAAGAAACCAGAAAAGGACAAGAACGATACAGAGCCCAAAAACAAGCAGAAGAAATTAGATTATCCAAATTACCTGAATGTCCGATTTGCCATAGTAAAAATTACGTCAGAAGAATATCGTCAATTGATAGGGGAGTTTCTGTTGCGATAGTAGGATTGGCATCTAGTAAAATTGGGAAGCAGTATGAATGTACACATTGTAAACACAAGTTTTGATTTGTATATTTTAACTAATACATAGAAAAATTATAAAGTGCATTTTCTTGTAATTGAAAAATGCATGAAGAAAAAATAATAAGGAGCTAATCATTATGACAAAAGAGGAAAGATATGTAGTTTATAACCAACTTGAAATTCTAAAACACCTTAACCCTGAGCAAATGGAGGATTACGAAAAAGATCAGAGAACGCTTGAGATTGGTAGTGATAGTGATATTGAAGAAATGTTAGAGTTTCTTCATGGCACAGCAGAAAGCGTTAAATCTGAGGTTTATGGTATACTCGAAATGTTTCGGACAATTAATGACAGATATGATAAGCTTAAGACGCCTGACGATGGTATTAAAGAGTATTCAATAAAGTTTCATGGCTTTGATGAAAATGAAGAATTTGAACACTATGCGTACTGTTGTTACTTGATTAGAGAAATGGATAAATATAATGAACAACAGGGAGTCGAATTGAATAGCCATTATCCACATTTAAATCGGTATCGTAATATGCTTGCCAGATATCAAGAAATCGAGCAATCATATTTGGATAATGATCAAAGTATTTATAGCGATCTAACTTTAGATGATATAAAATATATCATTGGGTAGTTCATATTAGCCAAAAGACTTTCACTTCAGTTAAACTAACCCCATAAGGCAAACTTTAGCCTAAAAATCAAACGATTGCCTTGTTTCGGCAAGAAAAAATGCCCTGTTGGCGAAATCAAAGTCATAAACACTTGATTCCCCGGCAGGGTATTATTGCGCCTATATTTCCTAGAAATGGCTTGTCTATGCGATTTTGTTGGACGTTTCAAAAAAGAACAAGACTCCCGATTGTATCAAATCGAGAGTCTTAGTTTGGTTGCGGGGGTTACGGAGACCTTTCCTCACGACCTAAAGAGAAGAAGCAGTCCTAAATGGACTGCTTCTTTGGTTGCGGGGGTTACGGAGACCTTTCCTCACGACCTAAAGAGAAGAAGCAGTCCTAAATGGACTGCTTCTTTGGTTGCGGGGGTGGGACTTGAACCTCACGACCTCCGGGTTATGAGCCCGACGAG
>CAMJMQ010000015.1 GCA_946407065.1 uncultured Clostridia bacterium | reverse complement strand
GCGAAATTTCTCGCTAACAAATTTGTTAAAGCGTTTAATGGATACTTAGTATAAAAAAGAATCCTCCCCGATCGGCTCGGTAAAGCCGACAGGGGAGGAGCTATCATGACCGCCGATCACGGCGATCGCTATTCGGTTTTATTTGTAGTACTCGTTCATCTTTTCGCTGATGAGCGACAGGTCATAGAGTTTGTCAAAGTTTGTCTCGCCATCGGTCATCAGGTCGACGTCGATCGGACAGCCGAAGTCGACGTTCTCGCCGGAATCGCTGACGATCTTTTGTGCGGCAGAGGAATTCGCAAACTCGACGCCCGCGACAGAGTTGAAACGGATCGCGCAGACGCCGCCGGAGGTCTTTTCGCCGAGGATGATCGCGCCGCGCTCGTGCATGAACCACGGTAAGGCGTTGCCGCAGGAGAAGGCGAAGCTGCTGGTCAGCACGCCGAAGTGATAATCGGTGTAGGGGCTGACGTCGTTCTCGTCAAATACACCGTCAAAGTTCATGTCAAAATCGACAGATGAGGTCTTGACGCGTCCTGTCTGCTGATTGGAAAAGCGCATATAACCCTTGCCGTTGATCAGCCATTCGACGGACATCATCGCCGTGGAGTCGCCGCCGCCGTTACAGGTCATGTCGATGACGATGTTCTTGATCTCGGGGTTCTGCTTCGCGCGCTCAAGACCCGAGAGCACGGTGCCCACGGTATCATACCTGGTGCCTTCCGCGTCCGTAAAGATCAGCGGGCGCTCGCCTTGACCGGCATAAAACGCTTTCCAGCCTTCATAGTCGACAGCAAAGGCGTCGAAGTGGATCATAGCGGTGTCGCCCTGCTCTATATAATAATCTCCCTGGTAGACAGCGTTGCGAGCCTTGGTGCGTTCAGCGGCAATTCTCGCTTTATCTTTGCTCGCGTAGCGGTATTTTTGACTGTACTCCTGCTGCACAAAAGGCTTTATCGTCTCCAGGAGGAGCGGAACATCAGCGTTCAAAGAGGCAGAAGCGATCGTGGTATGACCTCCGTCGAACAGCAGACCATTGATCAGATGGTACAAACCTGCGAAGAAGGCCTTGAAGTCGGTAGACTGCAGATTGGCTTTGATCTCGGGATACTTCGTTGTCAGCATCTCGTCGAGCTTCATTGTCTCAAGATCGTCGTGAGCATATTCCTGACCCGGCTGACCGTACCACAGATCGAGGTTGAAGCAAAGCTCGCGGTAGGTGAAGTCAGCCAGATCGGCAGGGTGATCCTTTTTGATCGCCGCGGCGAATTCAGGATCGGAATCCGAAGCGGCAGTCGTCTGGTGCGCTCTGGTGAATTCTTTTGTATAGAACTTATCGCCGACGTACATAACGTAGAAGCTCTCGGCGGTCGCGAACATATCGCTGAGCGTAGCGACGGGCGCGTAAACACCCGTATCGTCGCCGCGCAGGTCGATGCCGTATTCGGAAAGATCCAGCGTCAGGGGGTTGGGATCGACAGGCTCGTTTGTGTCGGTTGTTTTGGCAAAGGGATAGTTGTTATCTACGCCGCCGCTTGCTGCGATCTGCAAAGTGCAGGCGAGCTGCGTAAAGCTCTCGAAGTTAGAGGTATATATCGAATCCTTCGCAACATCAAAGGTCGCGGATACATCGGCGATATTGGTGAGGGTGTACGCGTCGCCGCTATGGGTCATGGTCATGCCCTCTTTCAGGTCGGTACCCAGCAGATAGAAGCGGTCGTAAAAATCTTTCACGTTCATATAGGGCACGTGGGGCTGATCGGCATAGATACGAACCTGAGCCGTTTCGGTGCTGTCTACCGATTCACGCAGAACGGGGATCGCTTTGACCGTGTAGACCTCCGCCATGGGCTTGCCGATGCCCTCGGGCGCCTTCAAACTGTTCAGATAACGCTGGATCCATGTCGCGTCGAGGATAGTGACCTCGCCGTCACCGTCGACGTCTGCCGCCAACTGCTGTCGATCGCTGAGTGTTCCTAACTGCACCTCATAGCGGCGGATCATCGTCGCGTCGAGGATGGTGACCTCACTGTCGCCGTCAACGTCGCCGAGGATCTCGGGCACAGTCGTGTCCGCGGCGCCTGCCGAGATCGGCACAGCCGTGAACACGCCGACGATCAGGATAACCGCCAGCAGCAGGCTTGTCAATTTTTTTACACTGTTTTTCATGACAATACTCCTTTTTATGTTTCGGATCGGGTCGATCCTTTATTTTTTCGATTATATCATAATCCTTCGCGTTTTTCAATCAACAGGCGGAAAGATTTGCGCACGTTGTCGGAGCAAGAAAAAGGCTGCGCCCTCAAACGAGGGCACAGCCTGTCTGTGATGCGGTTTGGGTTTTAGTTGCTTCTCTCAGCCATGTCGTAGACGAATACTTCGCTGATCTCTTTATCATATCCGTCATAGAAGCCCTTGGGCATACCCAGCACGATGCGCGCGCCGCGGTTGTAGAGCAGGAGCAGCTGCTTTTTAGCATGATCAAAGGTCAAGCCCTCGATCTCGCCCTGCAGGGTGACATCGTCAAAGGTACGCTCGAGCGTGACGATGCAGCTGGTCGCGCCCTCGTTGATCTTGGTGCGATAGAGATGGTCGGGTTCTTTGTCGTCGGCGGTACCGTCGTCGGCGGTCATGTAGAAGTAGCCGTCATAGTAGGCGATGCCCTGCAGCCACTGCGGCGGCATCTGCATATGCACCTTACCCTGATATTTGCCGGATTTCAGGTCGTAGCCGTACAGATAGCGGCCGCTCTCTTCACCGACCCATGAGCACATCCACACGGTGTTGTTATCGGGGTTGACCGCGATGCCGGAGCACTCGAGCTGACCGCTCTCCGCCTCAAAGGGGAAGGTGCGCTTGAGCTCCAGGGTGTCGCCGTCATAGACCGCTACCTGGATGTTCTTGCCTACGCCGTCCATAAAGTACTCGGCGCCGATGTACAGCTCGTTGTTGTACACATCGATGTCGGCGATGTGGTTGACCTCGACCTCATAGCCCTTGAAGGGTTCTTCATTGATCTTGATCAGGTTCCAGTCCTTGTCGTACTTTGCCAGTGTGGTCGAGCCGCTGACCCAGTAGTAGTCGCCCTCGCTGCACACGCCCTGTCTGCCCTTGACTTCGTGAGAGCCGTTGAGGGTGTAGGTGTACTTGGGCAGCATCACCGCGGTGCTGTCCTCGGGGCGGTTGGATGTGACCGCGGTCTCATCCTTGGTCGCTTGGGCGGGCTCAGTCGCCTTTGTCTGACCTGAGCTGCACGCGGTGAGCAGCAGGATAGCGGCGCTCAGGATCAACAGTAAGATTCTTTTCATTGCTTTTCCTCCGTTTCAGTTAAAAAGATTGACCGATCGCGACCGCCGCGGTATCGCCGCTTTGGTCACGTGATGGATGATGGTGATAAAAGCCCCTGACACGCATGCAAGATACGTATGAGGCTGTAAGAGCAGCCGATCGTGACCGGGGAAAGTCTCTTTGTTGAGATTATAGCAAAAAACTCGCCTGTTGGCAATATAAAAAGAATAAATATCGAGGATCATCCTGATTGTTTTGATCGCCATTGACATCCTTACGGTACTATGCTATGATGCAATCGGTAATCAGCAACTGTCCTTTGGATGAAGAACAGGCGAAAAGCTGTCGCACATGCCCCATGGGGCTCTACACCTCTTTATCCGTATTACCAACTAATCGGAAAAGGATGATAATGATGGATCAAAATTTATTGGAACGAGTCAACCCGGTATTCAATACCGCCAAAATGACGGTCTTTCAGCTCGCGGCGGCGGGCGTCGGGGACGCGGCTTCGGTCGCCGAAAAGCTGAACCTGTCCTTTGAGGAGACACAGAACAGCGCTACGACAACGGTAGCGCCCGAACAGATGACGGCCAACATGATCTTGGTGGAAACACGCTGGCGTACCTGTGCCGCGATCGCCGAGGAGACCGGCTGTAAAACGCTGGTGGATCTGCCCTGCGGCTATACCCCGCGCGCCAAAGCGATGGCGCAGAAGGGGATCGCGTATTACGGCTTGGATCTGCCCGCCGCGATCGCTGAGGCAGAGCCCGCGATCCTGTCCCTGATCGATGAGGATCAACGCCCCTTGGTGCGTTTCTGCGGTGTGGACGCGACCAACGGCGAATCCATGAAAGCGGCGCTCAAGGACGCCGAGGGTCCCCTGTGCATCACGACCGAAGGCCTCTTGATGTATTTCACCGATTCCGAGGTCGGCGCACTGTGCGATAATATCCGCATGCTCCTCAAGGAGCACGGCGGCTGTTGGCTGACTGCCGATCCCGAGGCCGGGATGCAGTACATCCTGACGATGCAGCCTATCGCCGGCGACCGCTTCATGGAGATCATGATGAAGAGCAAGACCACCGCGGAGGACAAGTCGGACGTCAACGTGGGCGGCAATTCGCTGAACGTCAGCCCCATGGGCGATGTGGCAGAGAACATGAAGAACGCGATGACATTCTTAGCCCGCCACGGCTTGAAGGCGGAGCGCATGATCCTCTCGGAGCATATGCCCGCAATCAAGAGCCTTGAAAAAGTCACCCCCGAGCAGGCACAGGCGATCCAACAAAACATGCAAAAATGCGCCTACTGGAAGATCACGCCGATGGACGAGGACGTCGCGGTCGACACCGCCGATCTGAACAGTGACAGTTTTGATATGCAGGCGACCGTAGCGGACGAGACCTTGCACCTGTCGCTCAGGGGCAGGGTCGATACGCTGACCGCGCCGAAGCTGCTGGCGCTGTATGAGCGCGTCAAAGCGGCGCATGAGCTGCAGTCCGTCGCGATTGACTGTACCGAGCTGGCGTATATCTCGTCGGCAGGATTACGCGTGCTGCTCATCATGCAAAAGGGATGTTCGAACGGCGTGAAGCTGACCGATATCAATGAGTCCGTTAAAGAGATCCTGGAGCAGACCGGCTTCGATTCCGTTCTGGACATCGCCGACTAGTCGGGCTCTCGGTATCGCGCACAATCTCTGAAAAAATGTATCATTCAAAACAGCAGGCTGTACTCTCACGGAGAGTACAGCCTGCTGTTTGTTGTTTGTTATGGGTTTGTTTTATGAAAGCGCTGTCACAGCACCTTGATGATCTCGCTCATCTGTTTGCTCTCAGAGTGGAGCCCCAGCGGTTTTGCGTCTTCGGCAGGGTACCCCAGCGTCATCAGCAGGATCGGCGTTTCGTTCACGGGCAGTTCAAACGCCGCTTTCACCTCACTCGGCTTGAAGTAATTCACCCAGCACGAGCCGACGCCGATGTCCCATGCCGCGAGCATCATATGATCCGCGACGATGCTGACGTCCTGTATGCCTGCGCGACAGCCTGCTTCGAGCGGGCTTTTCCAGTCGGCGGTCTCATCGAGGGCGACCAAAAGCACCACAGGCGCGTCAAACGCGCAGCGGGACAGCGCGCGGATCTTGGCGATCGCCTCATCACTTTTCAGCACATAGATTCTCTGGGGCTGATAGTTGCACCCCGTAGGCGCCGATATCCCTGCTTTGAGGATCGTGTGCAGTTCTTCATCCGTTATCCTATCGGGCTTGTATTTGCGTACGGAATACCGTTCTTTGATCACGTTATTGAATTCCATTTGATCTCCTTGTTATGATCGGTCATGATGCCTTGCGCTTGAAAATGCGGTCGCCGAGCTTGAAGATCAGCGGGTACACGCCGATGGTGACGAAGATGATCACACAGTAGCGTGCCGCGCGTACCGCGTAGGACGCCATCGTAGCGGAGCTGAGAAAATCCTTGTCGAACGGGAGCTTTAAGAGGGCGTTCAGCCCGAAGTAGACGCCCACGCCCAGCACGATCCGCAAAATGCAGCGCAGGATGTTGCGCGTGTTCTCGAATTTGACGAATCGTTCCTCAAATTCCACCGCGAAGATGAAGCCGATCAAAATGCCGAAGGCGGTGTAGTAGTCAGCGCTCTTGCAATAGAACCATCCCGGCAGGGCGATCAGCACCAGCAGTCCGTAGAAGGCGAGGCGGTTTTTGATGGCGCGCTGTAAGGCGGGCACGATAAAGACTACAAGGAGACCCATTGCCCAGCCGCAGATGACGTCCGTCGGATAATGAACGCCCAGACAAAAGCGCGAGATACCTACCAGCAGCGGGAGGACGATGCCGATGACCGTCAGGATCTTGTTCTTCCTATAGCGCCCCAGAGAGGTATACAGCGCCACGGAATTGGTGGAGTGACCGCTGGGGAAGGAAAAGCCCTGTGCCGAGATATCATAGATATCGGCACCGCTTTTCACGGGCTTGAGGCATTGGATGCCCGGGTTGTCAAAGTACGGTCTGCGCCTGAGAAAGATGTTCTTGACCATCGGGTTGAGGGTGATGCCTACCAGCACGTTCAGTCCGACATACTTGCCGTATTCCTTCTCCCAGCACCAGTACAAAAAGCCCAGTACCGCCACGCACACCAGCTGGTCGCCCATCTCGGTGATCACCGCGGCGATCGCCGTGCCGACGGGACCGATCCACGACTGGATCCACTCCATCAGCGCGACTTCCCATTCAAAATAAAACGTATTTCCCATTTTCTCTCTCCTTTTTGAATATTGATTTACTCACCTGTAATGGCATGACATGGCTCGATAAGCGCCCCCTGACGCTGTCCGATGCCAAAAAGCGCCATCGTCCGACATTCGTTTATCTATTATAACACGTGATCGTCTGATTTTCTACCTCTGCGCAACATAAAAATCGATTGTTGTCATAAAAAGTGAGCCGGCGCAAAAGCGACGGGTGCAGAGTTTCCGGCGAGAAATATCCGCGATTGTGACGGTTGTGTGAAAGTTACCTGAAAGCTTTGTGAGAATGATTGATTCTTCTTTATGTTTTTTGTATGATGCAAGTGGAATCCCAAACGGAACACCAATCAACTGATCGAAAGGAGATCCACTATGACACGCAAACTCTTATCCGTTATTCTGGCGCTGATGCTGGTACTCACCCTTACACTTCCCGCGATGGCGGAATCGGTCGATACAGCCTCCACCGCCGCTGTTGTGGAGCAAAGCGCTGTGCTGACCTTCTCAAACAGCTCAATCACCGAGACTCAGGCGGGCAGCGGCTACGCCATCGACGGCACCACGCTGACCATCACGACGGCGGGCACCTACCGTATCGGCGGCAGCTGCACCGAGGGCGCGATCATCGTCAGCAAGGGACTGAGCGACGTCACGCTCATTCTCGATGACCTGACGCTCTCTTCATCAACAACAGCGCCGATCGTCGTCAAAAAGTCGGCGACGGTTAACATCCACCTCGAGGGCACCTCTACCCTCACCGATAACGAGGATCCCGCGAACGAGACCTCGACCGATACGACGGTAGCCGACGCGTTTGAGGGCGCGGCGATCAAGGTCAAGAGCGGCTCCTCCGTCACCTTCTGCGGCGATGGTGATCTGAATGTCGTCGCCAATGCGAAGAACGGTATCAAGGGCGGCTCGACAGCTGAACTGATCTTCAACGGGAGCGGCACGATCAATGTCAGCGGCAACGCGAAGTATTACGGCGCGACCACCTCGGGCGCGGCAGTCAACAACGGCATCGGCTGTGACGGCAGCATCGTCATCAATCAGGGTACCTACGTCATCAAAGCCGCCAACGACGGCATCAAGAGCGCACCTGACGCGACCGATGAGCCCGAAGGCACGACCATCGACACCGAATCGGCGGGTACTGTTACCATCAACGGCGGCACCTTTGACATCGATGTCGACGGCGACGGCATCCAAGGCGACACCGCGCTGAACATCAACGGCGGCACCTTCGACATCCGCACATGGAAGGGCTACAGCGTGTGGAACGATACCCTCGCTAATGAATATAGCTGTAAGGGACTGAAAGCGTCCGGCGACCGTGCGGAAGAGGCGGGGATCGAGCCTGCACTCAATATCACGGGCGGTACCTTTACACTGAACACGGGTGACGATGCGGTCCATTCCGACGCGTATGTGACCGTGACCGGCGGCACCTTCACCATTCAAACAGGTGACGACGGTATGCACGGCGACACCTCATTGACCATCGGCACCGAGGGCGGCTATGACCGCGATCCCGATATCACAATCAACAACTCTTATGAAGGTATTGAAGGCGGCACCGTCTACCTCTATTCCGGTCGAAGCTATGTTGTCGCGAGCGATGACGGCGTGAACGCGGCGGGCGGCAGCGCCAGCGGCTCCGATCCCGGCGCGGGCGGCGGCAACACCTTCAATCCCGGCGGCGGTCCCGGAGGACGTCCCGGCAGCGGCGGCGGGCCCGGCGGCAATACCAATCCCGGCGGTTCTACTGCCACAGGCAACTATAACATCTATATTTACGGCGGCGATCTGTATGTCAACTGCGACGGCGACGGTCTGGATTCCAACGGCGGGCTGTATCTCTACGGCGGCACACAGGCAGTGTTCAGTATGAGATCCGGCGGCGATAATTCCGCCATCGACGCCGACGGCACCGTATCGATCCAAGGGGCAACCATCTTCACCGCCGGTACAGCGGGCATGGACGGCTCCGCGCAGTCGAGCTGGTTCGGCAGTAATCAAAAATATGCTTCAAGCTCCACGAGCTACACAGCCGGCAAGATCATCAACACCAAGGCAGGCAGCAGCGGCAGTGTCATCTTCAGCTATTCACTCCCGAAGAACGTGAATTATATTATGGCATCCTACCCGACTGCCGTATCGAGCAGCACCCCGTCATTCGCGACCGCGACAAGCGTGACCGCGTGCAAGGGCGGCTCATGGAGCCATAGCTGGAATTCAGGCGCAGTGACGACCGCGGCGACACCCACCTCCACCGGCGTGATGACCTACACCTGCTCAAAGTGCGGCGCGACCGAACAGCAGACGATCCCGATGACCGTTTCTGTCGATGCCTGCGATCATTCCGTCGAACAGGAAGCGGTCGTCGACAAGGGCTACACCGTGAGCTTTGCGGGCGACAGCGGCGTGGATTCCGTCACCGTTTATCAGACGCAGGATACCTCCGGCGCGTCCGAATCCGTCTCCGCGACAGGCGCAACCGTATCGCGCAGCAGCGCTACCGGACAGCCCGATTCCACCGGCGACGGTCAGGTCAACTTCACCGTCATCCTCAAGGACGGTTACACACTGAGCAGCGTATCAGCGACAGAGGGCACCTATAAGAACATCAAGGATCTGGGCGACAACACCTACCGTATCACCAAGATCAACGCGGGTACCACCGTCACGATCACAACAGAGCAGAGTGAGACGCCCTCCGGCGCAATCCTCGGCGACGCAGACGGCGACGGTGACGTCACGATCCTTGACGCGACCTGTATCCAGCGTGCGCTGGTCGGCAGTATCTCTGACGTCGATTCAGCTGCCGCCGATGTTGACGGCGACGGTGACGTCACGATCCTTGACGCCACCTTTATCCAGCGCTATCTGGTCGGCGTTGCCGTTCCTTACGCGATCGGAGAAACCGTATAACCGATCAGGGCAGGGAACCGTCACATATCTGTTATAAAAAACTCCCGGTCGTTTTGGCGGTCGGGAGTTTTCAGATTTACTCATATGCTTTTTGTGCGCTCCCGGCCGTCGCCCGCATCGGTAGTATGACGGACAAAGCGGAAGTCGCAGACGTTGCCGCCGCGGCACAGCGTCTTGGTTCATCACCGAATCATCGAAAAGTTCGGGACGGTTGGTTTGCATCCACAGCATCTTCGGGCATTGTACCGCGTTACAGTATTTTGATTTTGAAAGATGTAATTTCATGATCCGACCTCCGGCCTGAAAGGTTATTCTAATCATACCGTGCGTCCTATCACATTTCAACAAATCCCGTGAGAATAATCTATCAAAAATGTTGGGTTGTTTTTGGGTCAAGACTTATGGTATTATAATAACAGCAGTTGGCAGAAGGAGTGTGCGCGATGTATGCAAAACAGCCTAAAAAACTGATTATCATGAATATTCTCGATATCCTGAGTGCGGGGCTGGAGAAATATCAGAATAAGGAAAGGTGAATATACTATGAAGTTTTTTGATGTTAAAGGAAAAGAAATCTGTCTTGAAAAGTTTGTAAACGATTACAGCAAGGACTATTTTTTGTCTGGTAAGGGTCTTGTTCCCGGTCTTAGGCGTAGTAGTGCATACGTAGAAAAAGTAATAACTGATATCTTAGATAAAGGTATCAAGACAGAGCCTGACGTAGCCAGAATCCTTGCGTGGAAGATCGGAAAAATCAGGCATAAGGAAAGTGAGGATAATAAAAAATTCATATATGCAAGCGATTGGGTAAATGCCGAACAGCTTAGCGCAACACGTTATTCTAGACCTTTTCCTCTTGATACTATTGCACATGATATTACGAGTGAAATTACAGGGCTGGAAAAGATTGCCAAAGAAGATCCTCAAGGATTGCTGAATACAATTAATAAGCCTGAGTATAGAGGAATGGGTTCCGTATATTTGGTCACCCTGCTGTATTTTCTATCTAAGGCAGAATATCCGATTTTCGATCAATTTGCTATGAAGGCACTTTCAGCAATAAAAGGGAATACCGCACCCAAAGTCGGAGAAAAAGTTGGTGTTGAGGTCGAATTCATTGATCTTCCGGACAAACAATCCAAAAGATTCTCAAATATCATGGAAAATGAAATGGCGATATATATTGGGATGCTCGACGAAATCTTCGGCGATAAATGGAAAACTGACAGGGATATTGATCGTGCACTGTGGGTTTACGGACATCTTTTCACAGGAAACAAAAAGAGTGCGTGCAGATAAAAAGAATAATATTAGCATTCGCAGAGCAGCACACGCTGCTCTGTTTTTATGTCGCGTCTATCCCGCCGTTGCTGGAGCGTAACATTCAACTGTTACCTGCCAAAAGGCGGAACCGGGTGCAGCGACTCGCTGCTGCTCTGTTTCTTTATGCCCCGAAATAATGACCCGAAATAGGTCCACGGATTATGGTATTTTATATATACAAAACAGATGACATGATCAACAGAATTTTTGATTCGGGAGGCGCTCTATGATTTATGTGACATCGGATATTCACGGCTGCTATGACCAATACCTGAGGCTGATACAACGCTTGGATCTCAAAGAAGATGACAGGCTGTATATCCTCGGCGATCTCGTCGAAGCATATGATCTTTACAGGCAACCCGGGGAGCGCAAAAACAACGGTCGCAAGGCTCCTCGCTTCTATCCTTTATGATGAACATGTGCCGGGAACGAACAAGTTCATCGAATGTGGACGTCAGGATCTGGTGGGCAGATATGTCGGCTGGACCGCAAAACAGGTTGAAGCACAGTTTCAGAAAGCCAGAGGCGGGATCCTGTTTATTGATGAAGCGTATTCTCTTGTTGAAAAAGAAGGCTTATACGGTGACGAGGCGATCAACACGATCGTTCAGATGATGGAAAACTACCGTGATGATGTGATCGTGATCTTTGCCGGATATCCCGATAAGATGGAACGATTCCTCGAGAAGAACGAGGGCCTTCGCAGCCGCATCGCTTTTCATGTTGATTTCCCCGATTATAACGCAGAAGAACTCTGTGACATCTTAAAGTTGATGAGCAAGGAAAAGGGATATATGCTCGACGAAGAGGCAGAGAAAAAGTGCCGTGTAATCTTTGAGAACGCAAGTAAAAACACAGAATTCGGCAACGGCGGATTTGTCCGCAACGTGCTGGAGCAGGCGATCATCAAGCAGTCGTCACGCATTGTCAGCGAACACAAAAACGAGGCTTTTGATAAAAAGATTATCTCAACCCTTTGTGCGTCGGATTTTGACATCAACGCGGCTAAGACTTATAAACCGACCAGAACGGCAATTGGTTTTTAACGGAGGTAATTGATATGAAACATACTTGTACCTTCACAGGACACAGGCCGGAACACCTTGCGATACCTCAAGCACAAGTGATACAGTGGCTTGAAGAGCAAATTGAACGTGCGGCAGACGAAGGCTACACGGACTTTATTACCGGGATGCAGCTCGGCGTCGATCTGTGGGCTGCCGAGGCGGTTTTGAAACTCATCGACAAAGACCGACAAATCCGTCTGATTGCCGCCTGCGCCTTTCGCGGTATGGAAGAAGATTGGGAAACAGATTGGAAGGAACGGTATTATTATGTCCTATCCCGATCTGAATTGGTGTATTATATCAGCGATCACCCGGACAAGAGACCATTCCTTGACCGTAGTCATTGGATGGTTGACCGTGCATCCCGCTTGATCGCTGTCTATACGGGCGCGCCCGGCGATACAAAAGAAACCATCGAGTACGCACGAAAAAAGAAACGCGATATCGTGATGATAACAAGCTGATTGTTATATCGAGAAATCCATTACCCTATTACTCTGATGTTACATTGATCCGATGTGTTTTATTGCTACTTAGTATAAGGTAAATTCTACATGTAAATAAGCAACAAACTTTTCGTAGTTTTTGGCTTTCTAAAGCCATTTCTGATAACCTGTAAACATCAAAATAAACATCAAATAAACATCAAATCGCTTTTTGCAAAATAAGAACCGCATGGGTAGGCTCAAAAGTGGCTTATCCATGCGGACACGGGATCCCCGAAAAGCCCTGCTTTTTGGGGAGAGGAGGAGCAACAAAGCGCAGTCAGCGGCGATTTTTGCCATATAAAGCAAAATCGCCGCAAACAAGCGACGTTTGCGACGACGATGGCAATAGACTGAATGATTGATACAATGCACCCTCATGCACCCTCTGAGGCGAAAAATGCACCCTCATGCACCCTCTTTCAGTTTCGAATGGCGAATCAACCTCGCCGTAATCTTCGGCAATCTCAAATAATGGCTTGTCTAAGCCGTTTCTGAGCGATGACCATTTTGTAGTCTATTGCAGTATCTTGCGGTTTTTCGCCGCGATAAACAACAAATAAACAACAAGTGAACATCACTTGTTCAGCGAGCAAGTCCTTATGTACTGCCTGACGTCGGCTCCCTCATCTAAATAGTGCAACAGAATCTCGGCGCAGGCACGGCTGTCGCTGTCAGCCTGATGGTGGCTAAGAGAGATGCCGTAATAGTCACACATATCGTTCAGCTTGTGGCTGATGCCGGGGAGCAGCCGTCTGCCCATCTGCACCGTGCAGATGTAGCGCACATACGGCCGCCAGTCGATCCCGTAATCGCGCAGGCACTTCTTCAGCACGCCCATATCGAACACGGCGTTGTGCGCCACGAGCAGACCGCTTGAAAACATCGGCTCGATCCTCTCCCAAAGCTCCGGGAAGGTCGGCGCGCCTATGACCGTTTCTTCGCTGATACCGGTGAGGCGCGTGTTGAAATAATCGAAGGGCTGTTCCGGATCGACGAGAGAGTAATACTCGTTAACGATCACACCGCCCTCGACCACAGCGATGCCGATGGCGCTCATTCTGTTGTTATATCGGTTCGGCGTTTCCACGTCAAACACAATGAATCGCGACATATCCGAACCTCCTGCTTCTATCAGTTCTCACCGTACATGATTCTCTCGTTGATATCCTTGTCTGCCGGGCAGAATTCATAGTCCGGGATCTCTGCGGGTTTGATCCAAGCGACGGCGTTATGCTCCAAAAGCTGAATCGTGCCCTCGGTGATCTCAGCGTGGAACAACGTCAGGTGGACGGTGATATCGGGGTATTCGTGTATCACATCCATAAAGACATCTCCTACGGTGATAGTCACTCCCAGTTCTTCATGACATTCCCGAATGAGCGCCTCTTGCCTTGTTTCACCAGCTTCAACTTTTCCGCCAACATATTCCCATAATAATCCTCGCGCCTTATGCGCCGGCCGCTGACAGATCAGGAAACTTTCCCCATCCCATATCAGCGCTGCTACTACTTCGATCATATCTTTTTCCCCTATGTCTAATCATGCTAGTTGGAATTTCTTTGTAAATAGCTCTTGCATTTAAATGTCAGTTTGCAATACATACAGGATTAAAGAATCAAAGTTAAAACTTACTAAACGCATTTGGTTTCAATAAGAGAAACCATCATTTTGGGGTAGTTATTATTCGTATGCAAATAATCAGTCATCTCAGAAATATCTGCTGTTTCTAATTCTGAGTATCCTATAATACAAGCACAGTTAACCTGATGCAAACTTATAACAATTAATTGGAGAGGCAGATTCAAATCAAAAGGAGAAAACAGATAACGTATATGATCATCGTGTTGAGTTGGAGTAACTCCGAGGTCGTTTAAAATGTATCGGGGAGAAGGATGGTTATACATATGAGCTTCATCAACATACGCATACATATACTCTTGCCCTATGTTTTGTGCTAAAGTAAATAAATTGGGATTTTTAATATCGTCATTTATTGCCCATTCATAAGAGTTTCTTCCTTCCCAACCATATTCAGCTTTTGCCTTTTTATAGTCTTGTTCTATTAGCGGATAAGCATCCATGTTATAGTGGGTAAGATTAAGTTTTTCGCGATATTTGTTGAGTTTGTTTGCAAATTTGAAATCACTTATTTTTGAGTATTCTATATATTTTTTTGCTAAATCTGGATATTTAACTAATATGTTGGCGACCACGGATAATTCAAAAAGGGTTCGCCATCGTGCCATTGCACCTGAGGCAGAACCATTTTCCATAAGAATCGTTGCTTCATGATATACTTTACACGATTGTTCATGTATTCGAAGAAGCGCAAATTGCAAGAAAGGCTTTTCTGGTTCTGGAATTAAGCTATCAAGATGACATCCTAAATTAAGAGAAAAACTTATATAATCTTCTATTATTCCAAATTCTTCCAAATAGGACTGTATTGTTTTATCGCGGTTATCATCATATATTTTCCGGCTTCTATTTAATTGATCTATTAACTGCTTGAAACTACAATCCATATTAACTTTTTCTCCATATCATCAATTATTTATATGCACTTCTTATGGGGAAATATTGAATTACTCACACTCCCAGCCGCTGGCGGATATCGTTGAGCCATTCGCCTTTGTACTTGAAGAAACGTGGGCCTGCGACGGCATACTTCTTGCCGGAGAGTAGCTTGGCAAGTCCGGTGAGCGAATAGGTGCCGCCCTCATACTCCACCGTCTTCTCACCGCATACGGTGCAGGTGATGCTTTCGTCGTATGCATAGGTGATGGTCGCGCCTATGGGGATTTGGCACTTAGTGAACGAGAAGTTTGACAAACGCTCGGAGCTTTCGGTATCGATCTCCTGAGCCGTCTGCTCAGCTGTTTTCTCCTCTTCGCTCATCGCTATCAGCTTCAGCTTATCGCCGCAGCCGTGGATCTCCGCGATCGCCTCCAGAATCGAATAGGCATCCTCCGGGGACATGGCGTAGAATTCTCTCACACGTTTCTTGCCGTTGAAACTCTCTACAGAGCGCAGATCAGGATTCAGCTTGTCGATGATGGAATGGATCTTCAGGTCGGAGAGTCGCGACGGAACCTCATAGGTCGCGTACACGCGGAACGCAAACGGTATACACTCGCTGCGGTTGAGCTGGCTCAGCCGTTTGTTGATATCATCCGCGTATCCGATCTTGACATACTCCGGGAACGACGGATTCGTCAGTATGTAGATCACTCCTGCTTTCTCTGCCATATCTCTTTCCTCCTGCCCGTTCGACAAATAAATATACCAAAATTATAACACATCCCGCCCTGATTGCAAGAACGAATATTTCCACCCAACATACCCAAATATCCCCGCTCATCTTTGTGTACGATACATATTGATAAACCTCCCTTGTGACGCTAATATACACACACCGAAACAAAGGAGGTTTTATTATGTTAATCAACTATCATGTCACGGGCGAGGAACGTAAGCGCCTCGTCAAAACCATCGCGTCCTACACAGGCTGCGACGCAAAGTATTTGGGAGTACCGAGCTGTGCTTATCGGGTGGACTGCTTCACCATCGAACGGGAGGGCGCTCTCAGCTTCGACGACAGCATCGACACCGAGATGGTCGAGGGTCTGCTTGATCTGCTCCACGATGAGGGCTTTGAGGCTGAACCGGGCGATATGACCATCAGCGTACCTGTGGAGTTTGACCGTCCGCAGACCTATGAGAAACTCACCGCGCTGATCAGTTCAAAGCAGACGCTCATCAGGCAGGCGATAGGTGTGGATGAATTACCTGTTGAGCTGACCGACAAGGGTTTCGATTTCCCTTGGTTTGGCGCGAACGCTACCCCGGTGGAGCAAACGGCATACCAACATTTCGTCACCGCTCTGGTCAAGACAGCCGCCAAGCTGAAGCGCGTCAGCCCCACCGAACACGAGGCCGAGAACGGGAAGTATGCATTCCGCTGTTTTCTACTGAGGCTCGGGTTCATCGGCGACGATTTCAAGCAGAGCCGCAAGATCCTGCTGAGCAACTTCGAGGGTTCGTCATCCTATAAGAGCGCAAAGGAGGCAGACCAATGAAGCTGTTGTCCGAGGCAAAACTGCGTCAGCTGCAGGCAGAGTTCCCCACAGTGACGCGCGTCGAACTGGTGAGCATGGATGACCCTCAGGCGCCGCCTGTCGGCACGAGAGGCACGGTGAGATTGGTAGACGCCATCGGCTCTCTGGTGGTAGATTGGGATAACGGTAGCGGGCTGAATGTGGTTTACGGCGAGGACGTTGTGAAGAAGCTCGACCCGGTCACAGTCATCACCTACGGGCAGAAGCAAATATGGGACAGCCGTGCGGAGGCGATCGCGTTCTATCTGGAGGGCATAGCATCCTGTGAGGGCGCTGAGCGTGACCGCTACACCAATATCTACCTCGCCCTCATCAGTGGAGCGAAGGTCTGCAGGGATGAACCCGACGACGAATAAACTGCTGAAAAAAAGGCACTAAACGAAGAACAGGTCAGGCACGACATTCCGTCACCTGACCTGCTTTGCATATTATAAATCACTCTACATAAAACCGTGTTCCGTCCGGTGCGGTGAACAGCTTATGGAAGAATCCCTCGCCCCATCCGTCTGCCATCTGCGCTACCAGTTGTTCGTCGATCATTCCTATTCGTTTCCTGCTGAAACGAAAGCCGGGGACACCGGTGATGATGACCTCCGCTACGCTGTAACCAGTCTCCTTTTCTTGTTTGCAACGCATGACCGCCGATTGGATATTGTCTTTCAGCACATCGTCAAAAAACTGTTCCATGTGCATTTCGTTCCATGAGGCACAAATTAGTTCTGCTATTGTCGTGTGATGCGGTAGCCATTGCTCGTATGCCTCAACAAACTCTCCATCGGCGTCAACCACGACTTCGTATAGATCCGTCCGCCATATATACTTCGACATATTGTACACCCCTTGTTTCTCTGCTAAGGTTTCGCTAGGATCTCCATCATCACCTTAGCGCCGAGCTTGAATCCGGCGAGAAATGCGTCTTTGTCAGTAAGGGCTGTCAGCTCACTGTGACCGTTGATCAGCTTCTCAAGCAGTTCTTTCTGTTCATCATCGGTGACGCAGCTCTGTAGCTTCTCAATGGTTTTCACGTTCTTTGCCGCGACGACCGTCACTTCGGGGCACGGCTCGTAATCACTCCACGGAGAAATGTTTCCGTAGTACAGATCTTCAAGTATAGTCATAGTATCAACCCCTTATTGACATACGACATTACCATAGAAAGGGGTACAAGTCAACGGTCGACCGCAAATATAATCTTACCCTTTTTCTTTGCCCGCTCAACCGCCTGATACGCGCCACCGAAGGTGTGCGTGACATAGGCAATCACATAATCGCTGCGGTCGATCATCCACTTGTTTCGGATGACGATGGCATAGCGCGGGTGAGCGTTCTCTATCCCCTCTGGGAGGATGGTGTCGTCAAGCACGCTGCGGTCTTGCGCGATGTCGCTCAGCTTCGGCATATAGGCGAGGACACGGTAGACCTTGATGTAGCGGTACCGCTGTCTAAACTCCACAAGAGCAGCATACGCCATTCGGTCAAAGCTGCCCTGCGTGCCGACATAGAACGTTTCGACACCATGATTACAAATCAGCCGGTCAATCTCTGCTTGCAATTTTCCCCTGATACCGCTCGGACAATCACGATGTCCGAAGAATGTACACGCTGACATTTGCTACACCTCGTATTACCTATATTAAGGTAAAGCGTAGCGGAGAATATTTTACCTGTCAACCTATATTTAGGTAATAATCAAAAATCCCATATTATCATTGAATTAACCGAATTTGGGTAACAATGATAGTATGGGAGTTGTTTTTATGACCTACGGCGAAATCTACGCAAACCGCATCCGCAGCCTGTGTAAGAAGCGCGGGATCTCGATCAACAAGCTCTCCAAGATGAGCAACGTGCGCCAGTCGTCCATCGACAACATCGTCAACGGCAGAACCGGCAATCCCGGCGTGGTGAATCTCCATAAGATCGCAAGCGCGCTGAACATGACCCTCGCCGAGTTTCTCGACTTCAAAGAGCTGAACGCTTTCTCTTTTGACGATAACGAGGAGGAGTAATGCTTTTCATAGTGTTTGTAATAGTATGCCCCCGACTGTTATATCGGGGGCAATATGGTTATATTTGGTCTTATGCAGTACCGGGAAGCATGGCTTCAAATTGTTCTTTTAAGAGAATATCGGTGTTATCATACAGGAGCTTTTGTCCTGTATCAGCTGTCAAGATATAATCCTTGAGCCCCTTTTTCAGAGTAGTTAGGGTATTATTATTGTCCGATTCGCCTGCTAATTCGCTCAATCCGTCACCCATGGTATCCAGGGGATCCTCGTTCACGCCGTCAACAACAGCCAGATATACCACATCATATCCTGTTACTGTATCCGGACAGCGAGGACAGATCGCATTTTGAAGCAATAAATAACTTTCGGACAGCTTCATATACAGAGACATCTTCAATTCGCTTTTTGTTTTCTTTAAGTATTGTTTAAAATACTTAGCTCCGGTATCGCACGATTCTGTTTCACCGTGTTCGGTGCATTTCCACAATTCGGGATCAAAGTTCGTCTTATTGATTTTTTTCAAAAAACCTTTCTTAAACTCAATGATATATATCGTTGAGCGTTTCCCCTTGTGGCGTATATATATAGCGTCAGCAGAACGAAGGTCACCTTTCTTTATCAAGGAAGCCTTGATAGCATCCAGGCTATATGCTTTTTCAGTGTTTTCCACTAAAAACGTCGACGGATCATCGGAGTTGCTCTGCGACAGTTCTTTGAAAGTTTTATAGTACTTTTCGTTCTGATAATTTGATACCAGATAGGATTCAACGTCTTTACTGCTAATCATTGTCGTCACCATATCTCAGCATATCATATTTTGCCTTGATTTGAGAGAAAAACTTGGCAAAATCAGCATATATCTCAGTCGTATCATCAACATGCTTGTAGTCGACCCTGTATCCGTCTTCGTCTTTTACGGTCATGTAGAAATTTGTGATATCGCCAAGCTTATATTTCATGCTGTAAGTTTGCATCGCCAATACAAAATTCGGCGAATGGCTGGTCAAAACGACTTTGATCCCCATCTCCTTTACCAGTAAAGTGACAACTTGCGCAAAAAGATTCTGCCACTCCGGATGCAAATGGGATTCCGGTTCATCAAGGATCAAGATGGTATTCTTATTGATAGAACCGTTCATCAACAGTATTTTCAGAACCAAAAAGATTTTTGCGCCGGTAGCAAGATTCGATAATTCCAGACCATCGGAAGAATAAACATATCTGTTATCTTTTTCAACGATATCATCATTGATAACGGTATTGATTAGGGCTTCAACCTCACGGTAGCGATCCTCATCTATCATGGTTCCGATAATGCCCTTTGATTTCTTTTCCAGTTTTCTGGATAAAGCAACATCATGTTTTAAAGCTCTGATATATAACTCAAAATTCTCTATTCCGGTAAATGGGTTATTACGGAGCTTTCTGTTTAGTTTGATTTCATCTATTATGGCAGCATCATCAATAAACAACACATTATCTTCTTCGGAAAACGGCATAATCCCGGAGTATTTGACTTTGTGCCCCTTTACGTCATATGCGGCTCGATATACTCCGTCATCAGTCTGCACAACTATCTCGCATTCAGTGATGTCTTTTCGTTTTACAGGGGTGAGCTGCGTGCTGTATTCCTCACGTAATGTTTCGGTTAATTTCCGTTGTTCATATAAGGTAAAGTCATTGTATTGGTCGATCAGCTTCGGAACATCCCTCAGCTCCCGGGACAGCTTTGTTTTAGCCTCCTCTAAATCCCCCGGCTTGATCAAGCCGGCTTTGATCAGCAATTCTTCTTCCTGCTCCAGCTTGATTCCGTCAACTGCTGATATAATGAACATAACTAAATCTTTCAATTCAGGGATAGAGGATACCGGAGGATAACTTTGATTATAGGCATCTTCCAGAAAACTCATATTATCAAATGAGAGATTTAGAAACCCTCTGAACAAAAAACTGATTTTACTGGATCTCAAACGTTTTGTGACAAGTCCTTCTGCATATCCTACAATATCTGCTGTTGCACTCTCATACAGGTTCTCAGCAGCTGAGACGACTGAATATACAGCTTTTCCGAATGTACTTTTACCGGAATTGTTCTTTCCTGTTATCACTGTTATTCCGTCGATAGCAACGGAGGAATTCTTAATGATTCCTATGTTCTTTAATCTAATATTCAATGTGGCACCTCCAAAAAATGGATATAATACCCTATCATATGGTCATTATATCACAGATTATTATGATTCACAATACACAAATTATGAAAAATATATTGGTAAAGTATATTAATACCCCCTTTGAATATGCGGTTGTGTACGTGACAGCCCACGCCGTTGTCCGGTTTCGATTCGCCCGGAGATTTTGACCCCCGGGGTGATGGCAGGGTGGTGTAAAGGTGGGGTTGTGGTGGGGAGAGCCGTCGGTGCTCCACCATGTGTTTTCTTCGATAGAATGTAGGGTTTTGAGGTCTGGTGGTGGAGTTGGTGGACTTGTTTCAAAAAGTCATTCTCTCTCTTAACTGCTTCTGACATACAACCTCATTCCCTCTGTCCCGTCAGTCAGGGGCTAATGGGGGCTGCCCCCGACAAACCGGGCTTACTCCACCAAGTCCACCTAAAGGAGCGGGAATCGGCATAGGCAGTGTGTTTGCGGGTGGTGGAGCAGTTGAAACCAACTCCACCATAGTCCTACCAAGTCCACCTATGCCCACCCGCGACAGCTCTCAGTCATCATGGTCGGCATGACTATCCCGCTCCCAATTGTTAGCATAATCCTCCCGACCGTCGACATCATACTCCCTGTGGTATTGCTCCTTGGCTGCAAGCGTCAGCCCATACTCTTTGTAGTAGCGGTAGCCTCTGCGAAGAACAGTCATTTCGTCAAAAGTCGTATCGAGATACGCTGCCAGATTGTTCCTGAACTCCTTTGAGTTCTTCGTGTAGCCGATGCTGTTGTCACGGCACCACGCCTGATATACCTTGTAGATCTTGCCCGTCGTACACGCTTTCTGGATCTTGCCGTTCACCCACGGACACATACATTCCTCAAAGAAGCTGATGACAGAGTTGTTCTCGATCATGTAGCTCTTCCTTGCCTGTATCACGCACTCAGGTTCCTCGAAACGATAGCCGTTTTTGATCACCTTCTGCAAGGCTTTCACAGCCAGAAAGGTGATGCCGTCACGCTCGGCGTACATCTTGTCGAGCAGCTGTTTGTCCTGCTCCTCTTTCGGGATGACGTTCGGGCAGTTGACCACCATGATACGGTTGTACACCCACTTGCCGTCGTCGCCGCCGAACTTGGGCAGCTGATTCATACAGAACCACAGCAGTCCGTTGTAGGTATACTCGAACGCCTGCTGCCCTTTGAACTCAGCGAACAGGCTGTCGCCGCCGGACACTTTCTTGAAGGTCTTCAACTCACCGACGGTCATGAAGCTCATATCCGAACTGCCCGCGAGCCTCTTGCCGTAGATCGCGCCTGTGCCGAACCGGGCTTCGATCTCTCTTAAGTCGATTCCGATATAGTTGCCGCTGCCGAGCAGTCGTTCCGCAAGGCTTTTCAGCTGCGATTTGCCGGTATCTCCGTCGCCGACAAGGAACAGGCTCTTCTTCATCCTCCAGCCTTTGACGTTGGAGATACAACAGCCGATGAACTGGAGCAGCAGTCGGGCGACCGCGTTATCGCCGTTCGTCAGCGCCGTAAGAAACTCATTAAAAACCGGTGTTCTTGTATAACGGTCTTTCCAATCACAGGGTATCTGGATCGTTGAGTAGTATTCGGGTGAGTGGGGCAAAAGCTCCAAGCTGTCCTCCCGGACAACTAACATACCGTTTCTGAAATTGATAACATCCTCACGGGAGTTCAAATCGTTCTGGCTGATGTAGTTGCGGTCGGTGAGGATGTTCTGGTACGCTTCGTTCACCTGATGCATCTTGACCAGATCTTCGTCATACGAAGCGATACAGTCGCGGATGATGCCCTTGAACATCTTCTCGTCGTAGTATCTGTATACGCCCTTTTCGTAGACATATATCTGCACGCCCTGCGTACCGCTGTCCCTGACGAGCAGATACCGGGTATGCTCCCTGACATATCGCGCAAGAGCCGGAACGAGGACATAGTCGTTGCCATCCTGACCGTCTTTGATAAAATCAGGCTTGGGGCGGGTGCTGTGATGGGACGCGTGCGTCATTTTCCGCGCTTCAAAAGTGTCCGACTTCATTCGAGCGCCTGCCGCGCGATGCGAGAGGATGTAATCGATCGCCTTTTGTATTGTCGCTTCGCGATAATCATCGCGCTCCCACTTCTCACGATAGAGCGCCGATTTACGGAACACCGAATCGATCAGTTCGGGACGCTCACCGGTTCTGAAAGCGATCATGGTACACAGGGCAAGGTCAGCCTCACTCTGCGATCCGAACGCGGAACTATCGCCCTCCTCGAAAAGCTGATAGAACTTCTCCCGGTTCTTCTGTGCGCTTAAGTTATGGATGACGTTGTTGACAACGGTATTGCCTGCTGCCTGTTTTTTGCCGCCGTTGTACCGCTTTCCCGTATTGGCAAATTCTTCAAAAGGCGGATTGGGTGTAGCGTCACGCTGCCTGAGCATATCTTTGTTGAGGGTAACGAGGATCGCGTTGGTACACTCTTTCAGCGATTCGTTCTGTATGACGTCTTCGGTGAATACCGCGAAACGATTGGTTAAGCCGCCGATATACAGTTCCGTACCGTTATGGGGGTTTTTCTGATAATATTTGTGATCCAGCTTGATTCTTCCTTTTTCTGTACGTTCGGTAGGGATAAGAGAGAAATCGCACTTGCCATAGATATGGATGCCCTCGCCGCTGACAGAGCGTTCAGCGTAAGAGCCGAAACGCTCCAGCATCTTCACGACATAGGGATCATCGAGGGGCTTGTGGTCGATGTCGAGGAAGAAGTACCCCTCCGGGATCACGAAGCCGACGCCGCTGTAATGCTTCTCAGCCGCGGCTGCTTTCGCCTCGTCAAAGGTCACCCATGTATCGCGATACTCATCGTTCGTGCCTGTTTTGTTACCCGACGCGGCACACGGCACTTTGGTACGCTTGCCGTCCTTTTCCGACGCGCGCGTCCGGGAGTTCCAGCAGATCCAGACAGGCTGTGATTTCAGCTCGTCCAACCCGCCGTTCTCCGCTGCGGTATCAGCAGCGGTATTATCAGGCTCTTCGGTGGATAATCCTTTCAACTGAGAGGGGTCATGGAAATTCAACAGACTGCTCATATTGTGTCCTCCTCAGGATCAGCCAGATACGCGATCAGCGCGTCGAGGTTGATCAGGTACTTCTTGCCGGCTTTCACACGCGGGATGATGTTGTTGATAGCGAGCTGACGGATATGGTACTCGGTCACGGCGGTATTCGCATCCATCTGTTTGAGTTCCGCAGCCGCCTCATGCACTGTCCTCATCCGGGGCAGGGGTCTGTTGCTATATGTCAGTTGGTTGTGATTTCTGATATTTGTCATTATACTTAACACCTCGCTGTATTTTTTGTATTCTTAAATGTCCTCTCACCTATGACGATAACTCTCAAAAAGTTGCGTACTTTTATGCAACTCATCAAATAATTTTCCGGTGAGAGGTTTACAGCTCGAAGCGCCGAGGCGTGACAAAACCGATGTAACGGTTCAAAGATTGAGAAAGCTGATAGACGACACCGGATTGGCGCGACAGGACATCGCCGATGAGATCGGCTGCGATGTGTCTACCATCACCAAGCACTACAACGGCACCCGCAACATCACCACCGACTTCATCGTCATGTACGCGAAGTATTTCAAGGTATCGACCGACTATCTGCTCGGCATGACCGACGCCAAGACCACCGACAAAGACCGCCGCTACATCACCGATGTGACAGGGTTGAGTGAGGGAGCTGTCGCTGAATTGGAGTTCATGAAGAACTATGTGTATACCTTTATAGATACAGAGAATTCCGACAGCCTGCAGAGCGTGATGAACCGCTTTATCGACAGCGGATCGTTTCAAAATCTGGTCGTTGCTATGACAGAGTATCAGAAAGAGGTCAGCGAACAGCATGATTACTTGACTGATTATTATAAGCGGAATCAGGGCGACCTCGGTTATTCCGATGAAGCCGGAAAGCGTGATAAACGGATGAAGCTCGCCCTCTTCGATGTGCAGGAATCAGCAAAGGATCACATAAAAAAAGAGCTTCGTGAGAAGCTCGATACGATAGAGGATATGACCCGAAAGATCGGGGATGCGGAAGTTGCCCGCATGGCAGGTGAGCAGTAATGGCGTCCATCATCAAACGAAACGGCAGTTTTATGTTCATGGTGTCCTGCGGTGCGTCGTCGTTCGCTGTGCTCGCTGAGGGCGATTTCTTGACGAAATCACCCTCCTGCTCACGTCGCGACTCCTCCTTTCCCCAAAAAGCGGGGCTTTTCGGGGTTCCCCCTTTTGTTGGTTCCGTGATTTCGTGAGAGCGCATAACCTGCCGGATATCTCCATCCACAGCCTGCGTCACACGAACGCGACCCTGATGATCAACTCCGGCATCCCGCTGACCACCATCGCCGCCCGACTCGGCCACGCCGACCCGACAACGACCAGCAAGATCTACGTCCACGCCATCCAGTCCGCCGACGCAGCCGCCGCCGAGCAGCTGGATATGATCTTCACCAACAGAACAGCAAACATAAGTTAAGCAGACCGCTACCTGTCATCGGAAACGGTCTGCTTATTATTTCTTCTGTGTGTTATTCATAATACAAGGTTCGACTCAGCAAATAAACATCAATAAACAACAAATCGGATTCCGAGAAAAAACTAACCGCATGGGTAGGCTAGAAAATGGCTTATCCATGCGGTTTTTGATGGAGCTAGAGATGGGACCTTTCCCTATCGAGCTATGCAAAGAAAACGGGACTGTATCTCTACAGCTCCGTGGAGCTAGAGACGGAGACCTTTGCCCGACCTACGGAGGGTCAACGAAAAAAGAGGCTATCTTGAAAGACAACCTCTTAAATAATGGAGCTAGAGATGGGACCTTTCCCTATCGAGCTATGCAAAGAAAACGGGACTGTATCTCTACAGCTCCGTGGAGCTAGAGACGGAGACCTTTGCCCGACCTACGGAGGGTCAACGAAAAAAGAGGCTATCTTGAAAGACAACCTCTTAAATAATGGAGCTAGAGATGGGACTCGAACCCACGACCTATTGATTACGAATTATGATTTATTCTTTTCGTGTAATTCAATAAAGTTCAATAAACGGCTTTATCATGCGGCTTTTTGAGGGTTATCTTTTCGTAACTTCTTGTGATTGTAAGTGTCAAACTGTAGCGATAGCTGTCAAATAGCTGTCAAATGACTGCCATCCTTCAGGTGCTTTCTCCCTGTTCAGTGTCGGGTAATGAAAGCATTACCTCAAGCTGTTCTGCTGCAACGGCATCCGCGCGTTTAATTGCGTGTGTGTATATTTTGGTTGTTGTGGAGGGGTTTGCGTGACCGAGGCGCGCGGCGATCGTCGTGATAGGTACATAGGAATTGATCAACAATGTCGCGTTGGTATGTCTCAATCCATGAATTGTCACATGAGGAAAACCGTTCCTCTTAGTGAATTCCGAAAACCATCTTGTGAGTGTATCGGGATGGATCGGTGTGCCTACAGCTGTAGTGAAAATTCTGTCATAATCCTCCCATCTGTCTCCCAGCTGCAACCGCCTTTGCGTTTGCCACTCCTTATATTCTTTTAGCATTTGAATCACTGATTCTGAAACTTTAATGCAGCGTGTAGAACTATCGGTTTTTGTGGTATCGGTAATGATCCCTGATTCTTCAGTGTAATCATTTTTTGAAATATATACGGAGGCGCGTTCCACTGAGATCACCGAATGAATAAAATCGATATCCGACCATTCCAATCCACAGATCTCCTCTCGACGCATACCTGTATGCAGCAAGAGTTTGATGGCTGTTCTGCGTTGTATATCCTCGTTTTCAAGCAACTTCAACACCTGCTTTACTTCTTCTTCATCAAAGTGATTTGTGTGCTTCTTGCTTTTCTTTGCTTTTTGATTTCCTTTAGCCTTGGGTATCGTAGCACGCGCACAAGGGTTTGTGGCGATAATCTTTGATTTAACAGCATAGCTGAAAACAGAGGATAGAAATCGGTGATAATGCCGAATGGTCTCAGTAGAGAGGGGAACATCAGCGCCGACTGCCTCAAATGCTTTTGACATGGACAGATCCAGTGCGGAACAGATCGAAACCGCCGTCTTTTTGAAAACGTTATTGCCCTTGAATGCAGCACGGATTGATGAAGCGCCCACACCTTGATCACGAGCGATCCGCGTAGCGGTCAGCCCCTTCTCCTTGGCGATCGCTTTCAGATCGACTACAGGAGAATATGACACCTTACGCCGAGCACCCTCCTCTGCCAAGTTTATATAAAAGCTATTTAGATGATGGGGCTGGATCTTGTCGATTCTCAGATGCCCGAGAGCCGCGTCGACAACGGGTACGAGAGCATTGTAACCGACGATTGACTTTGCCTTCAGTTTCGGCACAGCATACTCTTGAAAGAATATCGGAATAAACTCTGACAGTTTTACTTTTCCTGCAATCGATGCTAATCCGTTTTTACACGCCTCTTCAAAAAGCACCGCCTGACGGTTAAGCTCATTATCGATTTGTCGCTTTGTCATTCCCTTCTCGGGAGTATATGTCTTATAACGGCATATATGTTTTCCGTTGATATCGTAACCGCACGATACAACGATCTGATAACTGTCATTCCGTTTCCTGATTGTTGCCAATTTACTCTTTAATCCTTTCTGTTATATCCACCATTTTGTTTATTACTATTAAAAATGATTCTCTCAATTCTTCACGGCTTTTCCGTTATGTCAATACCGTTTTCATACAGCTCCTCGGGAGCGATATCGATTTTGTCGCTCCAAGCTACAGATCCGCAGACATGTGCCTTCATGAATAGATTGATATCTATCAAAGGGGCGTAAGGTTTAAATGCTCTTTCGCCGTCTATCAAAGGGCGCATATCATATAGCTTTTTGTCACCGTCACGGAAAGTTACCGTCAAAGTATAATCTTCATGCGGTACGACCGCAACAACATGATAAACCGGAGTATGGGATTCGGGTTGGTACTTGCTAAATAAATCGATAAAGCCCCGGAGCTGTGTTTCAGTGAAACCATCGATGATGGCGTATGCCTGCTCTTTTATTGTCATGTATTCTTTATCCCCTTTCCGGCTTCAATATAGTTGAATCTGAGATGTGCTTATTATCCTTTGTTCTGCGCGCTTCGCCAAATAAAAGACTGTTATGGGCTTTGTCCTTTGGAGTCAGTATCAGCGAAGAGCCTAATTGCTGTACAGCAACCTCATCACAAGTGAATTTGTATCTGTCAGGCAGATTGACCGCTTGACAGTTGGCGTATTGAAATACTTTTGCGATTTCCATCTATTTATTCTCCTTACAATACTCAAATCGTGTTTGTCATTGACAGTTTCATTGCATATCTTATTCTTCTTGCTTCTTTTGGAAAAAACTCATGTGCTCTGCCATTTTTATCATCGGCTCACGGGTATCCAAGTCAAGAAAGCTCTTGATCGACTGCGCGTAGTTTTCCGTGATGGGCACGTTGACGCAGCTTCCTGCTAATCGGTATCTGTCCTCTAGGCTCAGTTCCTTCGGGAATCGAACGCTCTCCGGACAACCCTTGAACATCAGATACTCGCCCGGCGTCAGCTGTCTTACTCCGAAATCATCCCTCAGCGCTACAGTATTACGCTTGTTGACCATGCTTGCGTTCAAGGCAGGACACATGCCGTCGGGACATCCGAACACCTTGCTCAGATGGATACGGTAGAGCATATGTCGGCTTTGGACAGCTCCGATCACATAGCGGTCAAAGCTAATGTTGTTGCGGTAATAGTAAAACTTGTTTTGCTTTTGATCCCGATGGATCACTTCAACAGCAGGCTTGGGCTTAAAAACAGGTATGCTCGGAGGCATATAGAACAGCGACGCGACCTCCTCATTGACTGCGATCAAATATCTTCTTTTGCCTGATTGCGAAAGATCAGACGCCTCGCTTGCCTTGTAAGTTGTATCGACCTTTACTTCATAATGAAGCTCTCTCAGTTTGTCGATGAATAGCTCATAATAGTGTTTTTTTAACCCGTTGATATTACTTTGGATGAATAAATCATCACTTGACATGTCCGCGAGATTGATGTTCTCAATCGGTTCTTCTTCATCAAGCTCAAAATAGACGATATAAGGGAACTTCTTTTCGATGATTTTCAGAATGATTCCAAAGACACTTTCAAGGTAACACTCCGTGTCATGGATATCTGCAAAACTATCAGTAGAAATTTTGGGGAATTCAATCGCCAGCACATCGGGAGACGGTATATCGTCGATATCACAATTGCGGATATCGCCCTCTGTCAGCCTTTCGCTTCCGAACAAGGAACGAAACATTTCACAGGCAGCGTGATCCTGCTCATAAGCGCGGATAACGTCAAAGCCTGCCTGAGCGAACGCAAGAGACATACTGCCCATCCCTGCGAACAGATTGACAACACTGTAGCTGTTTTCGTTATTCAGGGACAGGCTCAGCGGAGCGTCAGCAATGGCGGAATCAACTATTCGCTCCTCAGCGTTTTGATCCGAGATGGCTTCATCTAAATATTGACGGTAATGGCATACTGCGTCGTAAATAAATGCGTTGAGCGAATAATCATGCTCGCGCGCGTACTGCATGAGCTTGTCCTTTTCGCCCCTTCGGACGCGAAATTTGATCTCTTCATATTTGTCTTTTGCATATCTGTTGTTGGCTCTGAGTTTTGCGGCGCTGTTTTTGTTTTTCGTTTCTTCAGGCACCATGATCACCTTCCTTTATTCAACAAAAATATAATTGGTTGAATAATAGTATAACATATTTTAATGAATGGTACCACTGTATTTTTAACTAAAAATGCAGATAACAATTTATATATCTTGTCTATTGACAAAAAGGATGTGATGAAACATGAAGCACTTCACGTAAAACAACGGCGATAAGATTCGCTCGTTAGACAACAGAAGCAAAAATCGGCATGGCGGGGCGCCATGTCCATCATCTTATTTTATATTGGAGGTTCTTTATTATGACATCTATCGGCAATATAGAGCACATCAAAAAAGGTGCGCTCGACTTAATAGTTCTCTCGGATACACTGGCGGTATCTTGTCGCGAAAGTGATTGTGAGAGCCTGATCGAATCGACGGAAAAAACTTTGCAAACAGCATCATCCGTCTATATGGCGACACGCGCACTGATGCTTTGGATCTATACCGGAATACCCAGCGTTCCTCGTCGGCTCTCTCAAATGGAAGCAGATCTCTTAAGCGTATCGATTGAAAAACTGAAAGAGTTTCCTTCTTTTCCGGTGTACAAGATTTCAATGCCTTTTCTTCTCCCGAATAAGAGAAAAAGAAATCTTGAGCGAAACAACGCGATCACCAATGCAGTTATTTCAGCTGTGAGTGAATACGCCCTCAATAATAGAATTCAACTTTTTAAACATGCAACGGTGTTTTTTGTTTCTTCAAATAAGAACGTCAATTACATGATTGACAACGACAATAAAGATTCAAGCACCATTTTAAACGGGCTGCTTGGAACCTTGTTGATGGATGATCGGCCAACTGCATGTAATACGGCGTATTATACGAAAATAATTGATGACCCTAGTGAAATGAAAACCGAGGTGTATATCGTTGATAGCGAACACGATATTGAGGTTTTATCTATGATAAAATCAAATTAGGATGTCACAAACAGATTTAACGGTGCTGTCACAAACAGATAAATAACGTAAATTTGTTTGTGACAGCAGTAATTAATATCCAAAATCAGTATTAATGCGAGCCGAGAATAGCTCGATCCGGATTTTTTGTGGCACCTTTATCAACTACTAAGCCCAAAAGTGCAAAAAAGTTTGCCACAAAAATCAAAGTAAGTAAGGAGAATTAAGCTATGACTTTTGTATCAAAGTATGCAAATAATCCAAAATACAGAATTGATAAGAGCCAGGATAATAAGTACCTCAGTCGAACAGACTGTCTACTTAATATCCTCTTTTGTGCAGGTGAAATCCCTAATAAATTATATCTCCATATGAATATCAGCTATGACTGTTTTCGTCAGAATATCTCAAGATTGCTCAGACGCGGCCTTATACAAAGGATTAGTGCAGACAGCGCAGCAGGGTATATATTGACACTTAAAGGCAAGAAACTCACCCGTGAGCTTCATTACATGAAGTACCGAGTGTATGTTGAAGAGGAAACTGACAGACACTACAGCATCAAGCGGCGAAGGAGGAAGAGACAGCAGGCTTGTCTTTTTGCACTTCTCGATAGAGCCGGTATTGCATACGAAATATTTTCAAAACCGAGTTTTGAAGATGCGGTTTATGGCGATACAGTATATTATTACGAGGCTCTCGAGTTCAAACGTTTAATTAGTTATGAATCGACGGCTTTTCAGGGAAGTAGACTATTAGGCTTTTTCGTTGGAAGGAACAAGATCATCCCAATCTATAAAACAAATATGGTTGTCAGTTCCTTAGGAAAACACGAAAGACTTGTTCCGGAAGCATTAAAACGTCATTTCAGCGCGACAGTCGATACGGCAGTCCTTTTATGTGAAGATGTTGGAGGGGCGTTGACTCAAATTGCTGATGGGTATAATTACTATAATGAAAGAATCAATACTGCAGGGTATCAATATTTTTATGTGTTTTCAACGGGGGATGTCTTCCTCAGTCAATTTTATGATCTGTATAAAGACGATACATCAACAGAGAGCGGGATCATAGAACGGTACCATATTGATACGTCGGAAAAAGACAGTCGGGGAAGATATCGTTATATTATAGGAACGGGATTCATTGATGATTCCCCCGCTTGGATCTGTACCGGTAATGTGAATACGGTGAAGCTCAGACCGTTTATACGAAACGCTGAGCAAAACGGTCAGCAGAGCTTTCTCTTTTGTAAACAGCGTGACGCCGAAATCTTGGAAAGTATTATCGGCGATGCACCCATCGATATTATCATAATTTGAGGATATTTATAGTCTTATCGGCACGGCGGCACAGGGATTTCCCTGTGCCGTTGCTTAATATTAACCGAAAAGAGGTTGTTGGTATATCATTACAAATTCAATTTTATCATATTGCCAAAAATGATAAAATTGATATTGACAATGGAATAATTGAATCCTATAATAGAATTGTATCAAAATCTGTCTATACACCTATCTCACAGAAGGAATTGATGATATATGAAAAAGCCGAATTATGTGGAGGGGATCCATGCGCTGTTGCAGCCCGATATCGTATCGATGTTGACGAAGATCCACGAATACAAGGGACAGCAAAAGCTGTATATCGAAGCGGAAAGCGACACCCTCACTCAGCTGTTGGAGATCGCCAAGATACAAAGCACCGAGGCGTCCAATAAGATCGAGGGCATTTACACCTCCGACGATCGAATCAAGAAGATCGTCCTCGACAAGACCAATCCCCGCAATCGCAGTGAGCAGGAGATCGCCGGCTACCGCGATGTTCTCGCAACGATCCACGAAAACTATGATTATATCCCGCTCAGACCGGGCATGATCCTCCAGCTCCACCGCGACCTCTACAAATACAGCGGCAGTTCCATCGGCGGCAGCTACAAAAATGCCGACAATGTGATTGCCGAAGAAGACGCACAGGGCAATCGATTTGTTCGGTTCCAGCCCGTACCGGCATGGGAAACGCCCGACGCGATCGAATTTATCTGCGCCGCGTACAATGAAGCCTTACAAAATCCCGACGCCGATCCTCTGCTGCTGATCCCGATGTTCATCCTCGACTTCCTCTGCATTCACCCGTTCAACGACGGTAACGGCCGCATGAGCCGACTGCTCACCCTGCTTTTGCTCTATCGCAGCGGCTACATCGTCGGCAAATATATCAGTATCGAGAAGATCATCGAGCAAAGCAAGGATACCTACTATGAAGCCTTGCAGTACAGCTCCGAGAATTGGCACGAGGGCAGGAACGACTATGCCCCGTTTGTGCAATATATGCTTGGTGTACTGGTATCGGCACACAGAGAGTTTGCTTCACGCGTAGAGGTGTTGTCGGCAAAGAACCTCAGTAAACCCGAGCGCATCCGTGAGATCATCAAAGGCACCCTCGGCAGAATCACCAAATCTGAGATCATGGAACAATGCCCCGATATCAGTCAGGTCACGGTACAACGCACGCTTGCCGACCTGCAAAGCAAGGGCGAGATCATCAAAATCAGCGGAGGTCGCTACACCTCCTACACATGGAACAGGGAGAATGAAGCATGATTACAGGAGAACTGAAAAACAAAATCGACAGCTTATGGGATATCTTCGCGGCGGGCGGCATCGTCAACCCTCTGACGGTCATCGAGCAGATCACCTACCTGATGTTTATTCACGACCTCGACGACGCGGATAACACCAAGGCAAAGGAATGCGCTATGCTCGGACTGCCGTTCGAGAGCATCTTTGCGGATGAAGTGGATATCGCGGGGCGTAAGGTCAACGGCAAAACGCTCAAGTGGTCGGTGTTCCATGACTTTCCCGCGGGCAGGATGTACTCCGTCATGCAGGATGACGTATTCCCTTTCATCAAGAACCTTCACACGGACAAGAACAGTGCCTATGCCAAATACATGGATGACGCGATCTTTATGATCCCCACTCCGCTCGTGCTCTCCAAGGTCGTCGACTCGCTCGATGTGATCTATGACCTCATGAGCAAGGATCAGAGCGCCGACGTCCGCGGCGATACCTACGAATATCTGCTCAGCAAGATCTCACAGTCGGGCTTAAACGGTCAGTTCCGTACCCCGCGCCATATCATCAGCATGATGGTACAGCTCATGCAGCCCACCCCCGAGGACGTGATCTGCGATCCCGCGTGCGGTACCTCGGGCTTTTTGATCACGACGGCGGAATATCTGAAAAAGTACCGCAAGGAAGATATCTTCTACAACAAGCAAAAGAAGGATCATTTCATGAATCACATGTTCTTCGGCTACGACATGGATCGCACCATGCTGCGTATCGGCGCGATGAACATGATGACCCACGGCATCGAGAGCCCCTATATCGAATACCGCGACAGCCTGAGCGATCAGAATCAGGATAAGGGTAAGTACAGCCTGATCCTCGCCAATCCGCCGTTCAAGGGCAGTCTGGACTATGACTCGGTATCGGCTGATCTCTTGAAGGTCTGCAAGACAAAGAAGACCGAGCTGCTCTTCATCGCGCTGTTTCTCAGGATGCTGCGTGTGGGCGGCCGCTGCGCCTGCATCGTACCCGACGGCGTACTCTTCGGCTCGTCAAAGGCACATCAGGCGATCCGCAAAGCGCTGATCGAGGACAACCGCCTCGAAGCGGTGATCTCCATGCCCTCGGGCGTGTTCAAGCCCTACGCGGGCGTCAGCACGGGAATCCTGATCTTCACCAAGACCGGACACGGCGGCACGGACAAGGTGTGGTTCTACGATATGCAGGCGGACGGTCTGAGCCTTGACGACAAGCGCACACCGGTAGCGGAGAACGATATTCCCGATATCATCGAGCGATTCCAAAATCGAGAGAAAGAAGCCGACCGCGAACGCACCGAAAAATCTTTCTTTGTCGAAAAGAGCGAGATCGCCGAAAACGGCTATGACCTCTCGATCAACAAGTACAAAAAGGTCGAGTATATCCCCGTCGAATACCCGCCCACCAGCGAGCTCCTCGCCGACCTCAAACAGCTCGAAGCAGAGATTACTAAAGGGCTGGAAGAATTGGAGGGGATGTTGAGTGAATAAAGAAATCACAATTAAAGAATGCTGTACACTTTTTACTGATGGTGATTGGATTGAATCCAAAGATCAATCTGATTCAGGTATCAGGCTTATACAAACCGGGAACATCGGTAACGGTGTGTATTTGGAAAAGAAAGAAAGAGCTAAGTACATCAGTGAAGAAACTATGCTTCGTCTCGGTTGCACTGAAGTCTATCCGGGAGATATACTTGTGTCAAGGCTTCCTGATCCTGTGGGACGGGCTTGTATAATCCCTCCTAAAATCGAGAGGATGATTACCGCAGTTGATTGCAGTATTCTTAGAATAAACGATGAAATTGTTGATAAGCGTTATCTTTTGTGCTTTTTAAACTCTCCGTGCTATTATAAACAAATTACTAGCTTTCTTGCAGGTGCTACTAGAATTAGAATAAGTAGAAAGAACCTAGAAAGAATTATCGTAAAACTACCAGTAAGAGAAAAGCAATTGGAAATAGCCAAGCGAATTGATTTGCTCACCAGTATTATCAATCTTCAAATAAAAACTCTAAATAAACTGGACGAGCTTATCAAATCCCGATTTGTTGAGATGTTTGGGGATATTGAACAGAATTGTAACCATTACCCTTCTTGTTTACTAAGTGATTTATGTACGATCAGTTCGAGTAAAAGAATATATCAAAGTGAACAAACAACTGTTGGTGTACCATTCGTTAGAGTTTCAAATTTGGTTGAACTAATTGAAACAGATTGTTTAACTAACGACCTTTTCATTTCAGAGAAAAAATATGAAGAATTGTTAGGAAAGAGTTTAGTTCCAACAACGGGAGATATTCTCATTACTTCACGAGGAACATTGGGAAAGTGTTACATTGTAAAAACTAACGACAAGTTTTATTTTCAAGATGGAATGATTAGTTGGCTATATAATCTCGATAAAGCTATTACACCTTTATTTCTTACATATCTCTTTGATTCAAGATATATAAAAAAGCAGATTGATAGTTTTCAAGCCGGTTCAACGGTAGCGTATCTGTCTATAGCAATGCTAAAAAAAATTAATATAATTGTTCCGCCAGTTGATTTACAAAATCAATTCGCAGATTTCGTCACACAAGTCGAAGAGCAAAAGGCAACCGTACAGCAGAGTATCGACAAGCTCGAAACCCTCAAAAAATCATTAATGCAGGAATACTTTGGATAGAAAGGACAAAACAATGTTTGGCAAGATATTATATTATGACAAAAAAACTGTTGGTGAATACACATCATTGATCACAGGAAAAAAGCAAATTGAAGTTTCAGAATATGAGGTTGCAAAAGGAAAAGGAATAGGCGTAGATTTTTCAGGAATCAAAGCTGATGCCTCAGCAGATAAAAAGTATACTGCTAAAGTTACTGAAAGTGCTTTATACGACTGCAATGAATTTGAAGCGTTATTAGAAAAGAAAAAAGAAGGTGAAGATTACTTTGATTTTACAGAATCAAGTGAATTTGAATTAAAAACGGTGCCGAGGGGAAGCATCATAAAAATAGATGCAAATATCAGTATTCCGGAAAGTTTCGATATGATGCAACTGGTAGAACAGTTCAAGCCCTTTCTCATATCTGCAATGCAAAACCAAACTGCTGATGAAAATGAGCAATCCGCTTTAGAATCATTAATATCAGGAGCTAACGCGTCCAAAATTCCAGTTATTATTGATAGCAACGAAGATATACTGCTGTGCAGCAAACTGAATAAAGACCTTTTAACAATTGATATACAGGAGTTTGTTGATACGGATGAAGAAGTTACTATATTGGCAAGAGTATCATCAAGAGTTATTGAGGAAAAGAAACCGTTTTTTGATCCATTAAAAGACTTTTTGTCATTGAACAGGGCTGCAAGAAAATCGATTGATTCCAAAAACAAAAGCATAGAACCAATTAAGGTTGATGAAGATTATCGTACTCTGGATGTATTAGCGATTTATAGATGAGAAAGAATTAATCAAGTAAAACGATATGTTTGGAGTTGTTATTTCATATTTCGTATTATAGCTTGGAGGACAAAATGGAATACGAATTTGGTTATGTAGCCTTTATTGATATACTAGGCTTTAGTAATCTGGTTCTAGATGAAAACAATATTGAGATAGTTGATAAGCTTCTTCATTTTGTCAATAATTTTCAATACCTGTTTAATAATTCAGCTAAACTAAACCTAAGAATGGCTTTCTTTTCTGACAGTATAGTGTTAACAACTAACGATCAAGAATCTGATAGCTTACCTTTATTATTGACAGCAATTCATTTGGCGGAACTTGAACTGTATGAAGATACAGGACTATACTTTCGGGGAGGAATTACAAAAGGCAAATACTATTATTCAAATACAACAGTATTCGGACCCGCTATCGTAAAGGCGTATCAATTAGAATTGCAGGCAAAATATTGCAGAATCATATTTGATTCGGATTTGTTTGTCGATCACACAATTACAAATAAACATTTAAAAAGAGGAATAGAGATTATTCAAGATTTTGATGGTGAATACTATTATAATATATTTTATAATCACATACATGATAATACCCCGGCAGGCAGACACCCTACAATAGAAGAGGCATTTAAAAGCTATTCATCACTTAGAGAAGAAACTGTTAATTCAATAAAAGAGCATCTCCAAACAAATGTTATAGATAAATATTTGTGGAGAGGAACAGCCTTTAACAGGAATATCAAATTGATAAAAAGGATATTCAAAAGGCTAAAGATTGAATATCAAGAAAATGATATAGTTAGATTTCAGAATTTATATATAGATATTGATTCATTGAATGAGTAATCAGGTGATAAACATGACCAACTTTGATTTCTTAAAACAGGACAAGGGGTTTGAGAGCTTTGCGGATGTGGCGATCAGTGCGGAGCGTATCTTACATATCGACCCCGACGCCTGCGCGTTCAACTGCCGCAGGGCGATGGAGTTCGCGGTCAAGTGGATGTATTCGGTCGACAAGGATCTCAAGCTGCCGTATAACGAAACGCTCGCGGTGCTGATGTCTACCGAGGAGTTCCGCGATATCGCGGGCGACGATATCCTGCGCCGCATGGACTTCATCCGCAAGGTCGGCAACCGCTCCGCCCACACCGGTCAAAGGGTCACCGTTCAGCAGGCCGAGCTGTGCGTAGAGAATCTGTTTTACTTCATGGATTTTGTCGCCTACTGCTACGGCAAGGAGTATCGCGAACATACCTTTGACCCCTCACTGCTCCGGCTGACCGCCGAGGAGGCGATGGCGATGGTATCGGACGGCGAAAAGGTCGATATCGACAGCCTGAAAGCAGAGAATGAACGCTTGAAGGCGGAGACCGCCAAGCTCGCCGAAAAAGAGATCGATCTCGAAAAGCTGACAGCGGAGAACCAAAGCCTGCGCGAGGAGCTGACCGCTCGCCGATCCGAGCAACAGCAGACCTACACCCCCAAGCCGATCGACCTGACCGAATTCGCGACCCGCAAGATCTATATCGACACCATGCTGACCGACGCGGGCTGGACGCAGGGCAGGGACTGGCTGGATGAGGTGGAGCTGCCCGGTATGCCGAACCACTCCGAGGTCGGCTATGCCGATTATGTGCTGTACGGCGACGACGGCAGGGCGCTCGCGGTGATCGAAGCCAAGCGCACCTGTAAGGATCCCGCCGTCGGCAGACAGCAGGCAAAGCTCTATGCCGATCTGCTCGAGAAAAAGTATCACCGCCGTCCGGTCATCTTCCTGACCAACGGCTTTGATACCCGCATCGACGACGGAATCTATCCCGAGCGCAGGGTAGCGGCAATCTGGTCAAAGCGCGATCTGGAAAAGTTCTTCAATCTCCAGACCATGCGCCGACCTCTCAAAAATATCTATATCAACCGCGATATCGCCGGACGCTATTATCAGGAAGCGGCGGTCAAGGCGGTGTGCGACGCTTTTGATAAGAAAAATCGCCGCAAGGCGCTGCTCGTCATGGCGACCGGCTCCGGTAAAACGAGGACGATCATTTCGCTGTGCGACGTTCTGTTGCAACACGGCTGGGTGAAGAATATTCTGTTCCTCGCCGACCGCACCTCGCTCGTGACACAGGCAAAGCGCAGTTTTGTCAATCTCCTGCCCGACCTGAGCGTGACAAATCTGTGTGAGGAAAAGGATAATTATACGGCGCACTGCGTTTTCTCGACCTATCAGACGATGATGGGCTGTATCGACGAGGTCAAGGACGATGAGGGCAAGCTCTTTACCTGCGGTCACTTCGATCTCTTGATCTGCGACGAGGCGCACCGCTCCATCTATAACAAGTATAAGGATATCTTCAACTACTTCGACGCGCCGCTGGTCGGGCTTACCGCGACCCCGAAGGATGAGGTAGAGAAAAACACCTATGAGGTGTTCGATCTGAATGACAACGAACCGACCTATGCCTACGAGCTGAGTCAGGCGGTCAAGGACGGTTTTCTGGTCGACTTCATGTCGGTGGAAACCCGACTGAAATTCATCGAGCAGGGCATCGTCTATGATGATCTGTCCGACGAGGATAAGGCGCAATATGAAAGCACCTTCACCGATGAGGACGGCGAGATGCCCGACAGCATCGGATCGGGCGCGCTGAATGAATGGATCTTCAACACCGATACCATCCGCGAGGTGCTGCATATTCTGATGACCAACGGCTTGACGGTGGATTATGGTCAGAAGATCGGCAAGACGATTATTTTTGCGAAGAACCATAACCACGCGGAGAAGATCCTCGAGGTGTTCAATAAGGAGTATCCGCATCTGCAACACGGTTTTGCCAAGGTGATCGACAACCATGTCAACTATGCGCAAAGCCTGATCGACGAGTTCTCTGATCCGCAGAAAATGCCGCAGATCGCGATCTCGGTCGATATGCTCGACACGGGTATCGATGTGCCCGAGGTGCTGAACCTCGTCTTCTTCAAGAAGGTCATGAGTAAGGCGAAGTTCTGGCAGATGATCGGCCGCGGCACCAGATTATGCGAAAACCTGCTTGACGGCAAGGATAAGGACAAGTTCTATATCTTCGATTTCTGCGGTAACTTTGAATTCTTCCGCATGAACAAGGGTAAGCCCAGCGCCAATAACGCGGCGCTGCAAAGCGCGATCTTCCACCTGAAAGCGCAGATTGTATTCAAGCTGCAGGATTTGGAGTATCAAACGACCGACCTGATCGCGTTCAGAGAATCGCTGGTGGATGACATGGTACATAAGACGCTGGAGCTGAATCGAGAGAATTTTGCCGTCCGACAGCATTTGCGCTATGTCGAGAAGTTTTCATCAAAGGACAGCTACACCGCGCTGACTTATGAGGACACGTTGACGATCCGCGACGAGCTGGCGCCGTTGATCATCCCCGACGAGGATGACGCGAAAGCGGTGCGCTTCGATGCGCTGATGTACGGGATCGAGCTGTGCTATCTTGCCGGTAAAAAGTACGGCAAGCGCAGAAAGGATTTCTTCGGCAAGGTGCAGGGCGTCGCGAGCGTGGCGAATATCCCCGAGATCATGGCGCAGTCCGAGCTGATCAACAAGATCCTGCATACGGACTATTTCGACAACGCGGGGATCAACGAATTTGAGCATATCCGCGAGTGTCTCAGGAACCTGATGAAATACATCCCTTATCGGGGCGATATTTACAACACGAATTTTGATGACGAGATCCTTTCGATCGACTGGAACGAGTCGGAGCTTGATAGTGATGATTTGCAGAACTACCGTGAAAAGGTGGAGTATTATATTCGCCAACATCAGGGTGAGGGCGCGATCGCCAAGCTGAAAGGGAATGTCCCGCTGACGTCGGAGGATATCGCAGGATTGGAGGAATTGCTGTGGAATGACCTTGGCTCTAAAGAGGAGTATGAGGCACAGTACGGCACAAAACCGCTCGGCGAATTCGTGCGCGAGATCGTCGGTATGGATATGAGGGCGGCAAAGGAAGCCTTCGCCGAATATCTGAGCGACGCGAACCTCGACGACAGACAAATCTACTTCGTCAATCAGATCGTCGAATACATCATCCACAACGGTGTCCTAAAGGATATGTCCGTCCTGCAAGAACCGCCGTTTACCGACAGAGGCAGCATTGTAGAAGTGTTCACCGATCTGTCGTTGTGGTACAGAATCCGACAAACGATTGAGCTCATCAATAATAACGCTGCGGCGTAAAAAATGATCAGCTAAATAGCCACGAAAAATTTATCCTATATTATAAGGTGATATTGATGTATATTGATACAAACACGGTATTCTCGATGACGCAGGCAAATCAGAACTTCTCTCAGGTTGCGAAAACGGCGGAAGAGAAAGGTGAGGCGATCATCTTCAAGAACAATAAACCAAAGTATCTTGTTATCGATATCGAGAAAAACGGCTCCCTTCTCGAGTTGAGCGAAGATGAGAAGATCGATATTGTTGCAAAAAGAATCCTTGAAAAATATCTTTCGGCATTTAAGGAGCTGGCAGAATAATCAAGTTCAGCAGAGAAAAAAAGCTTTTGTACCAACAAAATATTGATAACCATTCTGGAAAACTACACCGACAGCCGCTTGCAAACGCAGGCGGCTGTTATTGTTGCATAAAGACAGAAATAATTTGATTTCATCGCTTTAAAGCGTTGAAATCTCGCGAGAGGTGTGTTATAATGTATCTGTAAAATAATTATCTTCAGGAGATACGCAATATGAAACAGAATGAACAGCAAAATCGTCATGAAAACGATAAAGAAACCGTCAGCATGAAATATACTGTAGCAGATCTTATGTATGTGCATTGTTTCAGGAACAGATATAGGGCTACCAAACGCCTGCTGGCAACGAACCCTGAAGCACAGCTCTTGTGTACAGGTATCATGATCATTTCCGATAAATTAGAAAATGGAGATTATGGTATGCGGACGTCTATGTTCGGCTCTGTCAACAACATTATCAATACGTTATCGGATGTGCTGATCGAACGGCTGAAAGCCGGCGCCGGCACCGAACAAGAAAATCGGGAGCAGGTGCTCTCGGCATTTATGAGCTACTTTTACTGTAGAGCCAAAGAACAGTTATTCAAAGAATACGAAGATGAAGAGGAATCAGAATGGTAGAATGATACGAAATCTTAATCCCTCGATGCTTTAATATTGCATTTCACCATCTGTTGTGGTATGATGAAGTTGCTACATAATTTCACTTGAATATCTTTCTTGATTGCGTATAGGCAGGTCAACCTGTCTATGCTTATTCGTGTTATTTTTTGGTGCATGAGTGATAAACTGTGCAAAAACACAGGCTCAACTCATGCGCTAAGAGTAATCAAGGCAAGTGAAATTGTGTAGCAACAAGGAGCTATGTGTTTTTCGGCGTAGTTCACCTCGTGGGCTGCGCTTTTTTTATTTTCAAGTATATGGAACGAAAAGAGATCACAGCGTTATTCATCGGCAACAGAGATTGTTATTTCATTAAAGAAGAGTATATCGAACAAGCTATTATCGTCGCGATCCATATGGGGATCAGGATATTTCTCAACGGCGGTATGGGACACTTTGATGAGACTTGTGCCAAAGTACTCCATAAGATGAAAAAGCGATATCCAAGCATTAAAAGCATTCTTGTTACAGCCTATCTCAACCCCCGCACGCCGTATATCGATCTGTTTGACGAGATCATCTGTCCGTTTGAGGAACAGCAGGAAACCTACTTTTTTCACAAACGAGCTATCCCCGAAAGGAACAAGATCATGGTGTTATGGTCGAGCGTTGCTGTCAGCTATGTATATCGGGCAGGCGGCGCGGCGAATACGCTAAGCTACGCAAAGGAAAAAGGATTAAAGATCATCTCCTTGTTATAAAGTTACGCACTGACCCAACTATCTTCCTATCACGTGTAAGGCTTACAATATAAAGACATCAAGCAAATATCAGAAAGGACGTCATATGATGAAAGTCAAAAACAAGAAAATCATCGCTATCATAGCGGTTGTGCTCGTAGCGATCCTTGCTATCGTCTTAGCCATGTTATTTACGCGCTGTGGTAATCACTCCTCGGCTACTCCCGATCAGGCACAGGCAACCACGGCAACGATCGCTAAAGGCGACACTACATCTACTCAGTTAAGCACCGACGCAAGCGGTAAGGTCATCGACCCTACTACGAACCAAAAGGTCGGGGGTTCGAGTCCCTTCCAGCGCGCCATAACAGCTCTCGATATTTCGGTATCGGGAGCTGTTATCTTTTGCTTATAAACGGCTTAAGCAGTGGGTTTTCGGGGTTCTGTCAGTTTTAATTGGCTTCATTCAACCTGAAAACAGCTCTGAAAGATTTCGAGGAAAAATATGGTCAAAACAGCTTTTGACCACAATTTGACCACAACGCAAAACGCGACTTTAATTAATCAAATAGACAATTCTTAGTTTTTGAGGTTGGTATCTCAATCAAGCTCCTTATAATCGGTTGAGATTGCCACAGCCCCTAAAGGGGCTTCGCAATGACCGTTAAAAAAGATATCGGCAGGATCGCTCCTGCCGATTTTTCTTTATATTGACTTGTTACGCCGGGAACTTGATGGTTATCTCTTCGTTCTCGTCCTTTTTGCTTTTTAATAGCTCTCCCATCGTGTCGGCGACGTTCTGTTGCATAGCGTCTGTCACGTGCATATAGGTGTTCATCGTGAAGCCTGCATCGGTATGCCCGAGCATATGCGAGATCGTTTTAATGTCCATGACCTGCTCGATTGACAGGGTCGCGAAGCTGTGTCTGAGATCGTGGAAGCGTATCTGCGGTACTCCTGCTCTCTTTTGTTTCCTGTGAAACCTGTATGTGATAGATTTCGGATCATAGTAGGTTCCCGTTACAGGTGAAGGAAACATCAGCTTTGTTCCGACGGGCTGTTTTGCTTTCAATCCTTTGAGCAATTTCAGACATTCATCGCTGATACTGATAGTTCGGATGGATGCCTGGGTTTTCGGAGTAGACACTTCCATTCCGTTTTTGGAGTGTCTGACTTGCTTGTTCACACGGATTGTTTTGTTTTCTTCATCAAGATCCTCCCACTCGAGCGCAAGGATCTCTCCTAATCTCAGCCCTGTCGTGATCTCGAGGAAGTAGAATTCGTAGCAGTCGGAGCGGATCGTTTCGTTGAGGAACGCGCTCAGCTCATTCACTTTCAAGGTTTTCATTTCCTTCTTTTGAAGTTTTGGGAGCTTTACTCCTTTGACAGGATTTCTGGATATCAGTTCTTCGTCCTCCGCCTTTTGCAGACAGGACTGGAGCGCGATCTTGACATTCTTGACTGTTTTCGGGCTGTAACCTGTTCCTGCTTTGCCCTGAGAGGTGTCGATCAATCTCCGTGGGTGTACAGATCCATCAGCAGTTGTTGGCAGATAATGGTGGAGATATTACGAATCTCCATTTCTCCGATTCTGGGGTTGATATATCTTTCGAAGAAGTAGGCGTAGTTTTCATAGGTAGATTCACGGATAATCCCCTTGCAGTAGGAGCTGAGCCAGATGGCTGACCACTCGCTGAGCGTTGGGTTTGGATTTGTGAGGAAGGTACAGCGCTCGGCGATCTCCTTGTCGTGCTCATACTCTTCGATTGCGGTTTTCAGCTTGTAGGCACATTCCGTCTGCGTCTTGGCGAGGATGTATTTGACCTTCGGCTTTCCGTTTTCATTCACGCCGATATTGAATCGACCTTCCCAGCGACCGTCGCTGCGCTTGCGTAAGGTTCCTTTTCCGTTCTGTCTTTTTGCCATTGTTTTTCACCTCATTTCATGGATGCTTACCGATCGGATTCGCTCTAATCGATAGCTATGCAGCTCAAAACAATACCACATAAATTCAGTAAAGTCGATATCCAAACCTAACAATTATCTCTCCGTTTTTTTGTCGATTCAGCTCTATTTATTTCGGCTTTTTCTTTGTCAATGCGGAGTAATCTTTTCACCATTGTTTGAAATGGGACGACCCTTTAGCAACCCACCTAAGGAAAAGTCCAAAGAACGGCGAAACGGTCGGCTCTGCCGCCCGATGTGATCGGCGGGGAAAGCCGCGTAAGCGACCCCCGCTTTTACCTGCTCAAAATCAGTTGGTTTCTAACGCTGAAAAAGCCTCTGAATATGGTACGATGATTTATGTGGTACGATGAAGACCGTTTTCAGAAATGCCGACAAACGGCTCTTTACCGGGCTTTTTCATAGTGTCTATGGTGTATGCTGATTTCATCGTACCATCGTACTCGGGAGATTTCGGTTGTAATTCAGAGTGAAAACTTTATGGTTATTTCGCTTCTCCTTGGTGTAAAGCAAATGCAAGTCGGTAGCTTTTTCTTTGATATAGCGAAGTAAAAATTTACTTTTCATGCGCAGGTAATTACATATTCAGAGTTATAATGCAGGCTCATATTCCTGTCGAGCACAGTGTTATTCTATCAAAAACTATCTGTTGAAACTCACTGATCAACGGAATAAAAAAGCATCCATGCACATGAGAATTATCAATGCTTTATACTACTTTGCTTAGAATGCTTTTTTAGATGTATGAGTGTTTTAAACTATGCCTGTTACGAATCGATCGTCGAGATCGTCAGCGTGGTCTCCTCGAGTACATCAAGCAATACACGAACGGTATCTAAGGATGTGAAGATTGTCACGCCGTTCTCGACAGCCGTCTGGCGGATCGCGGTACCGTCCTCATAATGCACGCCCGACATGATGGCGCGGGTGTTGATGACATAGCTGACGTAGCCGGCGCGGATCGCGTCGAGGATCTCGGTGCTGCCCTCGCTGATCTTGCCCAGCTTACGGGTCTTGATGCCGTTCTTTCTCATAACCTTGGCAGTCAGGTCAGTCGCCTCGATGTTGAAGCCGAGGTCGTAGAAGCGGCGGATCAGCGGGACTGCCTCTTCCTTATCCTCGTCAGCAAGGGTGACGATAACAGTACCGTAGTTCTGCACCTTGGTGCCTGCCGCGACGAGCGCCTTGTACATGGCACGTGAGAGCTTTTTATCATAACCGATCGCTTCACCGGTAGACTTCATTTCGGGGCTGAGGTAAGCGTCGAGACCCTTGATCTTCTGGAACGAGAAGACCGGAACCTTGACATAATAACGCTTCTTTTCCTCGGGATAGAGCTGGAAGATGCCTTGCTCTTTCAGGCTCTTGCCGAGGATGACCTCGGTCGCGATATCCGCGAGAGAGTAACCGGTGGATTTAGAGAGGAACGGTACGGTTCTCGACGATCTCGGGTTGACTTCGATAATGTAAACATCGTCGTTTTCGTCCACGATGAACTGGATATTGTACAGACCGATGATACCGATGGCTTTACCGAGCTTCTTCGCGTATTGCAGGATAATGCCCTTGACCTTATCGGAGATGGAGAAGGACGGATAGACGGAGATGGAGTCGCCGGAATGAACGCCGGTACGCTCGACCAGCTCCATGATACCGGGCACGAATACATCTACGCCGTCGCAGATCGCGTCGACCTCGACCTCTTTACCCATGATGTATTTATCGACAAGTACGGGCTTATCTTCATCTATTTCAACAGCAGTTTTCAGATAGTGGCGTAAATCTTCTTCCTTTGAAACGATCTGCATCGCTCTGCCGCCGAGTACAAACGACGGACGGACAAGGACGGGATAGCCGATTGCGGCGGCAGCTTTGACGCCCTCTTCAATCGAGGTAACAGCCTTGCCCGCGGGCTGCGGGATGCCGAGCTCCTTGATGATGGCGTTGAAGGAATCACGATTCTCCGCTCTCTCGATCGCGGCACAGTCTGTGCCGATGATCTTCACGCCTCTGTCCATGAGCGGCTGAGCGAGGTTGATCGCCGTCTGACCGCCCAAAGAAGCGATCACGCCCTCGGGCTGTTCAAAGTCGATGATCGCCATGACGTCCTCGGGAGTGAGGGGCTCAAAATAGAGCTTATCGGCGGTGGTGTAGTCGGTGGAAACGGTCTCGGGGTTATTATTGATGATGATCGCTTCATAGCCCGCGCGACGGATCGTCTGTACCGCGTGAACAGTACTGTAGTCGAACTCAACGCCCTGACCGATTCTGATCGGGCCCGCACCGAGCACGATGATCTTTTTCTGATCGGTGCAGACGCTTTCATTCTCTTCCTCATAGGTTGAATAAAAGTACGGCACATAGCTCTTGAATTCGGAGGCACAGGTGTCGATCATCTTGAAGATCGGCACGATCCCGTTTTCCTTTCGGGTATGATAGATCGTCAATTCATCGGTGCTCCACAAGCGCGCGATCGCCTTGTCGGAGAAGCCCATCCGCTTTGCGTGATACAACACGGCTATATCATTAATATGAGCGCTCAACTCGCGTTCCATGTCAGTAATATTTTTGAGCTTGCGGAGAAAGAAGCGGTCGATCTCGGTCTGTTCAAAAATCGTGTCTATGTCTATATTTTGCCTGAGCAACTCGGCGATCGCAAAGATACGGTCGTCGGTGCCCTGTCGAATATAGCAGAGCAGTTCATCTGTCGCCATACTATCGAATTTTTCGAGGTAGAGGTGATCAACCCCTGTTTCCAGTGAGCGGATACCTTTGAGCAGGCTTTCTTCCAACGTCCTGCCGACGCCCATGATCTCGCCTGTCGCCTTCATCTGGGTGCCGAGGGTGTTGGGAGCGGAGGCGAATTTGTCGAACGGAAAGCGCGGCAGCTTCGTCACGACATAGTCGAGCGCAGGCTCAAAGGACGCGGGCGTATTGGCAAGCGGAATCTCCTCGAGCCGCAGCCCGACGCCGATCTTCGCGCTGACGCGGGCGATCGGATAGCCTGAGGCTTTAGACGCGAGCGCCGAGGAACGCGACACACGAGGGTTGACCTCGATCACGTAATATTGAAAGGACTGCGGATCAAGCGCGAACTGGACGTTACAACCGCCCTCGATCTTCAAGGTGCGGATAATTTTCAACGCGCTGTCACGCAGCATATGGTATTCCTTGTTAGTCAAAGTCTGGGACGGACAGACAACGATGCTGTCGCCGGTATGCACGCCGACCGGGTCGAGGTTTTCCATATTGCAGACGGTGATCGCGGTATCGTTCGCGTCACGGATGACCTCATACTCGATCTCTTTATATCCCTTGACGGACTTTTCGATCAACACCTGATGAACGGGACTGAGGGCAAACGCCTGTCTGCCAATCTCCAATAATTCAGCTTCGGTGTCCGCAAAACCGCCGCCTGTACCGCCGAGGGTGAAAGCGGGACGGAGCACAACGGGATATCCGACCGCCGCGGCCGCTTCTTTTGCTTCTTCCAAGTTATAGGTGATCTGTGACGGGATGACGGGCTCGCCGATACTCTCACACATCTCCTTGAACAGTTCTCTGTCCTCGGCGCGCTCGATGCTCTTTGAGGATGTGCCGAGCAGCTCGACCTGACATTCTTTCAATACTCCTTTGCGTTCCAGTTCCATCGCGAGGTTCAGACCCGTCTGACCGCCGATGCCGGGCAGGATCGCGTCGGGGCGCTCCTTGCGGATGATCTTCGCGATATATTCAAGGGTCAGCGGCTCCATATAGACCTTGTCCGCGATCATGGTATCCGTCATGATGGTCGCGGGATTACTGTTGCACAGGATGACCTCGTAGCCCTCTTCTCTGAGCGCCAAGCAAGCCTGTGTGCCCGCGTAGTCGAACTCCGCCGCCTGACCGATGACGATCGGGCCCGAGCCGATGACCATGATCCTTTTGATATCCGTTCTCTTAGGCATTGTCCTTGCCCTCCTTCATCAAATCAATAAACTGATCAAACAGATAGGAGCTGTCCTGCGGCCCCGGGGCGGATTCGGGATGATACTGCACGCCGAAGGCGCGGTCATCCATGCAGGCTACGCCCTCGATGGTATCGTCAAGCAGATTGATATGCGTTGCGGTCAGGGACGTGTTTTCCAGACTCTCGGCATCTACCGCGTAGGAGTGGTTCTGTGAGGTGATCTCGATCCTGTTTGTCAGAAGATTCTTGACAGGATGATTGCCGCCGCGATGACCGAATTTCAGCTTATAGGTCTTGGCTCCGTATGCGAGGGACAGGATCTGATGACCCAGACAGATACCGAAGATCGGAACAGTGCCGATCAACTCCTTCACGGTGCCGATCACCTCGGGGACATCCTCGGGATCACCGGGGCCGTTGGAAAGGAAGATGCCGTCCGGATCGAGTGAAAGAATATCACGCACGTGTGCGTTCCACGGCACGACCATCACATCACAGCCTCTTTGGGTGAGTGAGCGCACGATGTTCATTTTCATGCCGCAGTCGATGGCGACAACATGATATAAATGCTCGGCTGAATCGTATCTTTGGAATCGGTTTCTGCTGACGCGGCTGACCGTGTCATGCGGGAGCGAGGCTTCTTTGATCGCTTTTTCGGCAACCTCTGCCGGAGTATTTGCGGAGGTGATCAGCGCCTTGCAGGAGCCGTGATCACGGATATGTCTGATCAACCGTCTGGTATCGATCTCACTGATACCGACGATGCCGTAACGCTTCATCACATCCTCTAAAGGTTCTTTACTGCGGAAGTTGGACGGCTCGCCGTTGTACTCGCGCACGATCAGCGCGCCGATGGTCGGCGTATCGCACTCATAATCGTCGTCCGCCATGCCGTAGTTGCCGATGAGCGGATATGCCATAACGACGCCCTGATCGGTATAGGACGGGTCGGAGAGGATCTCCTGATAGCCGACGGGCGAGGTGTTGAACACGATCTCAACGATCCTGTCGTCCGTACAGCCAAAGCCCTTTCCGTAAAATACGGCGCCGTTTTCTAAGATCAATTTGCGATCAAGATTTGATCTGTCGTACATTTTCTTCATCCCTTTTGCTGTTCACTGATTTTGGTCTCAAAGCGATTCTTTGCGGTTTTGTCGGGAATCGCGGTCGGATAGCTTCCGCCGAAGCATGCGGTACAAAAGCCGCTGTCCGTTCCTGTCAGAAGCCTGACATTTTCAACGCTGAGGTAACCGAGCGAGGTCACGCCGATCTCTTTTGCAATCTCAGCGGTGCTCATGCGATTGGCGATCAGCACGTCGGCGGAGTCGATATCGGTGCCGTAGTAGCACGGAGCGACAAAGGGCGGCGCGCTGACGCGCATGTGGATCTCTTTGACTCCTGCCTGCCATAAAAGCTCGGCGATGCGGCGGCAGGTCGTACCGCGCACGATCGAATCATCGATCAGTACAACGCGCTTCCCTTTGACGATCTCACGGATCGGGTTGAGCTTGATCCCCACGCCCGCTTCACGCGAGCCCTGTCCCGGGGTGATGAAGGTACGGGCGATATATTTGTTCTTGGTAAAGCCGATGGCGTATGGGATCCCCGATTCATACGAGTACCCGATCGCTGCCTCCAAGCCCGAATCCGGGACGCCGATGACGATATCCGCGTCGACAGGGTGTTCCTTTGCGAGAAATCTGCCTGCTCTCTGACGGCATTGACTGACGGAAGCGCCGTCGATCACCGAGTCGGGACGCGCAAAATAGATGTATTCAAATACGCAGAAGTGTTTCGGCTCTTTATCGCAGTGCGCCGTGTCAAATCGCAGACCGTTTTTATCGACGATCGCCATCTCACCGGGGCGCAGATCTCTGACGAGCTTGGCGCCGACCGCGTCCAGCGCGCAGGATTCCGAGGCGAATACCACACTGCCGCTTTCGGTCACGCCGTAGCACAGCGGACGGAATCCGTGCGGATCACGGACGGCGATCAGCTTTTGCGGCGAGCAGATCACGAGCGAGTACGCGCCCTCGATGGACTCCATCGCCTCGCTGACGGCATTCTCGATCGAGCCATGACGCAGTCGCTCCTGAACGACCATATAGGAGATGACCTCGGAGTCGGTCGTCGTATGGAAGATCGCACCGTTTTCTTCTAACCTTGTCCTCAGCAGATAGGAATTAGACAGGTTGCCGTTGTGGCACAGCGCCATCCTTCCTTTATGGTGATTGACCAAGAGCGGCTGGATATTCTGTGCGGCGTTGCTCCCCGTGGTGGCGTAGCGCACATGACCGACCGCGATATGACCTGTACCGAGGGAGCGGAGCTTATCGTCGCTGAACACCTCGCTGATTAAGCCTTCGCCTTTGATACAGCGGAACACACCGTCATCGTTTAGGGCGATGCCGGCGCTTTCCTGTCCGCGGTGCTGCAGGGCATACAGTCCGTAATAGGTCAATGCCGCTAAATCATCGTCGGCCGTGCTGTAGATACCGAACACGCCGCATTCTTCATGTGTACTGTTCATCATAAAACCTCTTGTTCATGGTTTTTGGGCATAAAAATAGGCAAAGACGCTTTGGATATCCAAGGCGTCTTTGCCTTCATGTATTATATGACGCAGCGCGTCATTTGTCAAGAACAGACCCCGAAGAAATGATCCTCGGGGTCTGTGACTTAAGGGAGCCGCTCAGAAAAAGGCAACGCTGTTGAGAGTTATTATCCGGTATTTTGAAGGGAACGGTTTCGGCTCCCGTAAATCCTTTATTCTACATCCTGCAGGGCGGCGTAGCCCTCTTCACCGGTGCGGACCTTGACCACGTTATCTACGTTGTAAACAAAGATCTTGCCGTCACCGATGTGTCCGGTATAGAGCGCCTTCTTCGCCGCTTCGATCACATCGCGGACAGGGATCGCGGATACGACCATCTCGACCTGGATCTTGGGCAGCAGGTTGGTATCGACCAAAACGCCGCGGTAGTATTCGGGCTTGCCCTTCTGCGAGCCGTAGCCCATGACATGGGTGACGGTCATGCCGGTGATACCGAGCTGCGCCATCGCTCTCTTGAGCTTTTCAAACCGCGCTTCCTTACAGATGATCTCGATCTTTGTGAACCGCTGTTCACCGTTATCAAAGGACGGAACGCTCTTGACCTCGACAGCTTCTGCCACGGGCGTTTCACCCGCGACAACGGCAACATCCTCGCCGTAGACGGAGTAGTCCTCAGCGGCAGCCGCAAAGCCCGCGTAAGCAGAGGGCAGACCGTGTTCGGTGATATCCAGACCCATGATCTCGTCCTCAGCCGACGCGCGCAGACCGATGGTCTTCTTGATGATGACAAAGGTGAGTATCATCATGATCGCGGCGTAGATCGCCACGGAGCCGAAGCCTAAGAACTGCAGACCGAGCTGCTTGAAATCGCCGGTGTAAAACAGACCGTTCAGCCCTGCGGGAGCGTCGGGGTTGGCGAGCAGACCGACCGCGATCGTGCCCCAGATACCGTTCGCCATATGCACGCCTACCGCGCCGACGGGATCGTCGATGTGCAGCTTCATGTCAAGCACCTCGACCACGACGACAACCAGAATACCGCTGACAACGCCGACGACGGTCGCGCCGATCGCGTCAAGCGCGTCGCAGCCTGCGGTGATTCCGACCAAGCCTGCCAAGGATGCGTTCAGGCACATGGATACATCGGGCTTGCCGTTTTTGATCCATGTGAATGCCATCGTGACGCAGGTGGCGACCGCGGGAGCGATGGTGGTAGTCAAAAAGATAGAAGCAAGCTCACTCGGAGTAGTCGCCGCCGCGCCGTTGAAGCCGTACCAACCGAGCCACAGGATGAATACGCCCAACGCGCCGATGACGATGTTGTGACCGGGGAATGCGTTGACCTTGACGACCTTGCCGTTTTCATCACGCTCATACTTGCCGAGACGCGGACCGAGGATCGCTGCGCCGACCAGCGCCGCGATACCGCCGACCATGTGGATCGCGCAGGAACCTGCGTAGTCATGGAAGCCCAGCTGAGAGAGCCAGCCGCCGCCCCAGATCCAGTGCGCTTCGATCGGGTAGATGAACAGCGAGATAACGCCCGAGTAGATACAGTAAGCGGAGAATTTCGTTCTTTCCGCCATCGCGCCGGATACGATGGTCGCGGTGGTGGCGCAGAAAACGAGGTTGAATACGAATGTGGAAGCGGCGGTAAAGTCGCCGTTGCCAGGGGATGCGATGAACTCCTTGAAGTGACCGAACAAGTCCATGTTCGGGATACCGATCAGTCCGAACAGGGTATCCTCACCCATCATGATCGTGTAGCCCAAGAGAGCGAACACGACCGTACCGATACAAAAGTCCATCAGGTTTTTCATGATGATGTTGCCGGCGTTCTTTGCGCGGGTAAAGCCCGCCTCTACCATGGCAAAGCCTGCCTGCATCCAGAACACCAGCGCGGCTCCGATCAGGAACCAGAATTCTACTGTCATAGTCATAGTTTCACCTTCCAAATTGAGTAACCGGCTGCATATTGCCGGTCATTAGCATTTTTTATATAGTTTCGGTCATCGGTTAACTGACCACTAATCACTGACCACTAATAAAGGCGTACCCCGCATCAGCAGAGTACGCCTTTGTACTTTTATCAATCGTCATTGCGAAGATCTATCCGGGGTCCCCAAAAAGCCCCTGCTTTTTGGGGAGAGGACGAACGGCGACACGAGGTCAAGGCATACCAACCGAATATGCCTACCGAGTACAGCCGATGAGGACGACGTGGCAATCTCAACCGCTTTATCTTACGCCGAAGAGCAGCTCACCGTAGGTCGGCAGCGGCCAGATCTCGGCGTCGACGACCGCTTCCGCGGCGTCGGCATAGCTGCGCAGCGTATCCATCTGCGGCAGGATCTCGTCGCGGACGAAGTTCGCCTGTTCCACGATATCGTCGATCTTCGCGAGGTGCTCCGCCAAGCGCTCGAGGATGCCCGCGTTGGCGCTCATCTCGTCACAGGCGGCGGAGAGCTTCTCGATGTTCGCGGTCTCATAGGCACAGCTGATATCGGGCGAGATCGCCTTCTTCATGGAAACGTTATTCAAAAGCTTCGTCAGATAGGTCTCGATCGCGGGGATGATCTGTTTGCCGGTCATATCCACCATCGTCAGCGCTTCGATGTTGACCTGCTTGACGTAGTTTTCCAGCATGATCTCCATGCGGCTTTCCAGCTCCGCTTTGGTGAACACCTTATGAGAGGTCAGCATCGCGACGTTCTTTTCATCCAGCAGATGCGGCATCGCGTCGGCGGTGGTTCTGAGATTGGAGAGTCCGCGCTTTTCGGCTTCTTCGATCCAAGCGTCGTCATAACCGTTGCCGTTGAAGATGATCCGCTTGTGATCCTTGATCGTCTTGCGGATCAGGTTGTGAACATCATTTTCAAAGTTCTCGGAGTTCTCCAGAACATCCGCAAACTGCTTCAAGACTTCCGCGACAGCGGAGTTGAGCATCATGTTGCAGCAGGCGATGGAGTTGGAGGAGCCGAGCATACGGAACTCGAACTTGTTGCCCGTGAACGCAAAGGGCGAGGTGCGGTTGCGGTCGGTGGTGTCGCGTCTGAAACGCGGCAGAACGTCAACGCCGAGCTTCATATATTTCTTCTTGGTGCCCTCATACTCGGTATCGTTTTCGATCGCGTCCAGCACAGCGGTCAGCTCGTCGCCGAGGAAGATGGAGATGACGGCGGGCGGCGCTTCATTCGCGCCCAAACGGTGATCGTTACCGGCGGTCGCGACGGACAATCTCAGCAGATCCTGATACTCGTCGACGGCTTTGATGACCGCTACGAGGAACAGCAGGAACTGTACGTTCTCAAACGGCGTCTCACCGGGGGTGAGCAGGTTGACGCCGGTATCCGTGCCGATCGACCAGTTGTTGTGCTTGCCTGAGCCGTTCACACCCTTAAAGGGCTTTTCGTGCAGCAGACATACCAGACCGTGACGCTCCGCAACCTTCTGCATGATCTCCATGGTCAGCTGGTTGTGATCGGTCGCGACATTGGTTGTCGTATAGATGGGAGCCAGCTCATGCTGAGCGGGCGCGACCTCGTTATGCTGGGTTTTCGCGAGGATGCCGAGTTTCCACAGCTCGTCGTTGAGATCCTCCATATAGGCGAGGACGCGCGGCTTGATGGTACCGAAATAGTGATCGTCGAGCTCCTGACCCTTGGGAGGACGCGCACCGAAAAGGGTGCGTCCCGTATAGATCAGATCCTTGCGCTTCGCGTACAGCTCCTTGGGAACCAAAAAGTATTCCTGCTCGGGTCCGACAGAGGTGACCACGCGCTTGACGTCCTCGTTGCCGAAGAGCTTTAAGACGCGCGTTGCCTGGATATTCAGCGCCTGCATGGAGCGCAAAAGAGGCGTCTTTTTATCCAGCGCGTCGGCGCTGTAGGAAGCGAACGCGGTGGGGATACAAAGGGTCTTGCCCTTGATGAAAGCGTAGGAGGTGGGGTCCCACGCGGTATAGCCTCTTGCTTCAAAGGTCGCGCGCAGACCGCCCGAGGGGAATGAGGACGCGTCGGGCTCGCCCTTGATCAGCTCCTTGCCGGAGAATTCCATGATCACTCTGCCGTCGGGCGAGGGAGTGATAAAGCTGTCATGCTTTTCGGCGGTGATACCGGTCAGCGGTTGGAACCAGTGGGTATAGTGGGTCGCGCCCTTTTCTACCGCCCATTCCTTTAGTGCGGCGGCTACGGCGTTCGCTACCTGAATATTCAGCTGCTCGCCGCCGTCGATCGTTTTACGGAGCTGCTTGTAGATTTTGGGATCCAGCCGCTCTTTCATCGTCTTGTCGTCAAATACCAGACTTCCGAAATATTCTGCTACGTTTGCCATAATACCTTCTCCTTTTCGTAAAGAAATAGACAAAGGCGTTTCAAACCACACAGGTTCAAAACGCCTTTGTCTTTACAGCACGCATTATACGACGCGAATTTTGATTTGTCAAGGGTAATCGTGAAAAAATTATCAAAAAAATTTAACGCTTTGACGTTTTAAACGATTGACATAATATGCGAATAATGCTATAATAGCCTCGATAAACAAAGGCGTTTATTTGGGAGCTTGTTCCCGAATAGCGCCTTTTTACGTTGATCGTACTTCCGTGTACGGTATAAAAGGGGTGAAGGGAAATATGACGTTAGAACAGCTCAGCTATCAAGCGCTGGTGGTCTCGTCGTCTGAAAGATTTAGGCAAGAGATAAGCTCCCTTCTGCGCCAAAGGAATTTTCATACCGATCATGTCACGAACGCGGGCGAGGCGAGGCGAAACCTGACGGAGAAACGCTATGACTTCGTGATCGTCAACGCTCCGCTCAAAGACGAGTTCGGCTCGCGCCTATGCGTCGATGTGACTGAGCATATCGGCACGCTTGTGGTGATTTTCGCGTCATCGGATGTGTACGAGGATATTATGCAAAGGACGGTCTCTCACGGCGTTTTCGTCGTTCGAAAGCCGTCCTCTCAGCAAACGATCACGCAGGCCGTATCACTCCTGATCTCCGCGCGAGAAATGCTCAGGACGGTACAGAAAAAGGCAGGCAAAGCCGAAGACAAGCTCCAAGAGATCCGCATCGTCAACAAGGCAAAATGGTTTTTGATCGACAACGAAGATATGAGCGAAAGCGACGCGCATCAGTATATCGAAAAACAGGCGATGAACGCAGGGATCACCAAGCGACAGGCGGCTCAGATCGTGATCGACCGATACTTAAAATAGTCATTGCGAAGCCCGTTAGGGCTGTGGCAATCTCAACCTTATTTCGAGACTGCAATCTCAACCGATCAAGGAAGGAAACAACATGAAAATCAATCGAAATTTTGATAACTTAGTACCGAACTATCTCTTCGCCGAGATAGCGAAGAGGACTGCGGCGTATGCCGCCGCTCACCCCGACCAAAAGCTCATCCGACTCGGTATCGGCGACGTGACGCTCCCTCTGCCGCGCACTGCCGTACAGGCGATGAAGGTCGGCGCGGGAGAGCTGAGCCTCAAAGAGACCTTCAAGGGCTATCCCGAGTATGAGGGCTATAATTTTGTACGTGAGGCGGTCGCAAAGTATTACGCGGGCTTTGGAGTAACAGTCAGAGCGGATGAAGTCTTTATCAGCGACGGCGCAAAGTCCGACACAGGCAATATCGGCGATATTTTCGGCACCGATAACGTCGTGATGGTTCCCGATCCGGTCTATCCTGTCTATGTTGACGCAAACATCATGGCAGGCAGAAAGATCATATACGCACCCGGTACAAGGGAAAATCGTTTTCTCCCGATGCCCGACGAGAGTGTTCATGCGGATATCATCTACCTTTGCTCTCCGAACAACCCCACCGGCGCGGCGTATGATGCCGAACAGCTCAAGGCATGGGTGGACTATGCCAATGGGCATGACGCGATCATTCTCTATGATGCGGCATATGAGGCGTTTATCGAGGACGACTGTCCGCGCTCGATCTTTGCGATCGACGGGGCAAGAACATGCGCAATCGAGTTCTGCTCTCTTTCAAAGACTGCGGGCTTTACCGGCGTGCGCTGCGGCTATACGGTGATCCCTAAGGAGCTTGCCCGCGACGGTCACAAACTCCATGCCCTTTGGTACCGCCGACAGGCGACCAAATTCAACGGCGTGTCCTATCCCGTGCAGTGTGCCGCGGCCGCCGTATTCTCACAGGAAGGGCAGAAAGAATTCAAAGCCAATATTGCCTACTATAAAGAGAACGCCCGGATCATCTCCAAGGCGCTCGACGAGTTGGGGATATTCTATACGGGCGGCAAAAACTCGCCGTATATCTGGCTCGAATGTCCTAAGGGCATGGGGAGCTGGGAGTTCTTTGATGATCTTCTCGAGAACGCTCAGGTGGTCGGAACACCCGGCGAGGGCTTTGGCAGTCAGGGCGAGGGCTATTTCCGCCTGACGTCCTTCGGCGACAGAGAGAATACGATAGAAGCGATAGAGAGGATCAAAAAGATATTGAGATAAAATGAAGGCAACCTGTAAAAACCTATCCCGCCCCCTCGTCAGATGGGGGCGGATAAAGTTATGAGCGACATGTCAGAAGACATAAATAAGGCAGCCTGTTTGAACAGACTGCCTTTTGTTATATCAGCTACAATAGGCTTTGATGATGCTTTCGGGAATGAACCGCTTGATGAAGTCGCTGTTTAAAGCGGCACTTTGTGCCCTGACAAGGGTATCGGGCAGAAGCTCCGCTGCGTTTTGTTCCGACGAGGACAGGTATTGCTGCTGTGTATCGGTAGAAGGCGGAAGGGGATCGTTGTTCTCAATGCCGTCGACCGCCGCATAGATCATCAGCGCGAACGCCAAATACGGGTTGGCGTTGGGGTCGGGTGAGCGAAGCTGTAAGCATCTGCCGCCGCTCTCGGTACGGGTCGCAAAAATCAGCTGAGCGCGGTTTTTGTCCGACCAGGTGATGTACTTCGGCGCTTTCATCTTGTTGAAGCGCTTGAAGGATTTTTCGGTCGGATTGAGGAAGATCGTCATAGCCGCGATGTTTTTCAGGATGCCGGCGATGGCGCGATCGGTGACCTCCTCACCGGTCTTTGCTTTGACCGACATGCGGATATGGAGCGCCGAGCCGGGCTTATCGGAGATCGGCTTCGGCGAAAAATCGGCATACAGACCGTTGCGCGCGGCGATCGTGCGAACGACGGAGATAAACGTGCTTGTATTATCGGCTGAGGGCAGGGCGTGAGCATACTTGAAGTCGATCTCATTCTGACCGGGTCCCGCCTCATGGTGAGAGCTTTCGGGCATGATCCCCATCTGCTCCAGCGTCAGACATACCTCGCGGCGGATGTTCTCGCCCTTATCGAGCGGCGCGATATCCATATAGCCCGCGTGATCGTAGGGCGTATAGGTGCGGTTGCCGTTATCATCCGTCTTGAAGAGATAGAACTGCATCTCGGACTTAAAGTGGAAGCGATAGCCCTTTTGACGGGCATATTCCACGGCGCCGCGCAGCAAAGAGCGCGTATCCGCCTCGATCGGTTTTCCGTCGGCATAGCAAAGTGAGCAGAACATACGGATCACCTTGCCGTGCTCGGGCCGCCACGGGAGGACGGAGACGGTATCCGCTTCGGGATGGAGCCAAACGTCTACTCCGTAATCGCCGCCGAAGCCCGATACATAAGAAGCGTCGATCGGATAGCCCTTTTCGAACGCTCTGTGGAGCTCAGTGGGCTGGACGGAGATATTCTTTTGTACGCCGAAAATATCGCAGAAAGCAAGGCGGATGAACTTAACGTCCTCTTCCTCGATATACTGCATGATCTGGTTTTCTTCCGTTGTCACGGTGACACCCTCTTTAATCGAATCGCTCTGTGTGTATCATAACATTATCGAGGTGCCGTGTCAATCTTTAGCACATCAAAGCGTTAAAATATTTTTATAAAAAGACTTGACAATTGGTCTATCTCAGCGTATAATGCAGACAGTAAAGACAAAGGCGTCTTGAATCCCCCAAGGGGTTCAAGGCGTCTTTTTTGCTATTTTGGAATCCCAAAACCCTTCTTTTTTCGTTATCCTGATCTGTCACCGCAGATCAGGATCAACACGGACTTTAGGGGAGATTTCTTCAAACAATATATACTTCATCAACAATATTTATTGCCAAAAGAAAATTGCACACACTCCCCTTTGGTTTGCAGGCTCCGATTTTTTCGGGGTCTGTATTTTTATGAAACAAAAAGCCTTCCCCTCGGGCGCGTGCGCCTTTATCTGTTTCTCTGTGATGTAACTGCTTTCTTTATAGCGTGTGGAACGGATATTGAGAGCCTTCCCCCCGAGGGGAAGGCTGATGATCACTCAACCGTTACGGATTTGGCGAGGTTGCGGGGTTTATCGACGTCGTTGCCCTTGTTGACCGAGGTATAGTAGGCGAGGAGCTGCATGGGCACCGTCGCGACCATCGGCATCAAGGTCTCGTTGATCTTCGGAATACGGATCATGTAATCGACCGCGTCCGCGTCGATATCCGCTTCCTCGTCACAGATCACGATCGTCATCGCGCCGCGCGCCTTGACTTCCTTGATGTTGCTGACGGTTTTTTCAAGCAGGGTGTTCTGGGTCGCGACAGCGATCACGGGCATACCCTCCGTGATCAGCGAGATCGTGCCGTGCTTGAGCTCACCCGCGGCGTAGCTTTCGGAATGGATATAGCTGATCTCCTTGAGCTTTAAGGAGCCTTCCATCGAGAGCGCATAGTCAAGTCCTCTGCCGATATACAGTAGGCTGTCGGCGGTGATCAGCTTGGTGGAAACATACTGGCACATATCCACGACCTTGTTGATCGTTTTCTCGATAACGTCGGGCATTTTGAGGAGCTCGGCAGTCAGTCTGCGGCATTCCTTCTCTTCAAGCTTGCCCTTGGCGAGAGCCGTTTCAAAGGCGAACAGATACATGACCGCGAGCTGAACCATATATGCTTTGGTGGAAGCGACCGCGATCTCGGGACCCGCATGGGTGTAAATGACCATGTCGGCTTCTCTGGCGATGGAGCTGCCCTTGACGTTGACGATCGCGAGCGTCTTGGCGCCGCGTGACTTGGCAAGGCTCAGTACCGCCTTGCTGTCGGCGGTCTCGCCGCTCTGGCTGATAATGATGATCAAATCGTCGTGCGTCAACAGCGGATCGCGATAGCGGAACTCAGAGGCGATATCGACCGTCACAGAGACGCGCGCGAGCTTTTCGATGACATACTTGCCGACCATACCCGCGTGCATGGCGGTACCGCAGGCAACGATGAAGATGTTTTTCAGATTTCTCAGCGTTCCGAAGATGATACCGCACTCGGATAGGTTCGGCAGACCGTCCTCGATGCGCGGCGTGATCGTCGTTTTGACAGCCGTGGGCTGCTCGTGGATCTCCTTGAGCATATAGTGGGGATAGCCGCCCTTCTCGGCGCTGTCCTCGTCCCAGTCGGCGAAGAGCAATTCCTTTTTGAGCAGTCTGCCGTGCAGGGAGCGAAACTCCGCGCTGCCGTCTTTCAAAATGGCGATCTCGCCCTGTTCAAGCAGATAGTAGTTCTTGGTATATTTGATGATGGCGGGTACGTCGGAGGCGATGAACACCTCGTCCTGACCCTGACCGACGATCAGCGGGCTCTCGCACCGCACCGCGTAAACGGTCTCGGGACGGTCGGCGAAAACGATCCCCAGCGCAAAGGAACCGCGCAGCTCATGGAGCGTCTTGCGGATACAGCGGATAGGATCGCCGTCATAGTAGAAGTCGAGCAGCTGCGCCACGACCTCGGTATCGGTATCGGAGAGGAACTCGTCGCGTTCATTCTCGATCAAAAATTGCTTGAGCTGTTTGTAATTCTCAATGATACCGTTGTGGACGATGGTGACCCTGCGTCCCGAATGTGGGTGAGAGTTGACGTCGCTCGGCTCGCCGTGGGTCGCCCAGCGGGTATGACCGATGCCTGCGTGACCCTGCGGCTTGCCCTCCTTCTCCATCTTTTGAGTCAGATCAGCCAGTCTGCCCTTGGTTTTGGCGACTTCGATCCTGCCGTTTTCAAACACGGCGATGCCTGCGGAATCATATCCGCGATATTCCAGTTTTGTCAGAGCCGATACCAGCACGTCTGTACAGTCGCGCGGTCCGACATAGCCTACTATTCCGCACATAAGCGTTCTCCTTTACAAATAAAATGTCAATCAAATCTTCATCTGTCCGAAAAAGACAAAGACGCATTCCCTGTTAAGAAAATACGTCATTTACAGATATTTGTCAATGATCAATTGAGCTGCAAGCCGTTTGGTGATACCTGAGTCCATGGCAGACTTCTCGATATATTTATGCGCGTCGGCTTCACTCAATCCCTCCTGATCGATCAACAGCCACTTCGCCTTATTGACGATGCGGATCTCGTCGAGCTTGCTCTCGGTATTGCCGACCTTCTTCTCAAGGGAACGCAGGCGTTCTCTGGCGCAGACCATCAGGGACACCGCCTGAGAGACCAGTGTTTTTGAAGTCGGCTTATGGAGCACGAAAACGCCGTGGACAGATACCTTCGCGTAGATCTCGTCATAGGTATCGTTCGCCGCAAAGATCGCGGCGATAGTCCCGTTGTTGCGGCTGATGTCGATACACAGACGAGAGCCGAACTCATCTCTCAGGGGCGCGTTGACGATCACAAAATCGTATTGGTTTTCAAGCAGCTTACAGCGTGCGTCCGACGCGCTGCGAGAGCAGTCCTGCTGAAATTGATCGCCCTGCAGGAGAGTGCTGACGTCTTTGCTGAATCTGTCGTCTGAGGACACAATCAGCATTCTGTACCGATGCTCTGTCAATTCCAAAGTGCGCTCTCCTTTCTTTTGTCATTAGTGTGAAGTTCCGCTATTCGGCACAGTAAATCCTTGTGATCGCCGAGGAAATGAACTGCTGTACAAGGGGTGAATTGGTCGCTTCGATACGCGCCTTCGCCAAGCTGTCGGGCAGCTTTTGCGGCTCTGCCGTATCGGTGCTCACGAACTGTACAACACTTTCATCTGTGGGTTGCGGCAACGCCCTGTTGTTTTCGATACCGTCCATGATCGCGTAGATCATCAGCGCGTATGCCAGATACGGATTCGCCTCAGGGTCGGGTGAACGCAGTTGGGCACAGCGATTCCCGTTTTCGGTGTAACGTGCGAAGATAAGCTGCGAGCGGTTCGTCTGTGACCAAGTGATATACTTCGGCGCCTTATGCTTGCCGAAGCGCTCAAAGGACTCTGCCTTCGGGTTGAGGAATACCGTCATACCCGCAATGTTATGCAGGATACCCGCGATCGAGGCGTCGGTCACATCCTCACCCGTCTTTGCTTTGGTAGATACAGAGATATGCAGCGCCGAGCCCGTTTTATCCTTGATCGGCTTGGGTGAGAAGTCCGCGTACAAGCCGTTGCGTGCCGCTATGGTGCGCACGACGCTCAAGAAGGTCACGGTATTATCCGCGGCTGTGATCGGATCGGCATAGCGGAAGTCGATCTCGTTCTGTCCGGGTCCTGCTTCATGGTGAGAACTCTCGGGGTCGATCCCCATTTGCTCAAGCGTCAGGCAGACCTCACGGCGAACATTCTCACCCTTATCCAGAGGCGCGATATCCATATAGCTTGCGCTGTCATAGGGAACGCCGGTGTTCTCGCCGTCGGCGTCCATCTTGAACAGATAGAACTGTAATTCAGACTTAAAGTGGAAGCGATATCCCTTTGACTGCGCATATTTGACCGCGTTCTTCAGCAGAGCGCGAGTGTCGGTCTCGACAGGAGTGCCATCCTCATAGGTCAGCGTGCAGAACATCCTAACGACCTTGCCGTGCTCAGGCCGCCACGGCAAAACCGTGATCGTGTCGGTTTCGGGATGAAGCCAGATATCCTTGCCGTAATCACCGCCAAAGCCGTTGATGTAGGAAGCGTCGATCCCGATCCCTTTCTCAAACGCTCTGGGCAACTCACTGCGCTGGATAGAGATATTCTTTTGAACGCCGTAAATATCGCAGAAGGATAGACGAATGAACTTGACGTCCTCTTCTTCGATCTGCTTCATCAGCTCTTGTTCTGTATGATTCATATTACCGCACTCCTTGTGTTAGAGATACTGACAAAATAAAAAAGGCGACACTTAGGACGTAGAATCCTAAATGAACGCCATTGTTCATAACATAATCGGTTGAGATTGCCACGGGCTGACACGCGTGTCGAGCCCTCGCAATGACCATAAAAAATAAAAAAGCGCCATTTGGAGCAGTGCAAAATACTGCCTCAAATGAACGCCTTTGTTCCGCTATCACTTTAACATAATTATTTTTTTATGTCAATCCCTCATTTTGAGCGAGCCCGAACTTTTCACATTTTGCAAGAAAAGAAAGGCAATCCTGCAAAATCAATTAGTAAGTTTTGTTAAAATTCGTTCTATCGCTTGACAAACAAATGATTTGGGCGTATAATTCGTGCTGTTGAGACAAAGGCGTCTCGGACACATAGTCCGAGGTGCCTTTATTTTTTTGTGTCTTTTTCAGTTCAAACAATTATTATTTGGAGGGAATATTATGTCTTATGTAGATGAAGTACTGGCTAAAGTAAAAGAAAAGAACGCTTCCGAGCCTGAGTTCTTACAGGCGGTGGAAGAAGTCCTTGATTCTCTTCGTCCGGTCATCGCGGCGAATGAGGATCTGTATAAGAAGCAGGCGCTGTTAGAGCGTCTTTGCGAACCTGAGCGCCAGATCAAGTTCCGCGTTCCGTGGGTCGACGATAACGGTCAGGTACAGGTGAACACCGGCTACCGCGTTCAGTTCAATTCCGCGATCGGTCCGTATAAGGGCGGTATCCGTCTGCATCCGTCCGTCAACATCGGTATCATCAAGTTCTTGGGCTTTGAGCAGATCTTTAAGAACTCTTTGACCGGTCTTTCCATCGGTGGCGGCAAGGGCGGCTCCGACTTCGACCCCAAGGGCAAGTCCGATATGGAGATCATGCGCTTCTGCCAGAGCTTTATGACGGAGCTGTTCCGTCATATCGGCGCCGACACCGACGTCCCCGCGGGCGATATCGGTACAGGCGGCAGAGAGATCGGCTTCATGTTTGGTCAGTACAAGCGCCTTCGCAACAGCTTTGAGGGCGTGCTCACCGGTAAGGGTCTGAGCTTCGGCGGATCTCTTGCTCGTACAGAGGCTACCGGCTACGGTCTGCTCTATCTCACCAGAGAGATGCTCAAGACAAACGGCATCGATATCACGGGCAAGACCATCTGCGTATCCGGCGCGGGCAACGTTGCAACTTACGCGATTCAGAAGGCGCAACAGCTCGGCGCGAAGGTCGTTACCTGCTCCGACTCCACCGGCTGGATCTATGATGAAGAGGGCATCGACGTCGCTCTCTTAAAGGACGTCAAAGAAGTCAAGCGCGCTCGTCTTGACGCGTATGCCGCCGCTCGTCCCTCTGCCGTATATCACGACAAGAAGGCGGAAGGCTCCAATGTCTGGGATATCAAGTGCGACATCGCGCTACCCTGCGCGACCCAGAATGAGCTCGGTATCGACGACGCGAAGAAGCTCGTAGCAAACGGTGTTGTAGCCGTAGCCGAGGGCGCTAATATGCCGACCACCCTTGAGGCGACCGAGTATTTCCAGAAGAACGGCGTACTCTTCGCACCCGGTAAGGCGGCTAACGCAGGCGGCGTTGCTACCTCCGCGCTGGAGATGAGCCAGAACTCCGAGAGACTCTCCTGGAGCTTTGAAGAGGTCGATCAGAAGCTCGAGCAGATCATGGTCAACATCTTCCATAATCTTGATGCGGCGGCGAAGAAGTACGGCTTTGAGGGCAACTATGTAGTAGGCGCTAACATCGCCGGCTTTGAGAAGGTTGCCGACGCTATGCTCGCAGAGGGCATCGTCTGATAGAAGCCCTTTACTCACAATATCAATAGCGCGCTCTCCAAAAAAGTGAGAGTGCGCTTTTCCTGTAAATAGCAAGAAGAAAAATGTATGGATCTTTCGCTGTGAAGACCCATATTTCAGGTGGCTTTTCAGCGATTGGAGGAAAAATATGGATAATTGTATTGACTTATCACTGCTCGACGGCGTACTCGACGAATACGCCTCCGTCAAAGGCAGTCTTATCACCATCTTACAGCACACGCAGGACATTTATGGCTACCTGCCGAAGGAGGCGATCGAGCGCATCTCTGAGAGGACAGGGATCGCGACAAGCGAGATCATGGGCGTGGGCACGTTCTACACGCAGTTCCGCTTTGAGCCTGTCGGCAAGTATCTGATCATGCTGTGTCAGGGCACGGCGTGCCACGTCAACAGCTCTGAGCTCATTTTGCAGACGATCAAGGATGAACTGCATATCGAGGACGGTCAGACCACCGAGGACGGCTTGTTCTCCCTCAAATGCGTGGCGTGTCTGGGTTGTTGTTCGCTCTCGCCCGTCATGATGATCAACGAGGATACCTACGGCAGTCTCACCCCCGACAAGACTAAGAAGATTCTGAAAGAATTAAGGGAGGCGGCAGTATGAGAGTAGTCATCGGACAGGGCTCCTGCGGTATCGCCGCGGGCGCGGAAAAAGTAAGAAAAGCGCTTCTCTCTCAGAATGTCGAAGCCCCGATCTCCATTACAGGCTGTATCGGTATGTGTTATCTTGAGCCGATCGTGGATATCTATGATGAAGATAAGCTCACGAGGTTGGTAAAGGTATCCGAGAGCGACGCTCCCGCGATCGCCGAGTACATCAAGACAGGCGATCGCTCTAAGATTGAGAATCTTGTCGTAACAGACGAAGACAGCGAATTCCTCTCGAAACAGACTCGAATCGCCTTGCGTAACTGCGGTATCATCAATCCCGAGATCATCGAGGAATATATTGAGAAGGACGGCTACACCGCGCTGAAAAAGGCGCTCGGCATGACTCCCGAAGAGGTAATTGACATTATCAAGACTTCGGGCTTAGCAGGCAGAGGCGGCGCGGGCTTCCCGACATGGTTCAAGTGGAATGCCGCACGAAACTCTGAGGGCGAAGAAAAGTACCTGATCTGTAACGCCGACGAGGGCGACCCCGGCGCGTTCATGGATCGCGCTGTTATCGAGAGCGATCCGCATAACCTGATCGAGGGTATGCTCATCGGCGCTTACGCCATCGGCGCAAAGCACGCGGTCGTGTATGTCAGAGCGGAGTACCCGCTTGCCATCAAGCGTTTGAAGAATGCGCTGGAACAGGCGCGAGAAAAAGGCATCATCGGCAAGAATATCTTTGGTACGGACTTTTCCTGCGACTTCATGATCAAAGCGGGCGCGGGCGCGTTCGTCTGCGGTGAGGAGACCGCGCTGATCGAATCACTCGAGGGTCACAGAGGTATGCCGCGCTTGAAACCGCCGTTCCCTGCTCAGTCCGGCTTCTGGAGAAAGCCGAGTAATATCAACAACGTCGAGACCTTCGCCAATGTCGCGTGGATCATCAACAACG
>CAMJMQ010000014.1 GCA_946407065.1 uncultured Clostridia bacterium | reverse complement strand
TTACCCGTCACACGCGTCACGGTAGCGAAAAACGGCTTATCCATGCGGTTTTTGCGATGACGCGTTCCTATTTTTTATCCGTCATGTGACGCGGACGCGCGCGTCTTTATCCGTCACTGACTTACGTTTCTGCTGTACCATGACACGGACGCACGCGTCACAGAATGACAAGTGACGCGTCATCGTCGTCATCACAACACATCTGTGCAGATACCGATTTTACCCGTCACACGCGTCACGGTAGCGAAAAACGGCTTATCCATGCGGTTTTTGCCATGACGCGTTCCTATTTATTATCCGTCATGTGACGCGTCACCGACACTGCGAGTGAGGAATATCCCGACAGCACAATGGAATTGCAGTGAATCGGTTGTGATTGATCGGAAACATTTCAGTGAGTTTGTAGGGGAGCGGCTTGCTGTTCCCGCGGTAGAGCATAGGATTATCAAATACGCAAGTCAAGGAGAAGTATATCCTTTGCTTCGCACATACATTCATGTAGATGAAACGTAACGGGAGGAGCAAGCCCCTCCCCTACAGTAAACGTTTCAGGGAATTTGTAGGGTACGGCATTTTGAGGAGTTGTCCAAATCTGTGATTTGGTATACAACTCCCATGCAACAGCGCTCCAAGAGCGGATTTATCCGCGATTGGCTAAGCGCCACTGTATGACGTACTGCATGACAGAAACGTATATGTTCTATCTATGGCTTTCGATATAAGAAACGCCCGTCATTCTCGGTACGTCGCAAGCGCCGTACCCTACGGAAGCATAGATTTGCTCCGCGTTTGGGTGAGATGTATCGGAGAGGTAACGGGAGGAGCAAGCCCCTCTCCTACAGTAAACGTCGATTAATACTGTTCTTCTGTCAGCTGTGACGCGTCGCATGACGGATAAATTATGCGGACGCGTCACGCTGAAAACGGCTTATCTATGCGGTTTTTGAGGGGCGTGACGCGTGTGACGCGTAAAATCGCACCCCTCAGGGCAGGGCATGTAACAACGTTTTGGGATGTCGCAAGCGTCATCCCCTACGGTAAATGCATCATTTAAACTCTGTAGGGGTCGGCGCCGACACGCGTGTCCGACGACCCGCATGGCAGAAGCGATTGTTGCCTATCTACCGTTTTCGATATCAGAAACGCCCGTCATCCTCGGTACGTCATAAATGCCGTACCCTACGGAGAAATTGATCTGCTTCGCGTTTGGTTGACATATTTCGGAAAGGTTGCGGCGGGAGCAAGCCCCCGCCCTACGGTAAACGTTTCTTTTGCTCCGCGTTTGGGTGACATCGATCGAAAATGTTTCGGGAGGAGCAAGCCCCTCCCCTACATTACATTATTATTATAATTTATTACGCTGGATCTTGCCGCTGATCGTCTTGGGCAGGCTTTCCTTGAATACGACGATACGCGGATATTTATAGGGTGCGGTATGCTTCTTGACGTAGTCCTGGATCTCCTTTTTCAGAGCGTCCGTACCCTCGGTGCCCTTGACCAGCACGATGGACGCCTTGACGACCTGACCGCGCACCTCGTCGGGAGCGGCGGAAACACCGCACTCGAGGACATAGGGCAGCTCCATGATGACACTCTCGATCTCGAACGGTCCGATACGGTAGCCCGAGGATTTGATAACGTCATCGGTTCTGCCGACATACCAGAAATAGCCGTCCTCATCGCGCCATGCGGTATCGCCGGTGTGATACATACCGTCGTGCCAAGCCTCTTTGGTGGCTTCTTCATTATTATAATAGCCCTTGAACAGTCCGCAGGGAACGCGCTTGTCGGTGCGGATGATGATCTCGCCGGGCTCGCCGTCGGGTACGGGATTGCCGTCGGGATCAACGATATCGATATCATAGCCGGGGATGGGCTTACCCATCGAGCCGAGCTTGGGTGTTGTGCCGAAGAGGTTGCCGATGGTGAGGGTGGTCTCTGTCTGACCGAAGCCCTCCATGATCCTCAGACCGGTCGCCTTGCGGAACTGGCGCCATACCTCGGGGTTGAGCGCCTCGCCCGCCGTCGTCATATGGGTGATGCTCGACAGGTCGTACTTACTCAGATCCTCCTTGATCATCATGCGCAGCATGGTAGGCGGCGCGCAGAAGGTGGTGATGTTGTATTTCTTGAACATCGGCAGGATGTCATCCGCGTGGAAGCGGTCGAAGTCATAGGTGAAGACAGCGCCCTCAGAAAGCCACTGACCGTAGAACTTGCCCCATAACGCCTTGCCCCAGCCGGTGTCGGAGATGGTGAAGTGCAGGCCGTCGGGGTCAACGCCGTGCCAGTATTTGGCGGTGACATAGTGACCGAGCGCGTATTTATAGCTGTGGTTGGCGATCTTCGGATAGCCTGTCGTACCCGAGGTGAAGAACATGACCATGGTATCGTCGCCGCAGGGGGTCTCAACCGTGCGATAATAATGGGTGGAGTACATCTCGAACTCAGAATCAAAGTCATGCCAGCCCTCTCTCTTGCCGCCGACCATGATCTTGGTCTGTAAGGTCGGAGAGGTCTTTTGCGCTTCATCCACGGAATCGGCAACCAGACCGTCGGCAGTCGCAACGATCGCGGAAACGCCCGCACTCTGGAATCGGTACTCAAAGTCATGCGCCAATAGCTGGTTGGTCGCGGGGATCGCGATCGCGCCCAGCTTATGCAGTGCGAGCATGCTGAACCAGAACTGGTAATGGCGCTTGAGGACGAGCATGACGCGGTCGCCCTTCTTGATGCCGAGGGACTTGAAGTAGTTCGCCGCCTGATTGGAACGGCGCTTCATATCGTTGAAGGTAAAACGGCGCTCGACCAAGTTTTTATCGACATGGAGCATGGCGAGCTTGTCGGGCGTATTGTTCGCGATCGCGTCAACGCAGTCGAACGCGAAGTTGAACTTATCCTCGTTGCGGAAGCTGATCGCCTTGAGGCAGCCGTTCTCATCCTCGAGGGTGCGGACAAACTGACCGGTGATGGCGGATTTTTGCTTGACATGCGACTTCATGACCTCGTCGTCACGCTCTTCGGTCTCTTTCTCACCCGGCAGGATGATGGCGATGAACTTAACGTCCTCGCCGCCGATCGCGATCATGCCGTGAGGGGTGGAGGAATTGTAGTAGATGCTGTCGCCCGCGGCGAGCTCCTCAAAGTTGTTGCCGATCTGGATCTTCATCTTGCCGGACAGGACAAAGTCGAATTCCTGTCCCGCGTGCTTGGTGAGGTGGATCGGTTTATTCTGCAGGCTCTCGTTATAGTCGTACTTACAGAAGTACGGCTCGGCGATCTTGTTCTTGAACATCGGCGCGACGTTAACGATGGAGATACCCTCCTCCTCGGCAGTCTGTCTGCCGCCGCCGCGACGGGTCACGGTGTAGCTCTTGAGTCGTGCGGACTCACCCTCCAAAATATCGGTGATACCCAACCCGAACGCTAAAGCGCACTTGTGGATAAAGGTGAAGGGAAAATCCTCGGTGCCGTTCTCATACGCCTTGTACTCAGAGACGGATACCTCGGTTTTCTCCGCCATTTCCTCCACAGAGAAGCCGCTGATCTCGCGCATTTCCCGGATGCGCTTGGCGACCTCGACGAGTTTTTCGTTATCTACAACTGACATAAAGCATTCCTCCCGGAATTAATTGAATATTGAATATTGAAAACTGAAAACTGAATAATTGCGGGAAACGCTGAACGCGTTTTAAATTAATAGATTATCATTCGAATCCGCAAGGATTCCCTATATTCTTCATTCTTCAGTCTTAAGTTTTCAGTTTTAAATAATACAAGAAAACGCCCGTCTCAACATTGAGACGAGCGTGAAAAATCACATCCGCGGTACCACTCAATTTGCAGTAATACTACTGCCACTCTCAGGATCGATACATTGGTTGAGATTGCCGCGGCTCAACGAGCCTCGCAATGACAATCAACTATGAATCCCTATGCCTTTACGCAGCAATCACGGGGAGTATCTACTCAGCATACGCGGCATACACGCGTGTATCACTTTTCGGGCTCCCGGCTCAGAAGCGATGGGTCCTCAGGTTCATTTTATCGGCTCACACCAACCGCCGACTCTCTGAAAAAACAATGCCTTGACCGTCTTCGTCACAGCCTTTATTAATTGTCTGTTAAAAATGTATCACAATTACGCGAAAAAGTCAATATGTTTTTATGACGGATTTACAGTGTGACACTTGTAATTTTTTAGCAAATTTTCATCGATATTTGTAGGGGGAGGGGTTTACCCCTCCCGCAGAAGACCGCTTCTGCTATCAAAAACGTAAGATCGGACGGAAACATTTCTACCATACGGGAGCAGCAAGCCGCTCCCCTACCGATTGCCGCCGCTGCGTTTATTACTGAGAAAATAATTCAGCACCGCCATCGAAATGATGATGACATAGCCGACAACACTCCAGATATCGGGCACCTGTTGGAACACGATCAGGCTCATCAAAGACGCAAAGATGATCTGGCTGAAATCGTAGACAGAGATTTCCTTGGCGGGCGCGCAGGTATACGCCGCGGTGATGGAGAATTGCGCGAGCGCCGCGCTCACGCCCGCAGACAGCAAATACACCCACTGCAAGGCTGTCATCGGAACATAGCCCGCGATCATGATCGGTGTGACGATCAGGGTAGACGCGGTCGAGAAGAAGAACACGATAAACGGATTGTTCTCCCCCATCAATCCGAGCTTGCGCACACAGCCGTAAGCCGCGCCCGCGCATACGCCGCCCAAAAATCCCACCAATGCGGGGATGAAAGCAGCGTTGGCAAAGCTGGGCTTGATGACGAAGATCGTACCGAATAACGCGCCGCCCAAAATCAACCATTGATAAAGCTTCGGTCGCTCATGGATGAAGATGAATGAGAAGACCACCGCGAAGAAGGGCGACATCTTATTCAGGATGGACGCGTCGGACAGCACGAGCGTCTCGAGCGCGTAGTAATTGCAGACGACGCCTGTCAAGCCGAACAGCGTTCGCAGTATGAGAAACTTCCAACTCCCCTTGACCGTCGGTCGCAGGGGTGCTTTGTTCTTTATAAGAACAATAAACGCGATCGCCGCCGCCATTGCGTTACGGAAAAACACCTTTTGAAATACAGGAAGTTCATCGCCGCTGAGCTTGACGAACATATTCATACAGGCGAAGAAAAACGCCGATAAGATCAATAGCAGGATTCCTTTGGTTCTTTTACTCACTTTATCCCTCTCACATCATACAATGATAATGGTTCTTACAACCGCACTATATTGTAACACAAGCACACAGATTTTTCAATCACATGGAATCGGCGGAATAAATCCCGCCAAACTGTCAAAGATAATTTCAGATGAAACAAATTCAGGAGTGTGAAGAAATTGAATATCAAACGCGGTGATATCTATTATGCCGATCTCAGTCCCGTGGTCGGATCGGAGCAGGGCGGTGTGCGACCGGTGCTGATCATCCAGAACGATGTGGGCAACCGCTACTCCCCCACCGTCATCGCGGCGGCGATCACCAGCAAGACGGATAAAACCAAGCTGCCCACGCATATCCCGATCGAGGCGCATGAATGCGGCTTATATAAGGACAGCGTCGTCCTGCTCGAACAGGTTCGTACATTAGATAAGCGCCGACTCAGAGAGAAGATGGGCTCGGTCAATGTACAGTCGATGAAGCAGATCAATCAGGCGTTGTCGGTATCGTTCGGACTGATCGGATGACAGATCGACGCTGCCACACATGAAGTTCCTCTCCGATACCGACGCTGACCGTATCAGCGCTGCGAGAATCATTAACTCTCCATATAATCGAAAGGCTCTGCCGTCACAGCAGAGCCTTCTCATTTCGGAGTATTGATTGCGATTCAATCAGATTTCAGCCGCTTTCGCCTGCGGCTCGATGACGGGCGCTTCATCGGGCTGTTCCTCAACAGGAAGAGCGGGAACATCATCAAATCGAGCCTTTTCGGGTTCGATGGCAGCTTTCTTATCCGCGGTCGATGTTTTATCTTCCTCCCGCAGTATCAGCAGTAATAATACGGGTGTGATCGGGAAGGTATAGTAGAACAGACGGAAGTCGTCGCCGCTGAGCAGCAGCATGGTGCCGAAATTGTACATCAACATCGCCAATACCGGCAGGATCCGCTTCCATTCTGCTTTTTGATTGAATTTGAATCGGGCAAGCGCCGCCGTGATCAACAGCAGGTTCATCGCGCCGACATACCAGAAAAACCACTTCATAAAGGTATTAAGGCGATTTGAGGTGAACGAGATCACATCCTTGGCAACTCGATCGCCGCGGTAAGAGATGTTGTACTCATTGCCGACGATCCCGGGCGTGACGTCGCTCCAGTAGGAGTCGTCACCGGTCACCGTGTATACCATATCGGTCGCGGCAATAAAACCGGCAAACGCTTCTTTCGGGGATCGGATAAAGCATTTGAACATACAGCCGATCACCTTGGGCGCGCCGGCTTCACTGATCTTATGATAATTGGTACCCGGCAAAAATTTCACGGTATTGAAATTGCCGATGACATAGCCGTTTGTCCACGACTGGGCGGGCGCGACAGAATAGATGAACTGTTTGGATTCCGTATCCAGCGCGCTCGGATTGCGCGCGGCGACCGCTCCGATCACCGAGACCGGGACGCCGAGCATCTCGGTCTGTCTGTCGCCGGGCTGTTCGACATGGAGTATGGCGTACAGCGGACCTTCGATCAGGATGACCGCTGCCGCAAAGCACGCCGCGATGATCAAGACCGCCTTGCGCTTGAGATACAAGAGCATCGCGATCAGCATGGGAAGCGTGAACAGAATGGCGTTGTGACGGAACACCGTCGCCAGCACCAAAACGATGACGACAGCGACGATATGGCTGCGCCTTTTCAGCCATTCGCCCTTGGTGAAATAGGTATTCGCGGCATAGGAAACGGCAAGCAGCGCCATGATCGCGAACGGGATATCCTTCCACGGATAGAGCGACATCACCGCGGTAGCGGGACTGATCAGGATAAACGCCAGGGACAGCGCCGCGAACGGGATATTGCTGTGGCGCAGGATCGTATACGCCGCATAAGCTGCCGCCAGAGAGAATACGATCAGCTGGAACAAGACGATCGATCCGACCCATCCGCCGGTGAGCGTCAGGGGCAGTTTAAAGCCCAACAGCGTATGCAAAACGGGATGCCAGTTATTGTACACACCTGTTATCGCCTGTTTATACTGCGTGATGGAATCCGCCGAAAACGCACCGGGATACTCCGCGACATAGTAGAATCCGAATACCGCGGCACTGATCAGCCAAAATGCCGTGAACCAAATGATTTTGCGGCGTTTGTTCGTCAAAGTCGCCTTGTATCGGATGCTGAACCGACGGAACAGACGGATCAACGCGGGGCACAGGATCACCGCGCCGACAAAAGCCAAAATATATAACCATGTTTTTGTCGCGCTTTTCAGCTCCGACAAATAGATATCGGCGCTGAGGATCAGCTGTACATAGAGGATCAGGACGATCCCGGGGATCCCCTGTAAATACCGTAAAATGATTTTCATTCTGCTAACACCTTAAGCAGTTCATCCGCCTTATCGGTATCCTCCCAACGAACGCCGAGCTCCTCACGACCCATGTGACCGTAGGCTGCCAAAGGCGCGTATTTTGTATTCAACAGGTCGAGAGTACGGATGATGGACGCGGGACGCGCGTCAAACACCTTGTTGACAGCAGCAGCGATCTGCTCATTGGTATATTGTGAAGTTCCGAAGGTCTCCACCATGACCGATACGGGTTTTGCGACGCCGATCGCGTAGGCGAGCTGTACCTCCGCCTTCTTCGCGATACCCGAGGCTACGATGTTCTTCGCGATATAGCGCGCGAAATATGCCGCGCTGCGGTCGACCTTTGTCGGATCCTTACCGGAGAAGGCGCCGCCGCCGTGACGGGCGTAACCGCCGTAGGTGTCGACGATGATCTTTCTGCCGGTCAAGCCGGAATCGCCCTCGGGGCCGCCGATGACGAATCTGCCGGTCGGATTGACAAAGATCTTGGTGCTGTCGTCGATCAGATCCTCAGGGATGATCGGGCGGATCACCTGCTCGATCAGATCCTTGCGGATCGTCTCGAGAGAGGTCTTTTCATCATGCTGGGTCGATACGACCACAGTGTCCACGCGTTTTGCTGTGTCACCGTCATACTCGATGGTGACCTGTGTTTTACCGTCGGGACGCAGATAAGGCAGGGTGCCGTCCTTACGCACCTGCGTCAGACGCTTCGAAAGCTTATGCGACAGAGAGATCGCGAGCGGCATCAATTCAGGCGTCTCATCGCAGGCATAACCGAACATCATGCCCTGATCTCCGGCGCCGAGCTGATTCTCTGCGGCTTCTTCGCCGTCCCTGAGCTCGTAGGACGCATTGACGCCCATTGCGATATCGGGGCTCTGTTGATCTAAGAAAATATCCACCTTGCAGGTGTGACCGTCAAAGGTCGCCGCCTCACTGTCGTAGCCGATCTCACAGACCGCGTTGCGGATGACCTGCTCAAAATCGACCTGAGCAGTCGTGGAGATCTCGCCCATCACATTGATGCGGCCTGTCGTAGCGGTGGTCTCACACGCGACATGCGCGTTTTTGTCCTGCGCTAAGATCGCGTCGAGAACGGAATCGGACACACGGTCGCAAACCTTGTCGGGATGTCCCTCGGTGACGGATTCAGATGTAAATAAATATGACATAATAGTACCTCATTTCCATAATAAACAAACACTAGACAGCACAAATCACTAATCACTGATCACTGATCACTGACCACTGATCACTGACCACTGATAACTGACCACTGATCACTGACCCCTAACCACTGCCCACTGACCACTAAAACAAAAGCTCCGCACGGATTACCGTACGGAGCGCTTAACTCATCTTTCGGTACACCCGCAGGATTTAGCACCTTACAGTTGCAGGTTGCCGGACTTCACAGGGCCTGTCCCTCAGTCGCTCTTGATAAGTGATCAGTTATTCTGCTGTCAAGATTATAATACGATCGACATCATATGTCAATATCATATCGATCATGATACCAATCTGTTACGCGATCTCTTCCAGCGAGCAGCCGCAATCGATAGAGTGCTTGACTCTGTCCCGAACCTCAGCGCGCTTTGCGTCGTTGAAGCGATCTATGGTACCAACCAGATAACCGGTGATACGGCGGATACGCTCGAAGGGAACGTTGTCGTAGGTGTAGCTCATGTCGACATACTCACCGTCTACGGCGAAGGTAACGGAGGTGATCACCTTATCGGGATTCCGCTCCTTGAGCTGCTGTACATACGCGTTGATTTCTGCTTTTGAAAGGCTGCCGCCTGTGACTGTTACTGTCATCTTACATTCCTCATTTCCTAAAGATTCTTTGATTTCAATACAATATATGCGGTGTAAACACACTTTATCTTGATTGCAATTAGAATAATAGCACAATATATTGTGGTTTGCAAGTAACAAAAGGGTATTTTTCAGTTACAAAGTTTTAACACATTTTGTACTTTCCCCCGAATGGGGCGCTATATATAGTATTTTACAGCATGAATGCATATTTATAATGCGTATGGAGAATAATAAAATATAAATATATATTCATACACCATCGTTAATTATGTAATCGGGAGGGATCACCATGATTGGTTTTATCATCGGACTGATGATCGGCGGCTTCTTCGGCATCGCGATCATGGCGCTGATGCAGGTCGCGTCGGACGCGGATGACAGAGCGGGGATGCGTCATAAACATTCAGATAACCTGTAAACTTTAGAGAGGACGGCATTTGAACACGTGTGTTCGACGCATCGAGCAATGCTCGTCCCTACGGTATTATCATCAATGTAATTCATCGCACAGGAAAGGAGCAGCCCGTCGGACTGCTCCTCATTATATTACGGTTGTGCTTGCGAATTCGCTAACGGAAATTCACACTGACAGTATTATTTATCTGTCACCATTTCCTTGACAGAGGTGGCGAGGGACGCGATATTCTGCATATCGGACGGGATGATCAGCTTGGTCGCCTGACCGTCAGCTACCTTCTGCAGGGCTTCGAGCGACTTGAGCTCGATGACCTTCTCGCTCGGGTTCGCCTCACTGAGCATGCGCAGGGAGTCGGCATATGCCTTCTGCACCGCTAAGATCGCCTGTGCTTCACCCTCTGCCTCACGGATCTTACTTTCCTTGACGGCGTCAGCCTTGAGGATCGCGGATTCCTTTAAGCCTTCGGCAACGAGGATCTGGGAGCGCTTCTCACCCTCTGCGTCGAGGATGCGGGCGCGGCGCTCACGCTCCGCCTTCATCTGCTTCTCCATAGCGTCCTGGATCTCTCGCGGCGGCAGGATGTTTTTGAGCTCAACGCGGATCACGCGGATGCCCCATGCGTCGGTGGCTTCATCAAGGATGATGCGGATCTTGTCGTTGATGGTGTCGCGCGAGGTCAGGGTGGAGTCGAGCTCCAGATCGCCGATGATGTTACGAAGGGTGGTGGCGGTCAGATTCTCGATCGCGCTGAGCGGACGTTCAACGCCGTAGGTATAGAGCTTGGGATCGGTGATCTCAAAATACACGACGGTATCGATCTGCATAGTGACGTTATCGCGGGTGATGACCGGCTGGGGCGGGAAATCAACGACCTGCTCCTTGAGGGATACGCGCTTGGAGATCCTGTCGATGAACGGTACCTTCAAATGAAGACCCGTGCCCCATGTCTGATGATAGGCGCCGAGGCGCTCGATGACAAAGGCGTGTGCCTGAGGGACGATCTTGATATTGCGCGCGATGATGATGATCACAGCCAGTGCGATCACAGCAAGAACGATAAATGATACGATTGACATGATACTTTCCTTTCCGGAGGACATCTCCGATATAATAATGTTGAGATTGCCACACCGCCGAAAGGCGGTTCGCAATGACATTTGGATATGAGTTGAGATTGCCACACCGCCGAAAAGCGGTTCGCAATGACATTTGGATATGAGTTGAGATTGCAGCGGGATGAATCCCTCGCAATGACGTTTATGTTTTCTTGACGATCAGCTTGACGCCCTCGATCGCGGTGACAATGACACGAGCTCCTTTTTCGATCGGTTGACCGTCAGCGCTGCGAGCCGTCCACTTTTCGTTATCGACCTTGGCGAGTCCCTTGGCGTGATCGTTATCGATCGCTTCCAGCACGACAGCATGTTTGCCGATATAGCGGTCGGCGTTGGTCGCCTCAGGGCGTTTTTGCTTCATTCGTTTGACGATCGGTCGGGTCGCCACCAAAGCAACTGCTGTCACGACGACGAACACGATCAGCTGTATGGTTAGTTTATCCGTAAACAGTGAGGTGATACATGCCGCCGCGCCGCCGATCGCGAACCAAAGGGATACCAGCTGGACGGTGCATGCCTCCAACACACCCATGGCGATCGCGATGATAAGCCAAATAATTGTCGCTGTACTCATAGTCTACCTCCAAAAAAAGAATCCAAAGGGCGGTCGGTGGATGAACCGATGCCGCCGATAAACGGGGATGAATATCGGGATCGGGATCAACCGCCTGCGGCGAAAGGGGCGGAACAGATTAAACATCATGATCTTGAAATAACGCCTCCTTGTTATCTTCCGCCTTTTCAACGGGAGCATTCTGCCTGTCGGCACGTTTCGCGACGAAGAATGAGATGATCAGCGCAATGAATACGGGGATAAAGATCACCATCATCAATCGGTTGCCCGTGAAGATCGCGATCATCATCAGCACGAAGGTGATCACACTCAACACCGCGCTGACCGTTATAAATGTGGATTTTTTCTGTGATCCGTACACATCCTTAATCTGGTTGGCGTTGGCTGCTACGGGTCTGTTCTTCATAAAATCGGTTTGATTGTTTTCCATGATCCTCACCTTGATTGCGGCAAATCGCCGATTTCCTGCGCGTACAATGCGTCTGCGGATCGCTTATATCGATTTGCCATATATGTGGTTGCCATCACTGTCAACGCCGTGTTGAGCTTTGCGGAATCAGATGTCTTGACGCTGTCGTCAAGGAACGCCGCTACCCTCTGCCCGATCAGATCGGGCGGGGTAAGCTTTTCGGACAATTCCCGCGCGATATGGCAGAACAAGTCGTACAACGCCTCTTCCGTTATGATATCGTCGCTTTCATCATCGGCGTCACCGTTGACGTAGCGGAGCAATCCGCCGACGCGGTCGATGGGCATGCTCTCCCTGAGCTCAGCGATCAGCAGGATGCGCGCCAAATGGCGTTCGCGATACTTCTTGCCCACCGGATGCGGGACATAGCCGCGCTTGATCCAATTCTGGATCGTCGACGGCTCCAGCGAGCTCAATGTACAAACCTGGCTGAGCGTCAGTCCGTCGGTTGCCCGGATCAGCGGCAGGTATTCCGCTATGCTGCACGGCTGTCGGTCATTTGGATTATCTATCATCACGCGACCTCCTCTTTAAGTTTGCTTGATTATATCACAGGTTCACGTGACTGTCAATAGTTTTCGTGAGATTATTTTAGGAAATTTTTGGTTGTTTTTGACACCGCCTGACGGCGATTCGCTATGACATTTGATTGAGGTTGAGATTGCCACACCGCCTGACGGCGATTCGCAATGACCTTTGATTGAGGTTGAGAGCGACACAGCTTTTAGCAACCCTCAGTCTGCTTCGCAGACAGCTCCCTTAGGAAAGGGAGCCTTACCCTGACCACGATTCACTAAAAAGATAAAAGCCCGCCAAAGATTGACGGGCATCGTGCGTTTATTCAAAAGTTCTCTCTGTGATGACGGTGTTATCGCCGTTGCGATAGATGACCTTTACCTTGGGATTCTCAACAGCCACATAGGTTTTAAGCGTGCCGGCAACAGACGTAAAGGTGGAACTCTTTTCCTCCAGCGCCTTATCCAGTCCAGATTTGAGCTCGGCAACATCGTTCTCATCATATGTCTTCGTAAAGGTGTAATCATAGACCAGTGTATCGTCACCTTCCGCATAGACCGACATTTGCATATCATCGGTCTTGTTGGATTCGATAGTGGAATTGATCTGTGACTGTACTTCAGGGGTATCCAGATACTCTTTGACGGTCGCGTACGCCTTTCGGGAAGAAGAACCGGCAGCCTGAGTAGCGTCGCTCTGTGAAGCGACGGAAGACGCTGTGTCGGAAGTAGTCTCGGTGTCGTTCTGCTGCTTTTTGGAGCAGGCAGCTAAGCCGACGCATAACAGGGCGATCAACAAAACACAAATGATTCTTTTCATGGGATTCCTCCGTTATCATAAAATTAATAGAGATTTGCTGCTACCAGTCTAGCATAGTTATAAGGATAATGCAAGCGATTATCCGATATTATTGATAGTCAAATCCGCTGTTCTCCCCTATCGGCTGATCGAGCAGCTCGGGATGGGCGCAGATATATTGGATGAGCTTCAAGCTGCGCGCGAAGTAAAAGCCGTCGCCGATGCGCTCGTCGAGCGTCGCGCCGATATCGCACATCTTGCGGATCTCCTTGGAGCCATCGGGCATGAGGCGCTCTTCATCATGGATCGTACCGATGGTGACCATGATGCTGTTGGTGCCGTAGTTGTTCAGATGGTGATAGACGGCGGGGCATTTGATGGAGCCGAGGTTGGAGAGCAGGACGGTCGCGTAGTGCGGATCGCCCTCGGTCAGCGCCGCGGGATTCTTGCCCCAGAAATCGAGCCACCGCACGAGCTTGCAGATCAGCATGACGATCGGTCGAGGGAATGCCGCTACCTTGTCGAGCAATTCATCGACGCCCGCCTTTTTGCTGCCGCGTGATCGAACCTTTTTGACCTTATTGACGACCATCTGACTGACGTTGTCGACGGTATCGGTATCCTTGGGGACAAAGAACAGGAGCGCTTCCTCCGCGTGATCCTCAAATGCCAGCTTTGCGACAAAGGCAACGCTGATATCAAAGCGCTCATAGATACGGCGTCCCTGTACAAAGCGGTTCATCAGGGGACGTTCTCTGACCATCTTCGCGACAGCCGCGATCACACAGTGGAAGAACGTCGTTTTCAGATCGGGGTGCTCCGCGTTCTTTTGCTCGACGAACTTTACCATCTCGGTGACGTCGATCGTATCGTGCAGATACACCTCGCAGTCGGTGCGCTTCGGCCACAGGCTCGCGAGGATCGTCTGCATACCGGTCACCTTGACGCGCCGTCCGTCTCGACGATCGCCCCATTTTCTTTTATACTTGGTCTTAGCCATCAATCGATTCCCCTTTTTTCCTATTATATCTCATAGACCTTTCCGCGCTTCAACGCCGCGGCGGGGATGCCGCAGCGCAGCAGCCTTGCGGTAAAGTTCACCGTATCGACATGCGACGACATCGGCGGGAAGGTGTTGTCATAATGATCGAGATAGACCCTCTTCGGTTGGAGCCTGTTGATGATCGGCACCACCGTGCGCGCGGGGTTGGAAGTCCCCTGGAACGGCAGGATCAGCACATCGGCACCGGTCGGATACACGGTATCGAGATCCAGCCCCATACTTCCCAAAAGCTGGATGCGCTTGCCCTCTGCTTCGATCTCATAAAAGAGCGTCTCACCGTTTTCCGCGTAAATGCGGTTGAGCTTAACCAATTCCATCAGCCGCTTGAGGTGGAGGAAGGAATCCGGCTTGAACAGGGTCTTCAGTATGATTCCCACATCAAAGCGACAGTGCCTGCCCTGATAGACGCGGATGGTAAAGTTGCCGAGCTTGAAGGTCGCGCCGGGGATGATTACACGGAGCTGTTCTCGTTCCATACTGCGCTTCATCAGTGTTTTACAAGGGGTACTTGTTGCATAGATCAACGTATCGGAATCCTTGTACAATCGCGGGATATCCATGATATGATCAAAATGACCGTGGGTCACCAGAACAGATTTCGCGGTACGGTATTTGACCGCGTGCAGCTTTCTGCGGCAGGTGATCTCATGCAGCGGGATGGTCAAAAAGGGATCGAACGCGATCCGATAGCCGTCGGATTCGAGTAGGATCGACGCGGTACCGTGCCAACTCAGTTTCATGATCGTGCCTCCTCTTCGGCATTTGCTTCTTCTTCCAGTTTACGATAGGCGACCTTGCCAACCAACGTCTTGGGCAATTCGTCGCGAAAGATGATCTCTTTGGGTAATGCGTATTTGGCGACATGGAGCATAAGCTCGTCCATGATCTTCTGTCTTAACACATCCGTCGGCTCAATGCCGTCGTGCAGAACGATATAGGCGCGCACCCGCTGCATACGACGGGGATCCTTGACGCCGATGACGCAGCTGTATGCCACCTCGTCCACGCCGTCGATCACGTTCTCGATCTGACCGGGATAGACATTGTAGCCGTTGGTGATGATCATGCGCTTGATACGCTGTTTGAAATAGACATAGCCGTCCTCATCCATAAAGCCGAGGTCGCCCGTATAGAGCCAGATGTTGCCGTCGGCGAGCGTTCGCAATGTCTTTGCGGTCTCTTCGGGATTCTTCAAATACCCTTTCATCAAGGTCGGGCCGCGCAGGATGATCTCGCCCTCCTCGCCGTAGGGCAAAACGTCGTCGGTACCGGGTCGGACGATCTGATAGACCATATCGGGGAACGGTAATCCGATGCTGTTCTCACGATATTCATCGGTCGGGGTGAGGCAGCTCGCGGTGACACACTCGGTCAGACCGTAGCCCTCGCGCACCTGGATGTGGGCGTTGTGATCATGGAGAAAGGCGTCGATCTTGCGCTTGAGCTCGACGGAGAGGGAATCGCCTCCGCAGAACATGCCGAGTAGATAGGACAGGTCTTTGCCCTCCAACTCAGGCAGATGTAACAGTGCTTCAAAAATGGTGGGAACACCGGCGATGAAATTCGGCTTTTTCCGTAACAGCGCCTTGGCGTAGGTATGCTTATTGAAGGTCGGCATCAGCATGCACAGTGCGCCGAACACCAGACCGACATGGATATTGATGCCCAGTCCGAAGCCGTGGAACATCGGCATACAGCTGAGCAGCTTCATGCCGCGCTTCGCGTCAAAATTGAGCGCCTCAAAGCCCTGCATGGCGAGCGCGTTGAAATTGAAATCGGTCAGACAGATGCCCTTGGGCTTTCCCGAGGTGCCGCCGCTGTAGAGGATGACCGAGGTGCGATCCTCTTCAAACGGTACGTTTTCAACAGAATCGATCTGATCAGCACCCTTGAGAAAATCCTTGTACAGCATGCCGTAATCGGTATTCGGGTATTGCAGATAATCCTTGCCCTTTTTGATGAAGTAGGCGATCGACAGGAAGAAGGGCAATTCCTCCTGCATGCGGCAGACGATCACCTTTACGGGGTGGTCGGCGTTGTCGATCGCGTTTTGGACGGTCTCACAGAACAGATCGATCGTGACGATTGCCTTGCTCTCGCTGAGATCCAGATAATAGGTGATCTCATTCTGTGCGGACTGGGGATGGATCATGTTGGCGACAGCGCCGATACGGTTCAGCGCGTAGAAGCACTCCACCGTCTGCGGCGTGTTCGGCATACACAGCGTCACCGCGTCACCCTTTTTGATACCCAGCGCCTTGAACGCCTTGGCACAGCGCTCGATGCGCCGGATCAGCTCGCCGTAGGAGATCAGCCTGCCGTAGAACTCCAGCGCGTTATCCTTGGGGTTGATATTCGCGCACTTCTCCACCATCTGATACATCGTCAGGCGGGGATAATCGATCATATAGTTATCATTCATGGATTTGCCTCGTTGATAGTTGCGTTATATATAGAAAGGCTGTAACCGAAAGTGTAACTGTAACCTGTAACCAACGGTAAAAGACTTTATTTATTTTACACTTCTCCATGCTCTTCTATTATATACTTTTTTCTTCTCAGTTACAGTTACATGGTTACAATATAGTAAAAGCGTACTGTTTATGCGGTTTTACGCTGTAACCGAGGTGTAACTTACCGACCAAACGGCACGTTATTCAGCCTTCCTCATCTATGATAAACAAAATTGCAAATAATGTCAATCGATTCGAGGGAATCCGATTCTGAAAAAGCCTTTGCTTGACTTATCAAACGGAAAGTATTATTATGGTAAAGCCGAGCTACATCAATCTGATTCGGCATGAAAGGACTAGTAATATGAAACTCGATCCGATAGTCATATCGTTACTCGACACCGATCTGTATAAATTCAATATGGATCAGGTCATTTTCCATAAGCACACCGATCTGTGCGGCAAATACTATTTTAAATGCCGCAACAAGGATGTAAGATTCACACAGGAGATGCTCGACGAGATCAACTCCCAGATCGATCATCTGTGCACCCTGCGATTCAGAAAGGATGAGCTGGATTATCTGCGCTCCATCCGCTTCATCAAAAACGACTATGTGGAATTTTTGCGCCTATGGCGCCCGATCCGCGAGTATGTCACTACCGAGCTGAGCAAGGACGGCGAGCTGAATATCATCGTCGACGGTCCCCTGTTCTCGGCGATGCAGTTCGAGATCCACCTCTTAGAGATCGTCAACGAGGTCTACTTCCGCATGTCATACGATTATGACACCCTCTTGAAATCCGCCGAGGAAAAGCTCAACGCGAAGATCGAGGCGCTGAACAACGGCACCTACACCTTCAAATTCGCCGAATTCGGCTGCCGCAGACGACTCTCGCGCGAATGGGAGGACGTTGTCGTGCGCCGACTGTCCACCGAGACCGACAAATGTATCGGCACCTCCAACGTCTATCTCGCGATGAAATACAACCTGACCCCCATCGGCACCTATGCCCATGAGTTCGTGCAGATGTACCAGGGCATCGACCGCTACCCCCTCGCCTACACCAACCATTACGCGATGCGCGACTGGTATGACGAGTATGACGGCGATAACGGTACCGCCCTGACCGACACCATCACCACCGACCTGTTTTTGATGGACTTCAACCGCTCCATGGTCAACAACTACAACGGTGTGCGCCATGATTCGGGCGATCCGTATGAATGGGGCGAGAAGATCATCAAACACTACGAGAGCTACGGCGTCGATCCCCGGACAAAGCTGCTGCTGTTCTCCGACAGTCTTGATTTTGACCGCGCGCAAAATCTCTTTGACTACTTCAAGGACAGAGCCAAGGTCAGCTTCGGTATCGGCACCTTCTGCTCCAATGATACCTGCGCCGAGCCGCTGAACATCGTCATCAAGCTCCAGTATGTCAACGGAAAGCCCGTCGCAAAGCTCAGCGATAATCCCGAGAAGAGCATGTGTCATGACGCGGATTATCTCAAATACCTCAAGCGCTCCGTTGCCTTCCGCCTGAAAAGAGAAACCCTGTGATCAGTTGAAAAATTGCCGCGGAAATGGTATCCGTGTAATGACGACCCTTTACAGATGAAAACCCCGCCGTTTGGCGGGGTTCGTTTTATTTCTTATTTCTCTCTTAATTTAATGTTGACGGAAGTGTTGACATCATACGGAATAGCGAAACCCGCGAGGAATCGCTGAAGGAACGTCGCGTCACCGATCTCCAAGGTATCACCAATCAAAGCGGCACGCAGCGTCATATGACCGTCATCATCAGGTATAGTAAGACCGACAAGCGCACGCTGGATCGTCGTCACATCGAGCACATCGATCTCTCCGTTGCCGTCGGCGTCACCGCTCAGATACTCATAACTGAACAGATCGTAGTAATCAAACAGCCATGAGTTGCGCTCATTGAGCCAGTTTTTCAGATAATCCAGATTCAGCGGAAAAGTCGCGAGCGGTTGCTTTTGATAATTGTACCACCATCTTTTAGCCGTCCAAACGGTCGCGTCACGGTCGAAGAGGGCTCTGTTTTCAGCGCCCCATGTATCCAGTAAGCCGTTCTCGGCAGAGATGTTCACGATGTAATCGTAGTTTTCCTCATACGCCTTTACGACCTCTTCGATGAACCAGTCCTTACTGCCGAGATACTTGTAGAGGTTCTTGTTATTCTGCAAGATACCGTCCGACTTCGCAGTATTCTTCGCGCGGGTAGAGTTGAGATTGGCGTTCGTGTTGCCGGTGGACATATCATAATCCCACACGGGACCCGCATAGAGTTTACCATCCTGATAGAAGAAGAACACGGAGCTCATGTCGAAATCCATGGTTTTGAAATACTCATTGATCAGGTAGAACTTCGCGAAAGACGGCACATCGATCACCGCTTCGATTGCTTCTCTGCTGCCGGTTTTCATCGTATTGATGATACTGCTCATGGTGTCGGTGATATAAGCGAGCTGATCGTCATCCGGATCCTCAGGCTCACTCGCGATAAAGCGCAGACCGTCCACTGTGAAATAGGTCGTACCCTCTTCCACACGCTGCGCCTCATACTCGATCAGAAAATCCTTTTTTCCGTCGTTGGACTCAATGTCGATATTGACGCGCTCTTTGCCCTCCTGGATCGGTTCGGCAAGCTCATAACAGCCGCGGTAGGAGCCGTCGACAAACACCTCGACCAAGCGATGCTCGGAGGTATACGGCAAGCCAAGCTGACGCGCGAACTCAAAGCCCATATAGTTACGCAGCATCGTCGGGTCGAACGCGTTGGCGAGCAGCGCCCACTTCTTCGCCTTACCCATGCCGAGGACGTCCTTTTTCTTCTCGAACTTGAAGGTATAAGCCTTCTTATCGACAAAGGTCATCGCGGTGGTATTGCCGCGCACCTTAAAGGAACAGCTGTCGCTGATCACAGAACCGTCGGTATCGGTGATCGTGATCGTGGCGTTTTGATAGCCGTCTGTTTTTTGCAGGGTAGTACCGTTGCCGTTTTCAGTCGTCACAACGATGCGGGGCGCAATGAGCGGATCATCCAAGGATACACCGCTGGCAGCCAGATCCGTATCGCCTTTGCCGAAGCCTTCGGCAGATAATGCCGCTTCATCAGGGGCGCCCGGCTCGGGAGCGCCGGGCTCGACTGCTTCGGCGGATGCGTGGATCACCATCAACGATGCCATCAGCATCAAACATAGGATCAATGATACAACTCTTTTCATATTTACATTCTCTCTTTCTTGTTAATGAGGCTTATCAGGGAAAACGCCTCTAAGGGAAAACGCCTCTATATATAAAACACCGCAAGACTGCAAACGGTTGCATATCATACTATCTTTTTCTGAAAAAATGTTTGAAACGAAAGACGATCCTCTTGATCGGCATAAAATCACAGTACAAATGCGCGTAAATTCGGTTCCTGGTACTGTACACCGAGATCGTCTCACCGTTACGAATGATGTCGGTGAGCACGCCGATGATGTGCTTGTCGGTAATGCCCGACTCTACCCCCACGCGGTTATCGCCGCAGATCAGGTAATCGTCCTTGCGCACCTTGATGATACGATGCAGGACATACTGACCGCTGTCGCGCTTATACAGCGGGATATCCAGTCGCTTTAAAGGCAGCTCGGGACGTTGGATGACCAACAGATCGCGCGGCTTGATCAGCGGATACATACTGTCGCCGACGTTGGTATAGATCAGCGTGCCCTTTTCGGCGAGCACCTCTTCAAAGGTCGATTTACTCATCGATCGCTCCGATCGCGCGCAGTTTTGCGATAACATCGGTGATATCGGCACGCATATCGGCTTCATCACCGTCGTATTTTTCTTTTAAAGCAATAAGAATCTTTTCTTCCGTCGTGTCTTCCTTCAAACAATTCAATATCGTATCCACCGTTTTGTTGCCTTGCACCAGACCGTGGAAGTCTGCTTCGGCAGTCGGCACCAAAAGTGTCTCATCTCCGATATTATGCAAGATAAATTCGTTTTTCAGTTTCATTCATCACATCTCCGAACATAATGTGATAATATAATACATGATATCAATAGAATATACAAGTCTTTTTTTACTTTTCATATTGTGCGCTCAATCATTCAGTGCGGATTGATAAAAAGCCAGAACGGTACTGATGAACTCCCGATCGAGTGCATTGCTCTTTTCCAGATCGACGGTCGTATCACCTTGGTGATTGGCGCGATAGTTGAGCGCGTCTGTTGACAGCCACAATCCACTGTGACCGTCGCGGAGCGCCTCATCGCACAAGCTGATGCTGATATTCGTTTGATCGGCATCTTTGAGCGTTGTACTCAGGCGTTGAGATCGCGGTACACGCTCATCATTTATGCCCTCAAATACGGCGACGGGTTTGGACGCGTTGCTGATGCAAACGGACGCTTTTTGACTGTTGCCGAATACCAGCTGATTTTCCAGAAGCAAAAACGGATATTCCGCATCGGCAAGGAGCCCGACATAAGGGCGCGCGGATTCCCGCATCAGCTGTACGGGATGATCGAAGCCCGAGATGATGACCGCCGCCTTGACGCAATCATGACCGAGACAGGTCGCCACCGCATAGCCTCCTGCGGAATGGCCATACAAAAGGATCGGCAGCGTTGATGATCGGTCATCGTCGGCTGTAAACCGAAGAGCCGCATCAAGATCCAGCGCGGGTTGTGACAAACCGCCCTGACCGCTGCCCTCGCTCTCCCCTACGCCGGTCGCGTCATAGCACAACACGGCATATCCGCTGTCGACAAAGGACTTCATCTCCGCCAGATGGGATGTGCCGCCGTCGCCGAAGCCCGCCGCGATCACGACCAGCGCCGCCGGTTCATCGGGCGCAAAGAAATAGCCGGTCAGGATGTTGTTGCCGGAGGGGAACTTGACCTTTTGATAGGAATAGCCCTCCTCTTCCATCTGTGAATAGGAATAGGAGAATTCACCGGGCGTATCACTGCGCGGGAACGCTGTGTGAAAGAAGATCACGGTCACTGCCATGGAGATCACGGAGAATGAAAGTATCAAGATCAAAAGAGCGAAAAGCACCCGTTTCACATATTTGTTTCGTTTCATATGTAACGGAACCCCTCTCTGTATCATGTCCGTGATCATCTCAACTATACGCAAAAACAAGCCGGGGACAAATCCTGTTGCCCCCGGATATTTTCAATTCAAATAATAGGCGCTGTGGAGAGCGGGATCACTTTTGGATGAATCTGCTCAAGTGATCAGGCCAAGCCGGCTAACAGCACCAACGTCCAAAAGACTGTAACGATAATGCTGATCACAAGACCGATAATGCCGAGGACTTTGCCTGTTTTGGCACGGGCGGAGGCTACGGAAGCGACACGCGCGTAGTTGGAGGATTGCTTAATTGCCAGCGCACCGAAGACAATACCGATGATCGAGAAAAAGACCGGCAGCCAACAGCAGCACAGGGATGTAATGCCGAAGCCTAATGCTCTGCCGGCGTAACCGCTCGCCACGGGATGGGGAGCAGGCTGATACGAAGCGCCGTACTGTGCGGGCTGACCATACTGCGGTTGCATGGGTTGACCGTACTGCGGTTGTACCGGCTGACCATACTGCGGTTGCATAGGCTGACCATACTGCGGCTGCATAGGCTGACCATACTGCGGTTGCATGGGTTGACCGTACTGCGGTTGTACAGGCTGACCGTACTGCGGTTGAGTAGGCTGACCATACTGCGGCTGCGCAGGTTGGCTATACTGCGGTTGAGTAGGTTGGCTATACTGCGGCTGCGCAGGTTGGCTATACTGCGGCTGAGCAGATTGACCGTACTGCGGCTGCGCAGGCTGATCGTACTGCGGCTGTACAGGCTGTTCATTCTGCGGCTGTGTATCCTCGATCGGCTGTTCGCTGATCGTCGTCTCAACGGCTGTGCCGCATGTGCCGCAAAATTTTGCGTCGGCTTCGATTTCGTTTCCGCAATGTTTACAAACCATCATATAATCCCCTTCACAATATTATAACACAGTAAGGATAGCCGCAAGGACGATCCAAACGATACTGACGACCAAACCAACGATTCCCAGAATCTTACCGGTCTTAGCCTTTCCCACCAGCGGATAGATCAAGGCATAATTCTTCGCCTTACTCATTGCGATAGAACCGAAGATAATACCTAACAGCGGGATCAACATAGAAAACACCAGTCCGAGGATGCCGAATTTCAAAACCGAACCTGCCAGCTGATCCTGTGTATATTGGCTGTATTGCGGCGGTACGGGCTGACCGTATTGCGGCTGCATGGGCTGACCGTACTGCGGCTGCATGGGCTGACCATACTGCGGCTGAGCGGGCTGACCGTACTGCGGCTGCACAGGCTGACCGTACTGCGGCTGAGCAGGCTGACCGTACTGCGGCTGAGCGGGCTGACCGTACTGCGGCTGAGCAGGCTGACCATACTGCGGTTGTGCAGGTTGATCGTATTGGGGTTGTGCAGACTGTGCGGGTTGTGCGTACTGCGGCTGTGCGGACTGATCGACGGCCGCGTCATTCGGTGCACCGCAGATACCGCAGAACTTATCGCCGGGAGCAACTTCATTTCCGCAATGTTTACAAATCATGACTAACCTCCTGAAAATGTGGATCGGAAAACCGATCATTGTTATCCGCCTTTTGTCAACGAATCAGTGAAATCCTATGAATAACCGGTAAAGGCGGTGGATCACCACATCATTATATATCGATGTGCTTAAAAAAGTCAATAACAGTTTCGTCATATCTTTGGGTCGCGTTGATGCGCACACGCGAATGGGCGCCCTTATCGAACCAGACCAGTTTTTTCTCACTCGTACAGCGGTCATATACCTGCTGTACCTCCGACGGTAAAGAGAAAACATCCTCCTTGCTGTGCAGGAAAAGGATCGGCTTTTTGAGTTGATCGATCCGGTACAGCGGCCCGTCGTGTACAACATCCGCACCCGCAAAAATACGGATGTAAAGCGTCACAAGGAAGGTCGCGGGCTGGATGGGATGATGTCCGTCGACCAGATGATTGACAAAGGAATCCTTGAAGGTGGTGAACATGCCTTCCGCCGCCATCCCTTTGAAGTAGTCGGGACAGTCAGGTGAGCACAAAGCGAACAATCCGACGCAGGAGCCGATGCAAATGCCGTGGATCACGATGCTCTTTTGATGAAAACGGTCATGGAGCAATTCACCCCAACGCAGGATATCACGGTATTCCTTGGCGCCGAGCGACAGATACTTGCCCTCGGACAGACCGTGAGCGCGGTTATCGATCACCAGAATATTATATCCGAGTCGACGGTACGGCTCCGCAAAATAATAGGAATACAACAGCGATTCCATCCGCCCCGCGATGATGATCACCGAGGTGTCGGAATCGAAATCGAAATACTCGCCGACCAGCTTGAGACCGTCGCTGACGACCTCGACCGGTTGTTTATATGAATGATATTGTTTTTCCCATTCGATGCCGATGTCAAACATCCGCTTGTATTCCTCGTCATCGGGAATACTGCACTCTCTGCCCCATTTCTTCTTGGAGGTTCGCACCAGAAGAACCGAGTAGAGATAGTAGGCAAGGATCGGCAGAGGCAAAAGCCCCGGAATGATGATCGCGAGAACGATCCAAATCCAAATTGGCATAATCTCTCCTTATGCTAAACCGATGATCCAGTGATAGATCTCCTGACCGCCGTCGATACACGCAAAATCCATCAGCGGATAGCGGGCAGAAAGGCTCTCACACAGCTCATCTCCCCTATCCTCGGCAACTCCCGCCCCGCGGAAGATCACACAGGTCTCTTTCTCATCGATATCCTCGATGGCGGATATGGCGTCGAGGATCGTTTTGGTATGATCGGAACCGACGCTGACGATCTCACCGTCCAGCAGGGCGATCTCGTCACCCTTGCGGCAGCTGATCTGGTGATAGCTGTAATCGCGGGAGGCGACCGTCTGGCTGACGGTGGCGATGTTTTCGATGCCGTTCTTCATCTGTGACACACGGAAGCGAGCGTCATCGCTGTCGGGGACGTCCATCGCCATTGCGAAGTAGCCCTGCGCGACGCTTTTGGATTCGATCACGGTGATATTGTGACGTTTGGACAGCTCGACCGCCTGATGCGCGGCGAGAATGATATTGGGATTGTTGGGCAGGATCACGATCTCATCGGCATCGACCTCATCAAAGGCATCCATAAACTCAGCCGATGATGTATTCATCGTCGTCCCGCCGTCGATGACGATCGCACAACCGAAATCCTCAAACAGCTTTTTCATGCCCTCGCCGTTGACGACTGCGATCACCGCGAGGGGCTTGTGCTCCTTTTTCTTCGCGATCTCCAGATCATGCTCGTTGTGCTGTACCTGCATATTGTCCATCTTGAAGGTCAAAAACTCGCCGTACTGCTGTGCCAAGGCGATCACCTTGGCGGGATAGAGCGTATGGATATGCACCTTGACGCGCATCCCGTTGACAACGACGGCGATCGAATTGCCGAAAAAGCGCAGCTCCGAAATGAATTTCTGCTTATTAAAATCCTGTTGATAGCGTGTGTTGGTCAGGCGCTGGAGAATGAACTCCGTGCAGTAGCCGTCCGAAAACTCAGAGGTCTCATTGAACAGCGACAGATCGACCAAGGGCTGTGCCGTTTTCTGAACGGGCACTTCGACGGGGTCGATGACCTCGCCGTACAGACACTTGAGCATGCCCTCGGTGATCAGGATAAAGCCGTAGGCGCCGCTGTCGACCACACCGGCTTCCTTGAGCACGCTGAGCATCTCGGGCGTAAAGGATAGGGTCTTGCGCATCTCGGCGATATACATCGACAGGATGGTTTCGATCGAGGAATTGCGCGTGATCTGCGTGCGGATATGCTCGATCCCCTCGCGTGTCACGGATAGGATCGTGCCCTCTACCGGATGCACGACCGCTTCATACGCGGTGCGATAACCGCGGATCAATCCGTTTCGCAGCTCCCCCGGTCCGATGAGCGGTGAACGCACCAGCTCATCCGCAAAGCCGCGGTAAAACTGGGAGAGGATCACGCCCGAATTACCGCGCGCGCCGAGCAGCATACCGTCGGACAGACTGCGCAGATAAGCGCCGGCGTTTTCGTCGGACTTGGCGTAGCGGATGCCGTTGCCGAGGGTCAGCGCCATATTGGTGCCGGTATCACCGTCGGGTACGGGAAACACGTTGAGGCGATTGACCTCTTCCTCATGCTGTTGGAGGTACGCAAGTCCGTTATTTATCATTTTTTCCAGATGGATTCCGTTAATTCTTCTCATAGATATTCTTTACAAGCAGGGTTCATGGGCGCAACAACGCGCGCCCGTTCTTCAATGATATGTGGATGGAAATCACTTTCCCTCGGCAATATACTGTTCGATCAAAGCGCGTTCGGTGCTCAGATCTTCGGAGATCGGTTTGCCGACATAGTATGCCGCCATCAGTCCGGGTCCGACGTTGATACCGCAGAACGGGTAAACGTCGTTGATATAGACCGCCTTGGGATGGAACTTTTCTTCGATCATCTTCTTGTACACCTCAGCCTGCGGATAACGGCAGGACTGGGCGATGAAGATCACCTGCTCCGCGGGGTTTTCGATGGTCGCTTCGATGTACTTCATCAATACCGCATACGCCGCCTTAGCGCCCTTTGCCTTACCGAGCACGGTCGTCATGCCGCCGGAGTCAAATTCACCGATCGGCTTGATACCGGCGAGGGTACCGAAAAACGCCTTGGGATGGGTGAGTCTGCCCTTTTTGGCGACAAAGCTCAGATCATCCAGCCATCCCGCCTGATGGAATCGATTCTTGTTCTGCTCCAGATAATCGCACACCGCTTCAAAGTCCTTGCCCTCACTGCGCAGCATCGCCGCGTGTACGACCATCAAGCCGAAGCCGGGGCCGTAGCGCATGGAGTCGACCAGTTGGATCCTGGCGTCGGGATATTGTTTGAGGATATTTTGACGAGCGGTCGTCGCAAAATCAAACGAACCGGACATGGCGCTCGAAATGGTGATACAGATGATCGGCTTGCCGTCTTTTACATAGGCGGCAAACGCCTTTTCGTACTCCGCTGTGTTCGGAGGCGCGGTCGCAAAATCGGACGGATTCTTTTTCAGCTCCGCATAAAAATCCTCGCGCTTCACATCCTTCCACTCCATAAAGCTGGGCACATCACCCCTACCGGGCAGGACAAGATGACCGTCGATGATCTTGATGTCATACTGTTTCTGGAATTCGGCGGAGAGGTCGCAGCCTGCGTCCGCCATCAAAATAAAATCGTTCATGATAATCTCCTTTGTATTTGCAGATAGAGAATTCTATCGGTTTATCGATCATTTATATCGCGACTGCCCAAATACACGTGTTCATCGAGCTTGCCGCATCATCATTTAAAATAGGTTTGAAGAAAGTCTGTCATCGCCGCTGTTACCTGTTGTTCACCGGTACAAAAGGCGGTGGTATGACCCGCGCCCTCGACCACAACAAAACGCTTGTCGGAGGTGCAGGCTTCAAAATTATTACGCCCTTCTTCCAAAGAAACGGTGGGATCGGCTGTCCCGTGGAAAAAGAGGATCGGTTTTTTGGCACGCTTCAAATGCTCCGTCGTCTTTTCCCGGATATCGATCTTCTGTTCTTTTTGACAGAGCCATCGGAGATACGGGATCAACAGCCGCGGCAGATGCATGCGCTTCGCGTCACTGTAGAGCTGGTTTTCCGCGGAAATAAAACCGCAGTCGATCATCATGCACGGCACACGTTCCTCTGTCAAAGTGTCGGACAAATACGCGAGTGTAGAGCCGCCCATCGATGTTCCGTACAGCAAAACACGTTGTCTGTCATCCCGCCTGAGGATCTCTCGGATCCACACCGTAACGTCGTCTTTTTCACGCAGACCCATTCCGCAGCGATCGCCGCCGCTGCAGCCGTGGGCACGCTGATAGATCACCAGCACATTATAGCCCTGATCGTAGAACCATCGCGCGGGCGACACCAGATTGACATATGGATCGGCGTTGAAGCCGTGCACCATCAATACGGTGCGGTCACTGCCGCGGTCATACCGATCGCCGCACAGGGTCACCCCGTCCGTCGCAGTGACTTTGACACGTTCAAACCCCTGATCGCGCAGGTAGTGCCAATCGCGCAGCATGCGCTTCTTAAAAGGTTCTATCGCAGGTTTATGGAGCTTTTCATCATCCAGCGGCAAGACCTGATGTCTGCCGAAGATCGAGCGGTAACAAACGATACCGGGCGCGATCCAAAAGATGATCAAAAGCAAAATGATAGCAAGAATAAGATAGAGTATCAACATAATTCTTTCAGACTTTACTTACCGGAGTGAAAGCGCTGCCATTTGCGGCGCACCTCCAGCTCCTGTTCGGATATCTTTTCACCGAACACGATCTCATTGACAAAATGCTCACAGTTGTTGTGGATCAGGTTGTAGCCGCCTTCGCCGATTCGCGCTCTGGCGGCGGATACCGTCTTGTCGGGGCTTTGGCGCCTGCGCTTTTCCTTGAACGTCAGTTGCGCAGTTTCCACCATGTTCCCGCAGGAGAAGACGTCGATATCGGTAGCGAGCACCTTGATATCCTGCTGATGCTTCAGATTCTCCGCTGTCGGCGGCAGTCCGAACGCGATCACCTCGTCCTCCGACACAAAGATCCCGTAATGATACACAGAGCCCAGCTTGACACGGATGATGTCACCGTACTGACATTCCCGATAGATCCACTTCATTTGAGCCTTGCCTCGATGTAGGTCACGACGTCACCGATGGTATCAAAATCATTCATCGACACATTGTCGAACACGATCCCGAAGCTCTCTTCGATGGCGATCACCATGTAGAGCACCGACACCGAATTGAAGCCCAGATCGGTAACGAGCTTGGTGTTTTCGTCACAATTCTTGATCAAATCGCTGTTCTTGGCGTCGGCAAAAAGCAAAATCTCTTTCAGTTTCTCAAAAATCTCTGCTCTGCTCAGCATTTCTTATACCTCTTTATCTTCATACTGGGGGTGCGCTCAAAATCGGAATCACGGATGATGATGCGTGAGACGCGTTGGAAGGTGGGTAAGGCATTGTTGATCTTTTCCAGCGCGGCAGTCAGGTGCTGACCGATGTTTTCGATACCGAGTCGGGCGATCTCCGGCATACGGGGCACGACCTCGAGCGCTAAGATATGCGTACCGTTCCCGGTCACATCCTCATACACCTGCGCGTCCTGAATGAGATTCAGTTCGAGGAACTTGACCTCCAACTCCGCGGGAGAGATATTCTCGCCGGAGGGCAGCACGATGATCTCCTTGATACGACCGGTGATGTACAAAAAGCCGTCTTCATCGACGCGAACCAGATCGCCGGTACGGAAGAAGCCCTCCTCATCATAAACACCGTCTTCCTCTTCCCCGACATAGCCGGACATCATGTTCCTGCCCTTCAGGAGCAGTTCGCCATCGACGATCTTGTACTCCTGATTCGGATACATCAAGCCGACAGATTCGGACTTGTTGAGGTACTCGGGATTACCGGATACCAGATTGGCACTTTCCGTCAAACCGTAACCGGGTAACAACATGATACCGAATTCCTTATGGTATTCCCTGATCAGGTACGGCGGTACAGCCGCCGCGCCGCAGATGATCGCTTTGAGCGAATCGCCGAGCATATTCTTTTTGAATTTCCTGGAGAGGTTGAGCGCCATTTCCGCCAGTGCGGGTACAGCCACCAGGATCGTCGGACGGAACGCCGCGATATCACGAAACATATCCTTATTATTGCGGCAGATAAACAAGGTCGAGCCGGTATAGAGCGAGGTCGTCAGATTGCGGATCAAGCCGAACACATGGGAGAGCGGCAGGATCAGCAAATAACGCTGGTGGAATACATCCCGATAGCCGTAGCAGCCGTTCACCGTACCCTGCATGACAGCGGCATTCGAGAGCTGAGCGCCCTTGCTTTTGCCGGTCGTACCGCCGGTGAACATGATCACGCATGGCGTATCGCCCGAGGGGAACACCATTTCGGTCAAGGTATCGCCCTGTGTATCGGATGGGATCAGCGTGACATCGGGGCGTTTTTCGGCAACAATGGCGGTATTCTCCCGCAGTGACGGATGATAGATGATCGCATCCAGACCATACTTCATCGTACAGCCGAACACCGTCATCGAATCGAGCTGAGCGGGCAGGATCACCGCCGTATAGCCGAGGGTCGTCACCGCCAAAAACGCACGGACAAAATCATAGGAGTTCGGGCAGTAGATACCGACGCGCAGCACCTTGTCACCATCGCTTTTGATAATGGTGCGCAAACGGCTGACGTCAGCCTCGGTCTCGGCATAAGTATAGGTTTTACCGTCATCCTCGATCGCGACTGTGTCAGGATAACGGTCGACGGAATACTGCCACATCTCGGACACGCTGTCCCTGTCAACGATACGGCCAAATTGCTCCGGGTCGGTATATTTTTTGAAGATCTCTTTAGTAGGACTTTGCATAATCTCCCTCCGTTGATGATTTAAAATTCGGTTGAGATTGCCGCGGGGCTGAACTCGCGTGTTTGCCCCTCGCAATGACCGGTTTATATCAAACGATCAGCGCGCAAACGCGATCGCTTTGAGTTCGTTTTCTTTTTCAAACAGGCGGTTGGTGATCTCCTCGATATCGGACATGGACGGTCTGCCGGAATACAACCTGTTGATATCGATCGGCTCCCCGATGACGACGCGCAGTCGGGATGAGCGGGGCTCATGCTCACGTACATAGATCGGCACGATCGGTACCTTGGCGCGCATTGACATCAGCACCATACCGCTTTTGAATTGGCGCATTTCACCGGAGCCGTCGTTGATATGACCCTCCGGGAACATCGAGACCAGATCGCCGCTCGTCAGATGATCATTGATGACCTTCATCGTCTGAAAGCCGGTATTCTCGGTATCGATCGGGATGCACAAAACACGATTCAAGAACCATTTTGCCTTGGTCTCGTAAAACGCTTTATTGATGATAAAATGATGGCGGCGATACCAGATCGCCAGCATCACATAAACGGGATCAAAAAAGCAGTTGTGGTTGGATATCACCAGCGCGCCGCCCTTGATCTTCTTTTTCGCGTTCTTGTTTTCATAGATGATCTTCGGTCGATACCACAACAGCGTCGGGATCGCGCCCGTTACTCTGACAAAATCGACAAAGAAATATCGGGGTGAAAACAACTTTGCTTTATTTCTTTCTTTGTTCATGCAGCTTTTTTCCTAAACTTATGGTTTTGTTCCTCATCAGCTCGGTCAGCGCGGCGATATTCTCTTTATCGCTGTGCTCGGGATCGACGACCTGTGAGGGGATGATGGGTGTGCCGATGATCACACGGGCACGTTCTTTGAGGTTGAAATACGAACCGTTGGTCACCATCGGGATGATCGGCGTATCGGTCATCAGCGCGAGATACGCCGCTCCTGTCTTGAACGGCAGCGGTCGGGGCTCATCCTTGAGCGGCAGTCTGCCCTCGGGACAAATGCCGACTACACCGCCTTTGTCAAGGATCTTCTCACACTTAGCCATGAAGCCAAAATCGTGGGAATCACGGTCGACGCAGATGCCGCCGAGCATCCGCAGAAAGGCGCCCAAAACAGGCTTCTTCATCACCAGCTCGGACATTTGGAACCGCAAGGTCCGCCCGAAAAAGACGAACATCGCCAGCGGATAATCATACACGGAAAGATGGTTCGAGATGAGGATCGCTTTTCCCTTGATCCGGCGGGATTGCACCGCCTTATCTTCATAATATATCTTCTTGCGAAAGCAGAGGAGCTGGATCGGCCAGCCCGTGATCTTCACAAACCAATTCAACAAACATATAAACATAACAGTTCCTTATGGAAGTATGCTAAAGCAGGGCATGACCCACTAAAAGCAATTCCCCCTGCTTACAACTCATCTATAGTGAAAGGCTATAGCTTATCGGATAAGAAGGTGTGAAACGTCGCGACGGTGGAAAGGTTCTTTTCCGCAGGCATTTTGACGGAAAACTCGGTTTCCATCGCGGACACCATACCGAAATAGTCAAGAGACGTACCGCCCAGATCGAGGAAGAAATCCGCATCATCGGCGATCTCCTCCGAAGAACGCTCCAGCGCCGCGGCAAAGAATTCTCTAAGCCGCTTTGACAGCGCGTCCTGCATCCCCTCATCCTTTTTCAGCGGCTTCACTTCATGAAACCCGTTTTCTGCGAGCTGTTGTGTCAGTCGGATCCGATTGAGCTTGAATTCATCGCCGATGATCAGCCTGTCGCTGACATAGAGGATCCTTTTAATCTGTACATTCAGTTGCATTTCTTCGAGCCGTTGTCGGATCGCCTGATCCAGTTCGAAGAGCTTTTCTTCACTGATAAAGCGATTCACGGACACGATCAGTGTCGGGATCACATTCGCGCCGTCATGAGCGCCGACCAAACAGAGCTCATTGACGTCCTTGAACTGCAATTGCGGTTCGATCAGGTTCGGGTTCAGGTTCTCTCCCGAACTGCCGACGATCAGATCGTCCCTGCGTCCGAGGATCTTATAGTGACCGTTCTCACACACCGCCAGATCATGGGTGTTGAAGAAATCGGTGTTGATGATCTTCTTCTCACCGTCCTCGATGAGATAGCGGGCGATCGCCTTGCCCCTGACCTCCAGCTCGCCGTCATCGTTGATACGGTATTCCACGCCGTCCATAGGCTTGCCGATATAGCCGTCATTGAGGATACTCGGTTTTTGGGACAATTCAAGGGAGGTGATACCGATCTCACTCATGCCGTATCCGTCGGCGAGATGATAGCCGATGTTGTTGAAGAAACGCATCGTATCCTTGGCAATCGACGAGCCGCCGGTGATCATGAATCGGATGCTGTCACCGAAGAGATTTTCACGAACCTCTTTGAACGCGACACGCGTGAACATCGCGCCGAGTACGGAATCGCCGAGCTTATCGCGCAGCGCCATCGCCTTTTCAAATTTTTGCTCGGTCTCCTCTCCGCGCAGACGGATCGTCTTCAGCGCCTGACGATAGACCGTCTCCCAGAACAACGGAACGGCAAACAGATGGGTGACGTGATGGCGGCGCACGGTACCGGTGATGGTCTCGGGCTTCATGTCCCTGAGTTCAACAAAGGTGCGTGAGAAGAACGAAAACCAGATGTATACCGCTACCAGTCCGAACACATGGTAAAACGGCAGGAAGGTCAACAGCTTCAAGCGATCCTGATAATGCCGCTTGACCGTGTCACATTCCCGAATAATGCCGTAGCTGCCTTTGATCTGATAAAAGAGCTCCTCAGCGGAATAGGCGCACAGCTTGACATGGTGAGAGGTACCGGAGGTCATCACGATGATCTCCTTGCCGAATTCCACGGGGACGTAGCTTTCGTCCGAGCGCTCAAGCTCATCACTCAGGATCGTCCTGACGGAATAGCTTCGCCCGTCGGACACCACTGCCTGTACATCACAGTCACGGATGGCGCCCTCCACCGACTCTTGCGGCAGGCGCAGGTTGATCAACAGCGGACGATAACCGCACAGGAGGATCGCCCAAAAACATTCGATCCACGACAGCGAATTATCCATCGACAGACCGATCACCGAGCCGGGTGTGACGTTAGCAATGAGCTTTGACAAAGACGCGGCACGAGCATTGATCCTCTTCTCGACCTCGCCGTAGGAAAAGCTCTCGATACGATAGCCGGAGGATCGCTCATACATGATGTTCTCTTTTTCTTGGAACATCAATGAGAAAAGCGTCTCCATCGAAAGACCTTGTTCTTCAAAAGCACGCAGCTTTGATTGGACAAAATTCTTGATGGTTTTATATTGTCCGAGCCCCAGATCACCCATTTAGCTCACCCCTTTCACGCAAAAAAGCCGAAACTCTCCTTTATAGCATTAACAGCTACCATCTTACCACAATCATCCCCGAAAAGCAAGATAAATCGACATCCCTCGACACGGCAGATCATCCCAATTTTTATATACGGTTGAGATCGTCACGGGGCTAACCGCATGTTTAGCCCCTTTCAATGGCGATTTGAATAAAATGACTATTGCATTTTATGAAAAAAAATATTATGATATGGTTATCAAAAACAGAAAGAGGTAATTTATGGCACGTTTATCATCCAACAACAATACCGCGACCAAGGAAAGAAGGTCGTTCTTATCCTCGAACCCTGTCATGCACAGGCTGGATAAGGTGAACGAATACAGCGAGACCGATTCCGCCACCTACAGCGGTATTGCCGCAAAAACAGTCTACTTCCTGCTGTTCTCGGTCGTCGGCATCGCAGTAGAGCGAGTCCTCTCCCAAATGCTCACTACCGGTCAGACCTTTGATCTGAATATCAAGGGTTTCCATGTTTCCCTGTATATGGGAGAAGTGATCGCGCTGTTCGCCAGCGTGATCCTCGCGATCGTTTTTCAGCTGCTCGCGTTCTTCGCAAAACCCACCACCCCTGTCACCGGCGCGCTGTACTGCGTTACACAGGGCTATATGATCTCCTTTACGGTCTTCAAGGTGCTCCACGGATTTGAGTATCTCGGTCTTTTGGCGTTGGCGATCACGATGACCATCGTCTTGGTCATGGCGATCCTCTACGCAACAGGACTCATCCGCGTGACCAAAAAATTCAGAATGGTGATGTTGACGCTGTTCATCACGGTCATCGCCGTATCCCTCTTGATGCTGGTTGGCTCGTTCATCCCTGCTACCAGCGAAATGGTCATGCAGATCAGAAACAACTTTGCCGTTTCCATCGGCTTCTCAGTGGTCTTCATCATCATCGCGTCACTCTTTTTGATCTGTGACTTTGCCACCATCGATCACGTGGTGCAGGATCGACTGCCCAAGAAGTATGAATGGCAGGCGGCGTTCGGACTTTCGTTCACCGTGCTGTGGCTCTATCTCAAGGTGCTCGATCTGATCATGACGATCGCGGGCAACAAGAATAACAACTAAAGCAGTTGAGAGCAACACGACAATGTCTCGCAATAACAACATGGTGCAGTTGAGCTCGCAACGATAATAACACCTCACAAAAAATAACCGCGTACAGCGCAAAAGCTGTACGCGGTTTTTTTGTATATTGATAGAGTTAAAAAATCTTTGATGCCTTAGAACAATAGATACAGGCTATTTTCTGCCAAGCATCCTGATCACGCCGATACCCAGTCCGATCACGCCCACCGCGGCTAACGCCGCCAAGCCGATAGTTTTATGCACAAAGGGCACATTATAGCTCATTTCGGCATAAGAGGGGTTGATCATATAGCGCAGCAGCGGGAACAACAGCCGGCGCTGTTCGGGCAGGACGTCATCCTCCATATGGCTGTCCTTGCACAGGATCATGGTGGGACGGCTGAAAGGATCGTATCGTTTCCATTTAAGATCGCCGACAGACGGATCACCGGTGCGGGCAAAGTTCGCCCACATGGTCATCACCCGCTTGGAAAGCGCTTCATCACCGCGCTCTCCGGTGAAGATGGTTTCGTCCAGATTGCCGAACACATAGGACAACTCGACCGCGTGGCACGCGCCGCAATACTCCTTGGTGGAAGGCTCAGTCCAGTAGTACATATAAGTTCTGCCGCCGTAGCTTGCATGGCACTCCGCCTGCTTGATAGCGGGCAGTCGGAACATCATCTCGTCATAGAATTCCGACATCTTCCAAATGCCGTAGCCGTCAAGTCGATTCATAAAGACCTTGACGCGATCCTGATCCTTTCTGTCAAAGGTTTTCATGTCGTTCTCAAACTTGATGGGGATGCTGAAACGATACGGCACAATGCCGCCGATCTCCCCTACCCAGTACCGCGACTCGTCGCTGTTGGTACCGATCAGCATGTCGACATTGGCGCTCATACCGTCCTCATACGCCTTATACGGCTCCTTGGGAATGAGCTTTCCGTCGCGCTGAGGGAAGTTGTTGTACGCATTCAGCTTTTCATTCAGCGCTATCAATTCTTTTTCGGGCAGCGCCATGAGCTTCGCCATAGAGTGGATGCCGGTCTCTTCGATCAGTCGGCGGGTAAACGGCTTGCACTGCTCTTTCGAGAAAGTCAGCGCCACCGAACCGCTCTGAGCGATCACACGGCGGAACAACCCTTTCGCCTTGGGGATGATCGGCAAGAGCGATACACTCGCGCCGCCGGCGGATTCGCCGAAGATGGTGACGTTTTTGCGGTCACCGCCGAAGAACGCGATATTCTTTTGCACCCACCTGAGCGACTCGATCTGATCGAGGATGCCCAGATTCGGCGCGTCGGCAAAGTTCGAGCCGCCTTTGAGCGCAGAGAAATCCACAAAGCCCATCAAGCCGATACGGTAGCCGACGGTAACGAGGATGATATCGGGGTTCTCCCGCACAAAATTCGCGCCGTCATACAGCGGATCAGCGGTACCGCCCCAGCCGAAGCCGCCGCCGTGAAAGAACACCATAACGGGCTTTTTGGCGGTGGTATTGGTGCGGTTCATCCAGATGTTCAGATACAAACAGTCCTCACCCTGGGGATAGTAGGAGCCCTGCTCGGTCTCCCACTCGGTCTGGATCGGGCTTTTGCCGAAATAATACGCTTCATACACGCCGTCATTCGGCGCGGCGGGCGCGGGACGCTTCCATCGGCGACTGCCGACGGGAGGCTTTGCGTAAGGGATACCGCGAAAAGCAAGGATGCCCTCGTCCTGTTGTCCGAGGAATGTACCGTTATAGCATTTGACCGCGACAGACGGATTGAAAGAGCCCTCCACTTGATGGTTCACACCGTAAGAGGCTCTGATCTTGTCGCGTGGTGATATCGAAACTGTTTGTTCCATTACATCTTTCTCCTGAGAATAGTCTTGAGGAAGTCAAAGAAGTTGGTCTTATCCATGACCTTCTTGTGCAGCTCCCCGAGGGTGACATCCTTTTGAGAATCATATTTGGCGATGGTCTGTACCAGACGGACAAAGTAATCACGGAAGAGTTCCATGCTGCTGTCCTCATAGCGGCTGGCGGCAAAGTCGATCATCAGCATCAAACCGTCCTCGCCGTCGAGGATCTCCATATCGAGGATCGTCTGGGACGCCGCTTGATTCTGGCGCACATCGATGGTCTCAACGTTGTAATCCTCCAGTCCGCCGGTATCGCGGATATCCTGCTGATACAGAACGTAAGCCGCCTCACCGTCGCCGATATCACAGGTGATGTCAACATACGGATAACAGCAGTGCTCAATACCCTTCTGCACCTGTTCATGCACATCAGCGAACAGATCGCGCAGGGTCATTTTTTCATTGAGATGAACGCCGACGGGCAGATCACGGAACAGCAGACCGACCGTGTGCATCAGCTCCATCTCTTCACGACCGTTGTAGATCCAGCTGATCTTCACGTCGTTCTTACCGTTATAGATCGCGATCGCGAGCAAGCCAATGGTGATGAAGAACTCATTGCGGCTGATCCTGTATCTGTTTTCGATGCTCTTCAACTGAACGGGCTCCACACCGAGCTCGGCGAAGATCTCGCCCAATTCATTCTCTCGTGAATTATGATCGACAGTAGGACTGCTCGACCATTTGGTGCCGTCGTATCTTTTCTCAAAATACTGCTTGCTCTCCTGATAGAAATCAGTCTCCTGAGCGTGTTCACGCTGATGGAGCATGTAATAATAGTAGTCAGGCTCAGGCGGGGCGCCCATATAGACCTTACCGACGTTCGCCATGAACACCTTGAAGGAGGTGCCGTCAAAGAGCGTATGATGCACATCAAAGAAAATATAGGCATTTTTTTCCGTTTCAAAAATACGGCAGCGGAACAGTTTGCCGCCGATGATCTTGAACGGCTGTACCAGATTATCCTTGATGTTATCAAACTCAAATTCGCTGAGTTTTTCGACATGGATCTCCTCAAGGATATCCGGCGTATAGCGCTGGATGACCTCGCCGTCCTCGTTGAAGTGGAAAGTCGTCAACAGCGCGGGATGGTTCTTGATGACGGTGTACATCGTTTGGGCCAACTTCTGCGGCTCAAAGATCGTTTTATCCATTTTCATGACGGTGTATAGATTGTACATCGTCGACTTCGGCGTATAGAGCTGATAGTCCACCATATACAGCATCTCCGCGGTCAGGGGATGATCCTGCTTGATGGATCTCTCCTGGATCATATCGGGAGAATCGTCACCCGCGTTGGCGCGTCTTTCCAGATAGATCTCGGCGATCTTCTCGGGCGTTCTGCCGCGGAAGATATCGCCCGCGTTGAGTCCGGGCAAACCGCTTTCTGTGATCAGACGGATGGAGGTCAGCGAATCGCCGCCCATCTCATAGAAGTCGTCATGGATGCCGACCTGCTCGAGCTTGAGCACGGTCTCGATCCCGTGGCACAGCTTTTCCTGTGTCTCGTTCTCGGGCGCGACATACTCCGTCTTGAAGTCGTCGGCTTCGGGAGCGGGCAGCGCCTTGCGATCCATCTTGCCGTTGGGCTTCAAGGGAACCTTATCGATCTTGATAAAGTAAGCGGGGATCATATAGTACGGCAGACGCTTGGAGAGCTCTGCTCTCAATTTTTCGTTATCGATCTCGATATCGTCGATGTAATAAGCACAAAGGAAGCTCTTGCCGCTTTCTTCAAAGCCGCGTGCCGCAGCCCATTGGATACCGAGCGCTTCTTTGACGGCGGCCTCGATCTCAGCGGGTTCGATACGGTTACCGTTGATCTTGATCATATCGTTGGATCTGCCGAGCAGGACATAGTTACCGTTCGCGTCACAGCGCGCGAGGTCGCCCGAATGATAGACGCCTTTTTGGAACGCCTTTGCGGTCTCTTCGGGCAGATTCAGATAACCGCGCACATAGGGATTCTCAAAGCACAGCTCGCCGACCTCGCCGTCCGAGACCTCGTTGCCGTCCTCACCGATCAGGGTGATCCTGGTCTCGATCTCGGGCTTGCCGATCGGACAGGTCTCATATGCCTTATCGATCGTAAATACGCCTACCGCAAAGCCGCTTTCGGACGCCGCGTAGACATTGATCAGATCCAGATTAGGGTTATACAAATTGTTCGCGGGCTCACTGCCGACGACCAGCATCCGCAGGAAGGGGCCTGTGGTATTGCCGAGCATGCGAACATAAGAAGGCGTCAGGAAGGTGACGCTGATGCGCTTTTCGAGGAAGAAGGTCTTCAGCGCGAGGGGGTTCTTGATGGTCGCGTAGCTGACGACAAAGAGCTTGGCGCCCTCGATGCTGAACAGCTTCAAAATAAGGATGACGGAGGCGACAAAGTTCATCGGCGCGAGCAGTGCGACGCGTTCCTTGCCGGTGAAGGGATCCTCGCCATTGACACGGATCGATTCGATCGCGCGGCTGAGGTTACCGTATTCGTGCAATACGCCCTTAGGATTACCTGTGGTACCGGAGGTATAGATCGCGTATGCCGCGTCATGCGGATCGGTCTTTTCGTGTCCCGACAGGGGCTCACATTTCATGATATCGTCCCAGTTATCGGAATTCAACTCGACCTTACAGCCGCAATCCTTGCGGATATAGGCGATACGCTCGGGCGCATAGGTATCTTCGACCAATGCCCAAGCGGCTCCCGCTTTCCACACGCCGAACATTGCGATAACGGGCAGGATGCCGCGAGGGAGCTTGATCAGGACAAAATCCTCTGCCCCTATCCCCTGCTGCTTCAAGTAGGCATACACGCGGCCGCTCATATCATCGAGCTGAGCATAGGTGATGCCCCTTGTGTGCGCGTCATCGTACAGGATCGACGCCTGAGGGTGATTTTGGGTATGTTGCTCAATCAATTGCATGATATCTGTCATGGGGCTCTCCTTACTCGACAGTCAATACATCCGAGAATCCGGTCACTTCAAAAATCTCTTTGACGATCGCGTTGGCGTTACAGATCTTCATGGAGCCCTGTGCGTTCATCTTCTTTTGCAGCATCAGCAACAGACGAAGACCTGCGGAAGAGATGTAATCGAGGTTTTTGAAATCGAGGATCAGCTCTTTTACGTTATCAAGGCTGCCGGTCAGCTCTTTTTCCGCCTCAGGGGTGGTGTTGGTGTCAAGACGACCCTCGATCTGAGCGGTCAGCTTGGAGCCTTCAAGTTTCTTTGTTACAGTCATCGTAATCTTCTCCTTTACAATTATAATATAATAATATTACATGATTAGTTGTATTGTAGCATAGAACATGAAAAAAATCACTACTTTTTTGTAAAAAAAATGCAGATCTCACGATAAAAATCATCTGTCAAATTCTCAGATCATCCCGAGCGATTGCGTTCATCCGTCGAATATGGTAGAATAACATTATCATTTATACTAAGTATCATTAAAACACTTTAACATTTATTGCGTTAAATTCCGCATAGCGGTGTTGTCGTCCTTGACATACGCCAGTATGCCTGCGTCCTCCGCCTTGCTCTGCGAAATTTCTCGCTAACAAATTTGTTAAAGCGTTTAATGGATACTTAGTATTACAGAGATTGCCAAAGCCTTATGGCTTCGCAATGACTATTTTCATATCAAGGTGGTATTATGATTCCAGCGATCATCCTCGCCGTGTTACTGATAGGACTGCTGATCGTCCTGTACATGACGTATTACAAGACATTCTATTACCCGATCAAGAACATTTCCGAAACAAAGGGCCCGATCACCAAATCAAAGCATCCCTATCGGGACGAAGCACGAGCCAAAGTCAAGGAGCTCGCAGCTGTTCCGTGCGAGTATATCACAACACAGTCCTATGACAAGCTCAAGCTCGGCGGGCGTTACTATCAGGGCGACGATGCAAAGCCGCTGATCATCTGCTTTCACGGATACCACGGATCTTCCCTGCGCGATTATTCGGGCGTGGGCTTATGGTTGATCAAAGAGGGGTTTTCGACCATCATGGTGGATGAAAGAGCCCACTGGCGGTCACAGGGTCACACCATCACCTTCGGCATGCGGGAGCGGTTCGATGTGCTGTCGTGGATCGAATACGCCCGTGAGCGTTTCGGTAATGACCGCCCCATCTACCTGCACGGTATCTCGATGGGCGGCGGTACGGTGCTGATGGCGTCGGGGCAAGAGCTCCCCGACAATATCAAGGGCATCATCGCCGATTGTCCCTTCAATGATCCCGAGAAGATCATCCGCCATGTCTGTCAGCTGGTCGACCTCAACGCCGATCTGTGCTGGCCCGCCATCAAGCTCTCCGCATTGATCTACGGACGCTTCAACATCAATAAGACGACAGCCGCAAAGGAGGTCAAACACGCGACTGTACCGATCATGATCATCCACGGAGACGGCGATGATTTTGTCCCCGCTCGCATGAGCAAAGAAGTGCAGCAGGCCAATCCCGAGAGGATCGAGTATCACCTCATCGCCGATGCGGGTCACGGGCTGGCATATTATTACGATCCGCAGCAATATGAAGCGCTCGTCAACGCATTCATCCAAAAAACAAGCTAAACTACAACCGCGCAAGAGACACTCTCCTGCGCGGTATTTTTGGGCGGCTTTTATCGGTTACCGTTGATTTTTGACAAAGCCGATGATATAATAGATTTCACTTGACCGACAGGGAATCCCGAATGAGGAGGAACATTATGATAGAAGAAAAAATCATCCCTTTATATATACCGTATCCCGACAGTAACGAAGAACGATTGGTGCGCGTTTTCATTCCCGCGCATGAGGCGGGAGAGACCTTCCCCGTCATCTACATGACCGACGGACAGAATCTGTTTGAGGACACCCATGTCGAATTCGGCTGCTGGTACACGAGAGAATCGATCCGCGACGAAAAGAAAGCAACGGAAAAAGCCGCGATCATCGTCGGCATCCACAGCGACAGCGATTCGATGAAGCGCACCAATGAGTTGACGCCCCTCACGATCGGGGAGCTCTCCTGTCCCGAGGAGCTCAAGCTGCAGATCACCCCGCAGGGCGAGATCTTTGACGACTTTTTGGTCAATCGGGTCATGCCTGCCATCGAAAAGGACTTTCCCGTAGAGCTCGGCAGGAACGCGACCGCGATCTGCGGCAGTTCATCGGGCGGTTTACAGGCGTTCTTTACGGCGCTGAACCACCCCGATCTGTTCTGCGCGGCGGGCGTCCTCTCCCCTGCTTTTCTCCTCTATACACCCGAGGATATGAAAGACTGGATCCACTCCAAATTACAGCCTGTCGTGCCGTATCTCTACCTCTATTCCGGCGCGGGTGACGATCAGGAAAAGCTGATCTATCAAAGCACCGAATGGACATACGAGATCTTGGAAGAATGTTATCCTCCCGAAAAGCTCAATGAGGTGATCCTCTTCGAAATGCCCCATCATGAGACCGCATGGGAGCAGGTTTTCAAAGACTTTCTGCACACCTACCTCCAACGCCGGGCAGAATTCTAAAAAAGCTAAGGAGATAAGAAAAGTCAATGGAACGAGAAAGCTTTCAATCCCGATTGGGATTCATCTTAGTCAGCGCGGGTTGCGCGATCGGCATCGGCAATGTGTGGAAATTCCCCTACATCGCCGGTCAAAACGGCGGCGGTCTGTTTGTGTTGATCTATCTGCTGTTTTTGGCGATCATGGGCATCCCGATACTGACGATGGAGCTGGCGCTCGGACGCGGCAGCGGGCTGAGCATTGTCAAGGCATACAAAAAGCTCGAGCCCAAGGGCAGCAAATGGCACATCCACGGATGGTTCTGTCTGGCGGGATGTTACCTCTTGATGATGTTCTACACCACCGTATCGGGCTGGATGATCGACTACGCGTACAAATTCGCCGTCGGCACGTTTGACAATATCACCGTCGAGCAAGCTGATTCGGTATTCACCGATATGCTCTCCGATCCCTGGGAGATGCTGATCTTCATGGGTCTGACGGTGCTGATCGGATTTTTGGTCTGTTTCGGCGGCGTCAAGAACGGACTCGAACGCATCACAAAATGGATGATGCTGGCGCTGTTGGCACTGATCATCATTTTAGCGGTCAACAGCCTGTTCCTCAGCGGTGCGGGAGAGGGATTGAAATTCTATCTGATGCCCGATTTCAGCTCCGTCCAAAAGGTCGGTTTGATGAATATCATCAGCGCCGCCATGAGCCAGGCGTTCTTTACACTGAGTCTGGGTATCGGCTCGATGCAGATCTTCGGCAGCTACATGTCGAAGGATAGCACCCTGACGAGTGAAGCGATCCGCATCACGGCACTCGACACCTTTGTCGCCGTTATGAGCGGTCTGATCATCTTCCCCGCGTGCTTCAGCTACAACGTCGCGCCCGCCGAGGGTCCCTCGCTGATCTTTGTCGCACTGCCCAAGATCTTCATGAATATGCCGCTCGGTCGGCTCTGGGGCAGTCTGTTCTTTATCTTTATGAGTTTCGCTAGCCTCTCTACCGTCACGGCGGTGTTTGAAAACCCGATCTCGGCGTGCATCGACAACTTCGGCTGGTCGCGCAAGAAATCCACGATCATCAACTGTGTGCTGATCTTTGTGCTGAGCCTGCCGTGTCTGCTCGGATTCAACGTGTTGTCCGGCGTCAACGTCCTCAACAAGGATATATTAAGCATGGAGGACTTCTTAGTGAGCAATCTGCTCCTGCCTGCGGGCGCACTGGTATTCCTGATCTTCTGCTCCTACAAATTCGGATGGGGCTTTGATAACTACCGCGCTGAGGCAAACACCGGTAAGGGCGTCAAGATCGGCAAAGGCATGGTATATTACTTCAAGTTCGTGCTCCCGATCCTGATCTTATTCATATTAATAACCGGACTGATCCCGAAACAGAACTGACCGAGAGTAATGATGTAAATAAACGGATACAAAACATGAAGGTGTAAGATGAAAGCAGACGCAAATGTGTCTGCTTTCTTTTTTGTATAATTAATGGTATAAAAAATGAAAACAGGCTTCAGAAATCGCTTTCCGAAGCCAAAAAAATGGCAGGGGCAGAAGGACTTGAACCCTCGGCACGCGGTTTTGGAGACCGCTGCTCTACCAACTGAGCTATACCCCTAAATATTGAGTTGAACGAGTAGGTGTCGCATGAATGTGCGGCACTTTCTTTCGTGCGAGAATTAGTATATCATCGAATGGGAAAAATGTCAAGATAAAAATGAAAAGTCTGTTGATTATCCCGGGCAGATTCTACAGGTTTTGGATGATGATGGCGGTTTCAGCGTATGGATCGCCTTATTCGTCCTCTTTCAAGAGCATTTCTTCCTTTTCAGCAGATAAAACCAACTATTTCTTCTTGCGGCTATTCTGCGGCTGAGGTGAGGTTTCGTATGTGCAGAATAACTAAATAAGAGTAAATAATTTTGGATTGCAACGTTTTCTATTATATGATAGAATGTATATGCTACATAATTCACTATGATAGGTAAGTATTACCTCTTGCGGTGAATGAATAATCGTATTGCCTTTTGGCAGAATTGTACGTGTCTATGTAATGGTAAAAGCACTGGCTCAGACACGTACCAATTGAGGTTATAGTGAATTGTGTAGCAACAATAAAGGGAGTATATTGTCGTTAAGGACAGTTAAGTACAATCGAGAGTAGCATATTGATTTGAGCCGAGGATTCCTCGGCTCTTTTTATGTGTGTTAATATAACTGAAATGTAACGCTTTTCAGGTTAGAAACGCACTGTTTATGAAGTCTTTGAGGTTCGAATAATCATAGGAAGGGTAAATCTATGACTTATGCAGTTTGGGCGTTACATTCTGATTTAGTGGTCTTTAAAGTGAGAACAAATAGCTGTTTGTATGCGCTTTATTAAAAAAGCCGGAACTGTACCTCAGAATAGCTCTAAAACGTCCAGGATTGAGCTGTATTGCATTTTTTGTTAGAGGTAGAGTAATTTCACTACTTTTCAAGATCTTTACTCAAAAATAATGATAAAATGAGAACTTCGAATCCTAAAAGACAGATTTTATGGCGTTTGCGTTCAATTATTACTTTGCTCTAATTTTATTTGAAAGTAAACATTTTTGATTATGATAGAAAAATAGATATGTTATATAGAGGGTTTCATTTTCTTTATTCTTCATCCATATTGACTTATGTATTTTTGTTCTTTATTTATAATTATAAAAGAGCGTGCAAGTCTTTTTCATCATTTTAGACTTGCACACATAATATTTCAGGCATAGAGGCGATTTCTTTAATTCAAGTTCCAGCCATTGACAGCGCATTGACCATATCTGTCGTTCCCTGCAGCAACCACTGTACCGTCTTTCCTTAATCCAACTGTGTATAAGTCACCTGCGTCAATTGCAACTATATCAGTCCAACCACTTACGTTAGTCTCGCCAAATTTATCCTCTCCAGTCGCAACAACGGTTCCATCTTTTTTTAAGCCAACTGTGTGAGTTGCTCCTGCTGAAATTGCAACTATATCTGTCCAGCTTTCCACATCGCATTGTTTTTTAGCTCTATCAATCCCTACTGCTACTACAGTACCATCATTCTTTAATCCGACAGTATGATACAGTCCTGGTGATACTGCTACCATGTTCTCCCAATTTTTCACATCTCTGCGCGAATCATCATCACCTTCTAGACCAGTTACAACAACAGTACCATCATTTTTTAGACCATAAGTATACGTTGGCCCTGCGGCTATCGCAATGATATTACTCCAATCATCCACATTGCATTGACCAAAAATTTCATAACCGGTAGCAACAACTGTACCATCGCTTTTCAATCCGACAGAAACCCATGTCCCTGCCGAAATTGCAATTATACTATCCCAATTATCAACAGCAAGCTGTCCATAATAATTATCTCCTGTTCCTACAACTGTTCCATCTTTCTTAAGTCCAAGAGTATGGTCATATCCTGCTGATACCGCAACAATATCATTCCAATCATCAACATCACATTCTCCATGATCTGTACATCCAACCGCTATTACATCACTGTTTTTCTTTATTCCTACTGTATGAAACATGCCTGTAGAAATCACCTTTCCTTGTGTATCTGATGTTGCAAAACTTCCTACCTTCACTTCTTCTGTATATACTGTATGATCTACAGGATGACAATCATCGGTCTTTCCGAATTTTTCGGTCAGCAGGATGACAACTGTCAGAATAACCGCAGCTACAACCACAACACCTATGATGATTATCGGTTTCATCAGACGTGTTTTGGGAGCGTTTCGACCGGAATCAACGGCTTCTATTTTTGTTCCGCATGTACCACAAAACAGCGCTTTTTTGGAGAGCTCAGAACCACAATTCGGACACTTCATTATTACACCTCGACTTAATAATTGGTTATCATTGCAATGTTTTCATCTGCTGAAAAATAAACATCAACCGTTTTCGCTTTTGACGAATCAAAAACAGATGTTCTCAATGTGTTATACTCTTCTTCGGAAACATCTTTTCCGTTCCAGTTGTATCTTTCCTGACCTTGAATCACCCTACTGGCTGTTCCTTTAGAAAGTTCTATCGCTTCGTTGCCGTTGATCATATATACAAAGTCAGCTTGAACGCCTGATTGAATCCCGGTTGACATAAAGAGATTCTCTCCCTCGATGTATTCGAATCCATCAATTACCAGTGTTTGAGAATAAACCTTCCCCTGATAGATCCATGACAGATTACTGGAAGCGGGTCTTTGTTTAGCGTGTTCGTATAACTCAGGTATGTCATCATTATCTACATTTACTAAAGCAAATTCATAATTATCTTTGTATTCATAATTCTTTAGATAATCTATGTAAATCTCTTTCCATGAATCATCTACAGACTCAATTTCGGTTGGAGCATCGGTTTGGACAATTGTTCCTGTCGTTTCCGCTGCGGTAGTTGAATCCGAAGGCTTGTTATCTTTTGGTTTAGAACAGCTACAAAACAATGCAGTTGTAATAATGATGAATAGTATAATCGTTGTTGCTCTTTTCATTGTGTTATCCTCCCGCTTGATCATAAGTATAGCCTACCCTGTCAACTTTTCCGGTCTTTTTATCTTCTCGATAAAAAATGATATTTGCTAATTTCCCGTCAATTCTATTTGGCTCAGTGCCATTAGATCTCACTATTTCATAATAGTAATAGCCATCATCAAGCTCCATATGCCCTTGTGACTTTTCAAATCGGAAAATATATCCTAATTCAAGAACACCAATAGTACCACTTTGTGTTTTATTCGCGATTTGATGATTCTTTATATCATAAGAATATATCGTTGTTTTTTGACCTGATTGTCTTGCGGAATATGTAAGTGTATAATCATGAATATCAAACAGAAGATTGTCTACATAATCCGCGATTAGTTCTTGATTGTTCCCTTGTAGATCACACTTGTATAGTTTTCCATAAGTACCTGCACTATCATTATAGTGTCCATTTGGATAATCACAGATATAGAAAATACTATCACCATAAATAATAAACGATTGGACGCCATATTCTACATCAATCGGCAGTTTTTTGTATTCCGGCTTTGCTTCCGAGAAATCAAGAGTCGGAAGAGCAAGATATTCAGGTGCCCCATCTGAAGAACAGTAATAGACATCATCACCGACTTTTTGTATTAGGTCAGAACTATATAGCTTGTTGGTATCAACTTCATAACCGCCTCCAAAACTGGAATCAAATGATTCGTTTTCATCAAAGTAATAGTTAATATGGTCAAAAGCATAGAATTCCAGTGTTTGCTTTTCGTCACTGAACTGGGGAAACTTCTTTATAATAATGTCAATCTTTCCTTCAACATCAGTTTCAACAGGATCAGTCGAATTTATTGCGTAGACATCATATTTTAAGAAGATATCTTCATTAATGACTCTATACGTTCCTTTAATAGACTTAACTCCAAAACTTGTCTCAAAAGATCCATCTCCATTAAATACAAGGTGTGTGTCTACATCTTTTACAGCGCTCCAGTAGGGATCTCCAATATTATAGTTTTTCGGATTAATATATGTATCCCTTTCATCATAATAAACCAGTTTCAAATCCCAATTATTGTTAACTAATTTGTCTTCTATATCTGTGTCTGCGTTATTGTATATGAATAGATAATCAACATAAGTAATTTGATTAGCCATCACTGAGAAACCAACCTGTTTTGATGAATACTTTCCATCTAAACTTTCAGCAGTAATAATATAGTCGCCGGCTTCAAGCTCTAAATCAAATTCGCCTGATTCGCCAGTGGTGAATTCCTTTAATAATTCCTGGGAACGGTTTTCAGTTAAAGCATCATATTCTTTATATATTTTTATCTTGCATTCGCCAACATTATTGATTGTTTCATTTTCATATTTTATCTTTCTTACAATGCCCATTACCATACCGGAATTGCCAGCTTTTATTCTTGTCTCCATTCCTTTGTGTTCTTTAGCCCAGTTTATAGCTCTATGTGCATCAACTAAATGCTTAGAATAGAATAATTGAACTGAATTATCATTATTTGATTTAACAGGATACATTTCACCTTCAATATTCGTTAATGAAGAATTGATGATAATATCTTTAATATCATCTGCACTGATATCTGGATTGATACCCCACATACGAGCTACAACGCCAGAAACAATTGGTGCAGAATATGATGTTCCATCACCCATTTTTAACCCATATTTCCCGTTATCATAATCTAGTACACCAAGATTTGTTCCGGGAGCATAAATATCAACACCTTCTCCTCTAACAGAAAAGCTGGTAGGCTTATTCTTTTCATCAGAAGCCCCAACCATAATTATTCTCTTTCGTACGCTTATATCTTCTATGCCTCCAAAAATATCATATTGTGTTCCATAGGTAGTTTCAGGCAAGACATTATCATAATTAGATAAATCTGGATCGTCTAATGATAAGGAATAATAGCTTTCCTCGTAAGCGTTACTATTTGTTTTAAACCATGCTTTTCCATTCACATTTCCAGCAGCTTTAACTATAATAAAACTATAATCTTTATCAATAAACTTCTTTAGGAATTTTGTCATTGAATCTCTAAAACTATAAAAATCCTCTAAAGCGTCTTTATCGCCATGAGTTGCACCAACAATCATTTCATTATAACCATTGCTAAAATTTATAACCTTACATCCATCATACAACATTAACGCTAAAGCATATTTATACTTCATTTCACCAGTATATAGAGTACTCATTTGGTATGAGTATACATACAAGTCAGAATTATCGCTTGTACCATTGTATTGATAATCATTACCATCAACAGCAGTTATTAATCCCGACACTGCTGTGCCATGATACTCCGGTTCATCTTGATTAAAATTGTTAGAATAAACCTTCTTGATTTTCTCTTTTATCGAATCATTCAAAGTATCAAAACCGCAATCAAAAACCCCCACTTTAACTGTCTGGTAATTGTAGTTCTCAGAATTAAGGCTATCTAATTCTATTGCGTTTCTCCACCAATTTCCATTCTGTGATGACTTGTTGTTTTCTTCTATAGTGATTTTATAGACATTATGAAAAACTATTTCCGTTTTTTCTAATTCTGATTGCAAGTTATTTCTTATTTCTGATAACTTACGAAAGCTACTGCCTTCAAACTCTATCTGGTAATCGTTTGTGAATTCTATACAACCTACGATTTCACCGCCATAACGTGCAACAATCTTCTTAACTTCATTGTAGTTGTATTGTTCATCAGCTGTAATCAAAAGCTGATTATCTACATACATTCTATTGTTTTCAAAAATAATGTCTTCTTCGGTAAAATCTTTATAATCTATTCTACCGATTTTTCTATTACCACTACCAATAGGGATTACTCCTGTACCGAGAAGTACACCCGTTATTATTGCGAGGGATAACACAATAGAAATAATAGCGATTACTGGAAGGAGTCTATGCTTATTTTGATTCTCAGTCTTATCTTCATCAACACTAATAGGGCTTCCGCAATAAAGGCAGAAAGATACAGGCATTTTGTTCTTCTTTCCGCAGTTAGTGCATTTCACACTCTTCGGATTATTTATAGCTCGTTCTTTATAAGCGGTATCGATTTTACTTCCGCAATATATGCAGAATTCGGCGTTGCTCTTGTTTTTCTTTCCGCAATTATTACACTTCATTGCTGTTCTCCGTTCTTATTGAATCTTATATGTATTTAGGTCTTTTGTAACTATATAACCATCAACAATATCAAAAGCTTCATAACCTATCTCATGTGAACAATCCTTTTCAACTATTGTGTTACTACTTTCATCATACAAATAGGGCATAACTCCGATAAAGTATAGTTTTTCCGGTTGTACAAGATCACGTGTAACTCCATATCCTTTACCTTTGAATTTTCCTGCACCACCTACGGTTTTTTGAACCTCTCCAGTCGTTAAGTCAACTTTGTATAAATCAAAATCTGATGAATTCATAGAACTGAAGCACAAAGCGAATTTACCGTCAGAACTGACTATTTGAACATCCAATCCGTCCGGGAGCTTAGCAGACTTTTCAACTTCTCCTGCAGAATTCACCTTATAAATATAATGATTGATTTTTGTTGCCGAAGAGTTGTTATATTGTCCCGCATCAATCAACAGTTTGTCCTCATCACAGTAGCAAAGCGCACCAGAGTTATAATCTGTCTCTACTATCTCTGTTGATTGCTTGTTTAGCCTGTTATAAGCGATAACTTTTCCTTTTGAGTTGGTCTTATTCTGTAAAGCCATATAAATATTCTTGCCAAGTGGTTTTACTTCTTTGATAAAATAGTTACCGGACAAAAAGGATTGACTGACTTCTTCTGATTTATCTTTCAGCAAATCATACTTCATCAACTTGTTTTTGCTATAATCGCTGAATTCGATATAATACAGACAATCATCTGCACAAGTAACAAATTTGATTGAGCCACTTGTTGAAAATAACTTTTTCGTCTGAGTTCCATTAACATTTACAACGTAAACATCTTGTGGATCATTCACTTCAGCTTTAGCGTTATTATGAGAAGCATAATAGACAACTTCACCATCAGACATCATACTTGTGCAATAGTCATTTACCGTAACATGATTTCCTTGGTCGGTTATAGACTCTTTATAATATGCACGGTTGCCATTGTTACAGATGAACCCCTCTCCGGACTTAACAATGAAGTCCCCGGCGTTGAAACTTGAGTTCAGGGTTTTTGTTGCATCTTTTTCTGATAACCGGAATCCTCCATTACCATAAATAACTGGATGTGCCTTATTTTCTTCACAACAGTATTCTCCGTTTTTTACCAAAGCTTTGTCTACGGCTGTTTGTAAAGTATGGTATTTCTTATCGGACTCGGAAGATTTCAAAAGCTGAGAAAATGTGCTAAGAATCACGTTATTATCATATGAGGCACATACAATATCTGTATCAGCAACAACTGCTTTAGCTCCATGTGATAAAAACGCATTCGCAAGGACTTGATCTTTTCCCGAACAGCAAGCACCTAAATAAATCATACTTCCAGACAAGTCATCAAGATAATAGTCAAAGAAAATATGTGTTACTGCTGCATAACCTGATTTATCACATATTATTCTGCCGTTAAGAAAATCATCCAGATATTCCAGATGCTGAAGAACATAAGAAGGATTTGAAGTAAAATCATACTGATTAAGTTCAAAAGACGTCAACAAATATGAATGCGTTTTGTTATTAAAGTTTCCGTGTCCATCCCAAATGACTATTTGATTTTTACCAATGTTTTTTATCTCGTCAATGGTTACGTCTTGATCATCAAGATTTTTACTAAAAGAATAGTCATCTAAAACTTTTTCAATGTTTTCAGCAGAAGCATCTATTGTAGCTTTGGACAACTCTTGAATGCTTTTAGAAAACATAGAGAAGCATGGCTGATATGTGGTAACAGTTGAGTTCTTTTTGTCTTCAAGAGTTGGACTGTACACATATTCAAAACCGCTATTGAATTTCATCCAAACGGAATATCCTTCTGTGATATCATATTCTTTGATTTTTTCACCATCTAATAATTCTTTCGCGTATTTCCCGACAGCACTGATAGCACTATCCACTTTTTTTGGAAGAACATATCCATCAGCATTTGTGAATTCAGATTCGATTTTCAACACTTTTTCATTTATTTGAAAATAATCTGTCAGCCCTTCTTTCATTAGTTGTTCTTTATTCGGCTGTCTGAATACTATTGCCAATGCTACAGAACCAATAACAAGGCATAAAACAAGTATACTAGCAACAATTGCCAGAGGTTTTATAATGCGTTTAGAGTTGTTGCTATCAGAATGCTGATTGATTAACTCAGTTCCGCATTTAGGGCAGAACTTCATATATCCTTTAATCTTTTTTCCGCAATGATTACATTTCATATTTTATTCCTCAAAAGATAACAGCTTAATTATATTTTGCAATTAATTGGAATAGATAGGTTTCAACTCAAGATTATTTGAATATAGACAGCTTACTTTCTTCAAAAGAGCAATATAGTTATTAGTTCTTTAATTGCTGGGTTTTATGGTTCTGTTTTCACTGGCAACAATGATTTCACAGTTACTGCCGAGAATGCTGGTTGCGTAGTCTGTCAGTTTATTGTATTCGCCGATTTTTTCAAAATCATTAGTCTCAGCATTAAACATATATTGAGTGCAATTGCCATTTTGGCTATCACAAAATACGCCTTTATCCCAAGTTACTGTGAATCCATCTTTTGCATCAAAAGATGACATCTCAATACGATTATCTCGATAACCTTCGTTGAATACAACCCAATACCGTTTATCTGCCGCCTGTGCAGCCTTTGCTAATATTTCAGAATAATCCGAATCGGACGAAGATGATCCTGTTGAAGTTGATTCGTTATCTCCATCAGTCTGATCAGGAACAGTTGACTTTGGACTGTTATCTGCATTTGAACTGCCGGTATTGCGGGGAACACTATCAGTATTTGCCGATACTGGCTTATTTGTAATTGTAACTTTAGATACATTACTATTGTCAATTCCTTCAAACACAACAGCACCTAAATTATCTATTCCAACAAATTTTCTGGGTGTTGCAGAATTGTTTTTGCAGGAGTCTCCGTTAGCACAAGAAGAGTTTTCTGTTCCTCCAACAATAACTATATCATTTGAATCAGAAATAATAGCTTCATATATTGAATCTGACGAAATCTCAGCTCCGGTTTTATCACAAATGTGTCCGTTTATTATAAAATTCCCATTACCTAAAGCGTGATAATATCCTGTCTTCTTAATGGGTTTCATTGTCACATTCATTTCATAATCAACAATGGCAAGATAAATGGCACTATCATCACCTGCCAATTGAAGTACAATACCCTCGTCATTAAATGAAGGTTGATCTGGTATGCTTACCCAATTGGATCCCGGTTTATAATGAGTATATATTCTGTTGCTTATAGATTCATCTTTCAACACAGAAAGGCTATCCTTTACTGCGTTATATGATACCAATGATTTTATTTCGTCGTTATAAAACACAACGGAATCACCTTGAAGCACATTATTAAGCTGTTCATCCTTGGCGCTGTCTAAGTATTTGCTCAGTTCAGCGTATGTACTTTCTGACATGGGACTAAATGTGCCATCTGAAAAAGCGGTAATATAACCTGTATCGCTATAAAATCCACCACCCGTAACCCTGAAGTTTGAAAAAGCTATTCCGTTATGATTGAAATGGAAATCCTCACAATTTTTTGCATAATCGGAAACCCACTTTTCAGTTTTTGCAAAGAAAAATCCATAATCCTTGAAATAAAAAACTCCATCGCCGCAATAGCTTACGTAATCTATTTCTTCAGAACCATCAGTTTGAACGATGAAAGCAATCGCACCATTTGGTCGATAGATTTCATATTCAAAATGCTTATTATCAAATCCAGAGTGCTCTTTTTTTACTACAGCATATCCATATCCAAAAGCTTCCGGGTTATCATAAGACCAACAAATCTGTCCATCTTTATCGATTAAGTAGACACCACGATTTGAGTCTACATAAGAACGAATAAAAGCGTAACCGTTTTCAAAATCTGAACAAGTATAATCTTCATATCCTGAATTATCAACCCTGTCAATTTTGAATAGCATTTTGCCTGATGTATCAATACAGCCAAAACACTCATTATCCTCTGCCCATGCAAGGCCATCGGAAAAGCTGGAAATATCATTATATGTTACAGCCCGATGAGAAATGCTTTTTGCTTTTGATGGGATTTCATTTTCATCTGAATTACTATTCTGATTGCAAGAACAGAGAATGCAGGAGATTAAGATAATACTTATTGCCAGAGCTAAAAAACGTTTCATTGTTTCCTCCAATAAGATAATATAATTACTACAGTTTTATGGTATCATAATAAACTGTATTTTTCAACAAAGTTTTAGTTGCGTTGTTCATCCTTTGTGTTCTTTTTTCAATCCGTGCAACCGTTCTTCGACAAAAAACTCAAAGCCAATGTGCTACAATTTGTTGATGAATTCGAGTTTACTCAACAGAAAGGAATGGCGGATATGAATAAAGAGAATCGAACGATACAACTTCACTTTTTCGTTACGGAGCAGGAGTATGAAAAAATCAAAGAAGGCAAGGCATCCGCACACATAAGAGTTCTGTCAACATTCCTTCGCAGGATGGCAATTTACGGATACATCATCCATGTGGATATGAACGAGATACAGAAGCTGACAAGTCTTCTCGGTATTTGTTCCAACAACCTCAATCAGTACGCCCGAAAAGCGAATGAAACGGATTGCATTTATCAAGCCGATATAGAAGATTTAAGGGAGCGGCTGACCGAGATCAGAGAGGAAGTCGGAATCATTCTGGAAGGCTTCTCAAAAATCCTTGAGATGTGAGGAGATGATCATATCGCTACCACAAGGCTTATGCCGCTTCACACAGGTAAAGGCAGAACTGTGTCTACCGCCATAGCAAACATCATCGACTATGTAGAGAATCCGCAAAAGACAGACGGCGGCAGGCTGATCTTTGGCTATATGTGCGACAGCAAGACCGCCGATATAGAATTCAGCTTAGCTAAGAAACAGTACATCAATCTCACGGGCAGGCAGCGTGGAAGTGATGACGTGATCGCTTATCATCTGCGCCAATCTTTTTTACCCGGTGAGATCACTCCCGATGAAGCAAATCAGGTCGGTCAAGAGCTTGCCATGAAGCTGACGAAAGGGAATAACGCTTTTATCGTCTGCACCCATATTGACAAGCACCATGTTCATAATCATATCATTTTCAATTCTGTCAATCTTGATTGCACACGGAAGTTCCGCAACTTTTGGAATTCTACATGGGCAGTTCGTAGGATGAACGATAAGATTTGTTTGGAGCACGGTTTGTCGATCATAGAGAATCCAAAGCTGAGCAGGGGCAGCTACGGAACGTGGATCGGTGATGAAAAGGTTCTCTCTTTTCACGAACAACTGCGGCGAGCGATTGACACGGCACTGGAAGAAAAACCGAGGGATTTTTCCGACTTTCTGCAAAGACTCGAAGCGTATGGTATCGAAGTCAACACAGATCGGACGAATCTGCGTTTGAGGGTAAAGGGTCAAACAAGATTCACTCGATGTAATTCGCTCAAAGGAGATTATACGGAGCAGGCAATCCGCGAACGAATCGAAGGCGTCCATATTGTCGCTCCGAGAGTACTAACAAATAAGCCAACTGTACCGATGGTTGGTCTGTTGATCGATATTGACACGGCGATCAGAGCCGGTAAAGGTCCGGGCTATGAACGCTGGGCAAAGGTGTTCAATCTCAAACAATTGTCGCGTGCCGTCCTCTATCTCAAGGATCACGGCGATATGAGCTATGAGGATTTGAAGAAGCGGACGGATGAATCTGTTGCACGATTCAACGAGTTATCCGGCATGATTAAGAATCTGGAATTGCAGATGACAGATAACGCGGAACTGCAAAAACAAATCGTCAATTACGTTAAGACGAGAGAGGCCTATGCAGAGTATCGCAAGAGCGGTTACAGTAAAAAGTATCGGGCGCAGCACGAATCGGAGATCATGATCCATCAAGCGGCGAAGAAGTATTTTGATCGGCTCAGTCTGACAAAGTTACCTCCGGTCAAATCACTTCGTGAACAATATGCAGAGCTCTTAGCTCAAAAAAGGAAGGCTTATGTGGAGTATAAACAAGCCCGAGAGGAAATGAAAGAGCTTTATAATGTCAAATCGAATGTCAGTCAGTTATTGAATATCGATGCGAGAAACGATATGTCTATTCAAAATTCACAAAGTGAAAGCCGATGACCGCCGTGCGGTTTCAGTGTCCTCAGGACTCGCAGCCGTCAACATAGTTGACGATCTCAGGGGTTTGGGGATCGTCACCAACAAGCATTTTTACAAAATGGAGCCGTCTGCGGAATATGTAAAAATCGGTCTTCTTGTACAAGAAGGCATAGCTTGCCAGTATCGTATACCCTTATTTTATGCGGCTTGAAACAAACGGAAATAATCAGTCCAGACCGTGCTCTGCTTTCCACTTTGTGATGATTCGTTCAATCTCTCTCGTTGTTTCGTCGTCGCTGTTTCTGATTCTGTCGATGACGTCTTTGTTGCGGATTTGCAGCAGCGGCTCTGATCCGTTTTCGATAATTTCAAAAATATAGTAGTAGCCAAAAGCGTTGATTGACAAAAATTTTGCCCGGTGCGTTGCCCACCGCAAAGATCGGAACTTCCTTGCTTCTTTAATCTCTGTTGTGTCCGTAACCAATACCTGACTATGTACTGTTGCAAAAAAGCCATCGCAAAATGAACGGTAATAGTGACCGTCACTATCTCGGATCACATAAGTTTTCTTCGTCATAAACTACGCTCCTTTTGTCAGGTCTACGATTATCAGATTTTGCTTCTTTGCGTATTTCAATGTCCTTTCAGCGCCGCCTGCGCGATAGACATAGCAGATCGCGACGCTCGAATGATCGACCGCCCATCGGTTGCGTTTGGGACTTCCGCTTTTGTAGGTGTAACACGAAAAGGTGTGTGATTCAAACGGATAGATGATCTCGTCAAACAGGCTGTCATTGAAAATTCTATAATCACGATATGGTATAACAAGAATATTTTTAATATGAGGATAGTTTTTCTTTAGTTGATGGACGATCACTGCGCAGGTCTTATCAAAATATCCTTGACCGCCGTTCAGAAAAATTTCGATCCCGTTCTCTATCGCTGTGATGATCACTTGCTCAATATCCGCTTCCTTTACTTGGTAACAATCACGGTTGCCGATAAAGAGAGCGGTTTTTTCTTTGTCAATCATACAACGTCGTAGACTTTGCGGTATATATTGATTCGGTATAACAGCTCTTTTATCTTATTGCTGTCAAAGCAATCATCCACGCCGAATTGCTTCGCAAATTTCTTTGTGCCTTCGCACCATTCTTCGGAGCAGGCAATGATCGTGACTTGCGGATGGAGCTTTGCCGCTATCTCAATTATGATAGTTTCTCTACGTTCATAACCGAATACTTCATCAAAGTTGAGTAAGATCACATCGGGGATCGGATACAGCTTCGGTCGGCGAATGGTACCGGTGATGACCTTTAGATGATTATTTTCTTTCAGCGGTTGTATCAAGGCTTCATCTTTGATATCTAAGATCAGAATGTTCATCGAGGTTTTCTCCTGTAAATAAAAAAAGCGCAGCCACAAATGAAATGTGACTGCGCCGAAAAACACGCAGCTCATTCATTGTTGCTACACAATCTACATAACCGCAATCAGTATATGCACCGAGCCTGTGTTTTTACCGGATAAAGGTGCATAACTAAAACTACCCCCTTACAGATATAAGGGTAGCCTACTAATTGCGGAATATTCAAATGTAGATTATGTAGCATAATCATCATAGCACAACGGATAAAGAAATGCAATAAAGAAAACAGACGAGGTCGCCTGTTTCTGAAACTTAGTTTTATTATTTTTTCTTAAAGTATTTGACAAAAGCCGATAATCTTCTCAGCTTTATAACGGTATAATATCAATGAACCTGTAATAATCGGTTATGCTGTGTCTGCTATCCACATATGCGGAATTATCCTGCCGTGGAAAACCCTATCTTGGAAAAACCTGTCTTGGGTTTTCAGATATTGGAAAACCTGACGCTCTGTAGTGTCAGCATATCAGTCCGCATGACGCCCGTGTAGCTTGCTTTCTAAACTGTCCTATTATAGACGTAAATAATATATAAATAACTTATATTAAATCAATCATATCACATCTTGTCTTGTCTTTTAATGAATCAGTTACCAAATAATTTAATTAAGGGATCAAAACCTGACAGTCTGAAATCGTTCTCAGGAGGGGTAAAATTGGATAAGTACATTTTGCTTACAAAGGACACCAAGATCAATTCATACCTTCGTATGCCTCGCTTTTTGATCTCAATGAAGCTATCAAACGAAGCTAAAGTGTTGTATGCTCTCTTGCTTGACCGAGCGAGCATATCTATCAAGAACGGATTTTTTGAGCCGAGCGGAGCCGTTCGTGTATATTTCACTTTGGAAGAAGCGAAGGACAAGCTGCATAAAAGCCGTCAGGTTACAACGCGGATATTCCGCGAGTTGGAAATGAGCGGCTTGATCATTCGCAAGAGGCAAGGTCAGGGCAGACCGTCGCTGATTACCTTGAAGGTGCCGAAGGAAGAACCAAAAGCAGTTCGTAAGGAGAATAAGCGTGAAACACGACAAGCGAGTTAAGAAGCAAAACACACCTAAAGGATTTCACCTGTATATCGAAGGTCCGGGTCGCGTTGATGATTCAAAATCGATTGATCTTGCCCAAGAAGTCATGCCCGATAGGGTGATCGACGGTCAACCTGCCTACATGATCGGTAACAGTATTCCAAGCCGTATCAAGTTTTCAAAAGAGTACGGCAATACCGTCTACGACGTTGTCGCAGATTTTTCCGCTGAGGGGAAGGAAACCGTATTAAAACAATTCAAAAAAATCATTCTTTCCGATAAACATTAACCGTTGCAATCCGTTCGCCGACACGGTATAGTATAGGTGTGCTACTCTCGGTGTACGGAAAGGAGTAAAAATGCAAAAACGCACCGAGAATCAAATCACAGCTCTCTACTGTCGCTTATCACAAGATGACGGAGTGGATATGGAGAGTAACTCGATACAGAATCAAAGAAAGATATTACAAGAGTATGTTGATAACAACCGAATACGCAACACCATTTTTTTCGCGGACGATGGTTACTCCGGCACGGATTTCAACCGCCCTGACTTTCAGCGGATGGAGGCGATGGTTGAGCGCGGTGAGATCGGCACGATCATCGTCAAGGATCTGAGCCGCTTCGCTCGTAACTACATCGAAGCCGGCAATTACATAGAAGTCAAATACCCGTCGATGGGCGTTCGCTTCATTGCCATTCAAGAAAATATCGATACCGCTGAGGGAACCGGGATCGAAATGATGCCCTTCTACAATATTTTCAACGAGTGGCATGCGGCGCAGACAAGTAAGAAAGTCAGAGAGGTTTTCAGAGTGAAAGCTGCCGAGGGCAAACGTGTGTTTTCTCGCGTTCCTTACGGCTACATGAAAGCAGACGATGATCCGGCACAGTGGATCGTTGACGAATACGCGGCAGACATTGTGAAGCATATCTACGATCTTTGCTTGCAAGGATATGGCACCGGCGAAATTGCAAAGCAACTTCAAAACGAGAAGATTCTCACTCCGACTTGTTACTTCGATTCAAAAGGTTGGAAAATCAGTCGTGAACCGCAAGAGAATCCTTGCAGATGGTGTAACACAACTGTCGCAAACATTCTCAACAACATGGAATATACTGGCTGCGCAATCAATTTCAAGAGTTCAACCGTCAGTTATAAGGTGCACGATAGAATCCGTAAACCTCAAGAGGAATGGCAGATCATTCCGAACACTCAGGAGCCAATCATAGACGACGAAACCTTTCAGCGTGTGCAGGAGATTCGTAGTCACAGAAAGCGTAGAACGTCAACAGGAAAAACGAGTATTTTGACGCCGAAGATGTTTTGCGGCGACTGTGGAGCAAAGCTGTATTATCATGCCGGAAAGCACATAAAAGACGGCAGCGAATACTTCCGCTGTTCTCAGTACAAGACGAATCGGTTTAAGTGTTCTACAAATCATTATGTCCGGGATTCAGTCATGTGCGATTTAGTAACTGAGACGGTTCGTAGGGTTGCAGAGTATGTCACGAAATTTGAGCCTGTATTTCTCTACCTATATGCGAAGAAGAACTCCGAAGCGACCGCTCGGGACATGAAAACAACACGAATCAGAGTTGAAAAGGCAAAGAAAAGGATAACAGAGCTGAATCGGTTGATAATGAAAGTATATGAAGATCATGTGCTTGGTTCGCTATCCGAGGAACGTTATTCGATGATGGCTGAAAGCTATGAAAATGAACAAAAGACCTTGAAGCAACAGCTTGAAACTGACGAAGTAGCGCTAACGAAAGCAGAGCAGTCAACGACTGATCTCAAATCCTTTCTGAAAGCGATCCGACAGTTTACGGAGATCGAGGAACTTGACGAGAAAACGGTCAATACGCTGATTAGCAAGATCGAAGTGTTCGAGCGTGTGAAGATTGACGGCAACTTACATTTGCCTGTCAAGATCCACTTTACCGCTGTCGGCATTATCGACGTACCCACAGAAAAAGAAATCCTCCGCGTGATGGAGGAAATTCGTAATAATTCAAAATCAAACAAAAGCGCATAGCTAAGTGGTTAGAAAAGGCAAGGTGCATCCTGAAAAGCTGCACCATACAAAAGTGTCCTTAACTACAACCAACGGGCTATGTGTTTTTCGTGCGTAGCTCGTGAACTCGGGTTACGCATTTTTTTTGAGGGGATTTGATGATGAATAAAAGAATTTTTTCCATTATTCTTATGATAGTTCTACTTATTAGTGCTCTTCCTGTTGCACCAACCATTCATGCGATTGAAAAAGATATATCCGATACATGTGTAAACTCACGTACTATGGAAGAAGTTAAGAGTTGGATAGAAAACTCATATGGGAAAACCTATGGTTCAGGTGTCAGTTACGGCGAATGTGTGGGTTATTGCAATGCTTATTTATCTGAATTTTGGGGAAATAGTATTATATATGGGAATGCGCGTGATTGGAAAACCCAATGCCCTTATGGATGGTCAGTAGTTGATCTTCAAGGCTCTATGTTTAATTGCCGACTGGGAGATATTATTGTAGAAGACTATTATCCTTACGGACATGTTGCGATTTACTATGGATATGAGAATGGTTATCATCGTGTTTATGATCAGAATTATCTAAACGTTAAAAGAGTACAAAAACATGAACTTTGGTCGCCTTTCAGTAGCCCAACATACTGCTTTAGACCGCCGATAAATAATGGTCCACCAAAACCGTCTAACGCTTGGTTTTCTTGCAATAAGTCTGTCATTCCTACGGGAGATACAGTCACTTTTACTTTTGCTGCAAACGACGCTACAAGCTATACGATTGGCATTGATAAAGACGGAACAAGAATCATAACCGAAGGAGTATCCTCCGGAAAGACTTATACTTTTGATTCTGAAGGTTCTTACAGCGCATATGTTTCATGTTACAATAGTACAGGATATGTGGATTCTCCAAGAGCTGAGTTTAAGGTTTTTAAGCCATGTAATATGGGAGAAGACTTTAATGCGATAATATACAACGCCAAAAGCAATTTGACTGTAGGTGCTGATATTACTAATAATGTTTATCTTCAAACTCGTATCGAAAACGAAGACAATCAAAAGTGGCATTTTCAGTGGAACACAGATGGATCGTATTGCATAACCAATGTTGGACAGCAAAAGTGCTTAGACGTTTATGGCGGTACCGCCGATTTCGGTGAGAATATCCAATTGTGGGAAGCGAATGATAGCAATGCTCAAAAGTGGTACATCCGTCATCTGTCAACCGGATATGCTTTTGTTCCTAAGTGCAATACAAGCTCTGCGATAGATGTTGATGGAGGTGTATTTAAAGCCGGAACCAATATCAAGGATTGGCGGTCTAATGAAAGTTCAGCTCAAATCTTTAGCATGGATTATGTCGGGTTGGAGCCTGCTATAACAAAAGAGTACAATGGACACAGATATGAGTTGTACAATATATCCACCACTTGGGATCAAGCATATAAAATGTGCGAAGGATTCGGAGGACACCTTGTTACAGTATCATCAAAAGAAGAAAATGATTTCGTTCTAACCCTCTCAAAAGATGCAGGCTTAGACCAATTAATTTGGCTTGGTGCGTATGCTGACGGTGACAGGAATTGGCTATGGGTAACTGACGAAGACTTTTCATATACAAACTGGCACAACGGAGAGCCTAATAACAGCGGTGGCAATGAAGACCGTTTGAATATGACAGAATCAGGAACATGGAACGATATTTCGATTCATTCCAACGCAAGGATGATTTCTTTTATATGTGAATACGAAGATACTGCCATAGACGCGAGTCAATATAAACCCAGTAAGATTAGCTTAGACAATGATTCAAAATACGAGCTTTATACAAACAAAGTTACATGGAAAACCGCAAAAGCTATATGTGAAGCAAAGGGCGGTCATCTGGTTATTGTCAACAACAGCGATGAAAACTCTTTTGTAAGCAGCTTTGCTCAGACTGATATATGGATGGGTATTACCGATAATCAAAAAGAAGGCCAATGGGTAGATGTTTTCGGCGATACAATTTCATACTCTAACTGGGGAGAGAACCAGCCTGATAACCATTTCATGTGTGAAAACTATGGAGAAATGTATAAGAACGGTACATGGAACGATCATAAGAATTTTGCCAAAGTAGCTTTTATTTGTGAATATGATAACGCTACTTCTTCCCTTAAACCTACTGTTACTAAATCATTTGGTGGACACAAGTATGAATTATATAATATCCATACCTCTTGGAATCAGGCATATAAAATATGTGAAGATTTAGGAGGTCACTTGGTTACCATATCCACGAAAGAAGAAAATGACTTTGTTATGAATCTTTCAAAGGATTCCGTTAATAAAGCTATGTGGTTAGGCGGAGCAGATTACGGTAGCGAAGGAAAGTGGTATTGGGTTACCGCAGAACCTTTCAGCTACACAAACTGGAGCACCAATGAACCTAACAATAGCGGGGAGAAGGAACATTATTTAAACATGTGGATTACCGGCGATTGGAATGACATGCCTTTAGATGGTGGAAACAATTCTTTAGCTTTTGTTTGTGAGTATGAGGATTTCAAAGTTAATGAAACAACTTATGAACCAATAAAAACAGTCTTGAAGAATAATACTTTCTATGAGTTCTATGAGGACAGAGTTAATTGGACAACAGCTAAAGCAATTTGTGATCAAAAGGGAGGCCATTTGATTACGATTGACAGCAAATCCGAAAACGAGATTGCAATGTCATTGATCAGTGAGGAGTTTGCTTCGTGGATTGGTACAACTGATAAGAGCAAGGAAAGCGTTTGGATAAATGTATTAGGTAAAGAATCAATCTATTCTAATTGGACTGACGGTGAACCTAACAATCATTGGGACATAGAGGATTACGCTGAAGTATACAAAAACGGCTTATGGAACGATACTAAAAACTTTGGATCTTCTTTTTCAAAGATAGGTTTTATTTGCGAGTATGATAACGCTGTTACAGATATTAACTCAGTTAAAACATTTAATAAATCCGGTCATAGATATGAATTATACAACACAAAAATGTCTTGGAAAGATGCGTACCGATTTTGCGAAAAGAAAGGCGGACATTTGGTAACCATCAACTCAAAAGATGAAGATGATTTTATCTATGAGATCCAGAAGTCATATTCTCCGTATGAAAGAATGTGGCTCGGAGCTACAGATGAATATTCTGAAGGTTCATGGAAGTGGATAACAGGAGAAACAATTAACTATAAGAACTGGGCTGATGGTGAACCTAACGATAGCGACGATGAAGATTTCATGATGATATACAAGAGCACCGGAAAGTGGAATGATGTCTATGATTCAACTCGTTCGGCATTGTATTCATATTCGTTTATTTGTGAGTATGACAATCAGCCAGATATCTCAAGCTTTTCTGTCGCAAAATCATTCGAATATAACGGAAGAAAATATGAAGTCTATTCAAACATAGTTGATTGGCAGACTGCAAAGAATCTATGCGCTCAGAAAGGCGGTCATCTTGTAACTATTGGTTCATCAGAAGAAAACAATGCTATTGCTGAGAATATCAAAGGTCTCAGCAATGATAGATACTGGATCGGAGTTTCAGATGTCGGATCCGAAGGAACGTGGAATTGGGTTACCGACGAGAACATCGGCTACAGTAACTGGAATTCCGGTGAGCCAAATAACGATGGTGGTCTGGAAGATTATGGAGAAATTCTTGCTGATTCTGGAAAATGGAATGATATGGCAGGGTATTATAGTATTCATAGGAACATTGGCTTTATTTGCGAATATGAGCCACCAAAAGGAATCCTAGGTGATGTTGATGATGACGGCACAGTTGAAATTAGAGATTCTACGTGGATTCAGCGCCATAACGCAAGCGTTGAAATGCCGTTTGTAATCAATAAGACGACTGCCGATGTTGATGGTGACGGAATAATCACCGTTATGGATGCGACAGCAATTCAGTATTATCTCGCCAATATGAAAATATCATACAAGATCGGTGAGAAAATCGGTTAACAATAACACCAAAGATAGAACAGCGGGGATCACCTCGCTGTTTCTATTTGGCGAGATTTCGCTTGACTTATTCCTTTTCTGTGGTATTGTGTTGTGCTTGTAAGGAGCGTGATATCATGACCACATTAGAGAACTTCTACTTTGGGAATGTGAATCCGAGTGAGTACAAGCAGAGCAAGGACACCAAGAAGAAGCTGTCAGAAATGACGATGTTGCTTGATGAACTCCGATCTACCCTCACGACTGAGCAGCAAAAGGAGAAACTGGAGCGGATCGAGAACTGCCAGCTATCTCTGATCGCTTTGTCTGAGAAGGACGCCTACATCGAAGGCTTCAAGATCGGCGTGAAAATGACAACTGAAATATACGCAGATACACAGCAGCGGGGATGATATGTTAGTCGTCCCCGCTGTTCGCGTTTATTTACAGGCGTTGGAGTGATAATAGGAAAAAGGCACGCGTGCCCGAAACAGACGATTTGTGAGCACCTGTGACGGTAATACCAATAGGTGGTTACAGATCATGTGTTGCGTTCTTTTTATGAAAAAATGCCATTATTGTTCTCTGATAGAATTATACTTCCTCAAAGTCCCGTTAATGGATACTATGGGAGTTTATACTAAGAGTGTGAAGCTGGGGTAGATTGTTCTTCTCTTAATATAAATGGTAGAAGCTATGGCGTGATGAAAGGCTAAAAAGTGGTATACACTTAGGTATATATCGCCAGTTTCGCCTTTGTGTTACGACGGCCTTTGTTGGCCGCCGAACAAGGCGAATGCGGGCTAGGCCCGCACCCCTATGAAGCAAATTGTATTTGAGATTGGAGGTATGTAGGTTGAAAGAAAGCAGGAATTGTATTATGAAATTCAGAGCGACGGAAGAAGAAAAATCTATCATTATGAAAAAGGTGGACGCCTCGGATCTGAGCATCAGCGAGTACCTGAGAAGGTGCGCTTTGGACAAGAAGATCGTCGCCGTGAACGGTTTGGATGATGTTGCAAGGGAGCTGAGAGCGATCGGTAATAACCTCAACCAGATCACCAGAGCGGTCAATTCCGGATATGTTCAAGCGGTCAATCTGCAAGAAACGGAGGAGGTGTTAGGTCAGCTATGGCAGTCGTTAAATTCGTTGCAGCAAAGTGTCCTATGAGTTATATCTTCAAATACGTCATGCGGAAAGAAGCAACCGAGCGTAAACTCATTGATGGCTTAAACTGTTCTCCTGTCTCAGCCTGTGATGAATTCGAGTATGTGAAGCATCAGTACCACAAGGAGGACGGCAGACAATATTACCATATTGTACAGTCGTTCTCTCCCGACGACAATGTTACTCCTGAGCTGGCGCATGAGATCGGAATGAAGTTCGCTGAGAACTTTCCCGGATATCAGGTGCTGGTGGCGACCCATACGAATACCAAACACGTACATAATCACCTCATTATGAATTCCGTCAACTTCGAGAACGGCAGGAAGTTCCATATCTCCCGTGACCAGATGTTGCAGTATAAAGAGATATCCAATCAGCTGTGCCGTCAGTATGGTTTGAGCGTGACCGAGGTCAAGACGAAGAAGGCGCTCGCTGGAAGGACGAGCTGATCGAGACCTTGTATGACGCCCTTGAGAACACCGCTTCTAAGGACGAGTTCATCGAATACATGGAGCTTCATGGTTACAAGGTGAAGTGGGAGGACAAGTATAAGTACATCACTTTCACCACTCCCGAAGGAATCAAGGTCAGGGACAACAAACTGTTCAATGAGTGCTTCCTCAAAAACAACCTTGAATTGTACTTCCTCTCCGGCGGTTGCTTAGGAGGTCTGCCAGTGGATTTTCTGAACTATGTAACACCCGAACATCCGTATGGAGCGGACAGGACGATAAGCACTGGTCTGTTTGAAATGCTGTGTGAGATGTTCAGTTCCATCGAGGATGAACCCGGTTATACCCCTCAACAGCTGAATGAGATGAGCCAAGCAGAGAAAGCAGCCATTGAAAAGATACTCGGCAGGAAGATTTCCAACGAAGCATATCTTACCTACTGCACCAGAGAGGACTACGAGCAACAGGCTGGAATCAGGCATGGATGATGAGGAAAAATATACCTCGCCTTAACAAAGATAGGCGCCTGTGTACGATGAAAATCGAACCCCGAAATTTTCAATTATTATTACGCAAATCAAAGAAAACAAAAGTCGGATCGGAAAGCCTTTTGTAACTGGATATTACGGATGGTTTATGGTATTGTTGCTTGCTAAGAAAGGGGATTTATTATGGAACGAAAGCTATTAACTAACGGAACAACAAGCAGAAATAAGAACGGAAGATGGAATGGCTCCGTCTGGTATATGGACGAGCATGGTGAGAGAAAACGCAAATCCTTCTCTGCCGATACCCAAAAGGAAGTCAAAGAGAGGATCAAGAGCTACATCGAGCACTTCTACGACAAGCCCGAGATTGTTGCGGACAACGCAAGCACCAAGCCCTTAAAAGAGAGTATGCAAAACTGGCTGGAGGTGTTCAAGTATCCGTCCCTGCAACGGACGACCTATGACAGATACGAGGTGACGGCAAAATACCAAATCTACCCTTATCTCGGTAAGAAGATCGTCAGAGATATTACGGGCGCTGACATCAAGAAGGTGCTCAACAGCATTATGCTGAGCGGTAAGTCTTATTCAACCTGCAAGAAGGCGTACCTCCTGCTCAGCGAGTTCTACCGCTATCTGGAGCGTGAGGACTTGATAGAAAAGAACCCGATGCGGAATGTCGAGATGATCAAGAAAGCCAACTATCTCTCCGCCCAGGGCATCGAAAACAAGCCACAGAATGAGCTTGTGACGGTCTTTTCTCCCGAAGAGATAGAACTCCTCAAAGCGGAAGCGTTCAAGCGGTTTGGCAACGGTAAGCCTCTGTATAAGCAATCTGCTGTCTACTTCCTAATGCTGAACACAGGATTGCGTAGAGGTGAAGTTTGTGGACTGCTCAACAGCGATATCGACTTAGAGCACAGAGTTCTCCATGTACGCAGAGCGGTGAAAGAGTATTACCGCAGGGATGGAATGGACAGAGCAAAGGGACAGGAAACGAAGATAGGCCCTCCGAAAAGTGCCACCAGCGTGAGAGATGTTCCGCTCAACGACACAGCAATCGAAATGATCAACAGGCTGAGAGAAGAAGTGTACTTCGGTGAGGATACCCCTCTCATACCGAATGAGAAGGGTGACTTCATCAAGCCGATTAATCTCCTCCGACGATTTTATCGACTGCAGACAGCGGCAGGGATTCCCGAAGAAGAACTGAAAGGATTACACGCATTACGACACACCTTCGCCACCACGCTGATCAACGGCATCAAACAGCCCGATGGAACGATCAAGAGTCTGACTGTGAAACAGGTAGCCGATCTCCTCGGTCACACCACGACCGAGATCACAGAGCTGTATTATGTCAAGAAAGACAACACGAAACTGGAAGGGTTGACCGACGCCTTCAACCTGTGATCTCAGAGTGTCATAAAGCGGATTTTGAGCAAAAAACACAGCCTCCAAATCGAGCGGATTTGGAGGTCTTTTTCATGGCTTTTCAGAGGGTACTACTAAGATGATGCTATTTCAATACTATGAGCAAAAATTTAGGCGATTTTGGAGCGGATTTCAGATGGCTGATACTGAAAACAAAGCAAAAAAACAATGACCAAAACATCACTGTTTAAGCCATCCTTACGGTATAAAGGGCAATAAAAAACAGTCTCCTCTTAGACATTTGGAGACCGCTGCTCTACCAACTGAGCTATACCCCTATGTATATTTGATTGGACGAGAAAGTGAAGCACTCACTACGAGACTAAAGCATGCGCGCATGCCACTTTCTTTCGTGCGAGAATTAGTATATCATCGAATGCTGAAAATGTCAAGATA